>NZ_NQKI01000016.1 GCF_002269125.1 Pseudomonas lundensis | reverse complement strand
TTCTGGCTCATAGGCGGCTCGGATCAGGTGGTCAGGCGTATTTCAGCACATTTGAAAACTTGTTCGGAGATTCCCTAAGTGAGTCTTCTTATAACTCAGCGCTGAGAGCGGGTATTTATTTATTAACTCGCTGACATGGCTGTTAATTAACAGAATAAGCACCTTGTTTTTATCGGCTGAGTTTTTTGATGAGATCATGTTTCTGTAAATGGTTGAAAGAACCTCCTCAAGATCATGCTTGCTTGTAAGGACTTCATCTGAATGAGTCAGGTTAGCGACCTGCAACCCGTCTGTTATGGTCCTTTTAAAGGTTTTGTATTTGGCCGATTCTGGCTCTTTATGCCGTTTGGTGGCTTCGCTCAGGCCCTTTTTTGTGCCTTGCTTGTGTGTGGATGACTGGGCGTGCGTATGGCTCTGAGGCAGCAGTACAAGGTTTTGCGGGGTGCAAAAGCTCAATGTTATGTCCGACCGGTCGGTTATTTTTTTGGGTGGTGATTTTAAATGTGGGAGTGGTTTGTTTTCACGCTCTTTTCTTGGGTTTGTCGACTCAATATTTGTGTCCAGAAAGTGTTTCTCGTTCGAGAAATCGGAGGGTGAGTAAAGCGTTCTGTTATTGAAATTCAATGTAATAAAGAAAAGGATAACCAGTGCGATCGGGAATGCGACCAAAAACCAGACATAGATTTCCTGATTCTCCTTGTTTATGTACGGCAGGGAAACGGATGCCGAGGCTTGCGTCAGTATTGAAAAAATCGCAATTACAGTCAGCGGATTTTTTGTAGTGGGTTTACTCGTAAGCATAAGGGAACCTGCTTGTCTGAAAAGGCCTCAATTGATGAAAGAAGACAAATGTAATCGTAAAAATTATTTTTTGTCTGAGTTTATTGTCGGGCCTTGAGTGGTTTTAATAATGTGTCTATTTATAAAGTTAGCTGTGAGATTTTGAATGCGCAAGATTTACTTGGGTCGCGCCGGCGGGGCGCATGCGCTGCGCTATTTTGTTCGTTAGTTGTAGTCTATGTCTCGAGTCAAAGAGGGAGTTATTACAGGGTAGTCAATTTCAAACAGTGGGATGATGAATGCCTATAGAGGTGTCTAGCTGGGTTGTTGTGATATGTTTCGTAAAAAATAGAGTTAATTGATTCCTGCATATTTTTCCTAATGATCTGTAGTACCTTTCCTTAAGTGATAATTTGAAATACTTTCATGAGAAATAAGAGTAGATTTTGCTGCGTGAAATTAAATGTGTCAGGCGGCGCATAAGAGCATGCTAGTGTGGTTCGCCTACATATTTTAAGAGTTTTTCTGTAATGCTATTTATGTGGCATCAATGGCTCCAGACGTATTTTCATGTCTGTACGTGTTGTCATGACGAATATTGTTGATATAAGGTTTGTCACAAGTAACTGATTGTGGCTCCGATCCCTGGAGCACGAAGGTGCTTGTGTCAATTCGAAAACGGGAGGGATCTCAGGACGTAAATGACATGTATGGTGTTACGTCGAAGTGTCGCTTGCGTAAGTGCGATGGAATTGCAATAAAACACTCGTTTGATTAATCGTGTATCCGTACAGGCTGTGGGATACGGTTTTATTTTGTGAGGGTGTCCACGCTTTGTTGGGCGGGAAGCTTTTCTTTAGAGCAGTTTTTTTTAGGGAAAATCGTTATTTTATGTAGGTGATGTCTTTGGCTGTTAGTGCTCGGGGGGGGGGCGCTATGCCCAGGGTGTTACGACTAGGCTATTGTGCTGACTCTAAAAATTCGAACAGCGAAAATTGGAATTACCCATGAATAAAGTGCTGATCGTGGATGATCATCCCGTGATCCGTCTTGCTGTACGTATGCTCATGGAACGACATGGCTATGAAGTCGTTGCTGAGACGGATAACGGTGTGGACGCATTACAACTTGCGCGTGAACATGCGCCGGATATTGTGATACTCGACATAGGAATACCTAAACTGGACGGGCTTGAGGTGATTGCTCGTCTATCAACTCCGGCGCTACCTGTGAAAGTGCTGGTTTTAACTTCACAAGCGCCGGGACATTTTTCCATGCGTTGCATGCAAGCCGGGGCGGCGGGATATGTGTGCAAGCAGCAGGATCTGACAGAGTTGCTCAGTGCAATAAAGGCTGTATTGTCGGGATACAGTTACTTTCCTAATCAAGCATTGCACTCTGTGCGCACCAGTCTTGGAAATGCCAGTGAAGCCGATATGGTCAATCGTTTGTCGGGCAGGGAGATGATGGTGCTGCAACAATTGGCACGCGGAAAAAGTAACAAGGACATCGCGGACGGGATGTTCTTGAGTAACAAAACCGTCAGTACCTATAAGACACGCTTGTTATTGAAACTTAACGCTCGCTCACTGGTTGACCTGATCGAGCTTGCTCAGCGCAACGGTTTAGTGTGAACGGCGGCACCAGTAAGTTTCACGTCTAGACGGCTATCTCGCTTGTATGGCGGGATAGCCGTTTGCTCAGGCCCCATGATTAAAATAGCCTCCTTGGGCAACAGGAGGCTTTTCAGCTCATCAAAGATCAAAGTCATAATCTGATAGCTGCTTCTGGAGTCTTCTCTCTTCCAGAAGGTTATCAATGGTTCTGCGTTTGGCGAGATTGGTCTTCGCAACCTCTGGGGGAGGGACTACCTCCTCTTGCTCGTCTGAGACAAGCTCATCGTCTACATCCAATTCTTCTTTGCCAGTGCTCATTCTGCTCACTCCAGACCAAGACAGCTATTGGCGCTCCTTATAGCGACAAATGTCGCAAGGGTAAAAAAGTTTTTCTCAATCGATCAGCCCATAAATTCACTATCGCTCAATCATCAGAGGTTTTCTGCTTGAACTCGCACAGGTCTTCGATTCGACAGCTCCCACATCTAGGCTTGCGAGCCTGACAAACATAGCGTCCATGCAGAATCAACCAATGGTGCGCATCCAGCAGGTAGGGCTTGGGTACGAACTTCATTAATTGCTTTTCGACCTCCACCACATTCTTGCCCGGTGCGATGCCGGTGCGGTTGCTCACTCGAAAGATATGGGTATCGACTGCCATGGCCAATTGCCTGAATGCGGTGTTTAGCACCACATTCGCAGTTTTACGGCCGACACCTGGAAGTGCTTCGAGCGCCTCCCGTGTCTGAGGCACCTGGCTGTCATGTCGCTCGATGAGTAATCGGCAGGCTTCAATCACGTTCTTGGCCTTGCTGTTATACAAACCGATGGTCTTGATGTACTCCGACAACCCTTCCACACCCAGAGCGTAGATGGCTTCTGGCGTATTCGCGACCGGAAACAATTTGGCCATCGCCTTGTTGACGCTCACATCGGTTGCCTGCGCGGACAAAATGACCGCGATTAGCAATTCGAAAGGTGATGAGTAAGCCAACTCCGTTTTAGGCTCAGGATTGTCTTCGTGAAATCGACGAAATATTTCAAGGCGCTTTGCGGCGTTCATGAGTAAGGGCGTTTCCTGATGTGCTGTCTGTCCAAGCGCTGTTGGGACAGTTGGGTCTCGGTCTGAGAAATATCAAGAGCTGGCGTCGGTCAACGAAGCAATCAGCTTTTCGGCCCGATCCACAGCTTCTTTTAGTGGTGCAAGTTCTTGGGTTGGCAGATCCAGATTGATCGATTTTTTCAATTCTGCCCGACGCAACGCCAGTTGAATTTTTGCGCGCTTGAGATCGGAACCCTGCGGGTGTGTTTTGGGCGCTGGTGGCTGAGGGCTTTTTTCGAGTGTCGCCAATGCCTGTTCGGCCAATTCAAACTGTTGCCCGAGCTGGTTGAGTTGAGCTTGTTGTTGAGCTGTTGGTGGGTGACCAAAGGCTTTTAGCGATTTGTGCAATTGGGCCCGGGCCATGGCCAGCGTAATTTTGGCCTGTTTAAGCGCGGCTTCATGACCGCTTGGCCGCAGGGCATGTGTTTGCGGCTCAGCTTCAGCCCGTGAGTGTGCCGCGACGGTGGGTTGCGAGCGTGCCGCACGTGCGGCTTGTCTGGTCGTTTCTTCGCGTGCGAGCCGGGTTTCACGCTGTTCGTAACGCCAACGTGCATGCTGCCGTTTGTTTGCCCGCGCTTCGAACTCCCCGGCTTGCTGCGCAAGTCCGCCTACAACTGGAATAACATTCGCAGGGAGCGGGCGCATTTCGATGCAGTCCACCGGGCAGGGGGCAACACACAGGTCGCAGCCCGTGCATTCATCCACGATCACGCTGTGCATCAACTTGGCAGCGCCGAGAATGGCATCAACCGGGCACGCCTGAATGCATTTGGTGCAGCCGATGCACTCAGCCTCGCGGATGTACGCAACTTGAGCTGGAGCAGAGCCGCGTTCGGGGTCGAGCTCAATGACAGGTACGCGGAGCAACTGTGCCAGGGCGCGAACGGTTTCTTCTCCGCCAGGCGGGCATTTGTTAATGGCTTCGCCCTGGGCAATCCCTTTCGCATAAGGTTTGCAGCCCGGGTGGCCGCATTTTCCGCACTGAGTTTGCGGCAATAAGGCATCGATCTGTTGTATCAGGCTCATTGTGGGGTGTTTCCAACGACAGCAAGCCATCTCCCGGCGTTCATGACGTGGGGATCATCGAAACGGGCTTGGCATTAACGCGTGAATGTCAGGTCAGTCATAGTCGCAGTCTAGCGAGGCTGGCTGATTATCCGACAAGGCAGGAAGGGAGGCTACTGAAGAACGTTCGCCAACGGCCGGTAGGCCATTGGCGAATGTGATACGCGGGGTCTTACTTGATGCGTTGACCCGGCTTGGCACCGCTGTCGGGGCTCAGCAGGTAAATTTCTTCACCGCCGGGACCCGCTGCCATGACCATACCTTCCGAAATACCGAAACGCATTTTGCGCGGTTTCAGGTTGGCGATCATCATTGTCAGGCGACCTTCGAGTTCTGCCGGGTTCGGGTAGGCGCTTTTGATCCCGGAAAAGACGTTGCGCTGCTCATCACCGATGTCCAGCGTCAGGCGCAAGAGCTTGTCGGCACCTTCAACGGCTTCTGCCTTGAGAATCAGCGCCACGCGCAGGTCAACGGCCGCGAAGGCATCAAAGTCGATTTCGGCTGCCAGCGGTTCTTTTACCAGTTCGCCGTTACCTTTGGGGGCGGCGGAGCCTGTGTCAGTCTGGCTCGCAACCAGGTCTTCTTTTGACGCGTCAGTCATCGCTTGTACTTTTACCGGATCAATACGGGTCATCAGCGGCTTGAATGCATTCAACTGATGGTTGTTCAGCAGGGTCGTGTGATCGTCCCACGTCAACGGCGAGACATTCAGGAATGCTTCGGCATCGGCGGCGAGCACGGGCAGCACGGGCTTTAGGAAAATGATCAGTTGACGGAACAGGTTGATACCCAGTGCACACACTGCCTGGACTTCATCCTGTTTGCCTTCCTGCTTGGCCATGGCCCATGGCGCTTTTTCAGCAATCCAGGCGTTGGCGCGGTCGGCCAGTGCCATGATTTCGCGCATGGCGCGAGCGAAGTCGCGCGCTTCGTAGGCTTCAGCAATGCTCGGGGCAGCTGCAAGAAATGCATCCGTCAGCTCAGGTGCAGCGTTGCCTTCGATCATCACACCGGCATTGCCTTTGTGGATAAAGCCTGCGCAACGGCTGGCAATGTTAACCACTTTGCCGACCAGATCCGAGTTGACCTTTTGCACGAAATCTTCGAGGTTGAGGTCCAGGTCGTCGACCCCGCGACCCAGTTTCGATGCGTAGTAGTAACGCAGGTATTCAGGCGACAGGTGGTCCAGATAGGTGCGGGCCTTGATAAAGGTGCCGCGGGATTTGGACATCTTCTGGCCGTTGACCGTCAAATAGCCGTGGACATTGATGGCCGTAGGCTTGCGATAGCCTGCACCTTCGAGCATGGCTGGCCAGAACAGGGCGTGAAAGTTCACGATGTCTTTGCCGATGAAGTGATACAGCTCAGCGGTCGAATCTTTGGCCCAGTAGGTGTCGAAGTCCAGATCAGGACGGCGGGCGCAGAGATTCTTGAAGCTGGCCATGTAGCCGATAGGCGCATCCAGCCACACATAGAAATATTTGCCGGGCTCATCCGGGATCTCGAAACCGAAATACGGCGCATCGCGGGAGATGTCCCACTGTTGCAGGCCCGCATCCAGCCATTCGGCAATTTTGTTTGCCACGGCGTCTTGCAGGGCACCGCTTCGGGTCCAGCTTTTGAGCATGGCGTCGAAGTCTGGCAGTTTGAAGAAGAAGTGTTGCGACTCTTTGAGCACCGGAGTGGCGCCGGAAATCGCTGATTTTGGGTTCTTCAGATCTGTGGGGGCGTAGGTGGCACCACATTTTTCGCAGTTGTCGCCGTATTGATCTTCAGTGCCGCATTTCGGGCAGGTGCCCTTGATGAAGCGGTCGGCCAGGAACATTTTCTTTTCCGGGTCGAAGTACTGAGTAATCGAGCGGGTTGCGATGTGGCCGGCTTCACGCAGCTTGATGTAGATCGCACTCGACAGCTCACGGTTTTCTTCAGCGTGGGTCGAATGGAAATTATCGAAGTCAACGAGGAAATCGGCAAAGTCGGCGCTGTGCTCAGCCTGAACGTTGGCGATCAGTTGCTCGGGTGTGATGCCTTCTTTTTCGGCGCGCAACATGATTGCCGAGCCGTGGGCGTCGTCTGCGCAAACGTACGTGCATTGGTTGCCGCGTTGCTTCTGGAAGCGCACCCACATATCGGTCTGGATGTACTCAAGCATATGGCCAAGGTGGATTGAACCATTGGCATAGGGCAGGGCGCTGGTGACGAGGATCTTGCGTGGCTCGGACATGGGGCTCGGCTACTTGATGAGACGGTGGTCGGCCACTATAAAGCGCCAGACAATATATTTCACCCCGTGGACACGTATCTGTGGGTTTATGGTGTTTCAAGGGCTTTTAAAAGCCTGCTTTGGTCGCCTCAGAAGGTTAGGATAGCGGCCTGTTTTAATCAGACCTTTCGGGAGTTGCCCATGAGCGCCGTCAATCGCGCAGCGGTGGAGGCTGTCCTTCGCCAGTACACCGACCCTTACTTGAATCAGGACCCTGTGTCTGCCGGCTGCGTCCGTCATGTCGATATTGAAGGTGATCGCGTCAGCGTGCAGCTTGAGCTGGGTTACGCTGCGGGCCTGTTCAAAAATGGCTGGGCGCAGATGCTGCAAATGGCCATTCAAAACATGGACGGCGTGACAGCTGCCAAGGTTGAGGTCAATTGCGTGATTGCGGCGCACAAGGCTCAGGGACAAATCCCTGAGCTGGCCAATGTCAAAAATATTGTGGCAGTGGCGTCGGGCAAGGGTGGCGTGGGCAAATCCACCACGGCCGCAAACCTTGCGTTGGCACTGGCGCGCGAAGGTGCGCGGGTCGGTATTCTGGATGCCGACATTTATGGGCCGAGCCAGGGTGTAATGTTCGGCATTCCGGAAGGCACTCGGCCAAAGATCCGTGATCAGAAGTGGTTTGTGCCGATCGAAGCACACGGTGTTGAAGTGATGTCCATGGCGTTTTTGACCGACGACAACACGCCGATGGTGTGGCGCGGTCCAATGGTGTCCGGCGCGCTGTTGCAGCTGGTGACGCAAACAGCCTGGAATGATCTGGACTACTTAGTGATTGATATGCCGCCGGGTACGGGGGATATCCAGCTTACTCTGGCGCAGAAAGTTCCGGTCACCGGGTCTGTCGTGGTGACCACGCCGCAAGATCTGGCACTGCTGGACGCGCGCAAAGGTGTCGAAATGTTCCGCAAGGTCAATATCCCGGTATTGGGTGTCGTTGAGAACATGGCGGTCCACATCTGCTCCAATTGCGGTCACGCTGAGCATCTGTTTGGGGAGGGCGGGGGTGAGAAGCTTGCGACTCAATACGGTGTTGAGGTCTTGGCCTCATTGCCATTGTCGATGTCCATCCGTGAGCAGGCAGACAGCGGCAAGCCGACGGCGATTGCCGAGCCGGACAGTCCAATCGCATTGATTTATCAGGAATTGGCCCGGCATGTGGGGGCGCGCATCGTCTTGCACGAAGCGGCATCTCAAGCCATGCCCAGCATTACCAACAGCGACGATTGATATTCGGCAGTGGGGGCGGGCTAGCTCGCTCCTGCTGGCGTGCGTGGCGCTTAATGTTTTTGGACGGGCATAAAAAAACCCCGCTTTTGAGGGCGGGGTTTTTTACTGGATCAGTACAAGTTAGATAACTTGAACTTCCTCAGCTTGCATGCCTTTCTGACCGCGAGTAGCGATGAAAGAAACCTGTTGGCCTTCTTTCAGGCTTTTGAAGCCGTCGGACTGGATTGCTTTGAAGTGAACAAACAGGTCGTCACCGGATTGTGGAGTGATGAAGCCGAAGCCTTTTTCATCGTTGAACCACTTAACGGTACCAGTTTGGCGATTAGACATGGTGTAACTCCTTGGACAAAGATAACTGCGACTCAGGAAAAGCCCTGGCCGAGACTGAGTGCAAAGAGCAGGAAAAATTCTTGGAGATGGTTGGATCGAAATTCAACATCGTGTAGAGATTCTCAGTGACACAAGCAACACAGTGACGCCACCTTAACCCTTTTTCAGGAACGTGCAAAGGGTCTTTGCGAAGGTTTCTCTAAAAACGTGACTGGCGGTTGGCCTCACAGCCTGTATTCCCGGTAGGTACAGCTATTTTCAATAAATCTGTCTCAGGCTTTTGAACCTGACACCGCGCACCGGTAAGATGCCCAACAGAATTTTTCCACCTCGCTATTCAGGACACCCCGCCATGAGCATCAAATCAGACAAGTGGATCCGCCGCATGGCGCAAGAGCACGGCATGATCGAACCCTTCGTTGAGCGCCAGGTGCGCGGCGAAGGCGCCGACCGTCTGATCTCCTATGGTGTGTCGAGCTACGGCTATGACGTGCGTTGCGCGAACGAATTCAAGGTGTTCACCAACATCAATTCCGCCACCGTCGATCCAAAAAATTTCGATGAAGGCAGCTTTGTCGATGTCACCAGTGACGTGTGCATCATTCCCCCCAACTCGTTCGCCCTGGCGCGCACCGTCGAGTACTTCCGTATTCCGCGCAACGTGCTGACTATCTGTCTGGGCAAGAGCACGTACGCCCGCTGCGGCATTATCGTCAACGTGACCCCGCTTGAGCCGGAGTGGGAAGGCCACGTGACGCTGGAGTTCTCCAACACCACGACCTTGCCAGCGAAAATCTACGCCAACGAAGGTGTCGCACAGATGTTGTTCTTTGAGTCCGATGAAGAATGTGAAGTCTCCTACAAGGACCGTGGTGGCAAATACCAGGGCCAGCGCGGCGTGACCTTGCCACGTACCTGACGAGCTGAGGGAATTCCTGAGCGAAAATGCACTCTACTGAGTGTATTTCCGGTGATGCACCCAGCGCGCCGGATCCACGCTCAGGAGTGCCCCTATGAAGATTGATCCGAGTATCCGCGCCCAATTGGCCAGCCTTGAACCTAATCAGGTCGGTATGTTGGCCTGGTCGCTGCTCGCACACCCTCAGATGCAAGCAGGCGGTATCCCCGGCCAGCCTGATCCCGATACCCCGCAGCCCACTGAACCGGGCGTTCCGACGATTCCCGACGAGCCTCCACCTGCCCCCGTGGCGTGAATATTCAGTCAGTCATGCGTCAGTGGCCACACGCCCTCATCTGCTACCAGATACAGGCGCGTGCCGGGCGCAGGGCTGATGTTCATCCCCCCAGTGAATGCGCCGAACGCCGGTAATACGCTGACCTTGGTGCCAAGACAGAAGCAGGGCGCCCGTACGCTCTGTCTGCCCTTACCGCGCAGTCGGTATGTAGGATGCACATGACCGGCCAGCACATGGTGTGTTTCATGGGGATCTGGCTCATGCTGAAGTGCAAAGGGCCCCAGCAGTAGCGGCTCGGCAATCACCTCAATCTTCAACGCGTCTGGTGGATCTCCTGCGCGCCGGTCGTGGTTGCCCCTTATCAAAGTCATCGTCACCTCGGAATGCGCTTCGCGCCAGGTGCGAATGGCGGCCAATGTGTTGAGCGCGTGGGATTCAGGTGCATGCAGAAAGTCCCCTAGAAAAATCACTTCTGTGCAGGGATAACGCTTCATTAAACGATTCAGTACATCGATATTGGTTTGAGTCGTTCCTGTCGGCACCGGCTGGCCCAGTTTTCGATAGGCTGCCGCCTTGCCGAAATGCGCGTCAGCAATCAACAGGGTTTGCCGCCGCGGCCAAAACATTGCCTTTTCTGCCAACAGCCATACTTCTTCACCTGCCAGTTCAACCGCTAGCTTCATGCTATTTCGTTCCTTTCAAGGCAGCGGCTTCCAGGTCCTTGACCATGCGGGCGATGCGGTCCGCCAGTTTCTCGGAGCTTAGACTTTCGCGAAAGCGCTCCACCAGGAGTGGAAAGGCGAACGGGGTTGCCCGCTTAATAGCATGCAGGTCGAGCGTTAAGGTGCGCATGTCGCTCAAGGTCAGTTCCAGGCGCTGAATGTCCAGCTCCTGGCGCAACACCTCCTCCTGGGCTTGGGTCAGTAACAGGTTGTTGGCGTCGTATTGCTTGAAGACTTCAAAAAACAAACCGCTGGAGGCTTGAACCTGCCGCGTGCTTTTTTGCGCGCCGGGATAGCCGCCAAAAACCAGTCCTGAAATGCGCGCAATCTCCCGAAAGCGCCTGAGGGCCAGCTCACCGGCGTTGAGGCTGGCAAGAATGTCTTCCAGCAAGTGACCCTCATCAAACAGGCCTGCGTTCAGAAGGGACGCCCAGTCCACTGCAGTTGCACTGAGCAGTTCAAAACCATAGTCATTCACCGCGATTGAGAATGTCAGCGGTTGCTGTTGACTGACCCGCCAGGCCAACAGGCTGGCCAGCCCCAGGTGCACCTGCCTGCCAGCAAAGGGATACAAGAACAGGTGCCAGCCTTCACGGGATTTAAGGGTCTCGGCCAGCAGGGTGTGGGTGCCGGGCAGGGCCGACCACGCCTCTTGCACCGCCAGCAAGGGTTTGATTGCCTGCATTTCCGGCCCTGTGAACTGACCGTGGCGAGCGGCATCCAGCTGCGCGACCAAGGCATGCGCCAGCTCGCTGGACAGTGGCATTCGTCCTCCATTCCAGCGCGGTACGGCGGCTTTTTTACCCGAGGTGCGTTTGACGTACGCCACCATGTTTTCGACGCGCACCAGTTCAAGCAAGCGCCCGCCGAACAAAAAGCCGTCCCCCGGTTTAAGCCTTGCAATAAAGCCTTCTTCGACACTGCCCAGCGATTGCCCGCCGCCGCCTTTGCGCCAGTACTTAAGCTGGATACTGGCGTCACTGACGATGGTGCCGATGCTCATACGGTGGCGTCGGGCCAGGCGTGCGCTGGGGACTCTCCACACGCCATCGGCATCGGGTTCAACGCGCTGATAGTCCGGATACGCCGTCAGCGAGTCGCCGCCATGATGGACAAACGCCAGCGCCCAGCGCCATTGTTCCTCGCTCAAGTCGCGATAAGCCCAGGTGCTGCGCACTTCGTCGAGTAATTCATCAGGCAGAAAACCGCCGGCCAACGCCATGCTGACCAGATGTTGCACCAACACATCCAGCGGGCAGTGGGGGGATTCCCGGGGCTCGATCAAACGGGCCGCCACTGCGGCTTTGGCGGCTGCTGCTTCTACCAGTTCCAGGCTGTGGGTCGGCACCAGCGTAACGCGCGAAGGCCGCCCCGGCGCATGCCCTGAGCGCCCGGCGCGTTGCATCAAACGGGCAATGCCTTTGACCGAGCCGATTTGCAGCACCCGCTCAACCGGTAAGAAATCCACGCCCAGATCCAGACTCGACGTACATACAACCGCCTTCAGTGTGCCTTCCTTGAGGCTGCGCTCGACCCAATCGCGCACGCCTCTGGCCAATGAACCGTGGTGCAGGGCAATTAATCCGGCCCAATCGGGACGGGCCTCTAGCAACGCCTGATACCAAATCTCGGATTGCGCGCGGGTATTGGTAAAAATCAGGCAACTGGCGCTGCTGTCCACCTCGTTCACAACTGCCGGCAACATGCGCAAGCCGATGTGCCCCGCCCAGGGAAAGCGTTCTATCGAGGGCGGCAACAGGGTGTCGACCTGCAAATCCTTAATGACGTTGCCCTGTACGCTGGCGCCCCCGCCTTGCGGCAACAGCACGTCCTGAGCGTGGGCCTGATTACCAAGGGTTGCAGAAATGCCCCACACAATCAGTTGTGGATTCCACTTGCGCAATCGAGCTAACGCCAATTGCAGTTGTACTCCGCGTTTGTTGCCAATCAACTCATGCCACTCATCGACCACCAACATGCGCAGGTTGGCCATCTGTGCCTCTGCGTCAGCACGGGTCAGCAGCAAGGTCAGGCTTTCGGGTGTGGTGGCCAGCGCACTGGGCAGGCGACGGCCCTGTCGGGCGCGTTCACTGCTGCTGGTGTCGCCCGTGCGCAGGCCAACGGTCCATGGGATGTTCAAATCTGCCAGCGGTGCATCCAGCGCACGCGCGGTGTCCGCTGCCAGCGCGCGCATGGGGGTGATCCACAGCACCGTCAGCGGTGCTGAGGCCGGTTTGCGCGATTTGGGCGCAGTGAGCGGTTTGGCTGGCGCAGCACGGGCAAAACGGTTGAGTGCTGCAAACCATACCGCATAGGTTTTGCCAGCACCGGTGCTGGCATGCAGCAGCCCGGACTCACCGCGCTTGACCGCCGCCCAGACTTTTTTCTGAAAGTCGAACGGTACCCACTGTCGAGCAGTGAACCACTGTTTCGCGAAGTTAGTAGAGTCAGCCATACGCGCGGGCGATGCTCTGAGGGGGCTTGATTTACAGACCGCGAGCGCCGCCGGTTAGTGCCCAAAATTGTCGTTCGCCTCAAGGCGACAGCAGGTACCCGCTGCGGTGCTCCCCGGCCCCCGCCACATGGGCGATGACCATGCCAGCCGTGGCCATGCGCCGCAACGAGCGGGCATACAACACGCCGTCGGTTGCGCTGTAAACCGGCGTGACACGATCGCTGACCGGATCAATAACCTGGGCGATGAGTTGCCCGTCGCGCAGTTTCTCGCCCGGGCTGGCGCAAAATACCAGCAACCCCCCAACGGGCGTTGCAACCGGTTCAACCCCGGCCAGCGGCGTAGCAGGGCACAACAACGCGGGTGCAGGGGGCGGATCGCCAGCAATGGCGCCCATGTCGATCAAATAATCAAGCAATGCCTCACAGTCGGCCTTGGCCATGGGATGGCTGACGTCATGCTGACCGCGCAACTCCACGGTGACCGACACACAACCCTGGGGGATGGCTGCGACGTGACCGAAGCGTTGTTTGAGCTCCCACCACACGAGCGTCAGGCACTCATCGAAGGACAACCCGCCAGAGTCGGTGGCCAGCAGGCTTGCCTGTGCACCGATGCGACGGGCCAGCGGCTCGACCCGAGGCCAGGCATCGGGGGTCGTGTAAAGGTGAGGGACGGCTTCAAAATCGCAATGCAGGTCCAGCACGATATCGGCATCGCAAGCCAGTGTTTGCAGGGTGGAACGCAGTGATTGCAGAGGGGTGGCGGGTACGTGTTGGGCGAGGGTTGCACGCACGTGATGGCGAATCAGGTGCAGGTTATGGTCAGGGTCATCGGTTAAAAGCCCTTCAATGGCATCACCTATTTCCAGGCTCAAATCGAGAAACAGGCGATTGAAGTTCTGCCCGCTTTCCAGTTCAAAACGACCCAGAGGCACGTCCATCAACACTTGTTCCAGGCCGGCGGGATTGGCCATGGGCACGACCACGATTTCACTGCGCAACCGGCCATCGTTTTCCAGCTCTGCCAGCCGCTGCTTGAGGTGCCAGGCCACCAGCATGCCTGGCAGTTCATCTGCGTGCAGTGCGGCCTGAATGTAGACCTTGCCCTGTGGTTGGTCAGGCCCATAGTGAAAACTGTGAATGTGCCGCTCACCGCCGGGCACGGGGGCCAGCAGGGGGTGGGTTTGATGTCGCTTTGTTTGCATGCAAAAGTCCCGATGAGCCAAGTCAGGGCGCGCCAGCCTGCAGCGTTCCGGCGAGTGAGGTCACGCAGGCGCGAATAATGGCAGCGATGCTGGCGCGCGCATAGCACCCACACCGCGCTTTCCACATCGGTGATGGCCTTTAGCCCAGCAGTGCTTGCAAGGTTTCAAGGCTGTCGGCATCCGCGACACCTTTGTCATGTCGCCAGCGCAACATGCGCGGAAAGCGCACGGCGATTCCACTTTTATGGCGTTTTGACAGGGCAATGCCTTCAAACCCCAGCTCGAACACCATGCTGGGAGTCACGCTGCTGACCGGCCCGAATTTCTCGACGGTGGTCTTACGTACGATGGCGTCGACTTTGCGCATTTCTTCGTCGGTCAAACCTGAATAAGCCTTTGCAAAAGGCACCAATTGGCGGTCGGATTTTTCCGGCGGACCGTCCCACACGGCAAATGTGTAATCGCTGTAGAGGCTGGCACGGCGACCATGCCCGCGTTGGGCGTAGATCAGCACAGCATCGACGCTGAACGGGTCGACTTTCCATTTCCACCACACGCCCACGTCTTTGGTGCGCCCGACGCCGTACTGGGCTGTGCGCGATTTGAGCATCATCCCTTCCACGCTCAGGGCGCGAGAGGTGGTGCGTTGTTGCGCCAAGTCAGCCCAGTCGCTGCCGTGCAATTGGGGGGACAGCTGCAGCGCTGGCTGGTTGGCCTGATCCACTGCACCTTCCAGTTGCGCCCGTCGTTGCGCCTGCGGGTGCTGGCGCCAGTCCTGGCCTTGCCACTCCAGCAAGTCGTATGCAAGCAGCACCACCGGAATCTCCTGAAGGATCTTTTTGCTTAGCGTCTTGCGGCCAATACGCTGCTGCAGCAGGGCAAATGGCTGCACGTTGGGGCCGGCCTGCGGTGCGTGATGCCAGACCACGATTTCGCCATCGATGACGCACCCATCCGGTAGTGCAGCGCCCATTTCCAAAAGCTCCGGGAAGCGCTCGCTGATTAATTCCTCGCCCCGCGACCAGAGCCACACTTGCCCGTCGCGCTTGACCAGTTGTGCACGTATACCGTCCCACTTCCATTCCACTTGCCAGTCTGCGGGCGGCCCCAGCAGGGCCTCGAATTGTTCGACCGGCAGTTGCAGCGGGTGTGCCAGGAAAAACGGGTAAGGTTGCCCGCCACGTTGTGCGTGTTCGTCAGCGGAGGGTTCGGCGATCAGTTTCAGGTAATCGGCCGCAGAAGGTTTGCGCGACAGCTCGGTATACCCCACCAGCCGCTGGGCCACGCGCTTACTGTCGACCCCGGCCAGGGCCGCGAGCGCGCGGGTCACCAGCAGTTTGGAGACGCCCACGCGAAAACTGCCGGTGATCAATTTGATGCAGACCATCAGGCTTTGTTGATCCAGTTGCGCCCACAGCGCGGGAAGTCGCAGGGACAAAGCATCTGGCGTCGCTCCGCGCAGCGGTAACAGATGGTTTTCAACCCAGTCGGCGAGCCCGGTCTCACTGCTGTGCGGGGACTCGGGCAACAGCAGCGACAGGGTTTCGGCCAGATCCCCCACCGCCTGGTAGCTTTCTTCGAACAGCCACTCAGGCAAGTCGGCCTGCTGCATGCCAATCTCGCGCAGCACGCGGCTGGGCACCAGTTGGCGCGGGCGTCCGCCTGCCAAGAAGTACACCGCCCACGCGGCATCCGCGGGTTGGGCCTGGCTGAAATAGTCTTGCAGCGCGGCCAGCTTGGCGTTGCTGGAGGTGGTGGCGTCGAGCCGACCATAGAGCTGGGCGAAGGCTTTCATGAGGCAGGCTCCGGTAGGGGCGCTGCTTCTTCGTCATCGCCATATTCAGTGACAAAGCCTTGGGCATCCAGCCCCTTTTCCCGCAGAAACCGTACCAGGGTGCCGATGGATCCATGGGTGACCATGACCCGTTGCGCACCGGTCTGTTCGATGGCCCACAACAATCCGGGCCAGTCGGCGTGGTCGGAGAGGATAAACCCGCGATCAACACCCCGGCGTCGCCGCGGACCGCGCAGGCGCATCCAGCCGCTGGCAAAGGCATCGCTGTAGTCGCCAAAGCGGCGCATCCAGGTGCTGCCGCCCGAGGAGGGGGGCGCCAGAATCAATGCCTGCCGCAGCAAGGGATCAGTCTTTTTGAGGTCCCCTGCGTACAGCGTTTGCGGGATGTAAATGCCGGCGTCGCGGTACACCCGGTTTAGTGGCTCCACAGAACCGTGAGCCACGATCGGGCCAATACTGGCGTCGATGCCATGCAAAATACGCTGCGCTTTACCGAAGGCATAACAGAACAACACGCTGGCCTTGCCTACGCGCTGATTGGCCCGCCACCACTGGTTGATTTCGGCAAAAATCTGCGCTTGTGGCTGCCAACGGTAAATCGGCACGCCAAAGGTCGATTCGGTGATGAACGTGTGGCAGCGCACGGGCTCGAACGGCGCGCAGGTGCCGTCGGGTTCCACTTTGTAATCGCCGGAGGCCACCCACACTTCGCCTTTGTACTCCAGTCGTACCTGCGCCGAGCCCAGCACATGGCCCGCAGGGTGAAAACTGAGGGTAACGCCATGGTGTTTCAGGGGTTCGCCGTAGGCCAGAGTTTGCAGGCTGATGTCTTGCCCCAGCCGCGCACGTAAAATGCCCGCGCCGGGTTCGGCGGCCAGGTAATGGGTGTTACCCGTGCGCGCATGGTCGCCATGCCCGTGGGTAATTACCGAACGTTCGACAGGGCGCCAGGGGTCGATGTAAAAATCCCCGGGCGGGCAGTACAAGCCTTCAGGTCGCGCAATCACAAGGTCCATGGGGATGCCGTGGCAATGGGCTTGTTATGTAGGAGGCAAGGACAGGGCGGGAAGTTCGAAAAAGGTGCAGGTGCTGACACTGCCGCGCAAGGTGGGCTCGGTGAACGTTCCCGGCGCGGCAGTGCTCGCGGTTTTACCTGCCCGGCGTCAGCGTCAGGCGGGTTTTTCCATACACCTTGTCGAAATGTTGCGGTTGCATCGGGAAGCTCAGGTACTGGCCTTTAAGCCACGGATCGATGCCATCGGCGTAATGCGGGCTGGCCGGGTTGCTGGATTGTCCGCTGCTGTTCTGCGCCATCATCGGTTCGACCTGCCCGAAGTCGACGATCATGCGCATGGCCGGGATCAACGTCGTGTCAAAGTTCGAATCCCCCAGGCGATAAGCGGCGATGTTCAGCGTGGTGTGATCACCGCCCGCCGCGATGGGGCCGCGCACAGCCTGGCCTTGGGCATTGCGCCAGACGTAAGTGTGCAACTTGTCCCATTGCCAGGCTTTGAGATCGCTGCCCATCAGGCGTTCACCGTTGTCGACAGCGGCCACCAGGCTATGCGCCAGGACTGTCGGTTTGTCTCGTGCTTTTCCATTGCGGGCGTCATTCCAGAATGGACTGTCCTCGCGGCTCAGCAAGTGATCGGCCTGAGCCGAGTACGACAGGTTGCCGTTGCTGATGAATGCCTGCCAACTGGCGCTGTTCTCAGGCCCGAGGGCGTCAAGGAACGTCACTTGCGTACTGGCCTGCAGGAACAGTTCATAGAGCGCGGCATTGGCCGAGCTTGCGCTGAGCTTGCCGTCAAAGGCCAATAACCGGCTCAAGGCTTCGCGCGCCTTGGGTTGATCGGCAGCGGGCAGGGCAGCAATGGCCTGTTTCAAGGGCTGGGTCATGCCGGGCGCGGTGAGCATGGCTTTGAGTTTGGGGGCGAACAGGGTGACCTGATCGTACTGCATGGCAATCAGGCTGCGCGCGTCCTGCTTGCCGCTGCCTGCCAGTTGCGCGATGCGCTCACTGCGTTCGGGCGACAGCCACGAGTTTGACAGTTGCATGCCGTAGCCATAGGCCGCCGTGCGCTGATTGGCTGTGCCGAGCCACCCTTGAGCCGGGTCTTGATCGTAGGGATGCAACATGGCATCGGCGTATCCGTCCCAGTCATAGCGACTTTCCCAGCCCGGCGACGGGATCAGGCCCAGGCCCTCGCGGCGGTTGGGGTACAGGCCGGTCACTTGCCAGCCAATATGCCGGGCGTCGGCATACAACAGGTTGAGGGCGACCGAACGGATTTCACGGCTGGCGTCAGAGGCTGCCTCGCTGGTTTGCGCGCGGGACAGGTTGAAAAACGCGTCCAGCGTCTTGTCGTCCTTAAAGTCCGGCATTTGCAGGGCCAGGCCCAGGCTACTGTTCAGCGCAGTATTGAGCAGTGGCCCGTGACGGGTTTCATAGACGGCTTCACGAATCGGGCGCTGGCCTTTGATGAAGAAGGTTTCATTGCGCACGCTGGCGGGCAGCCATTTACCGTTCGACAGGTAGTAAAGACGATTGCCTTCGCGTTTGAGTTTCTCAACAAACACGTCCTGATTGTCGCCCATGGCCATGCTCATGCCCCACGCAACGTTACCGTTGAAACCGGCAAACAGGGTCGGCAGCCCGGCAATCGAGGCTCCCGCAGCCTGATATTTTGGGGCGCGGATTTGCACGTAGCTCCAGGCCGAAGGGATGCCGATGGGCTGATGAATATCGTTGGCCAGCAGGCTTTTGCCCGAGCGGCTGCGTTGCGGGCCTATCGCCCAGTCACTGGACGCCGTTACGCCCGGCATGCTCAGGCGGGTGACCTGTTCGAGGGCATGCGTCACGCTGTCCAGCCCTTGCAACGCAGTGCCAAAGTTCAACCCCTTGAGTTTCTCGGCCTCACTGGTAGGCAATGCTTCACCGGGGTAGGTCGGCATCAGCCATGGCAATTTGTCGCTGCCCACTTTCTGTGCCAGCACCAGCGCATTCAACTCCTCTTGCAGGTTGGTTGACATGCCGAAGCTCAGCAGGCTGTACACCAGTGCCGAATCTTCGGGTCTCCAGTACTCGGCCTTATAACCTGCCCGGGCCAGATATTCGGGCAGTTTGTCGCGGTAGCGAAACAGGTAAGCGTTAACGCCCCGGGCATACACCTCAAAAAACTTTTTCAGGCGCGGCGATGCACTTTTGTACAGCTCGCTGGCGTTCTTCTTCAGGTTGATGCTGCGCATCAGGCGGTCGGTTGGTAGGGCATCGGCACCCTCCAGTTCCGCCAGACGGCCTTGCGCGAGCAGGCGTAGGCGTACCATCTGGCTGATGCGATCACTGGCGTGCACATAGCCCAGCGTGAAAAGTGCGTCATGGAAACTGCTGCTTTCAATCAGCGGCATGCCCTGTGCGTTACGCCGCACCGACACGTTCTGCGCCAGCCCTTTGAGCGGCTGCACCCCTGACGTGGGCACCAGGCTTTGGGTGGCAGGGTTGTTCATCTGGCAACCGGTCAGGCTCAGAAAACCGACCACTGCCGCGGCAACGCCGAACCGGGGTAAACAATAAGTGAAGGCTGGCGAGGCCATGGCAAAGCTCCTGCGAAGGGGGTGTCATCGAAAGGCGCTACGTTAGTGACGCGCAAGAGGGCACGCAAGGGCTATATGGCGAAAAGCCAAGTGCAGGCGCCGTCAGCATCGCACGCTGTGTTATTGCGGCCGAACGGCGCAAGGCGCTATGTGCCGCTGGCCTGCAGCGGCAGCGTTATAGCAGCTTCAAACTGCGAGGGTTGTTTATTGTGGCGGGTTGATCTTGGCCACCAGCGCGTAGGCCCGCTCAGTGGCGGGGCGTGCCTTGATGCGGTCAAACCAGGTTTTCAGCGCCGGGAAGTCGTCCAGATTCTGCCCTTGCCAGGCATGCGGCACGATCCACGGGTAAATCGCCATGTCCGCGATGCTGTACGCGTCACCTGCAACAAACTGCCGGCCTTCCAGTTGCTTGTTCAAGACGCCATAGAGGCGGGCCGTTTCGTCGGTATAGCGCTTGATCGCGTAAGGGATTTTTTCGGGCGCAAAACGATTGAAGTGGTGATTTTGCCCCGCCATTGGCCCCAGGCCGCCCATTTGCCAGAACAGCCACTGCAGCGCCATTTGCCGCCCTCGCAAATCCTTGGGCAAGAACTGTCCGGTTTTCTCGGCCAGATACAGCAGGATGGCACCCGATTCGAACAGCGAGAGCGGCGCGCCACCGTCCGCCGGGGTTTGATCGACAATGGCCGGAATGCGGTTGTTGGGCGAGATTTTCAGGAAAGCAGGCGCAAACTGTTCATTTTTACTGATGTTGACCGGGTGGACCTTGTAGGGCAGGCCAGCTTCTTCGAGAAACAGTGAAACCTTGTGGCCGTTTGGGGTGGTCCAGTAGTAAAGATCGATCATGAAGGGCTCCAGAAGCGAATGTTCACGTTGAAACTGATGCTCGGCAAAGGTAGCAGTTCACTCGCAGCTGTCAGTTTTACTCGCGCCGTTGTGAAGGGGAAACGTGTCAGTGCAAGTTTTGGCAGGAAATCTCAGGCGGTAAAAATACAAACGCCGCACATGCCTGAAGGCAGGTGCGGCGCAGGTCGGGCGCTGTTTAAAGGATCAGGCGCCGTGACATTTTTTGAATTTTTTGCTGCTGCCACACGGGCAAGGATCGTTGCGGCCAACGTCTTTCAACGCATTGCGCACAGGCTCCTGATGGGCGTGACCGCAGTTCGGGCCATGCACATGACCGGTACCGTGGTCATGGGCGTGATCATGCTGATCATGATCGTGGTTGCAGTCTGGGCCGTGAACGTGGGGTTGTTGGGTCATTGCTCAATCACTCTGGAATAAAATCGCCGGGGATTATCTCGCCTTTGCGCATGACGTGCACGTCGTTACCGTAGAACAGGCCGGTCTCCAGCGTGCCTTCAAGCCGATAAGGGATTGGTTCGTCAGGCGACTCCAGCAATTTGACCAGGGGTTTGACGTGTTGCCACATATTGGTGCGCACCGGGACTACGTAGTCGGCCGTGCCTTTGGGATCAACGCTGAACCATTGGCTGTGTTCGCCTTCTGTCAACAAAATGGGGCCCAAGTACACTTTGTAGCTTATGCCGCGGACGGTGAGGGTGGAGTCGTTGGGGTTATCCACCCTGAAGTGCAGCTTGAAGCGCTGCTCCAACAGTTTGGCCTGAATTAGTTCAACACGCTCCAGGCGCACTCCGGGGTCTTTGTCCGAGGACTCAAACCAGGAGGCGCACCCCGACAGACCCACTATCAGCAAGAGGGCGGCGGTGTGTTTAATAAGTGCCCGAGCATCCATTCTTTGCTCCTTATCAGCCACGTCAGTTCAGCTTATTGGGCGAAATAGCCGGCGCAGCATTTTTTGAATTTGAAGCCGCTGGCGCAAGGACAGGGGTCATTGCGCCCCACTTTTAGCGAAACGGTTGGATCAATGAAGAACCAGCGCCCGGCACTTTGCACGAAGGAAGACTTTTCCCGATGGCTGTGTTCGCCATTGGCATCATGCCAGCGGGCCGTAAAGGTGACGAACGCATGTTCAGGTTGACCACCAAACACTTCACTGTGTTCAACCTCTAACCCGAGCCACGTACTTTGTGTACTCCAGCTTTTAATGGATTCACGGTCGAGACCGGCTTGCTGCACCGGTAATGTCGTAGCAACCAGGTAATCCACCCGCCCCAGAACGTAGGCGCTGTAACGTGAACGCATGAGGGTTTCGGCGCTTGGGGCGACAGTCCCCGCGTGATAATGCCCGCAGCAGGCGTCGAGCAGGTTGCCGCTGCCACAAGGGCAAATGGATGTACTCATCGGTTTACCACCAATACTTGCCGAAGTTTTCCGGATTGGCCCAGAACCTGGCATTTAACCAGTCGGGCACCTGTTTGTACTCGCGTAGATCATAGGTGAATAGCGTCAGTATCTGATCGTCACGCTGAAAGCTCTCATTGTTCTGTAGTGCTAAAGCGAAAAAGTCCGTTTCTTTCCAGTCGCACGCTGTCAGATCTGCGAGTACCGCGAGTCGACTGGCGTTCAGGTTACGAATCCCGCCCAGCAATTCAAGACCCGCTTTTTTGGGCAGGTGTTCAAGGCAATCCACTACCAGGGCTAAATCAAAGCGCTGGCTGGCCAAGTCTTCGGGAAGCGGGCCGGGGGTTGCCAGTGAGACCTGGGCGTCAGGGTGGGCCTGTTGAAAGGCTTGCAGGGCCGGAAAATGACTGGCGCCGACCACCAGCAAACGCTGCGGGGCGTATCGATCAAGCAAAGCCGCCAAAGCGTGCTGAGGCGTGCGGGTGGAAATGCCGGAGTTCATCTCAAGTCCTCTTTCTAAGCGCCCAAGACTAGCCTGCCCTGACCCTGCGGCCTAGTGGATCCACTCAACGAAAGCGAAGAAGCGGTCTGGCGACCTCACGTATCGAAATGACACACGGAGGTATTTTTGTCGGGACCTCTGGCGCAGCTGTCCTGCCACCCGTTAAGGTGCATCCAAAGAAAAAACATAACGATCAGGGGGAGCTATGAAGGTGCTTTGGGGGCTGGGGAAAGTCTTGACCCTTTTGTTTTGGGTGGTCGTGATGATCAATGTGCTCAATCCGTTGATCAACCCATTTGATGTATTGGTCAATCTGGCCGGCAGTTTGTTGTTGCTGACCCACTTGCTTGAGCTGCTACTGTTCAACGGCAGTATCAAAGAGCGCCCCAATCCTTGGCGTGATCGCTTGCATGTCCTCCTGGTTGGCATTTTTCACCTGCAAACCCTCCGCTCCACTTCTGAACAAGGCGCTCACCATGCGTAAGTTAGGTTTATTGGTCGCCCTGTGCAGCCCGTTTGTCCATGCCGAATCGGTCAAGGTTGATCCCAACACGCTGATGCGTTTGCCCGCCAATACCAGCGTCTTGCAACTCGAACAGCTCGATGTGGCGGATTACGGCACCTTGCTGATCCCGCCCGGTGTGACGCAGGTCAAAATTGACCAACTGCATTTGGGACGTGAAGCGCGCATCACCATTGTCCCGGCCGAGCGTGCCATTGAGTTGCACGCGGCTTATGCCAACTTTGAAGAAGGCAGCCAGATCAATGCCCGTGGCGCAGCGGGCACTTACGAAAAACCGGCGCGACCGGCCCGAGATCTGACCCTGCGGTTTGATGCCTTACAAGCCAACGAGCTGTCGGTCGATGCCCGTGGCGGAACCGGTGCGCCGGGTTTTGTCGGGCTCGATGGCGGCAACGGTGAGGCACCGGGGTGCACCTGGGGTTCCGCGGGCGCAGGCCACAATGGGCAAAACGGTGGTAACGGTCAGCAGGGCGCTGCCGGTGCGCAGGTGCGTGTCGAACTGCCCCGAGATTTCCCTGAAGCCCTGATCAACGTGCGTGTGGAGGGCGGCGCGGGTGGCAAGCCCGGTGCAGCAGGGCGTGCGGGGGCTGGCGGCAAATCCAAAGGGTGCCTGGTGTACCGCACCGACGGCGCCAAGTCAGGCAAGCCCGGGCTGGCGGGTGAACCCGGCGAAACCGGTTCTGCTGGCGCGGTGACCATCCAGCGCTTGTAACCCTTCCTGTAAACGCGCAGTTGCTGACACCGCATAAAGGTTGCGAGCGGTTGCACGACGTTCATCGCGGCGTCGCGCAACAGCTCAAGGCCTTAAAACATCGGCCGCGCCGCCGCAATTGCTACCAGCAACAGCCCGACGATCAAGTTACAGCCCACCAATCGACGAATCCTGGCCAAAGCCGCTGCGCCTGCCGCCCATTGCTCTGCCTGGACTGCCTTGCGCAGTTCCGGAAGTTGCAGGGATTGAATGCGGATAAACAGCGCCACCATCACGATGTACAGCCCCATCATGATCTGCACATAACGCGGTGCGGTCTCAAATCCGTTAAAGCGGATCTGCAACAGGCCAACACCGCTTATCGGCAAAATCAGCACCGCGGCCCATACCCAGACGAAAAAACGCGGAAACACCTCGACCCATAATTTCAGCCGGGCCGGGCCTTCAAGGGCCGCCACACTGGCCGGGCGCAGGATCATCCAGGCAAAAAACATTCCGCCGACCCAAATCAGGGCGGCCAAAACATGCAGGCTATAGGCAAGGGCAAAGGCGGTCATGAGGTACTCCGTTCGGCGCGGGATGATTTAGCGGGGTATGATAGCGGCCATTCGAACCACTGAAAATTTATCCAGCGTTTCTCGCGCCCGAAGAACCATGATTAGTAACGAACTCAAATCCCAGATTCAGGGCGCATACTCGCGTTTTCTCGAAGCCAAGAGCCTCAAGCCACGCTATGGCCAGCGGTTGATGATCGCCGAAGTGGCCAAGGTGCTGGGCGACATCGATACCGACGAAGAAGGCCATCGCAGCGGCGAGCCCGCCGTGGTTGCGGTCGAAGCGGGCACTGGCACCGGCAAGACCGTGGCCTACAGCCTGGCCGCAATCCCGACGGCAAAGGCGGCAGGCAAGCGCCTGGTGATTGCCACGGCGACCGTGGCGTTGCAGGAGCAGATTGTCTACAAAGACCTTCCGGATCTCATGCGCAACAGCGGGCTGAATTTCAGTTTTGCCTTGGCCAAAGGCCGTGGGCGTTACATGTGCCTGTCCAAGCTCGACATGCTGCTGCAAGAAGGCCACGCGCAAACTGCGACGGCGCAGTTGTTCGAGGAAGAAGGGTTCAAGATCGAGGTTGATGAAGCCAGTCAAAAGCTGTTCACCAGCATGATCGAAAAGCTGGCGGGCAATAAGTGGGACGGCGACCGCGACAGCTGGCCTCAGGCTCTGGAAGACCAGGACTGGGCGCGTCTGACCACCGACCACAGCCAATGCACCAACCGCCATTGCCCGAACTTCGGCCAGTGCGCCTTCTATAAGGCCCGCGAAGGCATGGGCAAGGTGGACGTGATCGTCACCAACCACGACATGGTACTGGCCGACCTGGCGCTGGGCGGCGGTGCGGTATTGCCTGATCCGCGTGACACGCTGTATGTGTTCGACGAAGGCCATCACCTACCGGACAAGGCCATCGGCCACTTCGCCCATTACACGCGCCTGCGCTCCACCGCCGACTGGCTGGAGCAAACCGCCAAGAACCTCACCAAACTGCTGGCGCAACACCCACTGCCGGGTGACTTGGGGCGTTTGTTGGAACAAGTGCCGGAGCTTGCGAAGGAGATCAAGGCGCAGCAGCAGTTCATGTTCACCACCTGTGAGCAGATCGCTGACTTCAAGGTCGGTGAAGAACCGGAAGGGCGTGAGCGCCCGCGGCACCGCTTTGTCGGCGGGCTGATTCCCGATCATATGCGGGAAATGGGCATCGAACTGAAAAAAGGCTTCTCGCGTCTTACAGACTTGTTTACCCGGCTGACTGAAATTCTGAAGGACGGCATGGACGGTGAGGTCAACATCGGCATCACCAGCAATCAGGCCGAAGAGTGGTATCCCCTGTTTGGCAGCTTGCTGTCCCGTGCCCAGGGTAACTGGGAATTGTGGACCGCCTTTACCACCGAAGACCCCGAAGACAACCCGCCTATGGCCCGTTGGTTGACGCTGGCTGAAAGCGGCTCGCTGTTTGATATCGAGGTAAACGCCAGCCCGATTCTGGCGGCAGAAATGCTGCGCCGTAACCTGTGGAACGTCGCCTATGGCGCGTTAGTCACGTCGGCCACACTTACCGCGTTGGGCACCTTCGATCGTTTCCGCATGCGCGCCGGGTTGCCGAAAAAGGCGGTTACCGCAGTCGTACCCAGCCCGTTCCACCATGCCGACGCGGGTGTGCTGCGGGTGCCCGACCTTAAAGCCGACCCGCGTGACGCGATGGCGCACACGGCGGCGATCATTCGCGACCTGCCGGGTCTGGTTGAAGGTTCCAAAGGCACGCTGGTGTTGTTCTCGTCGCGCAAACAGATGCAGGACGTGTTCGACGGCCTGGAGCGTGACTGGCGCAAGCAGGTGTTCATCCAGGGCAACTTGTCGAAACAGGAGACCCTCAACAAACACAAGGCCCGGGTGGATGGTGGCGACTCCAGTGTGTTGTTCGGGCTGGCCAGCTTTGCTGAAGGTGTGGACTTGCCCGGCGCGTACTGTGAGCACGTGGTGATCGCTAAAATTCCGTTCTCGGTGCCTGACGACCCGGTCGAAGCGGCGCTTGCGGAGTGGATCGAGGCCCGTGGCGGCAACCCGTTCATGGAAATATCCGTCCCCGACGCGTCCCTCAAACTGGTGCAAGCCTGCGGTCGTCTGCTGCGCACCGAGCAGGATCGCGGCACTATCACGTTGCTGGACCGGCGACTGGTCACTCAGCGCTATGGCAAGGCGATCCTGAATGCCTTGCCACCTTTCCGGCGCGAAATTTCTTAAGCGCAAGTCGGCCTTATGGCCGACTTTGCTGTCTATGCTTTGTCTTTCACCACCACACCGGCCGTTTTCGGTCGTTTGGGAGAACCACATTCTTATGATTCGCCGTTCACTGTCCGCTGTTTTTGCGCTGCTGGTTACGACCCCACTGATGGCAGCGCCTGCCGGTCAACAGACCTTGTTCAACTTCGTTCGTCCCGCCGATGTGGTGCAGGTGGCGACCGTGGATGCGATCTTGCCGCAGTACAACGCAGAACAAACGGCCGAAGGTGAGGTGTTGCGTCGTGTGACCTTCAACCCGGCAGCCGCCCCGAGCCTGATTCTCAAACCGCAGACCGGAGCGTGGGACTGGTCGCAGTCGGGCATGATGACGTTACGTATTCAAAATGCCATGAACTGGGCGCTGACCCTCGACGTTACGCTGCAAAGCAGCAACGGCAAAACGTTGACCAGCCGCGTTGCTCTGCCAGCAGGTCCGGCGCAGACGTTGTTGTTGCCGTTGAAAGCCAACACCCCGCACAGCCAGGGAATGCGCGCCGGACCGCCGATGCCGATGAACCTCGACGGTCAGCGCATTTTGCTGGCTGCCAGCCAAGGCGAAATTGACCTGAGCCAAGTGGTGTCGGTGACGCTGTCAGTCCCGCAGCCCACGGCCGCGCAAAGCATCTTGCTCGAACGTTTTGGTGTGCAAGACGGCGACGGAGTGATCAAAGCGGTCTACAGCTCAATTGTGGACGGCTATGGTCAGTCGACCCGTGCCAAGTGGCCCGAGCGTGTAAGCAATGACGAGCAGCTCAAGGCCGCAGCCGCTAAAGAACAGCAACAGCTCAAAGGCTGGCTGGCCAAACGCAGTGATCTGGATAAATTCGGTGGCTGGACCCAAGGCGCACCGTTCGACGCCACTGGGTTTTTCCGCACTGAAAAACGTGACGGGCGCTGGAATCTGGTCACCCCGCAAGGGCACCCGTTTTACTCCCTGGGCCTGAACGCCGTGACCGCGAGCGACAGTCAGACGTATGTGGCCGGGCGCGAATGGATGTTCAGCGCGTTGCCGAACAAAGACGAACCTTTGCATGCCTACTACGGCACCTCGGACCATAACAGCGGCAACGGCGCGAGCCGTGGGCGAGCGTTCGATGCGGGACGCTGGTACAACTTTTATGGCGCCAACCTGCAACGCATTTATGGCCAGCCCTGTACCACCGGCAAGGCGGTCGAAGGCGCTGAAGTTGTGACGCCTTGTGCGCCCGAAGCCTTCGATGCACAACGCTGGCAAACTCATACGTTGGATCGCTTGCAAGCCTGGGGTTTCAACACCATCGGCAACTGGAGCGACCCGGCGCTGGGCGATAGCAAGCGCGTGCCCTATACCTTGCCGCTGTCGATTGTGGGGGATTACGCCAGCATCAGTACCGGCTCTGACTGGTGGGGCGGCATGCCCGACCCGTTCGACCCGCGCTTTGCCATGGCCACTGAACGCGCCGTCGCCATTGCCGCCCGTGATCATCGCGACGATCCGTGGTTGATCGGTTATTTTGCTGACAACGAATTGGCGTGGGCCGGTCCCGGCTCCGATGCGAAGAATCGGTATGCGCTGGCCTTTGGCACGTTGCGCATGACCACCGACGTTCCCGCCAAACGCGCGTTCTTGAAGCAGTTGCGTGACAAGTACCGTAACCAGCAGGGCCTGTCCAAGGCCTGGGGTGTCGATATCCCGGCCTGGGAGTTGCTTGAAGACCCAGGTTTCGAAGCACCGTTGCCCAACCCAGAGCACCCGGAGATCGAAGCCGACTACCAATACTTCCAGAAAGTATTCGCCGACAACTACTTCAAGACCATTTCCGACTCGCTCAAATGGCACGCCCCTAACCATTTGCTGCTGGGGGGCCGTTTTGCCGTCAGCACACCTGAGGCGGTGGCGTCGTGTGCGCAGTATTGCGATGTCCTGAGCTTCAACTTCTACACGCTGCAACCGCAAGACGGCTACGACTTTGCCAAACTGCGAGAACTCGACAAGCCGGTGATGATCACCGAGTTCAACTTTGGCTCCCGCGATCGCGGCCCGTTCTGGGGCGGCGTGACCGAAGTAGCCAACGAGGAGGCGCGTGGCCCGGCGTACAGCAAATTCCTCAAACAGGCGGTGACAGAACCGTCGATCGTCGGCGTGCATTGGTTCCAATACCTGGATCAGCCAGTGACGGGCCGTTTACTGGATGGCGAAAATGGTCACTTCGGCATGGTAGGCATCACCGATTTGCCATTTACCGGTTTTGTTGAAAGCGTGCGCAAAGCCAATTTGCAAGCGTTGGACCAACTTGGCCAAGAAGCGGCCAAGGCCCAGGCAGACGCTAATAAAGACGTCAAAGCACCGCGCCACGCCGCCCAGGAAGGCAACGAAGGCCGCTCTGGCGCGGGCCATGCAGGCGGGCACTCGGGCCAAGGTCACTGACAGTGTGAAACTCGACGGGCGGCGATGTATTTCGTCGCTGTCGGGGTTCTAGAGCCTTTCTCAATACCCGCTCAAAACCTAAGGTTATCCATTCACCTGAACTGAATGGAGTCTTCGAAATGGAAGCATTAGGGAAGTGTGCACGTGGGTTCGAAGCCGTTCAGCAAGCATTTGAGTCTTTTTTTGACGATTCTTACGAGCGAGGCGGTGGGGTTTGCGTACAAATCAGCGGTGAAACGGTCGTTGATCTATGGGCGGGTGTGGCGGATCTGGCGGGCGAGCAGCCATGGCAGCACGACACGCTGGTAAATACTTACTGTGCCATCAAACCCATCACCGCCATCGCCGCCTTGATGTTGGTAGAGACTGGCAAGTTGGCACTGGATACGCCCATTGCTTTTTATTGGCCTGAGTTTGCGCAAGGTGGTAAAGAGCTCATTACCTTGCGCCAGGTGCTGTGCCATACCAGCGGCTTGCCGGCGCTGCGTCTGCCCAGTCACACGCCAATGATGTACGACTGGGCACATATGGCAACTGCGGTTGCGGCCGAGCCCTTGTGGTGGGAGCCGGGAGCTGAGCTGGGCTATGGTGCAACCACCTATGGCTGGATTTTAGGTGAGCTGATACGCCGAGTGGACGGAAGAGATTCGCGCACGTTTATTCGCGAGCAGATAACCCGACCCCATGGACTGGAAGTGTACGCGGGGGTTGATCCTCTGGATTTTTCTCGTAT
The DNA here is from genome assembly GCF_002269125.1 of Pseudomonas lundensis. Taxonomy (GTDB): domain Bacteria; phylum Pseudomonadota; class Gammaproteobacteria; order Pseudomonadales; family Pseudomonadaceae; genus Aquipseudomonas; species Aquipseudomonas lundensis_A. Next base: position 71,147 of record NZ_NQKI01000016.1, on the reverse strand, counting down.
CGCCCATTTCGAACACGCGCCAGGACGCATCGGTGATCAATACGCACAGGACTTGCGCCGCGTCATGCTCAGCGAGCCTGGGCATGTAGCGACCCTCTTTTTTTCCAATCCAAGTATATCCCCCAAAAACACGGGCAACCCCTGTTGGTGGAAATACCACCAGCCGGGCGTAAACAGTCACAGCACCGCACACGGGCTGGCGGGCTTTTACAGTGCGTTGTTGGCGGGGCAACTGATCGGCCCGGAACTGTTTAACGCGTTCAGGCGTGAGCACAGCAACAGCATGGACCGCACATTGCTTAGACCCATGCGTTATGGCTTGGGTTGCATGATGGAACAGCCTGCCGACCCCGGCGCTTCGTTTTGTATGGGGCCTGATGCGTTTGGGCATGTAGGTCTGGGTGGCCCTGTCAGTTTTGCCGACGTCGACCGTGACGTCACCTTCGCTTTTGTCACCAACACCATGGGCAGTCACGTCCTCTCGGATCCTCGGGTGCAAAAATTGGCCACAGCCGTGAACGCTGCGCTTTAACCCTTGCAGGCGTGAGCTTGCCTCCCGAGGCAGGCCCGCTCCTGAAAAGCAGGCCGTCGGGTGGCTTTTTCACAAAAAATCCACCTTCATGTGTTTACCTTCTCCCTCGATGTTCCAATGCTCAAAAATTGTGCGTTTAGATCCGTTTAGTCTGTTTCAAAATTTGATCGGGGCTGGAACAATGCACGCCTTGTAGAGCCATGCGTGATCCAGGAGGGGCGGGTGCAGATTCAGGGTTTTCACGACCTTAAGTTCGAGGCAGTGCGTGATGCATTTGCCGCGCTTTTCAACGACCCTCAAGAGCGTGGCGCCGCGCTGTGTATCCAGGTCGGCGGTGAAACGGTCATAGACGTGTGGGGCGGTACGGCTGACAAAGACCGTGAGCAGGCATGGCACACCGATACCATTGCCAACCTGTTTTCGTGTACCAAAACCTTCACTGCCGTGACGGCCTTGCAATTGGTGGAAGAAGGCAAGCTGGCGCTGGATGTCCCGGTAGTTCGCTATTGGCCGGAATTTGCCGCGGCCGGTAAAGAGTCCATCACGTTGCGTCACCTGCTGAGCCATCGTGCCGGTTTACCTGCATTGCGTGAACCTATGCCGCCTCAGGCGCTGTATGAATGGCAAACCATGGTGGATGCGCTGGCGGCTGAAGCTCCGTGGTGGACGCCGGGTGATGGGCATGGTTATGCCGCCATCACCTATGGTTGGCTGCTGGGTGAATTGATACGCCGCGCCGATGGGCGCAGTCCGGGTCAATCGATCATGGCCCGTACGGCACTGCCGCTGGGGCTGGACTTCCATATCGGGTTGGCGGATGACGAGTTTTATCGGGTCGCGCACATCGCCCGCAGCAAAGGCACGGTGGGTGATGCCTCTGCCCAGCGCTTGCTGAAGGCGATGATGAACGAGCCTACGTCCATGAGTACCCGGGCATTTACCAATCCACCGTCTATTATGACCAGCACTAATAAGCCGGAATGGCGTCGTATGGAGCAACCAGCGGCCAATGGTCATGGCAATGCCCGCAGTCTCGCCGGTTTCTACAACGGTTTACTCGATGGCCAATTGCTGGAGTCCGAAATGCTCGCTGAGTTGACCCGCGAGCACAGCGTCGGTGAAGACAAAACCCTGCGCACCCAAACGCGTTTTGGCCTGGGGTGCATGCTGGATCAGCCTGAAGTGGCGAATGCCACGTTTGGTCTGGGGGCCAAGGCTTTTGGCCATCCCGGGGCGGGCGGTTCCATCGGGTTTGCCGACCCGGAACGCGATGTGGCGTTTGGGTTTGTCACCAACACGCTCGGCCCCTATGTTTTGATGGATCCCCGTGCGCAAAAGCTGGTGCGGGCATTAGCAACGTGTTTGTAAGACTGTTTTGTAAGCCGTAGGTCGGATCCCTGTGGCTTTAATGCGCTTAATACGCTTTTTTATACGTATATCGCGTCCAATTATTTCTAATTCATTGTGTGGATATTCAATGTCATCTAATAAGACCCTTGCACTCGCCCTTTGTCTGGCAATCACTGGTTGCGCACAAACACCACAAAATGACGCAGAAGGCGGCCACAAATGGTGGCAGCTCGGGTCGTCGGATCAGGCAGCAACACCCGCTGCTGACAAGGCTGATGCCCCGGCAGCCAAGCCGACCGACAAAAAAACGGCTGCGCCCGCTGTAGCCAAAACAGCTCCCGCCACTCCCGAAGCCAAAAAAGACAGCGGCTCCAGCTGGTGGCCTTTTGGTTCGGACAGTGCCAAGAAAGATGCACCTGTCGCTAAAGAAAAAACGGTAGCCGCTGCACCTGCGTCAAGCACCGAAAAGAACTGGTGGTGGCCGTTTGGCAGCACTGCTAAAGACACCAAGCCGGTGGCAGCCAATGTCGTGCCGATGCCTGACCCTAAAGTGACTCAAGCCTGGCTGGACGAATATGAGCCGCGCCTGCGTGCAGCCATCAAAGACACCAACCTGCAACTTGAGCGCCGTGAAAGCTTACTGGTGATCGTGGCGTCTGCGGACAGTGCGTTCAAACCAACCCGTCCGGACTTGTTGAAGCCGTCTATGCTCGGTCCGTTCACCCGTGTTGCCAAAGTGGTTGAAGGCGATCCAAAAACCGCAGTTCTGGTGCTTGGCCACGCCGACACCACAGGCGCAATGGCTGCCAATACCAAGTTAAGCCTCGACCGCGCGCGTTCGGTCGCCGCGATTTTCCGCATGAGTGGTCTGCAGGCGAACCGCTTGACCTTGCGTGGTATGGGATCGGTGATGCCACGGGCGGCCAATGACAGTAACGAAGGCCGTGCGCTGAACCGCCGTGTTGAGATCCTGATGACACCGCAAAACACCATGCTGGCGCTTGTGAGCAAATACAGCCAGCCAGCACTGTCCCCGGCTGAACTGGTAGCCGTACAACCCGCTGTTGCGCCTTCCAAAGCGGTCGCGGCTAAAAAAGCTGCGGCCCCGGCGAAGAAAGCCGTAGTTGCCAAGAAATCCGCCCCGGCCAAGAAACCTGCTAAAGCCGCTCCAGCCAAGAAAGCGGTGGTCGCCAAGACTGCCGCCGCGAAAAAGGACGTGAGCAATACTCAAGCCAAAAACTGATTGGTTTGATTAACGGGAGGGTGGCATGACTCAAGCGCTGGCAGATATGCGACGCGACTACACCCGTGATGGACTCGCCGAGGCTCAGGCCCCGGCGGAGCCTTTCGCGTTGTTTCATCAATGGTTTGCAGACGCGGTCAAAACCGAGCAGCCGCCCGTAGAAGCCAATGCCATGACGCTGGCAACGGTGGATGAAGACGGGCGCCCGCACTGTCGCGTGCTGTTGCTCAAGGGGCTGGATGCTGAAGGGTTTACCTTCTTCACCAACTACACCAGTGCAAAAGGCCAGCAACTGGCGGCGCATCCCTTTGCGGCCATGACATTCTTCTGGCCGACGCTGGAACGTCAGGTGCGCATTGAAGGGCGCGTGGTCAAGGTGACGCCTGAAGAGTCAGACGCTTACTATCAAGTTCGCCCGTTGGGTAGCCGCATAGGTGCCTGGGCTTCGCCGCAAAGCCAGGTGATTGCCGGACGTGAAGAGCTGGCCGAACTGCTTCGTGTCACTCAGGAGCGCTTCACTGATACGCAGCCCCATTGTCCCGAGCATTGGGGTGGTTTCAGGTTGTTACCTGAGCGCATCGAGTTTTGGCAAGGCCGTCCCAGCCGCTTGCATGACCGCCTCAACTATCGGCTTTGCGGGACTGACTGGACGCGGGAGCGTTTGGCGCCCTGACGGCATATTCAGACGCCGCGGCTTGCAGCCATTGGGGCATGTCGCGGCGTTTGATTCTCTGCTTGTGAGCCTCTTCCAGGCGTTGCAACATAAAGGCCTTGCGGGCCGGATCGTCACCTGCCAGCGACAACGCCAGATCCCTGTCCATCCAGCGTTTGATACGCACATACAACCACACGTGGAAATACAGGCCGGCGGCAGTGGTGATGAAAATGATGAAATAGTCCATATGTGTCCTGTGATGAACGCAGCGTAACGAGTGATTACCCGCTACCCTTGCTTGACGTTTCGACCTGATTGAAGGCGTTTATCTGGCTGTACAGCCGCTGAATAAAGGCTATTTTTTCCGCACCCGGCCGTGACAGGGCGGTGGCCGCGGAGTTTAATGAATCCCTGATCTTTTGGAGTTGATCTAATGCGTAAGTCCGTACTGTTAATTGCTGCTTTTTCTACCATGACAGTCCTGTTGGGCGGCTGCACCTCCAACTTGACCGGCGACTCTTACTCGCGCGAAGAAGCGCGTCGCGTGCAGACAGTGCGTATGGGCACTATTGTTGCCTTGCGTCCGGTCAAAATTGAAGGCACCAAAACCCCGATCGGCGCCGCAACCGGTGCTGTTGTAGGTGGGGTAGGTGGTAGCGCCATTGGCGGCGGTCGCGGCAGCATCGTGACGGCTGTCATCGGTGCTGTCGCAGGCGGTCTGTTGGGGTCGGCTGCAGAATCTGGCCTGACCAAAACCCAGGGTGTTGAAATCACCGTGCGTGAAGACGACGGAAGCACCCGTGCGTATGTGCAACAGGTAGAGCCGAATCAGGTGTTCCGTACCGGTGAGCGTGTACGCATCATGACCGTTGATGGCACCAGCCGCGTGACTCAGTAAGTCACCGCGTAAAAACAAAACCCCGGCCAGTACGAACTGACCGGGGTTTTTTATTGGCTTCGCCGCAGCTGGCACAGGCGGGGTCCCCGGGTCAGCTGCGGCATGCAGCCGATCAGTTGGTTACCGGCTTGCGGCTCGCCATGGCTGTCACCGCATAGCCGATCAAGGCGGCCAGGATCGAACCGGTGAGAATCCCCATACGGTCCATGCCAACGTAATCGCTGCTGCCTGCGACAAACGCCAGCGAGCCGACAAACAGGCTCATGGTAAAGCCGATGCCGCACAGGATGGCCACGCCGAACACTTGCCCCCAGTTTGCGCCGGCTGGCAATGCCGCCATGCCGGTTTTGATGGCGATCCAGGTCAGGCCGAACACGCCCACGGTTTTACCGATCAGCAAGCCTGCGGCAATCCCCATGGGTACGTGACTGACGAAGTTGTGCAGGGTAATGCCTGACAACGAAACGCCCGCATTGGCAAAGGCAAACAACGGCAAGATCCCGTATGCCACCCACGGGTGCAGTGCGTGCTCAATGGTCATCAGCGGCGATGGCTCTGAGTTCTTGGTGCGCAACGGGATGCAGAACGCCAGTGTGACACCTGCCAGCGTGGCGTGAACGCCGCTCTTGAGAACACACACCCACAGAATCAGGCCAACGATCATGTACGGCGCGACTTTCACCACACCCATGCGGTTCATGATGATCAGCACCACCAGGCACGCAGCGGCCAGAATCAGGGACATGCCCGACAGTTCGCTGGAGTAGAACAGGGCAATCACCACGATCGCGCCCAAGTCATCAATGATCGCCAGCGTCATCAGGAACAGCTTGAGCGATACTGGAACCCGCTTGCCCAGCAGCGCCAAGACACCCAGCGCAAACGCGATGTCGGTAGCCATGGGAATTGCCCAGCCACCCAACGCATCCGGGTAGTCCTTGTTGATGAACCAGTAGATCAACGCTGGCACCACCATACCGCCAATCGCTGCGGCGCCGGGTAGCACGACCTGCGATGGCTTGGACAACTGGCCTTCAAGCAGCTCGCGCTTGACCTCCAGACCGATCAGCAGGAAAAACAACGCCATCAGGCCATCGTTGATCCACAGCAGCGAAGGTTTGGCAATTTGCAGCGCGCCAATTTGCACGGCCACAGGCACGTCCAGGAACGCGGTATAGAAGTGTGAAAGCGGTGAGTTGTTGATGATCAAAGCCAGAGCGGCTGCGGCAATCAACAGCAAACCGCTGGCAGCTTCCAACTGAAAGAAACGAGTGAAAGTGCTACGCAGAGGCAAGGTCGCTCTCCATCGGTGAGTGAAAGGGTGCACCACCCTAACCTGAGAGGTTAGTTGTTAAAACAAAAACTATATTCTTTTTTGTTATAAGCAGGCGCGCGAAATCACACCGCTCAAAAGCCTAGCAGTTGTGTATCAAAGTGAGTCAGGAATTAGCCGTGAAAGCCCGTAGGAAAGGGGCTTAACAGCTGAAGGTTACTGCTATCGCCAAGCTGCAATAAGGGCCCGAGGGCCCTTTGCCGTTGATGGCTCAAACAGGACTGTCGATCCGTTCTGAGCGGCTTGGCGGTAGCACTGCCCGTTTTAAGCGTCGATGCCCAGCAGATCGCGAGCAACCGCCTCAGCGATGCGAATACCGTCCACGCCCGCTGACAGAATGCCGCCTGCATAACCGGCGCCTTCACCTGCCGGGTACAGACCTTTGACGTTGAGACTTTGCATTGAGGCGTCGCGGGTCATGCGCAAGGGCGATGAGGTGCGGGTCTCGATACCGGTCAGGATCGCGTCATGCATCGAGAAACCTTTAATTTGCTTTTCGAACGCCGGCAAGGCTTCACGGATGGCTTCGATGGCGTAATCCGGCAAGGCCAGCGCCAGATCGCCCAACGCTACGCCCGGCTTATACGACGGTTCGACGCTGCCCAGCGCAGTGGAGGGTTTACCGGCAATAAAGTCGCCAACCAGCTGTGCTGGCGCTTCGTAAGTGCTGCCACCCAGAACGTAGGCGTGGGCTTCGAGGCGCTCTTGCAGCTCAATACCAGCCAAAGGCCCGCCCGGGTAGTCTTCGGGGGTGATGCCGACGACGATGCCGGAGTTGGCATTGCGTTCGTTACGCGAGTACTGGCTCATGCCGTTGGTCACTACACGGCCGGGTTCGCTGGTGGCTGCCACGACCGTACCGCCAGGGCACATGCAGAAGCTGTACACCGAACGCCCGTTTTTGGCGTGGTGCACCAGTTTATAGTCGGCTGCGCCCAGCTTCGGGTGCCCGGCATATTTGCCCAGGCGTGCGCTGTCGATCAGCGATTGCGGGTGTTCGATGCGGAAACCGACCGAGAACGGCTTGGCCTCCATGTACACGCCGCGTGCGTGCAGCATGCGGAAGGTGTCACGCGCACTGTGGCCCAGCGCCATGATGACGTGGCGTGCATTCAGTTGCTCGCCATCGGCCAGTACCACACCGGTCAATTGACCGTTGTCGATCATTACGTCGGTCACACGCTGTTGAAAGCGAACTTCGCCGCCCAGGGCCTCGATCTGCTGACGCATGTTTTCCACCACACCCGTCAGACGGAACGTCCCGATATGCGGCTTGCTGACGTAGAGGATTTCTTCGGGGGCGCCGGCTTTCACAAACTCGTGCAGCACCTTGCGGCCGTGGTGTTGCGGGTCCTTGATCTGGCTGTACAGCTTGCCGTCAGAGAACGTCCCCGCACCGCCTTCACCAAATTGCACGTTGGATTCGGGGTTCAGGACGTTCTTACGCCACAGGCTCCACGTGTCTTTGGTGCGCTGACGTACTTCCGGGCCACGTTCAAGAATGATGGGCTTGAACCCCATCTGAGCCAGCAACAGGCCAGCAAAAATGCCGCACGGACCGAAGCCGACCACAATCGGGCGTTCGCTCAGATCCTGTGGGGCCTGACCGACTACCTTGTAGCTGACGTCCGGTGCAGGGTTGACGTTGCGGTCATCGGCAAATTTGAGCAGCAACGGCGCTTCATCACGCACCGACAGGTCGATGGTGTAGATAAAGCACAGTTCGGAGGTTTTTTTGCGCGCGTCGTAGCTGCGCTTGAACAAGGTGAAATCGAGCAGGTCATCATCGGCGATGCCCAGGCGCTGCACGATGGCAGGGCGCAGGTCTTCTTCGGGATGGTCGATTGGCAACTTGAGTTCGGTAATTCGTAACATGACGGTGGTCCAGTATTGGGGCCAGGTTTACCCCGGCAGCCATAGACCGGCGATTATAGGCTGCTTCGGGGTAAATCCGTCAGGCTTAAACGGCAATGTTCAGTAACAGTCGTCGATTAGTCGTTGCGCGCGCCACCGAAATAGCCGCAACCGCGCTGCACCTGCCCGTTGACCCGCAGCTCGGCGCCTAAATGTTGCACGCTGCCATTAACACTGTCGGTGCAACGTTGCGGGGCCACCCACAGCTCAATGCGTTGATGGTTGGCTTCGGTGGACAGGTAAAAGCGCCCGTCACCGACTTGCTCTTCCACATACGGCAGCGCCAGGGGCGGTTGGCCTTCACGGGTCAACTCCAGGCCCTTACTGCCCGCACGGACTTCCCACGCCGGGCCGTTGCCGTTGGCATGCACGGTCAGTTGCTTGAAGTTCGGGTCTTGGCAGGCCGTACTGCTGCGTTCAAGACGATAGAGCTGTTTGACGTTGACCTCGCCATTCGAACCGGCGGTTTTGCTGGCGATAAATTGGCCGCGAATGTCCGCGAACAGGGCCTCGGGCTTGATGGGCATGTCTGCGCCATCTTGTACGAGCGTGGTGTTTTCGCTGTCACGCACGACGTAACGCTGTTGTCCGACACAGGGCTGGAAGACCAGCTCACCGTTGGTCGAAACCAACTGGCCTTGCAGACGCGACAAACCCGCATGGCTGTCCACGGGTTTGCTGTTGAACAATTGGCAGCCCGCGAATACGGGGAGCAGGGCGACTAAAACTAAGGAACGGGCAGCACGCATCTTCTGGTCTCCTGACATGTGCCGCCACGTTACTCAGGCTCGCCTGCCATCACAAGTGTTTAGCCGACCTGATACGTCTGGCCGGTGTGCAAACCTTCAACACTTTTTGCGTAGGCCAGTGCCACCTCCGCGGCCGGAACCGGCTTGAACCCGCGGAAGAAAGGAGCGTAATGATCCATGGCTTCTTCCAGTACGGTGGGGCTGACCGAGTTCACACGTTGATAGCGGCGGCTTTTGCGAAACCGCCTTGACACGGTAAAGGGGTGCTTGGCAGATCACCCCTTCTGAACAAGGATTTATTGGGTGGCACTGCTCTTGAATACACCACTTTTTAAATTTCGGAGAAGTCCTACAAGTCGCCTTAAGCCCTTGAATTAGCCTGTTCAGCTTATTTAAAAGGAGTGGCGTGAATGGCTAACCAAGGTTACATGACCATTATCGGCAAGGCGCAAGGCCTTATTTCGGCGGGGTGTTCAACCCAAGAATCGATTGGCAATAAATGCCAGTCTGCACACGCCGATGAAATTATGGTGCTTTCTTACAATCACAATATGGCCAATTTGGGAAATATTGACAGGCCAACACATAAACCCATTCTGATTACAAAGAATGTTGATAAATCGTCGCCTTTACTCGCTCAAGCGCTCTCAAGTAGAGAGGAAATAAACGGCGTTATTCACTTTTATCGCATTTCTTCATTTGGATTGCAGGAAAAATTTTACACCGTTGAAATCAAAGGCGGTGTTGTTGTCGATCTCACACTCGATATGCCCCATGCCGTTTTACAAAATGACTTCGAACCCCAAGAGCATCTTGCAATTCGATACCGCTACATTACTTGGACTCACCATTTGGCAGGGACCAGTGGGTACAGTTCATGGGGAGATGAGTGAATGAGCCCTTCAAAGGATGGCTGTTTTCCCGACAGTTGCGATTACTGGGTCGTCAGTCAGGCCGCGGCGAATTTGGCAAAACAAGCCTGCACACTTGGCGCTCGTCACATTCAAGATGGCACACTGCGTATTCAATTCAATCGGGAGGTCGCCTATTACGCACGAGGTATTGTTAATGATGTTGCTTTGGGAAATAAGAGCCCTGAGGAGGGTCTGCAGGACATAAAAAATGAACAGAGCAGCCTCCTTAGTCAATCATTGGAAGTCGCTCAAAAAGGTGTTGCCGCAATCGCAGGGGCACTTCAGATCGCTGCGGGTGCCGGGATGTGCTATGCCTCAGCTGGTACGCTCTGTGTCTTTGCTGGAGGACCGTTGATGGCTCATGGAGCCAACAATGTGTATGAAAACGGGCGAAATTTATGGGAAGGACGCTCTGATACACAGGGGCCACTTAGAAAGGGGTATCAGAAGCTGGCTAACCTAATGGGGGGCAGCGCTTTCGAGGGTGATATGGCTTACGGGACTTTGGAGTTGGGACTTTCCGCCTACGGCGTCGGTCGGTTGGTATTAAAGCCTGATGCATGGCGCTTGTTCAGGTATGTGCGCACCGATTATGTGCGAGGGTATGAAAATGCGAGTAAAACGGCGTTGTCATTTGAAGTGTTATCGAATGGTGTGACAATAAAATCTATGTACTCGGATGCCAGAGATAATGATGAATAACGCGCTCCTTGTGTCGATGCTCTATTTGTTTGCTTCGGTTGTTGTTTTTTTGGTTTTTTTTGCGACGTCCAGAGCGATATCGGGGCGAAGGTTTAAAGTGGCCCGGTTCTGGTTGTTTTTTGTATGGGTCATGCTTTGGGGGATGGTTCAGTTAAATGTAGCGCGCCATGGTTATATTTATTTCGTTCCTTCTTCCAACGTCATTATTGAAGGTAACTATATCGTCCGATGGGTCGCATTTATAAGTGCTGTGCTTCAAGCCGTTTGCATCCCAACTCGAGAAAAACCTCGGCGTTTTCTGTCTCAAAAATAGACGTGTACCTAAAGCGTTGTGCGTGAATGTCGACGTCTTGCTGACATCATGGCCCCTTGATTTGCCCTGTGGACGGTGTTTGTCGCCGCCAACATTAATACGGTGGCCGCTTGTAATTTATTACCATCCCCTATGCCAGCATGCTCAATACCGATCGGTCTGATGCGCTTGTGCAGTGCGTTTGCGTCATGACCTCAAGCGCACGCACATATGGGTGGATTACCTTGTGAGTTGGTTTCAACGCACTGCCTCGACCTGCGATCAGCCTTGACGATAACGCCGCGCCAGCCAGTGGTCGATGGAAAGGGTGCCCGGTCCCCGCGCCATCAGGTACAGCAAAATCGTGGCCCACGTTCCGTGCGTGGCGTAGGCATCGGGGTAAACGAACAGTTGAATGGTCATGGTCATGCCCAGCAGCGCCAACGCTGAAAAGCGGGTCGCCAGGCCCACCAAAATCAGCACGGGGAATAGGTGTTCGCAGACGGTCGCCGCGTAAGCGGCGAACTCCGCAGGCAGCAATGGCACCTTGTACTCGTGGCTGAACAAGTACAGCGCTGAATCGGCCAAGTGGGGTTGTCCCCACTCGACAGTGCCGGACACCACATCCAGTGCAAAGCCTTCAACCTTGGTTTGCCCCGACTTCCAGAACACAGCGGCGATGGAGAAGCGCGCAATTAACGCTATCAGGGAGTGGGGAATGCGTTGCAGAGCACGGGTTGTATGTGCCCATAAACGGCCGATTCTGCAGGAATATTCTGTAAACGTGTTCATAACGTTACCTCATGGGCGTGCTGCACTTCGGTGATGGCGCCCATGCTGATGAGCAGTGCCAGGCACTGGCTCAAGTCAAATCCGGGATCGGCGTGCAGGGCATTGTCAGCAGCTTGACCAAGAGGGCAGTGGGTTTTCAAAAGTCGAATAAACGCTACGCTCCCTGAGCTGACCGCAAACACTTCTACGTTCAAACCTTGACGCAGCACCAGCGCACTTTGCGGCTGGCTGGGGTCCAGTCCCTGAAGGTGTCCGCTGTTCTGGTGCGCAATCCACAGGGAGGCCACGGCATACGGGGAATGCAGGGTGGCCACACTCGGGTGCAACGTCATGCGCAGTTGTTCCAGGGTAGCGGGATTGGCCAATGCCCGCGCAAGGGCCTGCGGGTTCAAAGGCAGGGCATCGGCGGCGTGATATGCCTGAACACAGAGCCATTCCAAGCGTGCGACATCAGCGAGATACGGCAGGCTATTGGCCGGGGCAAAATCTTGAATGAACTCCGCAAAGCAATGCCCGTAGGTACTCATGACCGGATTGTCCGGCGGGTTTTTGTGCACGAACACGTGCGCCATGCCATGGAAGAGCGCGTCTCCCACCAAGCGGGCAACCACCGGAAAACTGGCGCCCAAGGCGTTGATCAAACCGCTGAGTACGTTGTTTCGGTACACGGAAAAACGGCTCGACGCATCACTGCCAACAGGGCAAATCACACCGTGCGGGCAACTCGACTGCGGATCGAACAGGGCGGCGCTGAAGGCCTGTTGTAAGGTCATACACGCACCTTTGAGGTCTGAATCATATGATCAGCGCGTTGCGCTTCGATGAGCAGCTCGTTCAGGGCAGGTAGGTGATTATCCCGTTCAATCAGGGTCGCCATGGGACCGATACGCTTCAATACCTGCCAATAAAGGGCCCAGACGGCGCTATCAACGGCTGCACCATGGTTGTCGATCAACAGGCGCTGGCCCTGACTGTCGGTGTCTTCGGCAAAACCTGCCAGATGAAGTTCGCCGACGGCCTGTAATGGCAGGGCGTCGATATAGGCAATCGGATCACGGCGATGATTGATGCAGGACACGTACACATTGTTCACATCCAGCAACAGGCCACAGCCGGTGCGCTGTATGACGTGATGAATAAATGCAGCTTCGTCGTAGTCGGCCTGATCGAATTCGACGTAGGTTGCCGGGTTTTCCAGCAGCATGGGCCGTCGCAGGACGTTTTGTACGTGATCGATATGCTCACAGACCCGCGTTAACGTCGCGTCGTCATAGCGCAATGGCAGCAGGTCATTGAGAAACCACTGACCATGGGTGGACCACGCCAGGTGTTCAGAGAATTGTTCAGGCTCATAGCGGTCGAGCAGGGTACGCAATCGCAATAAATGGGCTTGATCCAGCACCCCCTCGCAGCCAATGGACAGACCTACCCCGTGGATCGACAGGGGATAGTGCTCCCGAATCAAGCTCAAATAATGGTGAAAGGGGCCTCCGGCGACCATGTAGTTTTCGGCATGAACTTCGAAGAAACCGATATCGGGCCGGGTCTCCAGAATGTCTTTGAAGTGCTCGGCCTTGAGCCCCAGCCCCGCACGTGGCGAAAGCTGGGGCGCACGAGGCGCGATGTGCGAAGCAGTCGGGCTGTGCATCATCATGGCTCAATGACGACTGTCAGGATTTGGCGGTATAAGCCGTCAACTGCCCGAAACCGGTCGGGGAGGTGGTGCTGACAGTGCGCTCGCACGTGCCTTTAGGGACCAATTTCCACGCGTTGGCCTGATGGTCGGTTTTGGCTGTGCCCGCGCAGGTAGTGCCAGCACCCGCGGCGGATACAGTGCGAGTGGTTTTGTTGGACATGGTGATTCTCCGAGGTTGAGTTTTCTAGTGTGGCCAGCGCGTGTTGGCTGCCGGCTTACTTCACTAGAGAAGCGACTTCGGGTTTTATTACAGAGCAGTTGAAAAAAATGAAATGTGCCTGACAGTCAGGTTGGCAGTCGATGCATAAGCGCAGAGCAGCGGCTGTTCAACGGGCGTGAAATGACCGCTGGAAAAGAAAACGGCCCCGAAGGGCCGTTCTTGTGTCACGGGCAGGGTTAGCCGCCGAGGTAGGCGTCGCGCACTTTTGGATCGCAGAGCAACTGCTCGCCAGTGCCTTGCATCACCACCCGGCCGTTCTCCAACACGTAGGCGCGGTCGGCAATTTTCAAGGCCTGGTTGGCGTTCTGCTCTACCAGAAACACCGTCACACCTTCTCTGCGCAGCTGTTCGATGATGTCGAAAATCTGCTGAATGATGATGGGTGCCAGCCCCAGTGAGGGTTCATCGAGCAACAACAGCTTGGGCTTGCTCATCAGCGCCCGGCCAATGGCAAGCATTTGTTGTTCGCCGCCGGACATGGTGCCGCCACGTTGGGTAAAGCGCTCTTTCAGTCGCGGGAAAAGGTGCAGCACCTTGTCCATTTGCTCCTGATACTCGTGCTTGTCGGTAAAAAAACCGCCCATCGCGAGGTTTTCTTCCACTGTCAGCCGAGCAAAGACCCGGCGTCCTTCAGGGACCACAGCGATGCTTTTGCGCATGATCTGCGCCGAACTCAACCCCACCAGTTCTTCGCCCAAATAACGAATACTGCCGCTTTGAGCCTGTGGTGAGCCGCACAGGGTCATCATCAACGTGGATTTACCCGCACCGTTAGCGCCGATCAGGGTCACGATTTCCCCCTGACGAACGTCGACGTTGACGCTGTGCAATGCCTGGATCTTGCCGTAGAAGGTTGAAACGTTTTCGAATTGCAGCATTTACGCTTCCCCCAAATAGGCTTTGATCACGTCAGGGTTGTCGCGGATCTGTTCCGGCGTGCCGTCCGCCAACGGTGTGCCCTGATTGATGACCACGATGTGGTCAGAGATGCTCATCACCAGTTTCATGTCGTGCTCAATCAACAACACGGTGGCGTTGTGCTCTTCACGCAGCACACCGATCAGCGCCTTAAGGTCGTCGGTTTCCTTGGGGTTCAAACCGGCAGCGGGCTCGTCGAGCATCAGGATGCGCGGGCGCGTCATCATGCAGCGGGCGATCTCCAGACGCCGTTGCTGGCCATAAGCCAAAGTGCCCGCCGGGCGGTTGGCGAACTCGGTCAGGTTGACCTTGTCCAGCCAGTACGCAGCGTACTCCATGGCGTCATGTTCGCTTTTGCGAAAGGCTGGCGTTTTGAACAAGCCCGCCAGGAAATTGGTGTTGAGGTGGCGATGCTGAGCGATCAGCAAGTTCTCGACAGCCGTCATGTCCTTGAACAGGCGCACGTTCTGGAAGGTGCGCACCACGCCTTTGCGGGCAATTTCGTGACCGGGCAGGCCTTCAATCGCCTGGCCATCGAGCAAAATGCTTCCGGCCGAAGGCTTGTAGAACCCGGTCAGGCAGTTAAAGACGGTGGTTTTACCCGCCCCGTTGGGGCCGATCATGGAAACCACCTGTTTTTCCTTCACGGTCAGGCCCACGCCGTTGACCGCCAACAAGCCGCCAAAGCGCATGCTCAGGCCGCTGACTTTCAGTATCTCGCGGCTCATTTTCGCAGCTCCAGGTGAGGACGTTGCATCGGTAGCAGACCTTGCGGACGCCAGATCATCATCAGCACCATCAGGGCGCCGAACAGCAACATCCGGTATTCACTGAAGTCTCGCATCATTTCCGGGAGCAGAATCATCACCACGGCAGCCAGAATCACACCCAACTGCGAACCCATACCGCCCAGCACAACGATAGCCAGAATGATCGCCGACTCAAGGAAGGTGAACGATTCTGGTGTCACCAGCCCTTGGCGGGCGGCAAAGAAGCTACCGGCAAACCCGGCGAATGTTGCACCGAGGGTGAAGGCCGAAAGTTTGATTACGGTAGGGTTCAAACCCAATGCACGGCAGGCGATTTCGTCTTCACGTAGGGCTTCCCAAGCCCGGCCGATCGGCATGCGCAGCAAACGGTTGATCACGAACAGCACCAGCAGCACCAGCAGTAACGCGATCAGGTACAGGAAAATTACTTTGTTGATCGAGTTGTAGGGGATGCCGAAGTATTCGTGGAACGTTTGCATGCCCTCGGCAGCGGTGCGGTCGAAACTCAATCCGAACAGCGTGGGCTTGGGGATATTGCTGATGCCGTTGGGGCCGCCGGTGATGTCGGTCAGGTTACGCAGGAACAGGCGAATGATCTCGCCGAACCCCAGCGTCACGATGGCCAGATAGTCACCCCGCAAACGCAGGACCGGGAACCCCAGCAAAAAGCCGAAGGTGGCGGCCATTAAACCCGCCAGAGGCAGGCACACCCAGAAGCTGAAGCCGAAAAAGTGCGACAGCAACGCGTAGGTGTAGGCGCCGACGGCATAAAAGCCGACATAACCCAAGTCCAGTAAGCCCGCGAGCCCCACCACGATGTTCAAGCCAAGGCCCAGCATCACGTAGATCAGGATCAGGGTCGCAATGTCCACCGCGCCACGAGAGCCGTAGAACGGCCACACCAGTGCTACCACCACCAGACCGAGAATGATCCAGCGCTGGGTGCTGGGCAATGTCAAAAAGCTTGAGGCTTTTGCAGGGACTTTTGGCAGGTTGGGCGAAGCTTTCCAGGCAGCGCTCAATTGCTGGTTGAACAACACGCGCACAAACATCAGCAACGAACAGATGGCGATCACGCTGAGCGTGAAAGTGCTGGTGTTGTGAACTTCAATGTTGATGCCGACGATGGTCAGTTTCAGACCCAGTACCGGGTAGGCCACAGCCCAGACCAACAGGGCGCTAAAGAACGCCGATTTAAGATGCCTAGTCATACTTTTTCGATCTCCGGACGCCCCAGAATGCCGGTCGGACGGAACAACAGCACCAATACCAGCAGGCCAAACGCCACAACGTCTTTGTATTGGTCGCCGAAAATATCAGCGCCAAAGGCTTCAGCTACACCCAGTACCAGCCCGCCCAGCATGGCGCCAGGAATGCTGCCGATACCCCCCAGCACGGCTGCGGTAAAGGCTTTGAGCCCCACCAGAAAACCTGCGTTGGGGTTGATCACACCGTATTGCACGCTGATCAGAACCGCCGCGACGGCGGCCAGAGCAGCACCAATCACAAAGGTCAGCGCAATCACGTTGTTGGTATTGATGCCCAGCAGGTTGGCCATCTTCATGTCTTCGGCACAGGCGCGGCAGGCGCGGCCCAAGCGTGAACGGGAGATGAACAGCGTCAGGCCCAGCATGGCCAGGAAGGTGACGATGAAGACCACAATCTGCATGTAGGAAATAACCACTTCGCTCGCGCCACCCGGCCCGAAGGTGAAGCCTCCCGGAATCAGGTTCGGGATGGATTTGTCTTTTGAGTCCTGTGACAAGAGCACCATGTTTTGCAGGAAGATCGACATACCAATGGCAGAGATCAAAGGGATCAGGCGGTTGCTGCCGCGCAACGGACGGTAGGCAACCCGTTCGATGCTGTAGCCGTAGGCACTGGTCACCACAATGCTGGCGAGGAACGCTGCCGTCATCAGCAACGGCACGCTGTCCAGCCCCATCATGGTCAGTCCGGCAATGGCGATAAACGCGATGTAGGAACCAATCATGTACACCTCGCCGTGGGCGAAGTTGATCATTCCAATAATGCCGTACACCATCGTGTAGCCGATGGCGATGAGGGCATAGGTGCTGCCAACGTTGAGGCCGTTAACCAGCATTTGGAAAAAGTGATAGATATCAGGCATTACCAAGCTCCTAAAAACCTGAGACGCATTTCACTGGTGGAGTCATTTTCCGGACTTGGCGGTGTGGATTTGCATCCACTTGGCGCACAAGCCTTCTCCCAGCGAACCGCTGGTGACGGTTTTAAAGATTTTCAGGTGGACAGGCTTTCGGATCACGAAAACGCAGCCCCAATTCAGTCCAACGAACGTCCGTAAAACAAAGCCCACCGCTGTGCAGTGGGCTTCGTTGTCAGATCAACACGCGGCCCTTATTGAGGGCTGACTTCGGTTTTAGGTTTGCCGAAATGCCATTCGTAGACGACGAATTTGAAGTCTTTCAAATCGCCTTTGGCATCGTAGGAAATGTCGCCGGTTGGGGTTTTGAACGTCCCGGCGTGGATAGCTTCGGCGACTTTGGCAGGGTCTTCGCTTTTAGCCGCTTTAATACCGCCTGCGATGACCTCAACTGCCGAGTACGAAGGGAACACAAAGGGGCCGCTTGGGTCTTTGCCATCCGCTTTAATAGCGTCGGTAATAGCTTTGTTGGCAGGGTCAGCGTCAAAGGACTTTGGCAGGGTCACCAACAAACCTTCGGAAGCATCTTGTGCAATTTGGGAAATGGAGTCGTTGCCGACGCCCTCAGGCCCCATGAACTTGGCGTTCACGCCTTTTTCCTTGGCCTGGCGCAGAATCAGACCCAGTTCCGGGTGGTAGCCACCGTAGTAAACGAAGTCGACATTGGCTTGCTTGAGCTTGGCTATTACGGCAGCAAAGTCTTTATCACCCGCATTGATGCCTTCGAATACTGCGACTTTTACGCCTTTATCTTCGAGTGTCTTTTTAACAGCACTTGCGATGCCTTCACCGTATTGCTGTTTGTCATGGATAACAGCAACGACTTTCGGTTTTACATAATCGGCGATGTAGTTGCCGGCAGCCGGGCCTTGGGCGCTATCCAGGCCAATGGTGCGAAACACATATTTGTATCCACGACTTGTTACTTCCGGCGAGGTGGCTGCCGGGGTGATCATGATCACGCCTTCGTCTTCGTAGATGTCCGCAGCGGGTTGAGTGGAGCTGGAGCACAAGTGGCCGACTACAAACTTGACGCCGTCGTTAACGACTTTGTTGGCTACGGCAACCGCTTGTTTGGGATCACAGGCGTCATCGTATTCCTTGGCCTCGAGCATTTTTCCATCAATACCCCCTTTGGCATTGATGTCCTTGATCGCTTGCTTAGCGCCAATGAACTGCATATCGCCATATTGGGTAACAGGCCCTGTTTTAGGCCCGGCAATACCGATCTTGATGGTGTCTGCGGCAAACGAATGGCTGGCAACGCCGGCCAACACCATAGCGGCAAACAGTTTAGTCATGTGCTTAATAGCCATCTTTATTGTTGCTCCACTCTTCTGTTGTAATTTTTATAGTCCTGGAAGCCAAGGCAGCCGGACCGGGTCTGTTTCTGAGCGAAAATCCCGGCCAATCCCCCCTGCAACTGTACCGGTACAGTGTAGAGCGGCCCTTCAGCGATTGAATAGCGGGCTGAAGCGTGAAAAACCGGGAAATGTCGCCTTAACGAAAGAAAGAGACAGAATGGCGGCTAAATTCAGGGAGGTTTTTTAACAGAATGTTGCTATCTCCCCCTTTCGCGCCTCGTTCCCGTCGCTTTCTTCGTTCTCCCTCCTGAATCCGGGTTTTTCTACCAGGTCAGCAGCGCTATCATTGCGCCCATTTTTTACCTGGTGGACCCCATGATCGAAGAACCTAGCACCCTCTATGCCAAGCTGCTCGGCGAGACCTCAACAATCGAATGGAAAGCCTTGGAAAAGTTTTTCGCCAAAGGCGAATTGTTGTGGGTCAGCGATGATTTGGACCTGATCGAAGCGGCGCAGGCTGTGAGCCAGGATGAGGCAGGGAAAGTGGCGCAGTGGATGGCCGAGGGAGCCCTCGACAAATTGTCTGATACGCAGGCGTTAGACTTTGCCAAGCGTGATCCGGTGCTATGGGCGGTGGTGGTTTCGCCCTGGATCATGGTCCAGGAAAGGGCAGCAATTTAATTTTCCGCACCAAAATCGGGCGATCCTGGTGCCAATATGACCACCCCGAAGTGTGTAGGCCAGTAACCGGTTGCTCGATAGTGGCCAGTTGCCGTAGAGAAACGCCACAGTTGCCGCTGTGGCGTTTTTTTTCTGTCGCGCAGCCTCAGTACGCGGTTTTCCCGGTGTGGCTGTTGAGCGAAATAATCCGTGTTTTACCGATGCGATGGCGATAGATCTCGCGCAGGTACTTGATGGCTTTTTTTACGCAGTCCCGTGAAAGGCGGATGTCATTGATCGAGACAAACTTGTCTTTGTCGTTAATCAGCTCGCGGTACTTTTTCTCGTACATCGGTTTGATGGCGTACCAGTTGGTGTCGAGAATTTTCGCCGGGTTTTCGAATTCGTTGAGCAACTCATCGATCCGGCTTTCATCGAAGTGCTCCCCGGTGATGAACTCCAGCACCGAGTCGTCCAGCGTGTCATCAAACCGGTAAGGATTACGGGCAAAGCAGCGTTTGATAAATGCCACTATCAACGTCAGAAAATCATCCGACAGGCATGGGCTTTTCGCGATCAGGGTGGTCAACGACAGGTTGGCCGAGGCGCCGATCACCAGCGCATACCGCTTGAGGGTGGTGTTGGGGAACAGGCTGTTGAGGTGGGTCTTGAGACGGTTCAAGTCCATGTATGACAGCTTGTAATCCTTGGGCAGTGACACGATGGACACCACCGATGAGCAGTTCTTGAAGAAGTGCAGGTCGTGCAGGGCGGCGGCGTCATAGCCCGAGTGCTTGTATTGCTCCAGCGCTGCCCGGTAACGCTGGGATTCGATGGGCAACAGGCTGATGCCCTCGATGGCTTGGGTATCCTTGTTGAAGTGCGGCAAATCGATGGAGCGGAAAAACAGGTCATCAATGTCCAGCCGCGGCGGCTCTTTTTCGAACACTTTGAATTTGTCCGTGCCCGGCACAGGTTGCTCCGGCACGACCGATTCCGCGTAGGCAATCGCCACAGGCCCGGCGAGGCTCATGAACAGGTCGTTAGCGTCGAGGCGGATGGTTTCACCAATATCAATACCGGCGCGTCGGAAGTAATTCTGGTCGTAGTCAGTAGTGACCGCCTGAGCAGTCAGAATGTTGAAGATCTGTTGCGAGATATATTGGTTGGCGTGCTTTTCCATCGCGTTGACGTCGATGTTCTGAATCGTGCCGTCATCGCTTTGTTCGGCATAACGCATGATGTCGTTGGAAATCAGCATCATGGCGTTCCAGGGGCGAATGCGCCCCATGACACTGGCTTCACTGCAGTCTTCGTTATCGAAGTTGTATGAAAAGTCCCATTCTTCGGACAGGTACTTGCATAACAGGCGACCGGCGTTGATGTGCAGCGCCTCGGACATTTCGCTGCGGTGATCCGAGATGTTCGGCAGCACGCAAATGCCGCTGGTGAAGATGGGCTCGAAGACAAAGGCGTGGCCGCTTTTGCTGTCGTGTTCGTCGGCCGGTTTAGTGTCGAAGGTTTTGTTCATGTACGAAAACTGTTGCGCCAGGCCGAACTCCGAGGCCATGCCCGAGCCTGTACCGCCGCCGGCGCTGAAGATCGAGAAATACAAGCGTGACTGGTTAGCCTTGATACCGCAGGAGTCGATCAGGTAGGAGTGGATCAGTTTCCAGTCCGGGCTGGAAAAGCGCTGAGCATCTTTGTTGAGAATGATCTTGGCCAAGTACTGACCCAAAATAGGTGCATTACCCGCGCCGCCAGCGTGAACTTCCGACAAATCCATGATCTTCATCTTGCTGTAATCGCGGATGAAGTTACTTTTTTCGCTCTTGCGCGAAAAACGGATACGCCCGGCGATGTCCTTGTCCAGATCCCCCAACAGCACCAGCGGCTCCACCAGAAATACCGGTTTGGCCGGTTTGTTGTGCACCAGGCGCAGGTTATTGCGAATCCATTGTCCGGGGCTGTAGCGCTTGTCTTCGTGACGCGGGTCTACCGTGTTGAATTCGTTGAGATAGAACTTGCGCGCGTTGTACACCAACTCGGCCACATCCAGGGCAATGTTGGAGCCGCAACGGCCCAGCCCGATCAGGCACACCGAAGGGAATTGCTGGTCGGCACGGCTTTCGCTGTCACCCTCAACCAGTTCCGGTTGTGGGAAGACGATATCCCGCAAGCCGTCGAGGTTTTCGAGGATCCGGTCGGTATTGGTTTCGGTGAAGTAGAGGTATTGCTGGGTAGCCAGTGGCTGCTGACTTGAGTAACTGTTCGATGAACGTTGGGGCTCGTTTATTGTTTTCAGAGACACGTCAGAGACCAAGGGTGTCGCATTATTGTTCGACGTCATTGTTTGCCATCTGTCAGGGCTGGACGACTGTTGAGGAACATTCAACAGGCCAATACGAGGGTGGTAATCGCGTATTTACGGGGCGATCAGGCGTTCGCGGCGCGTCATCCCTATTTTGTATAAGGGTTTTAAACGGCGCGGATAGAAAAGAATCGGCCTGAACCGGAGGTTCTTTAATGACTGTTTTCAAGCCATGGCAAGGATGCTGGCAATTTACTGGCTTGAGAGCTGAAACGTACTGAAATCCAGGCTCGCCAGCGTGTTTTTATTGAGCTGCTGCAGCAGCGCGTGCAGTTCTTCAAACGGCACGGGGCGACTCAACAGGTAACCCTGAATAAAGTCACAGTTGTACTGATTGAGGAAGGCGAATTGCTGGTGAGTTTCAACACCCTCAGTCACCACTTGCAGGTGCAGGGTATGGGCCATGACGATGATGGCCTGAACGATCTCCATGTCCTGGCTGGAGTTGGGGATGTCTTGAATGAAGGACCGATCAATCTTCAACGTGTTCAGTGGCAGGCGCTTTAAGTAGGCAAGGGAAGAGTAGCCGGTGCCAAAGTCGTCTATGGACAGTAAGACGCCCAACGCGCGGATCTGGCGCAGTAATTGCGAAGTGTTGTTGATATTGCCCATCAACGCGTTTTCAGTGACCTCAAGCTCCAGGCGACTGGCACTCAGGCCGCTTGAGCGCAGGGCGCTTTCAACTTCGTCAGCCAGCTCGACGCGTACCAGATTCAGCGCCGAGCAGTTAACGGCGACGCTGATATCCGTCCAACCCAGTGCCGTCAGGGTTGCCAAGTCCTGGCAAGCTTTGCGCAGTACCCAATTGTCGAGTTCGGCGATCAGGCCGTTGGCTTCAGCAATGTGTATGAAACGCTCCGGCCCCAGCAACCCGTGCTCGGGATGTTGCCAGCGCACCAAGGCTTCAAGCTTGGCGACCAAGCCTGTTTTTAGATCGAAAATAGGCTGATAGTGCAGAAACAATCCGTGATCGCCGCGCATTGCCATGCGCAGTTCCTCCTCTATCTGCAATTCAAGCGAAGCACGGGCTTTAAGGTTTGAGCTGAAGAAATGCAGGCTGTTGCGCCCGGCGTCCTTGGATTGATACAGCGCAAGGTCAGCATGCTTGAGAAGCTCATCAATTGTGTTGCCATCATCGGGGAATACGCTGATCCCGATACTGGTCGTCATCACCATGTTGCGGCCCGCCAGCTCAATCGGCTCTTTCATTTTGAGCATGATCCGCTGGGCCATGTTTCGCGCTTCTTCGCGGCTGTTCAGGTTGAACAGAATGCAGAACTCATCGCCGCCAAAACGCGCCACCACGTCTTCATGATTACGCGTCGCACTTTTGATTTGCGCGGCAATCACTTTGAGAAGCTCATCACCCGCATCGTGACCCAGGCTGTCGTTAATACGCTTGAAGTGGTCAATGTCGAGAAACATCACGGCCAGCATGCTGTTGTTACTGGCACGCTCAATCAGCTTTTCGGCAAACAGTTGATTAAAGCCCCGACGGTTGATCAAGTTGGTCAGCGGATCGTAATGCGCCACTTGCTGCAATGACGCGCGCGCCTGGTCCAACTGGCTAAGCAGCGCGTTGACCCGTCTCAGGTCATGCTCTTTGAGTTGCAGTTTTTTGTCGACCAACGCGGGGCTGATACTGCTGCCGATTAGCAGCAGGGTAATCAGTGCCACCGTCAATGCCAGTTGCCAGTGATTGTTTTCAATCGTCACCTGAAACGCGCCCTCTGGCGGGGTATAGGTGTGCATGGCCCACATGCCGATGAAGTGAACGCTGAGGATGGCCAGACCGGCTGCCAGACTGATGAAGTATTTGAAGAACTGATAGGCCAGACCGCTGGTGCCGCGCAATGAGCGGGCCAGCATCAAGGTGGCATAACTTGCTGCTACGGCAATCAGCAGCGACAGCGCGAACAGCACAGGGTCGTACTGCTGCAAATGGCTGGAGTGCATGGCCGACATGCCCACGTAATGCATGGTGCAAATGCCTAAGCCGAAAACGAGCGCTGCAAGTACCAGGCGGCGGCGTGTGACAGGGGGCTGAAGAAGAGCCAGCATGGCAATCGCGGCTGAGAGCAGGGCGATAAACAGCGAGCCTATGGTGATGCCCAAGTCGTAATGGACGTTGAGCGGGGATTCGAAAGCGAGCATGCAGATGAAGTGCATGGCCCAAATACCGCCTGCTAACGAGCTGGCCCCTATCCAGCGCCATACGGTTTTGGCTGCAGGTTTTTCTGCGTTGCACGCCCGCTCATACATATGCAACGTAGCGAGGCAGGCCGCGCAGGCGACCAGGAAGGCCAGGACCACCAGGTACGGGTTATGGCTGCTCGTCATCAGCAGTTGCCCGTCAGCGGTGTTGTCTCCAATAAACTGCAATCCCAGCCATTCCATTCCATTGCATGCCTCAACACTGAGTGCAGGGTACTAGTCGTCAGGCGCTAGCTTGCTCTGAAGTGTAGAAGGTGGAATGTAGGAAAAAAGAATGATGGCAAGATGATGCTTATCATTTTGCTATGACAGGATTTTTTTTTATAACCAGGTAGCCAAGACGGCTGCCGCGTTGCGTTGCAGCACTTAATTGGCCGTTGTAATAAGGGAGGCGTTTTTAACCTGTGAATGTGGGGGGGGCGGCGACAGCGAGGGTTGCAACCCGCTGTCGCCGCTGCTTCCCCACTGTCAGCCAGCGACCAGTACGCGAATGGCTTCGAGGCGCAACGCTGCTTTTTCAAGCATGGCCAGGCCTTGTTCACGCTGTTTGCGCAGCGCTACGAGTTCACTATCACGCACACTCGGGTTGACCGCCTGCAACGCGGTCAGGCGTGCCAGTTCTTCTTCTGTGTCAGCCGCAAGACGACGCTGGGCCTCAGCCACACGCTCGGCGTGACGCGGTGCGATTTTGGCTTCACCGGCGTTGATCTTCGGCGTGAGCTGGTCACGCTGTGCCTGTACGAACTTGTTGGCGCTGGCCCGCGGTACGCTTTCCAGTTGTTCATTCAGGGTGTCGAAAGAAACACGCGATGACAGGTCATTGCCGTTGGCGTCGAGCAGGCAACGCAAGGCAGCAGGAGGCAGGTAGCGGCCAAGTTGCAGAGCGCGCGGGGCAACCACTTCGCTGACGTAAATCAGTTCAAGCAATACCGTGCCGGGCTTGAGGGCCTTGTTTTTGATCAGTGCGACGGCAGTGTTACCCATCGAGCCGGACAGCACCAAGTCCATGCCGCCCTGCACCATCGGGTGTTCCCAAGTGATGAACTGCATGTCTTCGCGAGACAGCGCCTGATTGCGATCGTAGGTGATGGTCACACCTTCGTCGTCACCCAGCGGGAAGCTCGCATCCAGCATTTTCTCGCTGGGCTTGAGGATCAGGGCGTTTTCGGAATGGTCTTCGCTGTCGATACCGAACGCGTTGAACAGGGTTTCCATGTAGATCGGCAGAGCGAATTGATCGTCTTGCTCAAGGATCGCTTCAACCAGCGCTTCACCTTCGCCTGCGCCGCCGGAGTTCAGCTCCAGCAAGCGGTCGCGGCCGGTGTGCAGCTCTTGTTCAAGACGCTCGCGCTCGGTGCGGGCTTCGTCGATCAGCGCTTGCCATTGGTCATCGTCAGCAGCTTCGAGCAACGGCAGCAGGCGCGGACCAAACTGATGTTGCAATGCGTTGCCGGTCGGGCAAGTGTTGAGGAACGCGTTTAGCGCTTCGTTGTACCACTGGAACAGGCGCTGTTGCGGGCTGGTTTCGAGGTAGGGAACGTGCAGTTCGATCACGTGCTTCTGGCCGATACGGTCCAGACGGCCGATCCGTTGTTCGAGCAAGTCGGGGTGCGATGGCAGGTCGAACAGCACCAGATGGTGGGCAAACTGGAAGTTGCGGCCCTCACTGCCGATTTCCGAGCAGATCAATACTTGCGCGCCGAACTCTTCGTCAGCGAAGTACGCCGCTGCACGGTCGCGCTCCAGAATGTTCATCCCTTCGTGGAACACCGTGGCCGGGATGCCGGAACGAACGCGCAGGGCGTCTTCCAGATCCATTGCGGTCTCGGCATGGGCACAGATCACCAGCACTTTGGTGCGCTTGAGCATTTTGAGCGTGTCGATCAGCCACTCGACGCGCGGGTCAAAGTTCCAC
This sequence comes from Pseudomonas lundensis, assembly GCF_002269125.1. Classification (GTDB taxonomy): domain Bacteria; phylum Pseudomonadota; class Gammaproteobacteria; order Pseudomonadales; family Pseudomonadaceae; genus Aquipseudomonas; species Aquipseudomonas lundensis_A. The sequence continues at coordinate 45,520 of NZ_NQKI01000016.1, read as the reverse complement.
CAGCGTTGTTCTTCGCTGATGTCCGGCTGCGACTGGAAGCTGACTTCGGGGTACAGCTCGGGGTGATCACCCAGCGGTAGTTCAAGGTATTCGTCCGGGCAGGGCAGTGGATACGCGTGCAGCTTGCGCTCCGGAAAGCCTTGTACTGCGGCGCGGGTATTACGAAACAGCACGCGGCCGGTGCCGTGACGGTCCAACAGTTCGCGCACCAGACGGGCGCTGGCTTCAGCATCCCCGGCGTTGACTTCCGCCAACAGGGCATCGCCTTCGGCGCCGAGGAAACCGTGGATGGTTTTTTGGGCTTCTGGCGACAGCCGGCCCTTATCCAGCAGCTCTTGCACAGCCTGGGCTACCGGGCGGTAGTTTTCGCTTTCAGCACGGAAAGCCGCCAGATCGTGGAAGCGGTTTGGGTCAAGCAGGCGCAGACGGGCAAAGTGGCTGTCCTGGCCCAACTGTTCGGGGGTTGCTGTCAGTAACAGGACGCCGGGGATAGTTTCGGCCAGCTGTTCAACCAGCGCGTACTCGGGGCTGACATTGTCTTCGTGCCACACCAGGTGGTGAGCTTCATCGACCACCAACAGGTCCCAACCGGCGGCGAACAGCGCGTCCTGGGCTTTTTCGTCGTCCACCAGCCATTCCAGCGCCACCAGCGCGAGCTGGGTGTCTTCGAACGGGTTGCTGGCATCGCTTTCAATAAAGCGTTCTTCATCAAACAGCGCGACTTCAAGGTTGAAGCGACGACGCATCTCAACCAGCCACTGATGCTGCAGGTTCTCGGGAACCACGATCAGCACGCGGCTGGCACGGCCACTGAGCAGTTGGCGATGAATCACCAGGCCGGCTTCGATGGTCTTGCCCAGGCCCACTTCGTCAGCCAGCAGTACGCGTGGCGCAATGCGGTCTGCGACTTCACGGGCGATGTGCAACTGGTGAGCAATCGGTTGCGCACGCACGCCACCCAGCCCCCACAGCGGCGATTGCAGCTGGCGGCTGGTGTGCTCGAGGGTGTGATAACGCAACGAAAACCAGGAAAGCGGGTCAATTTGCCCGGCGAACAGACGGTCGCTCGCCAAGCGGAACTGAATGAAGTTCGACAGTTGGGTTTCTGGCAGGGTCACGACTTCGTTTTGCTCGTTGAGACCGTGATAGACCATGAGCCCGTCGACATCTTCGACTTCGCGCACGGTCATTTTCCAGCCTTCGAAGTGGATGATGGTGTCACCCGGCGAGAAACGTACGCGCGTGAGCGGTGCGTTGCGCAGCGAATATTGACGGGTTTCGCCAGTGGCCGGATAGAGCACGGTCAACAAGCGACCGTCCTGTGCCAGAACGGTGCCTAAACCTAGCTCAGCTTCGCTGTCACTAATCCAGCGTTGCCCCGGTTGATACTGCTGCGCCATGCTGCCTGACTCCCGCTTTGAAAAAGCCGAGTATATTAACGGAACGAGGGCCTGAGACCAAAGGTCTCTGATAAAAACCTGATCGACGTCGTTCAGGCTGCCGCCGGATTTAACGGGCGTCTCAAGTCAATCTGCGTCGGGCCGACAGCCTGAAAACAGGAGAACAATAAGTATGCTGCCGCCGATTCTTCCCATCAGTGTGGTGCCGGTCACCTCCCAACAGGATCCGGTGCGCCCGCGTCCGGATATTCCGCCTGTAGTGCCTGCGCAAGCTAGCTCAGGCGATAGCACGATCAACTTGAAGAATCAGGACCCCGATCAGGCCTCGCTGTTGTTGCGTGAAGAGCAGCGACGCCAGCAGGAAAAGCGGCGTCGTGAAGCACAGGATGCGCCGCACGAAGTGGTGATCGTGCCGGGGGACGAATTGAATGGGGACAATACTGTGCCTGTCTCACCGCTGATCGACGGTGCGCCGCGCCAGGGGCAGTGGGTGGACATAGAGGTGTGAAATTTTTCTGGCCAGCTCGGCTGGCGCGCCGCATTATTGGCCCTTGCCGACACATCGACAGTGATCCCATTCCGTATGAGCCAAGACAGCAAGCTGGTAGACCTCGGCGCCGAGCGTGCCAAGCGCGTGCATGACCTTAATGAAAAGCGCCTTAAAGAAGTGCGTCAGGCGTTTGAACAGGCTATGCCCCTGACAAGTGCCAAGAAAAAACCGAAAAAAAAGCCTAAAAAACGCTGAACTGCGGCGTTTTCCCTGATCTGCGTCAACTATTACCCCTAACGTCCTCGAAGCTGTGGCCACTATTGATCCCGGTCAAGTTCTCTGCCTGCGCGTCTGGTTATTCTGGTTACACACAAACAAACACGCGCAGGAGGCCGTCATGTTTCTCGATAATGTGGTTATCGCTGGAGTACTTACCGTCGGCCTCATGGTCCTGTTTTTCGCGGGTTTGGGGATTTTTATCTGGAAAGATTCCCAGAAGCGCAATAAGTAGCGCCGGGTCTTTTCGATACACGAGCACGCAAGGCATTTTGGGCGACTTCGGTCGCCTATTTTTTTGCGTGTGTGTTTTGTGCAAGTGTGTGAGGTGGTTGCCAGGTAATGAATTAAGTGCGCTGTGAGTGCCCGCATCAGACAAAAAAAAGGTACGCCCCGTCAGGAGCGTACCTTTTTTAGTGCGTTTGTTATTTAGGCGAGGGCTTTGGAAGCCAGCCAGAATAACGCTGCAGAAAGTGCAATCGTTGCGGGCAACGTCAGCACCCAGGCCATCAGGATGGTCTTGATGGTGTTGCCTTGCAGGCCGCTTTTGTTCGCAACCATTGTGCCCGCGACACCCGACGACAGAATGTGGGTCGTGGAGACAGGCAAGGCGAAGATGTTGGCCAGGCCAATGGCAAAGGTCGTGGTGATCTGTGCCGCCATACCCTGTGCATAGGTCATGCCTTGTTTGCCGATCTTCTCACCGATGGTTTTGACCACGCGTTTCCAGCCCACCATGGTGCCCAGGCCCAAGGCCAGCGCGACAGCCAGAATGACCCAGAACGGAGCGTATTCCGTGGTGGCTGTCAGGTCTTTACGCAGTTTTTCGAGGTCTGCTTTCTCGCGCGGCTCCAGGACCGGCAATTTGCTGACTTTCTTTGCCGTGTCATCCAGGCAAAGCAGGTAACGGCGGATCTCGATACGTTTTTCGGCCGACAACGACTGGTAATTCTCGACCCCTTTCAACGAACTGAGCAAGGCTGCGATGGTCGGCTCGGTTTGTTGCGGGTTGCAGCGGAACTCACCTGGCAGGTCGTCTTTCACGCTTTTGCCCAAAGCCAGAAACTCGCTCAGGCTTGTGTGATTGCGCTGATAGAACTGACTCAAGTGCAGGGTCGCGTCCCGTGTGCGTTCGATCTGATAGGTCGTGCTGTTGAGGTCAAGTACGAAGGCACTCGGCACGATACCGATCAATACCAGCATGATCAGGCCGATTCCCTTCTGGCCATCGTTGGAGCCGTGCACGAAGCTGACGGTCATGGCCGAGATCACCAGTACCAGACGGTTCCAGAACGGCGGGTGCTTCTTGTCATCCAGCTTGCGACGCTGCTCGGGCGTCTTGTGCATCTTGGAGTTCGGACGCCACCATTTGAGGCCTACCAGCAGCAAACCTGCCACAACAAAGCCTGCCAGCGGCGAGAACACCAATGACGCACCAATGTCGATTGCCTTCTGCCAGTTCACGCCATCACTCACCGGGATACCGGTAATCAATGCGTTGGCCAGGCCGACGCCCAGGATCGAACCGATCAGGGTGTGGGAGCTGGAGGCCGGGATGCCGAAGTACCAGGTACCCAGGTTCCAGGTAATGGCTGCAGCAAGCAGTGAGAACACCATGGCCAGGCCATGTCTGGTATTCACATTGACCAGCAGTTCGACCGGCAGCAAGTGAACAATGGCGTACGCCACGCCCACACCGCCCAGCAAAACGCCGAGAAAATTGAACACACCGGAAAAGAACACCGCCAGGTGAGGCGGCATGGCTTTGGTGTAGATGACAGTCGCTACCGCATTCGCGGTGTCATGAAAGCCGTTGATGAACTCAAACGCGAGAACAAAGGCTAGGGCGAAGAAGAGGCTGACAAGAACCCAGGCATCCAATCCGCTTAATAGATCGATCATGAAGGTTTTCTGACACGGTCATAAAGGGGGCCGGATTATGCCAGAAAACCTTGGTAATCGATGCACTAGCTGCCCGTTGGTAACATCTGTAAATGAAAAAACCTGTCAGACCGGTCAGTTTCCGTTGGCCGTAAATACACTCCAAGCCGCTGATAACAAAGGCTATACGCGGTTTTCGGGGCAAACATTGAGCCAAGGGGCGTGTCTGAATCGGACGTATGAAATTTCTTTTCCGGGATGTTTTGCCGCAACGTCTCCTGCTGATGGCTGGAAAATAGCCCGTCGGATCGCTGAATATCCTCATCGAAGGAGCCACTTGCCTCGCGAACGCTCTGAACGATAACGCTCAGAAACTGACTGGGTGTACATCTCGTGTTTGAGGTGTTCACGAAGCAAGCCTGCTCCGGTACTGCACGTGACCTGTCAGGGCGCCTCGGGTTTCAGCTCTTTTTCAATTTTCTGGATTTCCTGCGTGAAGGCCTGATCAAGCAGGCTGGCGCGCTTGCGCCATGGCTTACGCTCGGGCTCGGGTTGAGCTGCATAAGTCGTCACTTCACCACCGTAAACGTCCTTGTAACGTTGCTCCTGACGCTCAAGTTCTGCGCGCAGTTCGTCTTTCGTCACAGTGTTACCTAATTAAGTAGAGTTTGAATCGGGATCAATGGCATGGCCAAGTACGGCGCTAATAAATATGCGCGAATGTAAATTTTCCATGTCACGCCGCAGGCGGTCGCTTCAACTATCGAATCAAAGTTGGTTGGTTCGCGTGCTTTAAAAGCAAGGCAATTATCCACCCTCCGACTACCCTTGCAACGCTGAGTTGGTCAGGAAAGGCGGTTGAAGAGGGGCTTTTTGCCTGCATCTAGACTGTTCTGTAATGCCCATGAACAGTGGCTGCTACTATCGCCCAAGCTGTTCGGCCGCGTCAACGCTCATGTGATAGTCAATACAGGGATGTCCGACGAAAGAATCAAGCGAATTGATGGCGTGCGCTCCTAATGACGTGGCTATAAGTGGCAGTGAATATAGAACGCTAGTTCTGTATTCACTGTCGAAAGTTGCACATCTGAACAAATAGTCACGGCGCTAATTGTGCAGGTCGTTCATGCCGGGCGGCTCAAACTGTGGCAAGAATGAACACCCGCTTGAACGGAAACAATGTCTGGCCATTGGCTTCTTGTGGATAGTGCTCATGCACCAGACGCAGATAGTTTTCAATGAAGTGTTTGTTTTCGGCCTGATCCAGAGCCAGTAAAACTGGACGCAGGGCCGACACTTTGACCCAGTCAAAGATAGGGGATTTCCCTTCTACCACCTGCAAGTGTTCGGTTTCCCAAATATCCAGCTCCTGGGTCAGTGGCGCCAACAGTTGGTAATAGCTTTTAAGTGGAAGTACTGTGCGTTCGGCCATGAATTGACGCAGTTGAACAGTGCCTAGCGCTCGGCCATTCGGCCCGCCAGTATTGAGGGTTTCCAGCATTAGCTCGTACCACAACGCATCGCGCCAATTAGGCATGTGCGCCGCCAGACAACCGCCAGGGTTTAACTGGCTTAACAATTGCGGGATCAAGGTTTCATGGTCGCTGATAAAGTGCAGCACCGCAGCGGCAAATAATAAGTCTGCTGGGCGGTGAGCACGCCACTGCTGGACATCGCACTTTTGCCATAACGCCTTGATGGGCAGGTAAGTGGCTTCTTCCAGCATCTCGGCAGAGCTATCGACGCCAGTCAGGTCAGCCATCGGCCAACGTTTGGCCAGCAGTTGCGTCGCAATGCCGGTTCCGCAACCCAAGTCGTAGATCCGTTGAGGGTGTTGCAGGTCAACATGATCCAGCAGCTCAAGCACGGGGCGCTCTCGCAGGCGGGCAAATTGTTGATAGGACGTGGCGTCCCATTGGGTGCTGGCAGTCCGTGCCAGTGAAGTCTGAACCTTGGTAAGCATGAGGTGGTCCTCCCGTGCATTTCAGAGTTGTCTTCCGATGACATTAAGGGTGCGCAATGCCACAGCGCAGCCGCGTCGGGTGTCTTCATGACGCAGCAGTGAAAGTAATTGGCGAAAGGTGGGTGCTTGGGAGTCGGCGGCAGTCTGGGCACTCGCCATGCGTACAGCGTTCCCTAATGACCAACTGACCGACGTGAGTTGCTCAAACAGCAGTGCCAGTTTTTCCACCATGGCCGGGTCCAGCAGGTCCACGACGTCCGACACCAGACTCAAGATATCTACCAGATTGTCCAGGCGACCGCTTTGAACCAGTGGCGTGATTTTGGCCAGTAGGTGTTCCAGATCCAGTGCAGGCTGATGAGTCGAACCCGCCGGGTGGCCCGAGTCGGTTAAAGGTGGCTGTTCAACGGTGTCCATACAGGTGCTCCTCCCGGTGTCGGGTCACAGCATTGCGCGGGCGACAGCCCAATAAATTCCCCGGTTAAATCCGTTTCTAAGTAACCCTCCCAGTTTGGTCGGCGGGGTGGGCAGGACATCGGTTTGGTAGTCGTACCAGAGTGGCATCCCTGCATGGAGGCCCATCTGGGCAATAGCTTGCACTCGGCCGTCATAGACGCTGACGTTGGTGCCAAGACGAATCTTGCCGGTAATGTTGTTGGCGATAACCGGCCCCTGGTTGTGGCAAGCGCCTCCCGCTTTGCTGATGGGTAGATCGACTGTGTCACCGATCACGTAGACGTTGTCGAGGCCGTACACTTCGAGGGTTTCATGGTTGGTCGGCTGCCACCCTTCATTGTTCTGCGCGTGCGATGCGCCGCTGTAGAGCACGGCGTCAACGGCGCGAATAGGCGGCGTGGCCATCAGGATGTCGAACGGTTGTTCGTCGCCTTCCTCGCTATAGGCAATACGGGCGTCGGGATCGACCTTGCTCAATGTAAAACCGCGCTGAAAATGAATGTTCTTTTGCTCAAAGAGATTTGGCAGCACCTCGGCGGTGGGGCGTTGCAGGAATAGACAGTTGCGCATCAGCTGCGCGGTTGTCGGATAGGTGTAGACGATCTCGACTTGATTGCGCACCCCGCGCCGACGCAGGAAGTCGTCGGGCATCAAGGTTGTCTCTACCGGTGCGATTCCGCACTGGTGAGGCACATTGGGGGTATGCGGGAAAGACACGGTAATGAAAATCCGGCCTTTTTTGAGGGTGCTCAACCGTTCTGCCAACTGACGGGCTGGGGCGTATTGATAGAAATGATCGCCAGCTTCCTTGAGTCCTTCAATCCGTTCGGGAGCGGGAATGCAGCCGGTAGCAATCACCAGGTAGTCATAGCCAAAACGCTTTCCACTTGCAGTTTCTAGTATTTGATCGTTGAAGTTGAAGCGGATGACCTCTTCAACCCGAAAATCAATTTCAGGTCTTAACAAAGAGCGCTCAGCGCGTTTGAGTTCGTCATTGAAAAACAGGTGGAATGCGACGTACATGAAGGCGGGCTTGTAGTAGTGATCGGGCGAGTTGGAGAGCAACGTCAATTGCACATCGCCGCGGAGTATTTCCGGGTAGAGCTTTGTGACCAGTTGATTGGCCAGTAATGTGCCTCCCACACCACCGCCTACGATGATGATCTTCTTAACCATTGCATGACCTCCGTGGTCGGGTCAGCCAAGCGGTTCGAATCACCTGAATCGCTGGCTGGCCTGTTGTAATAAACACGCATACAAAATCCGGTTATCGATGAAGACTGTATGCGCTGCCGCTGTTCTAGCCAGTGCCGACCGGGCGCAAAAAAACAGATGGATAATTGACGGGTAGTCAGTAGCTGCTAATTAGCGTGTCCAACGCGTTACGGGCTAAGCAGTTTTTGCGGGAACAGTACAACGGCTGCAGCAGTGGCTGCGTATATAGAGAGAGGCTTGTGGCCTTAAATGATGGGTTTCATTCGGACGAGTGGGGCGCTTGATTCGCGTGTCCGTGCGTGTGCTTGAAGCGCTCTGTTGCCTAAAACGAACAAACCCGCCATCAGGCGGGTTTGTTATCTAACGGTGCCGTGATCAGGCTTTTGGCGGCTCTGACGAGATCGGACGGTTTTGCCCGGTCTGTTCGTACCAGCCACCACCCAGCGCCTTGTACAGATTGACCTCACTGGTCAGCTGCGAAAGACGGTCGCTGATCAATGATTGTTGCGCACTGAACAACGAGCGTTGGGCATCGAGGAACGTCAGGTTGCTGTCGACCCCGATACGGTAACGGCGTTCGGCTAACCGGTAGTAATCCTGGTTGGCATTCACGAAGTCCGTTTGAGCTTGCAGCTGCTGGCTGTAGGTCTGGCGTGCTGCCAAACCGTCAGACACTTCCTGAAAAGCGGTCTGGATCGCCTTCTCATACTGCGAGACGGTAATGTCCTTCTGGATTTTCGAGTAGTCCAGGCTGGCACGCAAAGCCCCTGCGTTGAAGATCGGCAGGTTGATTTGCGGCGAGAACAGCCAGGTGCCCGAGCCTCCTTTAAACAGCCCCGACAGATCTGGGCTCAAGGTCCCGGCATTGGCGGTAAGGCTGATGCTTGGGAAGAACGCTGCACGGGCAGCGCCGATGTTGGCATTGGCGGCCAACAACTTGTGCTCGGCCTCCAGAATGTCCGGACGGCGTTGCAGCAAGTCAGAAGGCAGGCCGGCGGGTACTTCTGTCAGCAGATCTGCCGCGAGTGGTTTGCTCGCTGGCAGGTCCTGCGGAATGCTCGTGCCGAGCAGCAGTGCCAGGCTGTTCTGATCCTGAGCCACCTGACGCGTGTAGCGCGCCAGTTGCACCTTGGCGTTTTCCACCGAGGTGCGCGACTGGCTGACTTCCAGCGCTGAAGCCACACCGACTTCATTGCTGCGCAGGGTGAGCTTGTAGCTCTCGTCGAACGCTCTGAGTGTGTCTTCGGTCAGCTTGAGCAGCTCTTTGTCGGCCTGCCAGGTCAAGTAGGCATTCGCGACACTGGCAACCAGGCTGATCTGCGTAGTGCGACGGGCTTCTTCGGTTGCAAAGTAATTTTGCAGTGCCTGATCGCTCAGGCTGCGGATGCGGCCGAACAGATCCAGCTCATATGCGCTGACCCCAAGGGTCGCCGAGTATTGGCTGGTGATGCCGGACTCGCCGGTTTGCGACAGGCGCGCTGGTGTCCGCTGACGGCTGCCACTGGCATTTGCCGTGACTGCCGGAAACAGATCCGCACGCTGGATGCGGTACTGCGCGGCATACGCATCGATGTTCAGGGCCGCGACACGCAGGTCGCGGTTGTTCACCAGCGCTGTCTGGATCAACTGCTGCAGGGCCGGGTCATGGAAGAACTGACGCCAGCCTTGTTCCGCGGCGGCCTGAGCAGGTGCTTCATTAGGCTTGTAGGCCGGGCCTTGCGGGTACTGCGCTGCTACCGGCGCTTCAGGGCGCTGGTAGTCAGGGATCAGCGAGCAGCCGCCCAGCGTAAACGCTGCTACGGCGACTGCGAGAAGCGACTTGCTCATTGGCCAGCCTCTTGATTTGGAGTTTTAGTCAGGTCCACTTTCTGTTTCGCGTCTTTGTCCTTACCGCTGCCGAAAGACGAAACGGCTACGAAGAAGAGCGGCACCCAGAACACAGCCAGCACAGTTGCAGTGATCATGCCGCCGATCACGCCTGTACCAATGGCGTGCTGGCTGCCCGACCCTGCGCCGGAGGAAATGGCCAGCGGGATAACACCCAGTACGAATGCCAGCGACGTCATGATGATCGGACGCAGACGCATACGGCAGGCTTCAATGGCGGCTTCAGTCAGTGTTCTCCCTTGTTCGTGAAGCTCTTTGGCGAACTCGACGATCAGAATGGCGTTTTTTGAAGCCAGACCGATGGTCGTCAGCAAGCCCACTTGGAAGTACACGTCGTTGGACAGGCCCCGCAGGCTGGTGGCCAGCAATGCACCGATGATCCCCAGAGGCACAACCAGCATCACGGCAATCGGAATCGACCAACTTTCGTACAGCGCCGCAAGGCACAGGAAGACCATCAACAAGGAAATGGCGTACAAGGCAGGTGCTTGCGAACCTGACAGACGTTCCTCGTAAGACAAGCCGGTCCAGGAGATGCCCACGCCAGCTGGCAACTTCTTGGCCAGCGCTTCGACTTCAGCCATGGCTTCACCACTGCTGTAGCCGGGTGCCGGAGCACCGAGAATTTCCATCGCCTCTACGCCGTTGTAACGCGAGAGTTTCGGCGCACCGTAGATCCACTTGCCCTTGGCGAATGCCGAGAACGGCACCATGGTCCCTTCATCGTTGCGCACGTACCATTTTTTCAAGTCTTCCGGGTTCATCCGCGAGTCAGCTTCGCCTTGCAGATAGACCTTCTTCACACGACCACGGTCGATGAAGTCGTTGACGTAGCTGGCACCCAGACCGATGGACAAGGTGTTGTTGATGTCGCTCAGGCCTACACCCAGGGCGCGGGCCGCTTCATCATCGATTTCCAATTGGTACTGAGGCTCATCGTTCAAGCCGTTAGGGCGCACGCCTGCCAGGATTTTGCTCTGCGAAGCCATACCCAAAAACTGGTTACGGGCTTGCATCAGTTTTTCGTGGCCGATACCGGCGCGGTCTTGCAGGTAAACGTCAAAACCGGTGGCGTTACCCAGCTCCATCACCGCGGGCGGGGCAAAAGCGAACACCATCGCATCGCGGAAGGTGGAGAAGTGCGCCTGAGCACGTGCAGCCAGGGCAAACACGCTGTTGTCGGCATCACGCTCGCCCCACGGTTTGAGCATGATGAACGCCAGACCGGAGCTTTGACCGCGGCCCGCAAAGTTAAAGCCGTTTACGGTAAAGACAGAGGATACCGCCGCCGATTCATCGGTCAGTAAGTACTCACGCATACGGTCAATGACCAGTTGAGTGCGTTCTGCAGTCGTGCCGGCCGGGGTTTGCACCTGGGCGAAGAGCACGCCCTGGTCTTCTTCCGGCAGGAACGAAGTCGGAATGCGCGTAAACAGGAACACCATGCCTACGACGATCAACACGTACGCCAGCAAATACGGCGCCTTGTGACGCAAGATGCTGCCCACGCCTTTCTCGTAGCGTTTTACGCCGCTGTCGAAAGTGCGGTTGAACCAGCCGAAGAAGCCGCGCTTGTTTTCGCCATGATCGCCTTTCTTGACCGGCTTGAGCATGGTGGCGCACAAGGCCGGGGTGAAGATCAGGGCAACCAGTACCGACAGCGCCATCGCCGAAACAATAGTGATCGAGAACTGTTTGTAAATCACACCGGTAGAGCCGCTGAAGAACGCCATAGGCAGCAGTACCGCCGACAGCACCAACGCAATACCGACCAGTGCACCCTGGATTTGCTCCATGGACTTTTTGGTGGCTTCTTTGGGCGGCAGCCCTTCTTCGCTCATGACCCGTTCGACGTTTTCCACCACCACGATGGCGTCGTCCACCAGCAAGCCGATGGCCAGTACCATGCCGAACATGGTCAATGTGTTGATACTGAAGCCGGCCGCAGCCAGGATCCCGAATGTACCGAGCAATACCACCGGCACTGTCATCGTGGTGATGATGGTGGCGCGGAAGTTTTGCAGGAACAGGAACATTACCAGGAACACCAGCGCAACTGCTTCAACCAGCGTTTCAACCACACCTTTGATCGAGGCCGATACCACGGGTGTAGTGTCGTACGGGTAAACCACTTTCATGCCAGGCGGGAAAAACGGAGCCAGGTCGTCGATGGTTTTGTGCAGTGCCTTGGCGGTGTCCAGGGCGTTGGCACCGGTCGCCAGCTTAATTGCAAGGCCAGAAGATGGCTTGCCGTTGTACTGTGCGCTGATGCTGTAGTTTTCGCCGCCCAGACCGACTTCCGCAACATCGTGCAGGCGCACTTGCGAGCCGTCGGTGTTGACCTTGAGCAGGATCTTTTTGAACTCTTCGGCTGTTTGCAGGCGCGTTTTGCCGATGATGGTGGCGTTCAGCTCCTGACCTTTGACCGCTGGCAGGCCGCCCAGTTGTCCGGAAGACACCTGTACGTTCTGCGAGGAAATGGCGGACTTAACATCCACCGGGGTCAGGTTGTACTTGTTCAGCTTGGCCGGGTCGAGCCAGATACGCATGGCGTATTGGGCACCAAACACCTGAAAGTCACCCACACCTTCGGTACGGGAGATCGGGTCCTGCATGTTGGAGACAATGTAGTTGGACAAGTCATCCTTGTTCATGCTGCCGTCTTCAGACACCACACCGATAACCATCAGGAAGTTTTTCACTGCCTTGGTCACACGGATACCTTGCTGCTGAACTTCTTGAGGCAGCAGCGGGGTCGCCAGGTTGAGCTTGTTCTGCACCTGCACCTGAGCGGTGTCAGGGTCAGTGCCTTGCTCGAAGGTCGCGGTGATGGTCATGCTGCCGTCGGAGTTGCTTTCAGACGACACATAACGCAGGTGGTCAATACCGTTGAGCTGCTGCTCAATCACCTGAACCACGGTGTCCTGTACGGTTTGTGCCGAAGCACCCGGATAGGTCACGGAGATCGAGATGGCCGGTGGCGCAATGCTCGGGTACTGGTTAATTGGCAGTTTCAGTATCGAAAGTGCCCCGACCAACATGATCACCAGGGCGATTACCCAAGCGAAAATCGGACGGTCGATAAAAAATTTCGACATGGTTTACTCCCCTTTACTGCCTGCAGCTTTTTCTGTTGCCGGGGCAGATGCCGGGGTTGTGCCTTGTGGTTTTTCCATGATTTTGACTTCAACGCCAGGCTTGATGAATTGCAGGCCGTCAGTAATCAGGCGGTCGCCCGGGTTCAGGCCTTTCTCGACCAACCAGTCGCTGCCCACGGTGCGGGATGCTTCAAGCACGCGCAACTCAACCTTGTTGTCCGGGCCGACGATCAATGCTGTCGGTTGGCCTTTAAGGTTATGGGTCACGCCCACTTGAGGCGCCAGGATCGCATTGCTGTCGATACCGGCTTCCAATTGTGCGTGCACGAACATGCCCGGCAACAGGATTTCATCAGGGTTCGGGAACACCGCGCGCAAGGTCACGGAACCAGTGGTTTCATCGACCGAGACTTCGCTGAATTCAAGGCGACCTTCACGACCATATTCACTGCCGTCCGGCAGTGTCAGCTTGACCTTGGCGGCGTTTTCGCCGGCTTTCTTGAGGCGGCCATCGGCCAAATCTTTGCGCAGCTCCAGCATTTCAACCGAAGACTGAGTCACGTCGACATAGATCGGGTCAAGTTGGGTGATCACTGCCAGCGCATTCGCCTGACCGCTGGTGACCAATGCACCTTCGGTATACAGCGAGCGGCCGATGCGCCCCGTCAGAGGTGCCAATACCTTAGTGTAACGCAGGTTGACCTGGGCTGTGTTCAGCGTGGCCTCCGCTTCAAGGCGCGCAGCTTCAGCGTTGTCGTATTCCTGACGGCTGACGGCTTGTTCTGCGACCAATTGCTTGTAGCGGTCAGCCAGGGATTTGGCCGATTGTAAGGTCGCGCGTGCGCTCAAAACGGCACTTTCATAGATGGCCGGGTCAATTTGATACAGCTGTTGACCGACTTTGACGTCAGAGCCTTCCTTGAACAAACGCTTGAGAATAATCCCGTTTACCTGTGGGCGAACCTCCGCAGAACGGTAAGACGTCGTTCGGCCTGGAAGATCGGTGGTCAAGGTAAAGGGCTGAGCTTTCAGCGTGACAACACCGACCTGAGGGATTTGTGGGGCAGGTGCCGCTTCTTCCTTTTTGCATCCGCTGAGCAGCGATGCAAGGGCGACGGCGGCAACCAGAGCGGTAACAGCTGGCTTGAATTGCATGAAAATCCTCGGGTCAGGCACGCGAAAGCGCACAAGAATAGTGGAAGGGTAAAGAAAGCTGTTCCGGGTGGATAAGTAGCTTGCTAAGGAATATACTTACATTCGTGTCTGTTTGTAAATAGCGGGGTTGTGTCGTTAAAGGCATGCCGCAACCCCTTTCAATGCGTGAAGTGTAGGCCGGGATAAGGCACAACAAACGCCACCCGATATAGGTTTTGAGGGCTTTTCAGAGTCGTCAAGACCACCCTGATTGAGGTTTTTATTGCCATGGTGCGTCGTACCAAAGAAGAAGCTCAGGAAACCCGCAGTGCGATCCTCGAAGCGGCCGAAAGGGCTTTTTATGAGCGAGGCGTTGCGCGCACCACGCTGGCGGATATCGCAACGTTGGCCGGGGTGACCCGAGGCGCGATCTACTGGCACTTCAGCAATAAGGCTGATGTGGTTCAAGCCATGCTGGACAGCTTGCACGAGCCTTTGGATGCGCTGGCCGAGGCCTGTGAGAATCAGGACGAAGTCGACCCGCTTGGCTGCATGCGCAAGCTGTTGATCCATTTGTTTCACCAAGTGGCAATTGATCCAAAAACTCGGCGGATTAATGAGATTTTGTTTCATAAGTGCGAATTCACTGACGAAATGTGCGATTTGCGCCGTCAGCGCCAAGTGGCGATGATCGACTGCAATACTCGGATCGAGCTGACCTTGAGCAATGCGATTCATCGACAGCAACTCCCCAAAACACTCGACGTGCGCCGTGCTGCCATTTGTTTTCACGCCTATATCGACGGTCTTCTCGGGCAATGGCTGCTGGTTCCCGACAGTTTTGAGCTTCATAAAGAGGCAGAGTCCTGGGTCGACGTGGGTCTGGATATGTTGCGTCTGAACCCTGGCTTGCGAACATCAGACAAAACCGAATCTGAGTCTAGTTCTCTACAGCCATAAGGTGAGAGAAGATTTTGTCTGTAAGACTTTTAGAACCGCGGCGGTCTTTATATACGTCTAGGCCGTGGGTTTAAAGTTAGCGAGCTACGTATTTTGTAGGTCAATTGTTACCAGTTGGTTAACGGCTGTAGTCCTGAGCGGATTGGTCCGTCAAAGAGTTGTACCAGCGCGACACGCCCTGCATTTATTTCGATGCCATGGTCACTCATGGCTAGAGTTCCCGCGTCGCCTTCCCCTACACTCGGGCAACGCTCTGGTCAAAGGCCGGAGCAGCCAAGATCGGAGGGTCGGCAACAGCCGTTTTCAGCGGTGCCCGCCCTCGACTAAAGCAAGCAGGCCATCGGCGCCAGGCGCGCCGTGGTGAATTCGAGGAATAACAAGTGAATAAGATTTACTCGAGTGCTGAATCCGCCTTGCAGGGGCTCGTCGAAGACGGCATGACCCTGGCCGTGGGGGGGTTTGGACTGTGCGGGATTCCAGAGGCGTTGATCGCTGCATTGCGTGACACCGGCAAGCGCGAACTGACTGTCATCAGCAACAACGCCGGTGTTGACGGGTTTGGCTTGGGCCAGCTGTTGACCACGCGGCAAATCCGCAAAATGATTTCTTCTTACGTAGGCGAAAACAAGGAGTTCGAGCGTCAGTACCTGGCGGGCGAATTGGAACTTGAGTTCACCCCGCAAGGCACGCTGGCTGAAAAACTCCGTGCCGGTGGTGCAGGCATTCCGGCGTTCTTCACTAAAACCGGCTACGGAACCCTGGTGGCCGAAGGCAAGGAAACCCGCGAGTTCGATGGCGAGTGGTACGTCATGGAACGCTCATTGCGGGCAGACGTTGCGCTGGTTAAAGCCTGGAAAGCCGATAAATCAGGCAATCTGCTGTTCAATAAGACCGCGCGCAATTTCAATCCGCTGGCCGCGATGGCGGCCAAAGTGTGCGTGGTCGAGGTGGAAGAAATCGTTGAAATTGGCGAAATCGACCCCGATCAGGTTCATTTGCCCGGGATCTACGTGCAGCGGTTGATTCTCAATGCCGCCCCGGAGAAACGCATCGAACAACGCACTGTGCGGAGCGCCTGATCATGGCCTGGACTCGTGAAGAAATGGCGCACCGCGCCGCCCAAGAATTGCAGGATGGTTTTTACGTCAACCTGGGAATCGGTTTGCCGACACTGGTTGCCAACTATATTCCGCAAGGCATGGATGTGTGGCTACAAAGTGAGAACGGTTTGTTAGGTATCGGCCCGTTTCCCACTGAAGATGAAGTCGATGCCGACTTGATCAACGCCGGCAAGCAAACCATCACTACGCTACCCGGTAGCAGCTTCTTTAACAGTGCCGACTCTTTCGCGATGATTCGCGGTGGCCACATCAATCTGTCGATCCTGGGTGCGATGCAAGTGTCCGAGAACGGTGATCTGGCCAACTGGATGATTCCCGGCAAGATGGTCAAGGGCATGGGAGGTGCCATGGATCTGGTGGCTGGGGTAAAGCGCGTGGTGGTGCTGATGGAGCACACTGCCAAAGGCGGGGCCCATAAATTGCTCAAACAGTGCGATTTACCGCTGACCGGTGTGGGTGTAGTGGATCGTATCATCACCGATTTGGGGGTTCTGGATGTCACCGACCAAGGTCTTAAGCTGGTAGAGCTTGCGTCGGGCGTTACCCGTGAGCAATTGCAAGAAGCCACGGGGTGCGACATCGCAGGCTAAACCCTTTGGCCTGCTCGTCAGCGACAAGCCAGGCATGCGCTGCAGTCGCTGACGAGACACGAAGCTGCAACCTGGGATAGCGAGAAAACTGCAAGAAACGCTGAAACGTAAAAAGCCCTGGCTCATATGAGTCGGGGCTTTTTAGTGCAGCGTGAATCAGCGCTCGAGATCAGCGATCTTGTCTTTTTTGCCATCCCACTCGGCAGCGTCAGGCAGAGGGTCTTTACGCTCAGTGATGTTTGGCCAGATTTCCGCCAGCTCGACATTCAACTGAATGAAATTTTCCATACCCGCTGGCACTTCATCTTCCGAGAAGATGGCTTGCGCCGGGCATTCAGGCTCACAAAGCGCGCAGTCAATGCACTCGTCCGGGTGAATCACCAGGAAGTTCGGGCCTTCGTAAAAGCAGTCCACCGGACAGACTTCTACGCAGTCGGTGTACTTGCACTTGATGCAGTTGTCGGTGACGACGAAGGTCATTTCTAATTTTCTCCTCAGGCGGCGGCAGCGAAGCCCTTCCAGGTCGGGTTCGCCAGGTTCGGGAGTGGTATCTATTGACCAGGCTAAAAGGCCAGTAGCAACCCAAACCGCGCGCGATTCTATCGCATGGTTAGATGCGTGTCTTTAATGTGTAGAGCAAATCAAGGGCTTTGCGTGGCGTCATCTCGTCAAGATCAAGCTTGGCAAGGTCGTCCAGCACCGGATGCGCAAGGCTAGCAAACATATCGCTTTGCTGGGGCGCTGATTGTTTGCCAGGAGTCGGGGCAGGCACTTCATGGGGCAGGCTGGTGGTCTCCAGGCGGCTCAAATGCTCGCGGGCGCGGGTGATGACATTCGCCGGAACCCCCGCCAGCTGGGCGACCGCCAGGCCGTAGCTTTGACTCGCGGGGCCGGGTAATACGTGGTGCAAGAAAACAATGCGTTCGTTGTGCTCGGTGGCACTCAAATGCACGTTGGCCACCAGCGGCTCGCTTTCTGGCAGTACTGTCAGTTCGAAATAGTGCGTGGCGAATAGCGTATAGGCGCGTAATTGAGCGAGACGTTCTGCCGCAGCCCAAGCCAGCGACAAACCGTCGAAGGTGCTTGTGCCTCGTCCCACTTCATCCATCAGCACCAAACTGCGCTCAGTGGCGTTGTGCAGAATATTGGCAGTTTCGCTCATTTCCACCATAAAGGTAGAACGGCCACCGGCCAGGTCGTCGCTGGAACCAATGCGCGTGAAAATCCTGTCGACCAGCGACAGTTCGCAGCTGGCGGCGGGCACAAAACTGCCAATGTGCGCCAGCAGCACGATCAATGCGGTTTGCCGCATGTAAGTGGATTTACCACCCATGTTCGGCCCGGTAATGACCAGCATGCGTGTGATGTCATCCAGCGCCAAGTCGTTGGCCACAAAAGGGGTGGTCAATACTTGCTCCACCACCGGATGACGGCCTTGTTGAATACGCATGCACGGTTCTTCAACAAACCGCGGGCAATTGAGGTCGAGGTTCAGTGCGCGCTCGGCCAAGTTGCTCAGCACGTCCAGTTCGGCCAGTGCGGCGGCGGTGTCTTGCAGCGGCGGCAGCTCCCCGATCAAAGTTTCGAGAAGTGCTTCGTAGAGCATTTTTTCGCGAGCCAGCGCCCGGCTTTTGGCTGACAGGGCCTTGTCTTCGAAAGCTTTCAGTTCGGGGGTGATAAACCGCTCGGCACCTTTGAGAGTCTGACGGCGGATGTAATCCGCGGGCGCCTGTTCCGCCTGTTTGCTAGGTAGTTCGATGAAATAACCGTGCACGCGGTTGTAGCCGACCTTGAGGTTGGCCAACCCGGTGCGGGCTTTTTCACGGGCTTCCAGATCAATCAGGAATTGACCGGCGTTTTCACTGAGGGCTTGGAGTTCATCCAGCTCGGCATCGTAGCCGGTTTTCAGCACGCCGCCGTCGCGAATGACCGCAGGCGGATTATCAATAATCGCTTTGTCGAGCAGCGCTGCCAATTCGGGGTACGTGCTGGTGGTAACAGCCAGTTGCTGCAAGTGCGGCGCGTGCAGATCGAGCAAGGCGTCTTGCAGTTCAGGCAGTGCGGCCAGCGCGTCACGCAGACGCGCCAAATCGCGGGGCCTAGCGTTACGCAGGCCGATACGCGCCAGAATGCGCTCCAGATCGCCTATCTCCTTGAGCTGAGGCTGCAGGCGCTCGAAGCGATAGCCGTCCAGCAGGCAAGTAATCGAGGTCTGGCGTGCCAGCAACACCGGCAAATCGCGCAATGGACGATTCAGCCAGCGCGTCAGCAAGCGGCTGCCCATGGACGTCTGACAACGATCGACTACCGATTGCAGTGTGTTGTCGCGGCCGCCCGCAAGGTTGGTGTCCAGCTCAAGATTACGGCGGCTGGCGCCATCCAGCACCACGGTGTCGTCCAGGCGCTCATGACGCAGACTGCGTAAATGGGGCAGGGCAGTGCGTTGGGTCTCCTTGGCGTAGCTGAGCAAGCAACCGGCCGCGCCGATGGCCAAGGTCAGGTGTTCGCAGCCAAAACCCTTGAGATCTTGGGTGGAGAACTGCTGACACAGGCTTTTGAGTGCCGAATCGCGTTCAAAATCCCACGGTGCACGACGACGAACACCGCGGCGCTTCTCGGCAGGCAGGCCTTGAGGCCAGTCATCCGGGATCATCAGCTCCACCGGATTGATGCGCTCCAGCTCAGCCAGCAGGTTTTCCCAGCCCTTGATTTCCACCACCGAAAAATTGCCGCTGGTGATATCCAGGACGGCCAGTCCAAACAAACGTTCATCGCCTAGCACTGCGGCAATCAAATTGTCACGGCGCTCGTCTAGCAGCGCCTCATCGCTGACAGTTCCCGGCGTGATGATCCGCACCACTTGACGCTCGACCGGCCCTTTGCTGGTGGCTGGGTCGCCAACCTGTTCGCAAATCACCACTGACTCGCCAAGCTTGACCAGTTTGGCCAGATAACCTTCAGCCGCGTGGTAAGGAATGCCGCACATCGGAATCGCCTGCCCCGCCGACTGCCCACGTGCCGTGAGGGTGATGTCCAGTAGCTTGGCGGCCTTCTTCGCATCTTCGTAGAAGATCTCGTAAAAGTCGCCCATGCGATAGAACATCAGCTGATCAGGGTGCTGGTTTTTCAGGCGCCAGTACTGCTGCATCATCGGTGTATGCGCAGAAAGATTTGAAATTTCTTTATTCATCAGTTACTTAGAGGTTAATCCTAGGTTTCATGGGGCAGGGATGGGGCATTTGACGTATGTTTCTGCATGCCTGACCAGATGTGCTCCAGCTCGCCAGGAGACTCATCGTCCATCCACGCGGCGTACACTTTGGCTAGCATAGTGAAGTCGATGTGCCCCATCTGCTTGGCTATAAAAGCGAGGTTACCACGGGCTGCTAGGCACCAACATGCATAGGTATGGCGTGTCTGGTACGGACGCCGTGGCCGAATGCCGGCCCGGCGTTGGATATTGGCCCATTTCGTATTCCAGGCTGTGGGTACAAACCACGCATTGATCATCTTCTTTCGCGCTTGCAGCTTTGGCGAAAGCAGCGGTGTTACGGTTTCCTGAGTCTCTTCGTGGCGGGTCAGTTCGATGGTGATAGTCTGCGGCGGCACCTTGTGGTCGCTGGCTAGCAAGATTCGGCAGGCATCGAGTGCCGGCGGTAGCAGTAGGACAGTTCGGCGCTTACCGGTCTTCGGTAGTTTGAACGTGCCGCTACTGGTGATGGCGCGCCTGATATGAACTAAGCCACGCTGGAGATCAATATCTTCCCTGGCCAGGCCACATATTTCACCTGGGCGCAGGCCAGTGTAGATAGCCAGATTAATGGCGGCGTGATCTGCAGGGTGAATACAGCCTTTGTTGAGAAGGAGCTCTGCCTCGGCTTTTGTCAGCGGGTCCGGATCGCGCTCGGTTTTTTCGAAACGGACACATGCAGCAGCTAGGCCGGCGCGGCAGTAACCGTTACTCTCGCACCAAGTGAGAAACCCAGCCAAGGTCGCCAGGTAGTGATTTACGGTAGATGTGGCTCGGTCGCTGATCAGAGTTACCCGCAACTGCTGGATGTCTTCGGGCAGTATCACGCGGCCTAGGCGATTCTCACCCAGTAGGCCGACGCAGATGTCCAACGCCCAACCGTAGCGGCGTTCGGTTTCGGACGTAATGTCCACTGCTTTGAGCGGCTTGTATCTTTCGAGCAGGGCTTTCAGCCGCTCGTCGCGGGTCGAGCTGTAGTTGCCAGCTTGCTTACTCCCGGGGAAATGGGCGGCATATTCGAACGTACCCATTTTGATCGCATGAAGAACAGCCGCCCGTAATTGGGCGGCATGTTTGATATTGGCCTTTGTAACGGGGAGACCTAGCGTCTCCCGGTACCGGCGTCTGCGCCACATGAATACGATTCGCAGGCTATTGCCGTGGATTTCGACGCCTGTGTGTTTTTTTAGCTCGGCTTCTAGGCCGCTTCCTGCGGAGAACTCTCGACCCACCGATCCAACTCCTCAATGTTGATAAAAACGCGGTTGTCGCGTGCTTTTCTCCAGATGCGGCCCTGTGCCCAGGTACCGTTTTTAACCTTGTGCCTAATGGCGTCTTCGCTATAGCCGGTTAGCTCAGACGCACGTTTGATCAGAACCCAGCGCGGTGTGCTCATTGGGATGCTCGCTCCCTGCCAGGGAATATGTTTGGGATCATTTTCAGGCTCCGTATCAGTCCGTTTGAGCACAAGGTACTGGGAGTCAGGAATGATAGGTTTCGCTTTCAAACGCTTTTATCGTCGGAAATTGAAATTGCCGTAAAAGTTATTTTTATTTCATCCAGAGTCGCTTTTACGCGGGTTTCTGGCAGGGATTTTTGGTTTTCTCAAAAGATATGCGGTTCATCGTGCAAAGCGGGATTGAGTACCCCTGAGTGCTCGTCAGTATGCTTTCGCCTCCTTCCGCAACCATGAAGCAGGGGTGGCCACGACGAAAACGCATTCCCCTTCCGGTGTAATTGCGCAGGATGATTTCCCAGGACTTGTCGTCGTAATAGAAACCCGTAATTTCTGCCCAGTTGGCCGCAACGCTGCTTCCAACAATGCCTTCAGGAGTCAGGCAGAAAATCTCTACGTAGTTTTCCTGCGTGACAGGTATGGCGTAGCCCCGGCCATTCGGCGCTACAGGTGGGAAAGTCTGTCCATTGCCTAAGTGACGAAATTCCATGGTGCTTCTCCGCGTGCATGAGGTTGCATGACACGCTATGCCAGGCTCTGGAAATCCCAAGTCGGCACAGCTCACAGGCTTATGCCGTTGGGTTTCCTGAAAGCCTTCGTAAGCTGTGGCAATCAAAACAGGGAGTGGCGCCATGGGTAACAAATCAACAACGATCCGAATCGGCTTGCTGGCCGCGACAGTAGCTCTTCTGGTTGGGTGCTCTGGCACTCAAGGGAATAGGACAGTGCAGCTTCCTGACCCGAATGATGTTCCGAGGGAAAAATGGTCGGATGCTATGCATGTTCTGACGGCCATGGGGATTTCCGGGCAGCGCGACGTTCCAATTGAGCTGGCAGGGGCGGTTAATGACGTGAGCTCATCCGGCGGCTCTGTAGGAGGGTTAGGGGATGCTGGATTAAGCGCGGTTAGCTTCGCGTCTCCGCCTACGGTTTTGAGTGGCGGCGCAGCTGCAGGAATTGGCTTGGGGTTAATGTTATTGGGTGGTTCAAGCGATCCGGCGCGGGTGACTCAGGTTGTCGCGTGGGTACCTTCCGATCAGGCCAGTTCGCCAGGCGAGGCATCTAATCTGGCGCTTCACAAGGTCGAGGAAGTACGCAAGAAGATCTTTCCAGGCGGGCTATCGAAACTGCGGATACAAACAGGCAAATACCCTGACAGTCATTCGCGCGCTTACGCGTCCCTTGCAGATAGCTACGCGGAGCGGCCGATCCCATTCAGCGACGAGGTCTCGACATCACCAAGCTTTTTGCAGTCGCCGCTCAGCTACGGGCCGATATTCATCCGTCACAACCAATTCACGCTTGATGCTTACAAGAACGACATGACGACTTCAGAAACCATGCTGCTTGCATCGCAACACCTCCCTGAATGGATCTACATCTACCACCCTGGCCAGCGGCTGAGGAAAAACTCGATCCCGGCCGCAATCTTTAATCAGGGCAGGGCGCTCTACTTCATAGGGAAATAATTCTGCTGGGTTGTATCACCGTGGGTTTTCGCAGGCCTGCGGTGATTTTTTGGGTATGCCTTAGCTGATACGTCCGAGAGTCAGGTTTCTCTGAAGCTCGAATTTGTAAGTAACGGTCTAACTGATACGCCCGCAAAACATCACTCAAACTGATACGAGAAAGGAAATCTGATGTTTGTCCGCGCCTACCTTCGTGCGTCCACTGCTGAGCAAGACGCCAACCGTGCCCGTGACGCTCTGCAACAATTCGCTGCCGACCATGGCAGGGCTATCGCTGCGCAATACATCGAGAACGCCAGTGGCGCCAGGACTGACCGAGCAGAGCTGTTGAGACTGATATCGGATGCCCAACAGGGGGATGTCTTGCTGCTGGAAAGTATCGACCGGCTTTCCCGATTGCCGGTGGTTGATTGGCAGGCACTCAAGGCTGCGATTGATTCCAAGGGGCTGCGTATTGTCGCCCTGGATCTTCCGACCAGCCACCAGAGCATGAGAGACACGGCTGGTGACGAATTCACTGACCGAATGCAGGCCGCGATCAACGGCATGATGATCGAAATGATGGCTGCTATTGCGCGCAAGGACTACGAGCAACGTCGTGAGCGTCGGGCCCAGGGAATTCTTCGGGCAAAAGCCTCCGGCGCCTACAAAGGTCGGCCCGCTGACAAGAACCTACATCAGCGCATCGGTGAACTGCTGAGCGTTGGTCTGGGTATTCGCGCTACTGCTCGCCATGCAGGTTGCAGCACCACAACGGTGCTTAAAATTCGCGATCAGATGACATGCAGTAACGTGGTTTGAAGGGAGCGAGGCGAGCAGGTTTAACGTCTCAAACGCTGTCGCAGCGCGCTGATAATTCTGCTGCGTAGGAAGAAGGCTGTGACGGATGCAGTAAGCACTATCCCGCCACCCAGTTCCCCAAGTCGAGCGAAGGCAACGATGTTTACTAGGGCGAGAACCATTATGCCGTAGAACTCTGCATTGGCCTTGCCAGCCGCCAGAGCCTGGCGCTCGGTGAGCATCCATTTCGGCGACAGGCAGAAGGGGCATACAGATGACTCGGGATCACCACCGCCTAGGGGAACTCCGCTTACGTAGAACGGCGCGCTGGTGATCACCTTTGGAACCATCATCATCCTGCAGCACTGGCATTCAACTTTACTCACGATGTCATCCTCTTTGACTTGGCACGTGACCTGCTCACTCACTAGATCCAATTAATCGGCAATCGAGTTCGGGCGTGCTCTGTTGTCGTGCTGCTTGTCCAGGTAAACGACGATCTTGTAACCAATCGCGGCTGTAATCCCCAAGGCGCAGAGCACGCCGAACACTGAGTAGATCAGTAGCTCAAACCGGTCCATGTTCTTCTCCCATGCTGGTGGCCATCAGGCCATCAGAGTCTAAACAACTCATTCACTGTACCGAAACTCACAGCAATTTCGCATCCTGGTTCAGCTGTCTAGCGCCGGCAACTGGCGGAACTGATTCAGTCTGCGAACGCGCTACCGTGATCGAACCACAGACCGTCGCTCATGGAGTCGATGCCATAAGCGTTGCCCATGACATCGACGCAGCCATCCATCATCGGCAGTCCGTTGGCCGGGTTTACCCAGCCGTTGTCCATCAAGTCCATGAAACTCCTGTGCAGGCTGAAATTGTCAGTCTGAGTCTGTATGGCGGGCTCAACACAGGTCGCGTTATCGTCGATATGAAGATCGAACGGGTAGGTCGACTTCTCTTCTTTGCCGCTCAGCGACTCTGTACACTGGTACCACGTTCGCTCACTGCGGATGTTGAGATCGTCATGCAGCACGACCGCTTTACCTTGGGTGGGATATACCACTGTGGTGTACAGCGGTTTTGTCGGCTGGGCGATTGAGGCCATCAGGTTGGCAATGGTGGCGAGCAGATTCATGGTGGTAATCCTCGATGCAGGTGAGCTCAGTCTCCCCTTGATCTCCGAAAACCCAAATCGATTATCAGCTGATTTTGGGTGGCCCTGACATCCGCTTCGCGACACATTAAAAATAGGGCTCACCTCTCATCTATTACTTATGGAAGTCTGACGCTTCACCTCCCATAGAGGAACTTGCCGATTTGCCGGAAGGGGTGTCGTTAAGAGGTGTCGTGAAGGGGTGTTGTGGCTGCAGTCCGCATGAATACTGGGTTTCAGCATTTTCAAGAGCTCCAGCTAGGAAATTGGCGTTGTGAAGGGGTGTCGTTAAGAGGTGTCGTGAAGGGGTGTTGTGGCTGCAGCCCGCATGAATACTGGGTTTCAGCATTTTCACGAGCTTCAGCTAGGAAATTGGCGTTGTGAAGGGGTGTCGTTAAGAGGTGTCGTGAAGGGGGTGTTGTGGTTGCAGCCCTCATGAATACTGGTTTTCAGCATTTTTACGAGGTTGCTCCGGGTAATTTGCG
Source organism: Pseudomonas lundensis (assembly GCF_002269125.1). Taxonomy (GTDB): domain Bacteria; phylum Pseudomonadota; class Gammaproteobacteria; order Pseudomonadales; family Pseudomonadaceae; genus Aquipseudomonas; species Aquipseudomonas lundensis_A. The sequence goes on along the minus strand of NZ_NQKI01000016.1, from coordinate 20,456 downwards.
TTGTGAAGGGGTGATGTCAGTATGATGCCGCCCCTGAGGGCAATCTGTTCACGGGGGAGCCCCAATGGTAGCGACAAACCGGCGTCAGATGACGATCTGGCATTTTCGCGTAAGCGACGGCTCGGGCTTTGACGAGAAACGGTCGACAGATAACGATGCGCCTGCCAGAGCGTAGGGGCAGTGCGCTGAATGGGCAGCGGATGAGGGCGGTGAACTGTGCTCGTGATCGCCAGATGTGTTCGGTAGAGCGAGCTGGTCAGGAATGGACGCCGGAGGTGGCTGCTTGCGGCCCAGAGTGTGTAAAACACCTTCGCGAACACTTGCTATGATTTCTGAGGATTTCATCGCAGGGATCGCCCATGAAGCGCTTTATCCAAGGTGAACATCGAGGCCAAGGCACCTTACTTCCCGAGAGCCTAGACGACTATGTCAGCGATACCAATCCGGTGCGCGTAGTTGACGTCTTCGTCGACGAACTTGACCTGGTCAATCTGGGTTTTGAAGGTGTCATTCCCGCCGATACTGGCCGGCCTGCTTACCATCCGGCGATCTTGCTGAAGATCTACATCTACGGCTATCTCAACCGCATCCAGTCGAGCCGACGCTTGGAGCGAGAAGCCCAACGCAACGTCGAGCTGATGTGGTTGACCGAGCGGTTGATGCCGGACTTCAAGACTATCGCCAACTTCCGAAAAGACAACACCAAGGCCATCCGAGGCGTCTGTCGGCAGTTCGTTGTGCTGTGTCAGCAATTGGGACTGTTCGGAGAACATCTGGTCGCCATCGATGGCAGCAAATTCAAGGCAGTCAACAACCGCGACCGCAATTTCACCAGCGCCAAACTGAAGCGGCGAATGGAAGAAATTGAATCGAGCATCAACCGTTACCTGTCGGCACTCGATGCTGCCGATCGGCAAGAACCTACAGCTTCCGAGTCCAGTGCCGTGCGGCTGGAAGAGAAAATCGCCAAGCTCAAAACTCAAATGAAAGAGCTTCAGGCGATCGAAATCCAGCTCAATGAATCGCCCGATAAGCAGGTCTCACTGACCGATCCAGACAGCCGTTCCATGATGACGCGTGGCACGGGAATCGTCGGCTACAACGTGCAGACAGCGGTCGATACTCAGCACCATTTGATCGTTGCGCACGAGGTGACTAACGTCGGTTCATACCGCGATCAACTCAGCTCGATGGCTAAGCAAGCCCGCGAGGCGATGGCGTCAGATGCGTTGTCGGTAGTGGCTGACCGAGGTTACTTCAAAAGCGAGCAAATCCTGGCTTGTCACGATGCAGGCATCACCGCCTATGTACCCAAGCCGATGACCTCTGGAGCCAAGGCTGACGGGCGTTTCAATAACGATGCCTTCATCTATGACTCGGCAAAGAACGAATACATTTGCCCGGCTGGAGAGGCGCTGATCTGGCACTATTCCTACGTTGAAAAAGGCCTGAAATTACATCGTTACTGGAGTTCGAAATGCCAGGGCTGCGCGTTGAAATCGCAGTGCACACCGAGCACGGAACGACGAGTTCGACGCTGGGAGCATGAAGACGTATTGGAGGAGATGCAGCATCGGCTGAGCAAAGCACCAGAGATGATGCGAGTCCGAAAACGGACGGTTGAGCATCCCTTCGGGACGCTCAAACAATGGATGGGAGCGACACACTTCCTGACGCGAAAGCTGGCCGGGGTGAGTGCGGAGATGAGCTTGAATGTGCTCGCCTATAATATGAAACGAGTCATGAAAATCATCGGTGCTCACGGTTTGATGAAGGCGCTGTCGGCCTAAAAAAGGCTGATTTTGGCCCATCCCAGAGGCTGTAAAAACCGCATTGACGTGTTCCAGGTCGCGATCGATGCGACTCGCAACATTGACCGTGCTATCGCTCAGCAAACGAACGTCGATGACCCAAGACGATGAGGCTATGAGCGTTTTTACACACTCTGGGCCGTTCTCTGCCGGTCATGGCCACGAAGCGTGCTGGTCAAATTCGATGCAAATGCCTAGTCAGGTCGAATGCAAACGAGTGGACAACTCTGTGCAATTACCCACCGTGACAAAGCCCCAACCAGGTAAAGCGGTTCACTGAGTGCTCCTCCTGGTTGGCATCGAATGTCTCCAGACTATCCGGTGACCCCTCGTTAATACCCCGTTAGCTTAGGCAGTGTTTCGTTTTCAAGTATAGAAGCGTCTGGAATTTATCTGTCTGGTCTGACGCTGCCGACATACCGGTATAGAGTGCTGCGAGAGATGCCATATCTGCGTGCAACGTCTGTCACATGGATATGCGGGTCCCTGAGTAGGGCTTTGATTTCACGGGTTTGGAGCTCATCCAGAGATGGTTTGCGCCCCCCCTTTCGGCCGCGAGCACGTGCCGCGTCTAAACCAGCCTTCGTGCGTTCACGAATTAAATTGCGCTCGAACTCGGCCAGGGCGGCAAACACATGGAAGATTAATTTTCCTGCCGCGCTGGTGGTCTCGATGTGCTCATTGATCGACTCGAATCCCACCGCTTCCCGCTCCAGCTGACCTACGATCCCAACGAGGTCAGGTAAAGATCGTCCAAGCCTATCGAGCCGCCAGACGATCAAGGTGTCGCCAGTGCGAAGTGCTTTCAGGCAATGCACCAGCTCTGGCCGATTCGCAGACTTGCCGCTCATGGTCTCTTCATAGATCACGCTGCACCCAGCCAGGGTGAGCACATCGCGCTGCAGATCCAGATTCTGGTCGTCGGTCGAAACGCGGGCGTACCCAATCCTTTTTCCCATGTGTTTTCCTCACACTGATTGCTGTACTGGAAAAGTGACACGGAATCGGGGAATCCCAAGTCGGAAATGATGGTCAGGAGCGATGTTCCCAAAACGACCGTTTACGGGATGGATGCGCTCGTTAATTTCAGACGCTGAAAGCGACTGAAACCGAGCCTCAGACAATCTTTTATTGCTCATCCTATCCACCAGAGCTCAATACCTGAGCTGATTGGAGGAATGACCATGAAACATTTTGACCGGGACTTGAGCAAAGCTGGCTCGGAGATCCTCAAAGAGGCAGTCCGGTGGGGCCGCCTCAGTCAGCACGAGGCCACAATCCACGACCAGCAGTGGACCCAGTTCAGTATTTACGCAAAGGAATCTCATGAGGTGGATATCCTAGAGCACGTCAAAAAAAACTGGTGCGGCAATACGACGAAGAACTCTGCACTCAGGCGTACAACGGCAATCTGTCGCAGCAATGCGCGGTGAGCCTTCTTGAGACAGTCAGCTCGGTGATGGACCTTGCAACTAATGGTGATTGGAAAGTTGTGAGTCCTGATATTAGCTTTCCAAGCCATGCACGGATTACAGTCCCGCGCAGCCTTGATCAAGTGGTGTTCGAGGCCGCAATGGAAGACATTCAAGTTCACCTCTCAGAACACCTAGTAATGTTAATCAGGCTAGTTCGATACTTGGGCGTTTCGCTACGAGAGGCTTTCTTCTTCGATGCAAAAAGTGCGCAGAAGGACGCCGTAGCAGAAAAAATTTTTTATGTCATTAGCAGTGAAGATCCATATGACAACCGGATTATTAATATCTCAAGCCCTGAGCAAATGACTATCTTGGAGAAGGCCTCCGCAATTGAAAATCCACGGCGTGGCCACCCAGCAACGCTAGAGGCATGGCGTAAATGGAAACAAAAGAACCTTCCTGCTGCGAAGGAACTTTTACTTGCTCATGGGCTAAGTATTGATGATTGCCGAGCAGCATATGCCTGCGAGTTTTACTGGCAAATGTCGGGTCATAAAGCTCCGATTCTTGGGGGGAACGCTCCCCACGGTGAGGATATAGAGGCGCGGAATCAGCTCGCTTATGAGCTCGGATATCTGCGTATTTGGGAAACTGATGCATACGTCGGTGCACGAACCACCCCACTGACGGAGGCCGCCGGTCCCAGCCGCTAGCCATCACTCTGCAGATTTGGGATTAGATCAGACGCCCTTAAACTCGGCTTATATCGAATAAAAGGGGTGAGGGGATGGATCGTTTTGAGTTGCTTGCATATGCCGTGATTGCCGTCATCAGTGCGCTGACTATCGCCGCTGTAATTGGATATATAGTCGCAACGTACCTGGACAAGAGGCACAGCGACGATTGAACCTTCAGTAGAACAACCAGATACCTGCAATAAACCGCCCGCTGCCACTTGGCAGCGGGCGCTTACCCAATCCATCGGCAAGGCACTCTAACGCTGCGACATGAAGTATTTTCCCAAGCCTATGAGGTCGAGGATAAGTTCGGGGAGGGCTATCAATTTCCGTACCATAGCGAAAGTAACCGGAGCGCCAAAGGGTTTAGATCAGCGACATGCCCCCCATGTGGCGAGCTATCTTGTCCAGTACGCTAAAACTCGTGCGCCGACTCGCAGGCAACATCTCATCTTGGGTTTTCCGAAAGCTACCAAAGAGTGTCTAGCGAACTCATCTATCCGGAGCACAAGCATGGAATTTCGTCACCTCAGTAACGGGCAATATTTTCCACCTATCGCACCAAACGGTCGGGTTTACGCTGTACCTCTTGAGCAGGAAACTCAAATAGAAATTTTCTGCCTGACCCCAGTAGGCATAATGGGCGCGGGCATCCAATTGCACTGGTCAGAAATCGTTGGTTGTTACTACGACGACGAATCCTGGGAGATCATCCCGCGCAACTACTCAGGACGAGGAATGCGCTTCCGCAGAGGTCTCTCCTGCATCATGGTGATCGCAGGCAACGAGGCCCTCACGACACACATTCAGGGATATCCTATCCCCATGTGCGTAATGAACCGCATTGCATTCGAACAGCAGGGAGGCAGTTAGGGTAGCGCATCACCTTTGCCATACGCTGCGCGACACAAGTAACAGCTAGAACGACACCTACCAATGTTTATTTTATGAAAGTGAAGCCTTTCACTGCTAATACAGATCACAGCTGGCCGGCTGACTCGGTCGTAAGCGTCACTACTAATAGCAAATATGGCCTTCGCCCCTGTCTGCACGGGCATGCTAGCTGACAGCAAGTAGATTTAGCGCCCTACACTGCTTATAGCTCGCCCCCGATGCCTGTCCCGACCAAGCGCAGCAACATGTCTCGCCGGAGTTCACTGCTGATTAGATAACGCCCCGCCAGACCAAGCTGCTCGGGGCTTTCGGGATTTACAAGCGGGCCAGATCTGTTCGGCACTGCTTATAGCTGCTCAGCCGCTTACCTCCCTAATAGAGGGGGTCATGATTAAGCGCTTGGTACCTAGACAGCTTCTTCTCATAAGCGACCAACGTCCGACGTAGCTGACGATTCTCGCTCGCAATTCGGCGAATCTCTGCAAGCCGACTCTCAACTTGTAGAACGAGGCGACGGTATGTGTATTCAACAAACTCGAACGAGGAAGCCGGGTATTTATGTTTTCCATTCCCCTTGGCAATAGTCAGCGGCGCGAATTTGTTTTTTTGTCCTTGCAGCGGTACCAATTTGCACCAGTAAATCGAGTACGCATTAGGGCTCGTTTGCTTGATTGACACGGCAGCCACGACAGACTTAACTCCGGTCTTTTTATATTTCTTTATGGACGCATCCACATAGCTTGCGGCCAGACATCTCGCGTCCACAAGCAACTGTTCGTACTGTTGATCCAACAAGGTGACTATAGTTTGTGCATCTGTGCTCATAATCATGGTTCTCTTCGCTGTAAGAGCAACAATGGTGGCCGATCTCTGAGCACTCGGAATTCGATTTCAGACGGTTTTATCGCCGGAAATTTATTGAACGTAGGGGGCTGGCCCACACTGTGACCCTGTTCAGCATGAGATGACGACCTGTCAGACGCAGAAAAACATGAAACACAAAGAATGCATAATAGATCACGACGGCAGACTTGATCCTGAGTAGATCAAGACCAGCGTATTAGAAGCAGATGATCGCGTGTCTGCCTGCTAGGCTGCTTCTGGTCGTTAGTTGCATACCACAAGGGGCAGCTACGGGTCGGTTGCAGCCCTTCGTAACGGGCAGCAATCGGCCAAAAGCGGACGTTGGCGAGTGACCGCTTTCGACCCTTTACGGTCGTTCGCCGTAGGAATGCATTTGGGCCGCCCTCTATACGGTGCCCATATCCATCTCTGGGCTCAAGGTTCCTAGCCAGGCGACCAGGCACACTATTATTATCGCTACTGAGAACTCTATGGCCATGCTGCGTCGCAAAGAATTAACGGCGACAGTGTATTCTCCGCTTTTGATCGATCGTTCTAAAAGTGGACTCAAGTGGAGCCGGTTCATCGTGGCTAATACAAGCATTGCTGCAAATAGTAAAATTTTCAAACAAAGCAGTGCACCATAAGTGCTAAACACGACACCATTTAGTGTTGGGCCTACAATGAATAGATAATTTACTATGCCGGTAATGCCTAGGCTCACTACAATCAATGCACCGGTTGATTCAAACCCAGTAAGCACTCGAGAGAGAATTCGCACCTCTTGTTCGCCATTGAGTACCTTCGTACGTAGCAATAAAGCGAATGCCGCCAGAGCGCCCAGCCAGCCTCCTGCTGCGAACAGGTGGAAGATGTCGCTGGCGAAATGTATGTAACGCCGGTCGCCTTCATCCATAGCGCCATGCCCAGTCCAGGCGAGGGTGGCTAGCGCGATCGCACCGCACAAGGTAACCACCCACAAGCTGAGGGTCGGAAAGCGTTTGTTTAGCGTCAAGCCGATACCCGCTAGAACCAGGGCAGCTATTCGGACCATCCACATGAGCCCGACGTCGGTCCCCGTGATGACCATCTCAAAAATGTGACGATGAAGCTCACTAAACTCTGAAACACCGCTCATTGCTTTAGCAAGTAAAAGCATAGAGATAAGAGACAGAAGCACACCAATAACTGCTGTGCCGAAAATGAGCGACTCAAAGTTCAAGACGGCGCCGGACACTCGCTCTTTTCCCCTAAGGCTGTACAAACCAAAAATGGCCAATCCAAACAGCAGCATGAGGTCCATATAAAGAGCAAAACGAACGGCGATGTTGATTGAGTCGCTCATGGATCATTTCACTTTAAAAGAGAAGTTGCCAGTGACGGGATGAGTGTCGGAAGAGACCGCACGCCACTCGACCTTATAAGTACCAGTGGTTAGCGGAGCGGCGGGCGTGATAACCATCATTTTCGGATCGTCGCCGCCTGCGACACCAGCCTTAACGCCCATAGGTGAATTCGGCATACCCGGCATGTCAGTCATGATCAGTTTCGCTCCCGAGAACTGAGTCGTGAGGTTCTCCGAGAAGTGCAGCTCGATCTTGGAAGGTGCCGCAGACGTCGAGCCGTCCGCAGGGGTCGAAGACATCAGCTTTGGATGCGCCTGAGCGATAGCGCTCACGAGCAAACCGGCGGTAAGTGCAGCAACTACGGTAGTAGTTTTAAAGAATGACATGCAAGACTCCTCACAGCATAAGCTGTTGGTTCGAGGTTGGGTGGGGGGAGATCTGGTTTTACTTCTCAATTCCGGTTAAAACCACAAGCGAATACCAAGCGTATGCCGCGTACTGAACCCAGGTAGTGGATCAGGATGACCGCGTTATAGAGCTAGGACACGATGCCACATGACTGCCGACCATTCGATTACATTTCAGTAAGCTTTGCGCGTGCCCTCTGGTCCAGAATTGAGGGTTGTCATCGTGGCTTTTTATTTTCCCGATGTGCGTTACCTTGGCTTTCTCTCTGAAGCCTTTCGGTCAATCCGTCTTGGAGCAAAGGCCGCGACCTTTGCTCCAAGACAGCGCCTGAGCGAGGCTAGGCACATTTCGATCCGGCATTAGGAAATTCCATATGGAAGGCTGTTTTTCGATTGGATGAGGTGCACCAGATCTTGCCTTCATGGGCTTCTACGATCGACCGCGTAATTGAGAGCCCCAGTCCAGCGTTGCTGGGGCTCCCTTCACGGCGTGCCGGATCCGCGCGATAAAATCGATCGAAGAGCTTTTCAAGGTGTTCGGGTGCAATGGTTTCTCCTGGGTTTTCCACGACCACAAATGTCGAGGTACTTCTCTGTCGGATATCGACATTGATGGTCCTCCCCTCCGGGGTGTACCGCAGCGCATTAGAAAGCAGATTCGAGATAGCTCTGTGCAGCATTAGTACGTCGCCCCGAACACTCCCTCCACCTGAAACCGTCAGGTTGATGCCGCGCTCATCTGCCAGCAGGCGGTAGTATTCAAGCAGCTTCTCCACGACCTCCAATAGGTCTATCGGTTTGTTCTCATGGGGGATTAGGCCGTTGTCAGATTTAGCCAGAAAGAGCATGTCGTCGATCATCCGAGACATACGCTTCAAGTCATCCAGATTCGAATACAGATTGTCTTCGTAGTCCTCAATATCCCTTTTTCTAGAGAGCACCACTTCGGTATGGGTCATCAGATTACTGACCGGTGTGCGCAGTTCGTGAGCAATGTCGGCAGAGAAATTTGATAACCGGACAAAAGCATCATCCAGACGTGACAACATCGCGTTGAACGACGACACCATCTGTTGAAGCTCTTTTGGAACAGACGCTAATGGAATGCGCTCTTTAAGTGATTTGGCCGACATCGACGCAGCGACCATGGTCACCTGACGAATAGGACGCATGCCACTGCGGGCAACCAACCAGCCCAGCCCCACACTGACGAGCGCGCTGATCACCAGCCCTATCCAGAACCATCGCTGGAGCGTCTCGAAGAAAAACATGTGCTCAGTAACATCAAAAACCAAGATCACGGTCAGCGGCTTGTCCCGACCGGTCACCATCGCTTGAGCAGTCAAGCCCCGGAACATCTGCTCTTGGTTCTGCCATTCCCAAAAATTATTGTTGGTGGTCGTGAGGAACTCCTCCGGAACATTGACTGGCCCTGGGTCAGCGAAAAGTAGCCTCCCGTCATCGTCTAGGATGACGGCTGTCAAATTACGGTGAGCCCCGAGCAGAGCCTGTAACTCGGGCTTTAACTCGCCGAATTGATCGGTACTCTTCAGCTCCCCCAGGATTCTCTGGGTTGAGTGGAGTTTTTCGTTTAGAGCCTCTTGATCCAACATTTTGAAGTGATGCTGGCTGAGGTGGTTAAAGCTGACTCCGGCGACCGTGAGCACAGCTGTTACCGCAAGCATGAACATTAGACTCATGCGTGTAGTCAGGGACAGACGGTTCATTTTGACTCCGAATCCGGAGCATCAAGCATGTAGCCCATACCACGTGCGGTGTGGATCAGCTTGACCTCAAAGCTGTCATCAATCTTCGCCCTGAGCCTGCGCACCGCAACTTCGATTACGTTGGTATCGCTGTCGAAATTCATGTCCCAAACTTGCGAGGCGATGAGCGACTTCGGCAGCACTTCGCCCCGGCGACGGAGCAGCAACTCCAGCAGCGCAAACTCTTTGGCCGTCAGGTCTATGCGTTTCCCCCCCCGAATGGCCCTGCGTTTGAGCAGGTCAACCTCAAGGTCGGCCAGTTTCAAATTGGTTGGCGAAGGTGCGCCATTACCGCGACGCAGCAGTGTTCTGACGCGGGCCAGCAATTCAGAAAATGCGAAGGGCTTGATCAGGTAATCATCCGCTCCGAGCTCAAGCCCCTTAACGCGATCTTCAACACGGTCTCGCGCAGTCAGAAATAACACCGGTACATCTTTCCCTGCCAAACGCACCTTCTGAAGCACTTCCCACCCATCCAGACCGGGCATCATAACGTCCAGAATCAGCAGGTCATACGCTTCGCTCAAGGCGTGTTGCAGGGCCTCAGTACCATTGGTGAAACGATCAACGTTGAACCCAGCCTCAGTAAGGCCCTGTTGCAAGTAGATACCTATTTTCGGTTCGTCTTCCGCAACCAGCAGTCTCATAGGAGTGGCTCTCGAAGTGATGATGGGGCTGAGTTTGCAACGAATTAGCCCAGCCAACCAGAAACTGACAGAAATGTAATTCTGGCTTCAGGTTGATGTCAGCAAGCGTTGTCTAGAGTTTGCCCATGAACACCGTCAAGTGCTCATCCGACTCTCCAGAGAGAAAAATCCTCAGGAGTCGGACACCATCCCTATCAAGGAGCTTCCCATGAGCTATCTCAAAACCGTGTTTCTGGTTGGCTCGATCCTGCTCTCGGCCTCGGCTTGGGCTGAGGGCGGCGGAGATCGAGTGATGGAACGCATGGAAAACATGCGTAATAAAGCGGAAACCGTTCTGATTCAAGCCGAAAAAGCCCCAGCGGGCCAACGCCATGTGCACATGGCAGACCACATGAAAATGCTTGGCGAGATCATGAGCCAACTCCATCAAGACCATCCCGATGCATCAATGTCGCCCCAACAGCATCTCGCCTGGATGGAGAAGCACGACAAAATCGTCGATGACGTTTTGAACCAAATGCAACGCGAACACAAACTAATGCTTTCAGAAAACCATCAGTAAATATCCTGTTTTCAAGGCTTTTCGCAATTAATTGCGATTACAAACGACGTCGCTTAGACGCCGTTGTTTATTTTAAAAACTGACAGAAATGTAGTGCTCAGGTCAGTTAACTGGCAGCTCAGTCGCTTTAACATAACGAGTGTTTTTCTCGCTCATCCTTGAGGTCACTATGAACGCTAAATTTTGTACCCCTGTTATCGCGACAATGGCTCTATTTTTCGGTGCTACAGCCATGGCTAGTGTGGGGCATGGCAAAGATGACATTGGTCAACCTGGAACCGCTGCCGAGGTTACCCGCACCGTTGAGGTGAAAATGGGCGACATTTTCTTCGCGTCCAAAAACATCAATGTCAAACCCGGAGAGACGGTTCGATTCGTCCTGCGCAACGAAGGTTCGCTGCTGCATGAATTCAATATTGGTAACGCAGCTGCACATGCTGCTCACCAAAAAGAGATGGCAGCCATGTTCCAGAACGGCACGCTCACGCCTATTGGGTCCGGGCAAAGCATGAACGATATGGGACACAGCATGGGAGGAATGAAGATGGTCGGGATGGAGCACAACGATCCCAACAGTGTTTTGATCGAACCTGGCGCAACCAAAGAGCTCATTTGGACGTTCACCAAGAGCGCTGGGCTGGAGTTCGCCTGCAACGTACCAGGTCATTACCAATCAGGAATGGTTGGTCAGTTTGAAGTGAAGTAAACGTGGCTTGATCGATATCACCGCCTCAAAGCGAGCGTTGACTACTCTCAGTCGCAGACGTCACCGCAACTTTTGCGAGGACAGTGGGGACTACATCATGACTAACCATCAGCATTCGGTTGAAAACGCTCCTTCGTCTTTCTGGAGGAGCAAAACGGGTGTCTTACTGATCATGCTGGTTGCGATCAGCGCTTTCTACGTGGTCAGGGAACATTTCAGCCATGTTTCGCCTTATTTACCCTATCTGATCCTGTTGATTTGTCCTTTGATGCATTTTTTTGGACATGGCCATGGAGGGCATGGTCGAGATGGTGATCAGGCAGAAGCCAACAAGGATGAGGACGGAAAATAATCATGGCCACCAACACGAGCCACCACGACCATAGTCACTCCCATCCATTAAACCCCCAAGGTGAAGGTCTACGTGATCCGGTGTGCGGCATGACCGTCACGGAGCAGTCTGTTCACAAGTTAACGCACGAGGGCCGGCCTTATTACTTCTGCAGCACCAAGTGTCAGGGCAAGTTTGCGGCGAATCCGCTGCAATACCTCACGCTGGCACCACCGGCGGAGACAGCGCCAGCGGCCGCCGGCACCATCTACACCTGCCCGATGCACCCCGAGATACGTCAGGACCATCCGGGCAACTGCCCCAAATGCGGCATGTCGCTGGAGCCCTTGCTGCCGGAACTCGACGACGATGAGAACCCCGAATTGCGCGATTTTCAGCGCCGCTTCTGGTGGACCTTGCCGCTGACAGGCATGGTCTTTGTTCTCGCCATGTTCGGCCACCGTTTCCAGTGGATGGACATGACCGTGCAGAGCTGGGTCGAACTGGTGCTGTCGATCCCCATCGTCCTGTGGGCCGGATGGCCGTTCTTTACGCGCGGGTGGCAGTCCGTGGTGAACCTCAGTCCGAACATGTGGACCTTGATTGGTCTGGGCACCGGTGCGGCTTTCGTCTATAGCGTGGTCGCGACGGTCACGCCGCAGGTGTTCCCGGCCTCGTTCATCTCCATGGGCCGCGTCGCCGTGTACTTTGAAGCGGCCGCCGTGATCATCTCGCTCACGCTGCTGGGCCAGGTGCTCGAACTCAAGGCCCGGTCGCAGACCTCGGCGGCCATCAAGTCGCTGCTGGGCCTGGCGCCCAAGACCGCCCGCCGCATCCGGGAGGACGGCACCGAAGAGGATATCCCGCTGAACCATGTACATGTGGACGACTTGCTGCGCGTTCGCCCTGGCGAGAAGGTGCCAGTGGACGGCGTGGTAACTGAAGGCGGCAGCTCGGTCGATGAATCCATGCTCACGGGCGAGCCGATACCGGTCACCAAGCGCGTGGGCGACAAGGTGATCGGCGCCACGCTCAACACCAGCGGCGCACTGGTGATGCGCTCTGAACATGTAGGCGCGACCACAATGCTGGCCCAGATCGTGCAGATGGTGGCGCAGGCCCAGCGTTCCCGGGCGCCGATGCAGCGCATGGCCGACGTCGTGGCGGGCTACTTTGTCGTCACCGTTATGGGGATCGCCCTGCTGGCCTTCCTCGGCTGGGGCCTGTTCGGTCCCGAGCCGCGCTGGGTGTTCGGCCTGATCAACGCGGTGTCGGTGCTGATCATTGCCTGCCCCTGCGCGCTGGGCCTGGCCACGCCGATGTCCATCATGGTCGCCACCGGTCGCGGCGCAACGCACGGCGTGCTGTTCCGCGATGCTGCAGCGATCGAAAACATGCGAAAAATCGACACCCTCATCATCGACAAGACCGGCACCCTGACCGAGGGCCGTCCGACGTTCGAGCGCGCCGTGCCTGCGCCCGGCTTTGATGCCGACGAGGTGCTGCGCCTGGCCGCCAGCCTGGACCAGGGCAGCGAGCACCCGCTGGCCGAAACCATCGTGCGCGCCGCCCGCGAGCGCGGCATGCTGCTCGACAAGCCCGAGAATTTCGAGTCCGGCTCGGGCATCGGCGTGCGTGGGCAGGTGGCAGGGCGTCAACTGGCGCTGGGCAACACCACGCTGATGGAGCAGATCGGCGTCTCGGTCGCTGCCCTGGTGCCGCAGGCCGAGGCCTTGCGCGCAGAAGGCGCCAGCGTGATGCACCTGGCAGTCGATGGCCAGCTGATGGGCCTGCTGGCCGTGTCCGACCCGATCAAAGCCAGCACGCCGGAAGCCTTGGCGACGCTCAAGGCTTCGGGGCTGCGCATCGTGATGGCGACCGGCGACGGCCTGACCACGGCCAAGGCTGTTGCAGCCCGCCTGGGCATCGACGAGGTGCATGGCGAGGTCAAGCCGGCCGACAAGCTGCTGCTGGTGGAAAGGTTGCAAAAGGAAGGCCGCGTGGTGGCCATGGCGGGCGACGGCATCAACGACGCGCCGGCGCTGGCCAAGGCCGATGTCGGCGTGGCCATGGGCACCGGGACCGACGTGGCGATGAACAGCGCCCAGATCACGCTGGTCAAGGGCGATCTGCGCGGGATTGCGATTGCGCGCGCATTGTCGGAAGCCACGGTGGGCAACATGAAGCAAAACCTGATGTTTGCCTTTTTGTACAACGCGCTGGGCATCCCGATTGCGGCCGGCGTGCTGTATCCGCTGACCGGCTGGCTGCTGTCGCCGCTGATTGCCGCGCTGGCCATGAGCTTGAGTTCGGTGTCGGTGATCGGCAACGCTTTGCGGCTGCGAAACAGACGCGTATGACTCCGCTGTTTTGGTGGTATCAACGGCGGCTGTCACGGTCAAGGAGGTGAATCACAAGATTAGAGGCGGCGTGGCCGGTAATGGCATCCAAGACGGGCCGCCGCAGGCTGAGGCCTGACGATAGAAGTTTTATTTTCTCAATAAGGATTAATCATGCTGACAAGTAAAGGTAAGTGGTTTTTAACGGCAATACAGATCGGGCTGCTGGCCTGGTCCGGCGCTACATGGGCCGCTGACAAGGTGTATGTGGCCAATGAGGGCGCTGACACGGTCAGCGTGCTCGATGCCGCGACGTTCAAGACACTGGCAAGCGTGCGCGTCGGCAAGACACCGCACAACGTGCAGGTATCGCCCGACGGAAAGGTCGTATGGGTGACCAATAACGGCGAGCCTGATCAGGCGGCTGGCTCTGTGCATAAGGAAATGGTCAAAGGTGAACACAGCGCGATGGCGACGGTAGGAGCCGTTTGGGCCATTGATACCAGTAGTGACGCGGTAATCGCCAAGGTGCCGGTCGGCACGCACCCGGCCCATGTGGTGGTGTCGCCAGATGGCCGCTTTGCCTACGTCACCAACGGCGGCGACGACACGGTGAGTGTGATTGACACATCGGCGCAGAGTGTTGTCGCCACAATTCCGGTCGGTAAGTTTCCCCACGGTCTTCGCATCAGTCCGGACGGCAAGCAGGCCTACGTCGCCAACCTCAAGGGCGGCACGGTGTCGGTCATTGATACCGTCAGCCAGAAGGAGATCGCGCAGGTGCAGGTAGGCAAGGGTCCGGCTCAAGTCGGCTTCACGCCGGACGGTCGTCTTGTCTTGGTGTCGCTGTCGGAGGAAAACGCAGTCGCCGTGATAGACCCGGCCACGCGCCAGGTGATTCGCAAGGTCGCCGTCGGAACGGTGCCTATCCAGCTGTACGCCACGCCCAATTCGCGCATGCTGCTGGTGGCCAACCAGGGTACGAGCAAGAAGCCTGGCCGCACCGTCAGCCTGATCGATCTTGAGAGCTTCAAGGTCGTAAAGACAGTCGTGACTGGCGCCGGTGCTCATGGCGTGGTCGTCGACCGTGACGGACGGTACGCATACGTTACCAACACCTACGCCAACTCGGTCTCAGTGCTCGACGTGAAGGACCGCAAGGTCACGAAGACCGTTCCTGTAGGCAAGGGCCCCAACGGCATCAGCGTGACGCCTTGACGGTTTGACCGTCGCGTGCAGCCGCAGGGAGCGTGACCCAAGCCCTGGAAAAAATCCGCGAAGCCCGCAACGCCGCCTGCGAGCAGGCGTTTAGCCTGCTGTTTCAGAAACCCGTCATGTTCGACACATAGCGATCACTCACGAAGCGAATCGGGTAACTGACTATTTGTCTCTGATCGCTGAAGACAAGGGCATCGTTTTGGAAGTGACCGGAGATGCAAAAATCTTGGGAGACCGTTTGCTGGTGCAGCGTGCAATCACCAATCTGGTGTCTAACGCTGTCCGTCATGCCGCTTCCAATTCAAAGGTCACCTTAGCCATCGCTGCAGAAGGCCCAAGCGTTACCTTGGCGGTGACCAACGTGGGTGAGGGAATCGCCCCAGCCCATCTGGAGCGGGTCTTTGATCGCTTTTACTGCGTTTTCCGGCCGTGCGCGCTCCGGTGGCGGTACCGGGCTCGGCCTGGCCATTGTGCGTTCCATCATGTTGTCCCATGGCGGACAAGTCTGGGTGCGCAGCCAAAAGGATGGCGAAACGCCTTTCACATTGGTATTTCCGGCTTATGAAGCAGTCCGCCAAGCCTCGGCCAGGAAAAGTTAGAGCAGTTGGGAAATCTCCATCAACGGTTTGATACTGGAGCCGAATCGCCCAATCGTTTCCCTATGCTCTTTAAGTTGGCTGTAGGGAAGATACCGGATGCCCAGCTCGGATACCCGCGAGAAAGCGGGTCTCTTGAGTTGCCGCGCAACCTCATCGCGGCGATTGTCGGGGGCGACCAGAAACAAGGTGCTGGCGGCGCCTACCTGCGTACCCAGGGCAAGGTCTAGCATGCGTACGATCCCCGAGTAAATGGATGTGGAGTGCTCGACTTCAAACGCCGCTGCAACCTGTGCGCTGCCCCGCTCGAGCCAGACGACGTCAATCAGTCGAACCGAATCCAGACCTTGCCCATTGCCACCCGGCCATTGCTGCAGGCAGCCGTCCCCCAGAAAACCGTCTGCGTGTTCGCGTCCGCGATCATTCGATGCAATCCAGACATCGAAGCCCAGCGACATGCCCATGTCTCGCAACCAGCCTTGGATCTGGGTATGGGTGGCATCACTCTCCCGAGCCAGCAGCCACTGCTTTTGCGCGGCGGCCGACTCTTCACGGACGCGTTGCAGATCGCGCTCCCACAGGGCAATCACGCCAGGGTCCTCCAGACGCGGGGGCGCAGCGTAGCGGCCGCTGCCGACATCAAACATCAAGCCGGCGATAGCACCCAAATCATTGGACAGCTTGTGGCGGTGTTGTTCGTTCAGGCGAATCAGTCCCTCGCGCATGGAGAGGTAATGGTCCCATCGGCCCAACTTCACGTTGCTTCCCGTGACAGCATTGAAACCGTTGACGATAGCCGTATTGAAGGGACAAACCAGAGTCGGATGAATAAAATAGAGCAGATTGGCGACGGCTGGTCCCAGGCCCTTGATCTTGAGCGCATCGATCTTTTGGATCGCTTCAATCACGGCCTCCGCAGTGTCGCAGCAGTCGCAGGCATTCAGCAGCCTCGCAAAAGCGCGTTGATTGATCTCATGCTCATAAATATCCGGGATGCGCAGTTTGGGTTTCCACAAGAAAGCATGGTCAGCGCCTTTGAATATTTGCCGTTGCTCAGCAACCGACCCCACGACCGTCTGCAAGGACGAGCTTCGATAAGCATTTCCGAAAGTTCCCGCATCGATATCGCGTACCACCTGGCCAATACCCCGCCGGATCGAGCGAAAGTTCTTCAGGCGTTCCTCCCAGAGAAACCAGGTGTTGTACGTGCCGTGGGGATCTGCCTTCCAGTAGTCAATCAGTAGGGCAACGGTGTTATGCATTGGATTTCCGTCCGTTTCAGTTCGCTTGACTGTATCGAACTTTGTCGTATTCAGCGACAAGGCCACCAGCGGGCCGCACCGGGGATTTTCATTTTTCGGGCTGCGCGATTACTATGGTATGTATCAACGCACGGGACCGAATTTTCACGTTCAACGCAGCCTTACCTGGGTCGGTACATGGTTATGAATACCAGCTTGCCGCCACAAGACCTTTGCGCATCAAGCGGCGCTGTTGAGTTATTGAACCAGGAGTGCTTCTGTCTCAGCCTTGACCAGAATGCATTGGCTCATGCGCTGGACTCGGAGCTGGGTACGGCAGCGCTGTCGACGATGGTTCGACAGCGCTGCCCCTACCTGTTTGCCTCCCAGCCTGTATTCGTGGCGGCGCAGCAGATACAGCGCATGGCGGAAGTCGTAAGGGCTGTTGAGTCTGTGGTGGCCATGCCCGCATACCGCGAGCTTGTCCTGGCGGGGGCGCCAACCGTCGCGCAGCTGACCTCGACGGGTCCGCTTGGCGTTTTCTTTGGCTATGACTTCCACCTCAACGACGGCCCCCTCGGACTCATCGAGATCAACACCAACGCCGGTGGCGCGATGCTCAATGCCGTGATGGCCCGGGCACACCGGGCTTGCTGTGCTGAATTGGGGGCGATGGCACCCACGCTGGCCCAGATTGAATTCTTCGAAAAATCCATGGTGGAGATGTTCCGTCACGAGTGGCTGCTTGCCGGACGTAGTGGGCCGCTAAAAACCATTGCCATCGTCGACTCATCACCTCAGGATCAATATTTGTACCCTGAGTTTTTGCTCTTCCAACAATTATTCGAACGACACGGCATACGTGCAGTCATTGCCGATCCGGCCACTCTGGACTGGCGTGAAAGCGCCTTATGGCACGACGATCTGGTCATTGATCTGGTGTACAACCGGCTGACAGACTTCTACCTGGAGCAACCCACCAGTGCGGCTTTGCGCGAGGCATATCTCCATCAAGGCGTTGTGTTGACGCCGCATCCTCAATCCCATGCCCTTTATGCCGACAAACGCCGGCTAGCCCTCTTCAGCGACGCGGCGCAGTTAGAGTCTCTCGGTGTGCCACAAGCCATCCAAGAAGTGTTGTTGGAGCACGTTCCCCACACAGAAGTGGTTAGGGCCAGCGATCAGCAGCGTCTATGGACGGCGCGCCGCAGTCTTTTCTTCAAACCAGTTGCAGGATTTGGCAGCCGAGCTGCTTACCGGGGCGACAAGCTCACCCGAGGAGTCTGGCAGGATATCCTGGCGGGCGACTATGTGGCGCAGGCGATTGTCAAACCAAGCGATAGATCAACCGGGGAGGTCAACTTGCCCATACCCATGAAGTTCGACCTCCGCGTGTACGCTTATGACGCCAAGGTGCAATGGGTGAGCGCCCGCATGTATCAGGGCCAAACCACCAACTTTCGCACCTCCGGCGGTGGCTTTGCGCCCGTCTACACAACCCCCGAAACGTCCGGGTCGACCAAGTCAGCGTTGTAGCGATTGGTGGCGGTCGAGGTAGAGCAACCGGTTACTTTCTCATCTTGTCTGCGGGATGTCCGTGCTTTGCCAAAAACTGGTCAAATTGCGCGCTTTCCTTTTTCTGAGCCGCAATGATGCTTTGGGCTACACCCTATACTCAACCCGAACACGACAAGCGAGGTGCTTTATGGGGCGAATAGAGAAAATGGAAATTTCGTACGCTAAGCGCTCTGTCTGTCAGGTTGAGGTCGTAGAGGTGGACGCCATAGCGTCAGAAAATGCAGGAATAGACCCTACTCTGACGGGGGCGAGTAATCGTCCTGACGCCTGATTGAGGTGTACTCCAACCGGACATAGCCCGTGTCACAAAAGGCTTGAAGCCGGTCGGATCAGTCGCGATTCCGCTCGCAGCGACAGCGTTGCTTGCCATTCTTGTGACCAGTGGAGTTGCGTTTGCTCTGCCAAGTATCGAAGTCCTTGGTCGGTCAAAGAAGATATCGAAGGCCTCGGCCGATCAAAAAAACATGGCTCGTGCCAAAACTCCTCATCCTCACTTTCATCGTTTCGGTTGGGGTCGGGGTCTTCGAGGTCGGGCTCGCACTGCGTGGTAAACAGGAACTCGGTTTGAGTCCATATCAGATTGCACTGATGTTCACCGAGTGCAGCTTGGTCATGTTTGTGATGCAGGCAATTGCATTCTCGCCCTGGTTCAAGCCGGACACGACCCGCTGGCTCATCGCACCCGCACTCTCCGTGCTGGCAGTTGGATTGCTCCTCGTACCTTGGGCATCTGATATTATGTTGATGCTGGTCGTGATCGGTGCGGTCGCTGCCAGCGCCGGCATCCTGTCGCCGATCCTTACCTACTGGATCTCGGCCAAGGCTGGAAGCGCACAGGGCTGGGAACTCGGCAAGCAAACGGCAGCCTCCAGTCTTGGGACAACCTTAGGATCGGCTGCGGGTGGAATCCTCTACAGCACTGTCTTTCTGCCTAGTGCCTCTTTCGTCTTGAGCGCGAGCCTCACAGTACTAGGTTTCCTGTTAAGCCTCAGGTTGCCGCGTTTACTGATGCTTCCCCATTCATGCCCTCACCTGATATCCGTGCGATCGAGCAAGCAAAAGTGAAAATGAGAAAAGAATGGAGCCTGGCTTCTCGGCGCAGAAAAAATCCGCGCTGACCCCACTTACGAACTGATCCCCAGTGGAATACCTAAGACGTCGGGATTCGGATGTTCGAATACGAGAGGAATAACTATGTTCGTCTTAGATGTGTCCGGCATTGGTTGCGGCAGCTGCATTAGCAAAATCACCAAAGCTATTCAGGCGTTGGATAATGAGGTAAAGGTTTTGGTGGATCGTGCTGCCGGCAAGGTCAACGTTGAAAGTAGCGAAAACCCTGAGCGAGTCCGCGCAGCTGTGGCAACGTTGGGTTTTCCTTCCAAAATCAGCGCCTGAAGGTGCTGATCCGCTCCAGCGTTAACGCTCCCATACACGGGCTCTCCCTGGTCTCATTTCAGATATGAGCGCAGGGCCGAGATGAGCTGATCCACGTCTTCTTGGCGCTTTCCTGGAGTAATAGCTTCAGCACCTATCCAGCCAGCCTCGATGGTTCAATGAGCACAATGTTGTAGGGACAATGGGACGACGTCGGCTGACACTGAGATTACGTTTAGGGCAACCAGGGCTGAGATAACCGGACTGTTCTATAATGCGGTTATTGATTTTTTGGAAATTACTCCCCACGAAGAACCTTAATCAGCCCTTTAAATGCACCATTGAGTCGGGTGAACGCTGCCTCGAAATGAATTTCATTTTCCGTATACTTCGCAAGCTCGACTTGCTGATCCACGGTATTTTGGTCAAGGGACGGTTGATTTGGAGTTCTGTAAAGTAAAGCACTCCCATCAATTTCGGCTGCTGATCCGTTCCCAGCAATGTGTTTTAGGTTTGTTGTTTGTAAAGAAAACTGAGTAGCCGTCACTCGCTTTGACTGGTCTGCAAGGGTAATCCCCCCTGAAAAAAGTACGCATCAGAAGTAGAATTTTCTCCTGACCGGATTAAGGAAATTTTGCGTGAAGA
>NZ_NQKI01000015.1 GCF_002269125.1 Pseudomonas lundensis | reverse complement strand
TGCATCCATCCTGCGGATCGTCCCATAAACACCTCGATCAAGGTGTTGCGACGACCAGTTGAATCCGCCCAATATGGAAGTCGCCACTTCCGTCAGCGTCTGTGGCGGTACCGCATCAGCCAGAGCATGAGTCGCCGGGGCAATTGTTACGACAACTCACCGATGGAGCGAGTATTTCGCAGCTTGAAAACCGAGTGGATACCTTCAGTGGGTTATATGTCGGTTCAGCAGGCACAACGAGACATCAGTCATTATTTGATGCATCGCTACAACTGGATACGGCCTCATCAATTTAATGGCGGGCTAACGCCGGCTCAGGCCGAGAAAAAACTTAACGTCGTGTCCGGGATTAGTTGACCACTACACAGAGCCCCGATAACGTTTCGTTGAACTGCAACAGTTCGCTGTGCAACGGTTGGGCGTCGCCATGGGCGATGACCAATAAGGTGGCCTGACGCTCGACCAGCCAGGTACGCAGGCGTTTGAGCCATTGGCCCAGACGATGCGCTGCGACCTTGTTGCCCCAACTGCTGGCGGGCGCCACCAGTACAATCTGGCAGGCAGGGCTGATGCCTGCGCGATTCAACTCACGGGTCAAGGTGGCCAGGGCCTGAGCGATGTCGTTTGGCGCAATCTCAAACAGCTTGAGCTTGGTCGGGCCGCGGTCGGGCGCCAGATCGCTGATGATGCTTTGCGGGGTGTTGGCGCTGGAAATCAACGATGAAGGGCTCTGGACTGGCAGCGCCTCAATAAACTGGCGGGCCAGAATTTTTGCGTCAGGTGCTTGATCGACAGTCACCCAGTACAACCCGCCCGTACGCAGCGCGATTTGTTGATCCAGCAACCCTCGAATGGCCAAGGTAATTAGAGCCAAGCGATACGCCCCCCATGTAAGCGTACAAATAAAAATGCGCACTGTTTTCAGGTACTGCCATGCCTCTACGTTCGGTGAAAACGCATCGGGCGGACACTCTTTGGTGTCAAACAAATGGCGTATCCGTTTAACAATCAGCGTAGACGATTATTCGTACACATCCCTGTAAATAAATCGTGCACGGAATTAGAAATAATCTTTCAGGCACGGCGGAAAGGAATGCATCCTATCACCGGAAAATGGGCATTGCTCATGATTTAGAACAACTTTCGTCAATAAATTGCTGTCAGAGAAACATCAGTCATTTAATTGACGATTAGGGATGGTCTGGACTGTCAGCCCGGTTGGAATTGAGCGGGTAAAAAACCATGAGGCACAGGGTGTGAACTTGCGTCGTGCGCAGGAGCCCAATAGAGGCTTTCCCGCGTCAGGCGGTGTGCTGGGCCGGTTTGCCTTGGTTCAAGCGCAATGCCCCTAAGCAGAATGTCATCACGCGGCTTTCTGTGTGAGGCACAGCGTGCTATTGCTTAGAGGACATGAGAGCTGACGGGCAGGCTGATACAGTGAGCCTGCTTTCCTACTGCAACTTACATGAGGTACTGAGCTATGCCGGTTAAACATGATTTGTATCAAGACCTGGGACATACCAAAGAACACGTGCAAAAGTTGCAGGCGCAAGACCCTCATCTTGCAGCGTTGATCAAAAAGTATGAGGAAGCCGATGTGCATGTGCTTGAGGCCGAAAAGAATGAGGCCATTGGCACTTCCGACGACACATTGATCCTGCTCAAAGATAAACGGCTTAAAGTGAAAGATAAAATCGTCGATGAACTAAAGCGGTTGAACCCCGCTCAGCACGCCCAATGAATTGACAGGAATCTGACATGTCCAATGCCATCAAAGTGGTTGCCATTCTGCTGGCCAAGCCAGGCAAGGGTGAAGCCCTGAAAAATGCGCTGCTGGCCTGCGTACCGGATTCACGCAACGAGCCAGGCTGCCTGTTCTATCACCTGCATGTCGACCGGGCAGATCCGCAACGGTTTGTGTTTATGGAGGGCTGGACAGATCAGGCCGCGATTGATTTTCACCAAAAAACTGATCATTACCAGAAAATGGCCGCCGCCGCGGCCGATTTGGTCGAGCACCGAGAGGTGCTTTACTTGGATGAAGTGAGCCTCTGAACCACTGACGGCGGCCTTGAACAGGCCGCCGTTTTTTTGGGTCAGAAACTGGCAGCGTCTAGCTCAAACAGAGGTTCGCTTCCCGCGCGTATCGATTGCTCCAGGCTTAAGATGCGCGGCAGCAAGCGGGTGAAGTAAAACCGTGCGGTTGCCTGTTTGGCACGGTAGAACGGTGGATCGGCGTCCATGGACGTTTGGGCCACGTCGGCCATGCGCGCCCACAGCCAGGCGTAGGCCACATAACCGAACAGGTGCAGATACTCCACCGACGCCGCCCCGATTTCGTTGGGGTTACTCGCGGCCCGAGTCAGAAGCCAATCGGTCACGTCTTCAAGGCGCAGCACCGCGTCGGTCAGTTCGGGGCCATAAGGCTTGCCGGGCAGGCTGGCGAACTGTCGAATCTGGCCAGTGAACAACCGCAAGGCTGCACCGCCGTTGGCGACCACTTTGCGCCCGAGCAAATCCAGCGCCTGAATGCCGTTGGTGCCTTCATAAATTTGTGCAATTCGCACATCACGCACTAACTGTTCCTGTCCCCATTCACGGATATAGCCGTGACCGCCGAACACTTGCTGGCCGAGTACGCAGCTGTCGAGCCCGGTGTCCGTGAAAAACGCTTTGGCGACGGGGGTGAGTAACGCCACCAATGCGCTGGCTTGCTCCTGTTCCTGTGGGTCATCCGAAAACTTGGACAGGTCCAGTTGCTGACCTACATAGCTGGCAAAAGCCCGGCCGCCCTCGGTCATGGCCTTCATGCTCAGCAGCATGCGCCGTACGTCCGGGTGGACGATAATCGGGTCGGCCACTTTGTCAGGCGCCGTTTTGCCAGTGGGAGCGCGACTTTGCAGGCGCTCACGGGCGTAAGTGCGGGCATTCTGATAAGACGTTTCGGCACAGCCGATGCCTTGAATACCTATCGACAGGCGCTCGTAATTCATCATGGTGAACATCGCGGCCAGGCCTTTGTTGGCCTCACCGATCAACCAGCCCGTTGCGCCATCGAAGTTCATCACGCAGGTGGAAGAGGCTTTGATGCCCATCTTGTGTTCGATCGAGCCGCAAGTGACGGCGTTAGCATCCCCGAGGCTGCCATCGTCATTGACCCGTATTTTGGGCACCAGGAATAACGAGATGCCCTTGGGGCCCGGGGGCGCGTCCGGCAGCTTGGCCAGCACCAGGTGCACGATGTTTTCGGTCAGGTCCTGATCGCCGCCGGTGATGAAGATCTTGCTGCCGCTGATGAGGAAGCTGCCGTCTGGTTGTGGCTCGGCGCGGGTACGGATGATGCCCAAGTCAGTACCGGCATGGGCCTCGGTCAGGCACATGGAGCCCGCCCAGCGGCCTTCGTACATCGGCGGCAGGTAGATGTTTTTCAGGGATTGAGTGGCATGGGCGTCAATGGCCAGGCACGCGCCGGCGCTGAGCGCCGAGTACAGCGCAAAGCTGGAGTTGGCGGCGTAGAGCATTTCTTCAAATTGTACGGCGAGCATTTTTGGCATGCCCAGGCCGCCAAATTCCGGGTTGCCGGACAACCCCACCCAGCCACCTTCTATGTACATGCTGTAGGCGGCTTTGAATCCGCTCGGTGTGGTGACGTTGCCAGCGTGCCATTGGGCGCCTTCTTCATCGCCGCTGCGATTGAGCGGCGCGATCAATTGGCCGGTGACTTTGGCGGCTTCTTCAAGAATCGCGTCCGCCGTGTCGGCATCGACGTGGTCAGCCAGCGCAGGCAAACGTGCCCATAGGGCAGGGGCGTCAAATACTTCGTGCAGTACAAAGCGCATGTCGCGCAGTGGAGCATTGAATTCAGGCATCACGAAACCTCGTTGCAGCTCATGGAATGGAAGCGATCTGCGCCTGACTAAAGGGCTTTGGCCATGTCACGCAGCACGTACTTCTGGACTTTACCCGTGGACGTCTTCGGCAACAGGGTGAAGATGACGGTACGCGGCACCTTGAACCCCGCCAGGTGTTCACGGCAAAAGCCCATAATGTCCGCTTCGCGCACATGGCCATGATCGGCCTTGAGGGTGATAAATGCACACGGGGTTTCCCCCCATTTCTCATCCGGGCGCGCCACCACGGCAGCTTCCATCACGCCGGGGTGGCGATACAACACGCCCTCGACTTCGATGGTGGAGATGTTTTCACCCCCGGAAATAATGATGTCCTTCAAGCGGTCCCGGATTTCAACATAGCCGTCCGGGTGGCACACCGCCAGGTCGCCGGTATGGAACCAGCCACCCTCAAAGGCTTCGGCTGTGGCGCTGGGGTTTTTCAGGTAGCCCTTCATGACGGTGTTGCCGCGCATGAAAATCTCGCCCATCGTTTCGCCATCGCGCGGTGTTGGCTCGAGGGTTTTCGGGTCGGCCACCATCAGCCCTTCGAGGGTCGGGTAACGCACCCCCTGGCGCGACTTGATTTGGGCACGCTCTGCCAGGGGCTGCTCATCCCACGTGTCATGCCAAGCGCAGATGGTCACCGGCCCATAGACTTCAGTCAGGCCGTACACGTGGGTGACTTTGATGCCCATTTCTTCGACGGCGCCGATCACTTTGGCAGGCGGCGCCGCACCGGCCACCAACGCGTGCACGGGGTGATCGATAGCCGCCTTGGCCGATTCCGGCATGTTCACCAATGCATTGAGCACAATAGGGGCGCCGCTGAGGTGGGTAACTTGGTGCTCGCGAATCAGGGTGAGGATTTTTTGCGGGTCCACCCGGCGCAGGAACACATGCACGCCCGCCAAAGCCGTAATGACCCACGGGTAGCACCAACCGTTGCAATGGAACATCGGCAAGGTCCACAAATACACGGGGTGGTTGCCCATAGCCCAGATCATCTGGTTGCCCAGCGAGCTCAAATACGCGCCGCGATGGTGATACACCACGCCCTTGGGATTGCCAGTGGTGCCGGAAGTGTAATTGAGGGCGATGGCGTCCCATTCGTTGTCGGGCCATTGCCAGGCGTAATCCGGGTCGCCCTCAGCCAGCAGCGCTTCGTAATCCAGCGCGCTGACCGGCTGGCCCTCGCCGTATTCCGGGTCATCGACATCAATGACCAGCGGCGGGTGATCGAGCATGGCCACGGCGGCATGCACCACGTCATGGAATTCCCGGTCGGCGATCAGTACCTTGGCTTCGCCATGGGCCAGCATGAAGGCGATGGCTTCCGCGTCAAGGCGTACATTCAGTGCATTGAGCACGGCGCCGATCATGGGCACGGCAAAGTGGGCTTCCAGCATCGCCGGAATATTGGGCAGCATCACGGCCACGGTATCGTTCTTGCCAATACCGCGCCCGGCCAATGCACAGGCCAGACGTCGGCAACGGCTGTACGTCTGCGACCAGGTACGACGAATCGAACCATGGATCACGGCAGGGTAGTGGGGGTAGACGCTGGCAGTGCGTTCGATGAAGCCGAGCGGGGAGAGGGCAGTATGATTGACAGCGGCAGGCCCGAGGCCTTGCTCAAAAATCGACATATGGGTCATTCCGGTGGCTGATTGTTAGCTCTATGGCTGCCCGCTCTGCCAGTGGCGAGTGGGTCAGTTTGATGTCCGGCACGATTTATAGCCCACTCCGGGTTTGATATGGAAGTAATACCTAAGCAATATAGTAGTTATTCTATATAGATGGTGTTCAGGGAATCCTATGCCTGTGTCGCTCATGCTGCATGATCCGCAACCTTCTGTGATCCTCGACGCAGAGGGCTCGCCGCTCACCGTCAACCCGGCGCTGGACGCCTTGCTGGCGGGTGCACCACGGGAGCAGGTACGCGCCTGGCTGCCCAATAATCTGCCCGAGCTGGTGCGCGCGTGCCTGCAACAACAGCGGGCGATTGAACACGTGGAAGCCCAATGCCAGGAACACGTATGGCTGTGGACGCTGATTCCGGACATGGCCAGCCACTGTGTGCTGGCGCGTGGTCGGGAGGCCAGTCAGGAATGGATGGCCGAACGGGAGGCCGCCAAAGCAAGGCGCTTGTACCGGTTGATCACTGAAAACACCACCGACCTGATTTCGCGTCATACCCCCGACGGGCGCTTTCTGGATGCCTCGCCAGCCTCGTGGACGCTGCTTGGTTATTGGCCCGAAGTCCTGCGCGGGACCCGGGCGCAACGCCTGTTTCACCCTGACGATTTGTCGGACGTGATTCATCAGGCACGGGATGCTTTGCACGCAGACGGTTACTACACCATGACCTACCGCATTCGCCATCAGGGCGGGCATTACCTATGGTTTGAAACTGCGAGCCGGGCCATTCGTGAAACCTATACCGGTGCGGTGGTGGAAGTCGTCAGCGTGTCCCGTGATATCACCGCCAGGGTTCAGGCCGAAGAGAACAAGCGACGCCTGGCCGAGGTGGTTGAGGCCAATCCGGACCCTGTGCTGTTCATCGACCCGCAGGGCGGGGTGTCCTACCTCAACCCGGCGGCACGCCGAATTTTGGGGCTGGCGCCCTCGGCCGGGATGCCTGCGCTGAGTGCATTCTTGAGTCGGCAAGATGTGTTGCAGCTCGATGCTATGGGTTGGAGCCGCGCTGAGCAGGAGGGCCTGTGGAGCACTGAAACGCGTTTGCTGCCTTTGAATGACGACCCTTCCGTGCCGGTATCGCTGCTGTTACTGGCGCACCGCTCAACTGCCGGGGAGCGCTTCTTTTCATTGGTGGCCCGTGACATGCGCGAGCGTGAGTTGCGCGAAGCCCAGCAGCGTCAGCACCAAGAAGAAATGGCGCATACGGCACGCTTGGTGACACTGGGCGAGTTGGCGTCCGGCATCGCCCACGAGATCAATCAGCCGTTGGCCGCCGTGGTCAATTATGCGAGTGCCAGTCAGCGTTATTTGCACGCGTTGAACAGTAATCCGCAAGCCGCTGAACGGGTTGCGCAAGGGCTGGAGCGCATCACCCTGCATGCCAACCATGCTTGCGAAGTGATTAAGCGCTTGCGCAGTTTTTTGCGTAAAGGTCGACGTAACGTGCAGGCACTGGATGTCAGTGAGGTGATGCGCCGGGCTGTCAGCTTGTGTGCCTGGGAAGCCAGCGCCCGCAAGGTGACGATTGAGCAAGAAATACCGGCTGATTTGCCGCGGGTGTATGCCGACCAGGTTCTGCTGGAGCAAGTGCTGCTCAACCTGCTGCGTAATGCCATCGACGCCAATGGCGAGCGTCGTCCCACAGAGCCTTCGTGCATCCGCTTGCAGGCACAACCTTTAGGGGCCTCACGTTTGCAAATCAGCGTGCTTGATCAGGGGCCGGGGGTCAGTGAGGCGCAGTTGCAGCACTTATTTACCCCGTTTCACACCAGCAAGGCCGACGGCCTTGGCCTGGGCTTGTCCATGAGCCGCAGTATCATCGAGGGCTTGGGTGGGGAGCTTGAAGCGCATCCGCAACCTCACGGCCTGTTGATGTGTTGTAACTTGCCGTTGATGGGGGCGGCCCAGCCACCCGAACAAAAACAAGAGAGTGACTGAGCAATGACAACTTCAATGCAGCCCATGGTGTATGTGGTCGATGACGATCAGGGCATGCTCGATTCCACCGTCTGGCTGCTGGAATCGGTCGGCCTGCACGCGGTGCCGTTCACCAGTGGGCACGCGTTTTTGCAGGCCTGCGACCCGAGCCTGAACGCGTGCGTGTTGCTGGATGTGCGCATGCCGTCCATGGGCGGACTGCATGTGCAGCAAGCCCTCAGGGAACGCGGCATCACGATGCCAGTGATTTTTGTCAGCGGTCATGCTGACGTGCCGATTGTGGTGCGTGCGTTCAAGGCAGGTGCCCATGATTTCATCGAGAAACCCTACAACGAGCAGTTGCTACTCGATAGCGTGCAGCAAGCGTTGAATGCCCGTACTCCGCAACAGGGCGCCAGTCAGGCGTTGAGCGACGTGCAAGCGCGCCTCAACAGCCTGACCCCCAGGGAGCGTGATGTGTTGATGCCGTTGGTCAAGGGCTATACGACCCGCGAAATCGCCGAGCTGCTGGCCGTGAGCGTCAAGACCATCGATCTGTATCGGTCACGGGTGATGAAGCGCATGCAGGCGCACCATTTACCTGATCTGGTGGGCATGGCGATCGCTGCAGGGCTGGTCGATCCGCTCAATCTGCGGTGAATAGCACCGATTGCACGGCGGCCATGACCTGCGGGTCGTCGGTATGGGCCACGTTGAAGCGCAGGCAGCGTGTCAGCTGCGGCCCATAACCGAACAACGTTCCGGGGGCGAGTACCAGGTCTTGCTTGAGCCCTGCCTGGGCGAGCCTTTCGGCATCCAAACCTGGCGGCAACGTGGCCCAGATAAACAGCCCGCCCGTGTAGGGCACACTCAGGCTCATTCCCACCTGTTGCAACCCTGCTGCAACCCGCGCCCCGGCGCTCATCAGTCGGTGCACAATCCGCTTTCGGTGTTTGTGGTAACTGCCATCCGCGAGCATCGAATACAGCGTCTGTTCCAGCATTTCGCAGGTAATGCCGCCACACATCAACTTCATGTGCGTGAGGTTGGCAGCCATTTGCGGTGAGGTCACAACAAAACTGACCCGCAAATTGGCGCTGAGGGTTTTGGAGAAACCGCTGAGGTATGTCACGTGGTCTAACCCCGCCAATGTCGACAAGCGCGGCGGCGGCTCGGGATGCAAATCGCCATACAGATCATCCTCGATGATGTGGCAGTTGTAACGTTTGGTCAGTTCCAGCAGTTCGTAAGCCTGAGCGGGTGTAAACGAATGGCCGGTGGGGTTTTGCAATACGCTGGTGGTCAGGTAGACGCTTGGTCGGTGTGTCCCCAGCAGCGCTTCCAGTGCCTGCACATCCAACCCCTGAGCCGTGCGTTCCAGTGTGACAACACAAACCCCGTGTAACGCCAGATTGGCGTGGAAGTTGAAGTAGCAGGGCGTGTCCAACAACACGGTATCACCCGGCCGCAGGCGCAAGCGCAACACCATGTCGAGCGCCTGCACCGTATTACTGGTGGTGGTGATCTGTTCAAGCGCAACGTCCAGCCCCTGTGCTGCCAGCTTTCGCTGCAACGCCTGGCGCAGTGGCAGATAACCCGCGGGGTCGCCGTAACCTGTTAACCGCAGCAGCGGGGAGCGGCTGACGGCGCGCAGACTGGCGCGCAGCGTGCTGGCCTCAAGCCATTGTTCAGGCAAGTGCCCGCCGCCGGGTCGCAAGGCTGCGCTGGCGCCGATCAGTGAGCGTCGCAGGACGCTGGTCAGATCGTTGGGTAACAGGTCAACAGGCGCCGTGGCGGCGGTCATCGGCCTGGACGCTACAAAATACCCTAGGCCCTGGCTGGAGGTGATGCGTGCTTGTCCGCGCAGGCGATCCAGCGCCTCGATCAGGGTGAATTTGCTGACGCCCAACACGAGTGTCATTTCGCGCACAGATGGCAACTTGCTACCGGGGCTTAGCAATCCTTCATCGATGGCCTGGGTCAGTGCGCTAACAATTTGCTGCACTTTGGAAGTGCCGGGTTGGAATTCGATACGGGAAATGGACATAACGGCCTCGAACTTAGCCGGTCATGCTACCAGTAAAGACCGGTAATGTTCGCCTCGGCTTTACCTGTCCTCAGCGCTGGCGATTGCACACACTGCCTGACCGCCCGCACACGTTCGGGCAATGTGTTTAAGGGTGAAAAACGCTGTATGGCTACTCAATTGACCTTGACTTCGTTTGCCTATTTTTTGGTTTTTTGCGCGACCATGACGTTCAGCCCCGGCCCCATGACCCTGTTGTTGATGGGGTTTGGCATGCAGGAGGGGCTCAAGCGCTCTATGCCAGTACAGTTGGGCGCCAGTGCCGCGTATCTGGTGTCGATGTTGATTTTCGCCGTGGGGTTTGCAGAACTGGTTAAGGGCAATGTGTTAATAACGCGTGCGATTCAATACATCGGCGTCGCTTATTTGCTGTATCTGGCGTATCGGCAATGGACCAGTCACGGGGTTTCACTGCACGACGCGCATGCACCATTGGCCAGCGGGTTTGCGGACCGTTTCGGCAAAGGCCTGCTGACCGGCTTTTCGAATCCGAAAACCATCGTCATGTTCAGTGCAGTATTTCCGCAATTTGCAGGGCAGGGGGGCGAAATTCGGGTGCTCGACGTGGCCGCACTCGGGTTAGCCTTCTTGTTGCTGCAATTCGCCAGCGGGTGCCTGTATTGCTATTTCGGACAGCGTATTCGTCAGGTC
This sequence comes from Pseudomonas lundensis, assembly GCF_002269125.1. Classification (GTDB taxonomy): domain Bacteria; phylum Pseudomonadota; class Gammaproteobacteria; order Pseudomonadales; family Pseudomonadaceae; genus Aquipseudomonas; species Aquipseudomonas lundensis_A. Next base: position 94,984 of record NZ_NQKI01000015.1, on the reverse strand, counting down.
CTGCGAAGCCCGGAACGCCAGCGCATCGTACAGAGAGTCACTGCCATCCTGCTGCTGGGTGTGGCAGCCCTGTTGGCGCGGGGATTTTAATCGGCGAGACACCGGGTCAGAAAAACGCTGTCGATGCGGTATATTGCGGGCTTGTTTCAAACCGTATCGAGATTGGTTTTGTCGACTTCCGAACCCGTAACACCGTTGGTTAACGTTAGCCCTCTACATGATGTTCAAGCACCCGTGGTGCTCTACCTTGAGCGCCTGGCACCGTCCAGCCGGCAAACCATGCGCTATGTGTTGCAAGATGCGGCGGACCGTTTGGGTGTTGAAGACGTCACCATTGACGAGTTCCCCTGGCACCATTTGCAGCCTGGGCATATCACCGCGCTCGTTGCTGCGCTGCGCGCCGATGGTTATGCGCCAAACACTTCTTCGCTGTACGTCAATGCTATCCGCGGGGTGATGAATCAGGCGTGGCAACAAAGCCTGATCACACAGGATCATCTGCTGAAAATCCGGGCAGTGAAGGCGGGCGGGGGCACACGCCTGAGTAAAGGGCGTAACTTGCGCCGTACGTTGATTCGCGAGTTGATGGACGTTTGTGCTGCCGATCCGCGCCCGCAAGGGTTACGCGATGCAGCGATCATTGCCATTTTGTACGGCTCCGGGATGCGCAAATCAGAGTCCGTGAACATGGACCTGAGCCAGATCAATGTGGCCGAGCGCAGCTTGCAAGTGATGGGCAAAGGTAACAAGGAGTTGATCAAATTCGCACCGGCCTGGGCGTTTGAAAAACTCGAAGCATGGTTGGCGTTTCGTCGCGCACATTTGCCGGAAGGCGTAAGTGACGACGACTTCCTGTTCAACCGCATTCGTCGCGGCAACCACATCACCCGCGAGCGCATTACCAAGCACGCGATCTACTACATTGCCAAACAGCGCGGCAAGCAAGTAGGGGTCAACATCATGCCCCACGACTTCCGTCGCTCCTTCATTACCCGTGTGATTGAGGAGTACGACGTATCCATTGCACAAAAACTGGCGCACCACGCCAACATCGCAACCACCGTCAGTTACGACATGCGTGATGACAACGAGCGCCGTAACGCCACAGATCGCTTCATCCTGTGAGCACACGCTCAACGTGAATTTAATGAACCCTCATGCGCATCAGCCGCCTAATGCACAACAACTTGGGAGGTTAAGCATGCAAATTGAATACATCTGGGTGGCATTGGCAGTCGTCGTTCTCCTGTTGGAGTTGTGGGCAATCAAGAGCGTCCTCAAGAGCGGTGCCAACGTGAACAGCCGTTGCATGTGGGTTGCAGTATTGATTTTCGTCCCGTTGCTGGGGTTACTGGCCTGGCTGATCGCGGGACCAAAGCAATTGACCGACGATGGATCTTCGCATTCTTGAGGCGTGCGGATAGCTAGGTTATACGTATTGAGCGCTGCGTTGTGTGGCGTGTGTAAGGGTGGTGGAGGCAGTAAATTCCTCCGCCATAAATATAACTAAACTAAACAGACATTTAGTTTAGTTATATTTTTAAGTTATTTTCTCGGGCGAGGGAGAACTAAACGCTCCTTATACCTTTCGCGTCTGCGAAAATTCTTTCATATATAAGCATGAAGGCTACCAGCTGCGCCTGGTGATCTTTGCTTCTATGGATGAATAGTGTTTTCCGGACTCGTTAACTATGACTTTGCCGCCAAGATTCAGGTTGCTCGTGTTTTGCCAAACATTCCATACCGGTGTGTTGTGCCCCCATAGCTCGATAGTATCGTCATTGTGCGGGTCGGCTTTGATGATGAACTTATCATCGGAAGTCTGGTAACCAGCGTAAGCCTTAGCTGTTCCTCCATTGAAATCACTGAGGCTTTGAGGTGCTGACTGAGCATCGATTTCCAATGTGTAGAAATCAGATTCCCGTGAATCATGGGCATTGGGATGCATGAATGTCAGGCTGTATTTCATGAGTAACTCACCCTTGTAATTGAAAGGTTTCGACGACCAAAGTTGAGCTGGACGTCTGAGGGTTATAAGCGTCGCACGGTTGATCGAAGGTTTGAAGCACTGCGATCTAGTAGGCTGCAAAATTTTCAACGGCCAGCGTGTCATCGTGAAGAAGACCATTTTATTAAGTTGATCATTGGGCAACCAGCGGCAGTGGATTGGCAGGCGAAAATCCAACGTTGGTTTCCAGCACCTGAAATGCTTATCTGCCTGTTCAAAAGCAGCCTCCACTGACCCTGACACCCCAATACTTAGGTTCGCATAATGTATATTATGTTAAATCACGTATCAGGAAGTCTTTCCGCTGTGCAGGTTTCTTGCCCGGGTCCGGTGATTAGCACTCCACGATCCTTCTGCTGCGCCTTACACGGTGCTGACAGCTTCATTGAAACCCTTACTTAATTAACGATCAGTCTGAGGAATCAGAACGGTGCTGTCTGACCGAGCGCTTTAAACGTCGATGTTAGCTTCAGGTCGCGCTGTGGATCCCCCGCAGAGCCTCCTGGAATTTATTGATATGTCAGATACGACCGACGCTACTCCCCATAATCAGCCTACGGATTTACTGCTTTCACTCGCGGGAATTCCAGGTCTCTCAGCCAGCAGCAAGGAACGCTTTAAGGCCAAAATGGCAGGCGCCAACCTGCTTTCAATTTTCGACGTTGTCCGACTTTCCAAGATGGAGTTCGCCGAAGTCTTGAATGATATTGGCGAGAAAGAATCGGGTCAGATATACGACCAGGCGCTCAGCCATGTTGTGCAACTGGAGTTTCTCCATCGTGAACAACGCGATTTACTCTCAGACGAAGAACGAGCCCAACGTGCTGCTGCCACGGCGTCACAACATGGCGCTACCTATACGTCATTGTTCCCTCAAGATTGGAATAATGTCTGCACACCTGAATCGTTAGCTGCAATCGATTCGCCAGCGGCCTACCTTCGCGCACTCTATATGTTTGCCCGGGAGCTGGAGAATACCGGCAAGGGTCAATTGCCGAAGACACGCTTGGCCCAACGCCGCCCCTCATTGATGAGCATGACGGTTGATGCACAGGCGGTGAATGAGCAAGTTCCGTTGCTGAACCTTGTGAACGAATTGCTGCATGGCGATATCCGCAAACACCTTATTGACAATAAAGACGTGTACAGAAGTGACGTCGTTGAAGAGGCGCTGGCGGAGCAGTATTACCCGCTGCAATTACCCTTCTCTCTTTCCCATCAACAATGTTTGTTGGGGTTGGGGGGGGATAAACCCATGTTGGGTGAGTTGAGCTATGCAATTAGTCTGACCCTTCCCCTCAGTCAACAACCAAGCACCGTGTATGGAAAAGTTCAGCAGGAAAGCTATGAAGCCCAACGATTACTGGCAGCGCTTAGTCCGCAGCAGCAATCGTTGATCACGGCAGAGATGGCCAATGACGATACGCCCCAGGGAAGAAACAGATTGGCAAGAACGTGTTTGGGAAGTGAGTTTGAATTATTAAAATCGCTTCCCCATTTTATGGCGCAAACAGAACTTGACGACGAACACATGCAGGCGCTGTTCTGTTTGGGTAACTTTACCCCCCCTGCTCTCGCCGCATGTTGTAACGCCTTTGACAGCAGTGCCCGCCAGGGTGGGGATAGATATCAAAGACAAGGACACCGCACCGGTTATTGATTTTGTTAATGTTGAACAACTTGATCGATTGCAGCGCATTATTCGTTTGCAACGCTGGACGAACATCCCTTACACGGAAATCAAAACCTTCGTGCACTGTGTAGCAAGTGCCGGTGCTGAAGTAAACACCTTTACCATAAACGACAATACGCTTCGGGCCTTGGGCGTTTACCGATATTTGAGCCAGCGTTACACCGTGTCCGTTGAGGAGTTTTCAGCCATGGTGCATCACCTGTCGGTGCATCGTGTCGGGCAGGCACCTGCCTTGTATGACCGGGTCTATAACAGTGACCGTCTGTTCAATGATGCGCTGACATTGGACGGCAGCCTCTTCAAACTTGATGCGCGTGACGACTCGGATTTAATCGCTGTACATAAGGTCTGCGCCAGTTTAGGTGTTCTCAATACCCCCACTTCATTCGGCGCCATGTCCCAGCGTATACAACAGTATTTGACGCCGAAAAAAGACCTCGCGACGTTCAGTAGTTTCTATCGACAGGCCCGTCTGGCGCGATTGTTCGGACTTTCTGTGCTGGACATGTATCAGCTGGCCGAGTTATTGGGCGGCACTGATTATATCAAGCAACTGGTTTCTCCCTCATTGCGGGCAAGTGGAAGTAATGCGCCCGCTGATTTCCTGGATGTGCTCATGCAAATGGATTGGGCCGTCCAGTGGTTCAGTGACGCCGGCACATCGCTTCAGACAGTGCGTCGTCAACTGTTACTGGACGCCGTAGAGGCAGAAAATGGCGCCCATGCCTACCTACAACCATTTATAGAACACTTGAGTGCGCTGGAAACATACGCGTTGCCCGACGAATCATTCCCTACGCTGTCTCAGGGAGAGGAAGAAGAGTTAAAAAAAACTGAGATTCACTAAAAGTCATGTGCTGATTAAAACAATTCTGAAGACCTACCCAGTGCTGCCTGAAACTGCAGATCTTGAACGGCTGCATAAAATGCTGAAAAAGTCCGTCAAGAGTTATCTCACTCCCCTGAATCAGGATAAAGATCAAGACAAGGTAGTCGAGCGAATCACTTCAATCCTTTCGCCTTATTTAACCTCCGCTTACACGCAGTTATTGCCCTGGAATAAACAGCTGGTCAGCACGTTCAGTGAGCATTCAACCACGATAGAGTCTTCGTTGATCATTGATAAAAGGATTAAAAACGCCATTCAGAGCATGGCGGTTGCGCTGGGGCAAAAAGACAGCAAAAAAGCCCTTAAACACAATGTGTTAGTGGCGCCGAACGCGAGCAGTTTATTAGCCTTGAGCGTGCGTTCGGACGCGTTGCAAACCTTTGTGCTGCATCCGCACTGGCTCGACTCCAGTAATGGCGCTGAAAATTTTCTGAAGCTGTCCTTGAATACCCTGTACTTATTGCAGCAGTTTCAGTCCCTGCTGGTTCATTACCGCTTAAATGAGTCCGACCTGTTAAATTATTTAAAGCGGGTGAATGACAAGAGTGCGGACAATGAAGCCGAGTTGATTGTGAACCTCAGCGGCTTATTGGGCTGGAGCGCGAGCGAAATAACGGCTTTGCTGAAAAATACTGCGTATACCCGCGTTCAATCCATTACCCAACTGGATTGGGTTGCCCGCTGCCACCGCGCCTGCCTGCGTACCGGCTTGTCTGCGTCTGTTTTATTGACTGTTACCAATCTCAACTCTCATATCCCGGGCCCTCAATGGACGCAGGTGGGTGAAGCCGTCATGGCGGTTCATGCCTGAGTTGTCTGTATCCATTAGCGTGTCGCACAAGGAATTATCATGACTCCCCTCATCAGTCAGCAGCTCAACGAACAATTACGCGACGCCATGTTGGCGTTTTATCTGCATGCGTTTAATCCGCTGCACAGCCATGACCCCGCTGCTCAGCATGCACCGCGTGCATCACTGGATGATTTATACGGCTATTGGTTACTGGATGTGCAAGTCAGTCAGTCAGTGATCACCAGTCGGGTGGCGAGTGCTATTGGCAGCCTGCAGCAATACATCAACAGCATTGCGTCAGGCTTCGAACCGGGTTACGACCTGCTCGCCATGACACCGTCCCAGCGCATGCGTTGGGAAACTAACTTGCACAGTTACTCGGTTTGGCACGCGCATCAACAATTGCGCTACTTCCCTTCTAACTTTCTCAATCCTGTGCTCCGGCTGGACAAAACAGAAAGTTTTCAGCAACTTGAAAATGATATTAATCAGCCTAACTTGCAACCTGATCATATTCGCTCTGCGGTCAACCGCTATTTAGGTCGCGTAGAAGAGGTCGCTCAGTTGCAGGTCATCAATGGTTATATTGATGGATCGTCCAAGGCCATGGCGGACAGCCATTATTACCTGGTCGGCAAGTCCAATGGAGAAAATACCTTTTATTGGCGGACGCTGGATATGGCCAAGCAAAGTGCGTTGCCGCTCACGGACGCTCACCCGACGCTTCCTGCCAGTTATTCAGTGCCTACAGCGTGGACGGACTGGAGAAAAATCCCTATTCCCGCTTCTTTTGATATTCCGGTGCAAAGTATTCGCCCCGTTTACTTCAATGATCGTCTATTTGTTGTCTGGGCGCAGTGCACGCAGCCTCCAGTGGGGCACGACGGGCCTTCGACCTCACCTGCGAACCTGGACATTTTCAACCCTGAGCATTTACGGCACTTCATGAAGCGTTACGTGCGCATGCGCCTGCATTATGCGTACTTGAAAATTGATGGCAGCTGGAGCTGTCCGCACGTGTGCATCGACGAGTATGCGATCCATAAAGAGCTTAATGAATTATCAGGGGATGCGTTGAATGCCACCGTCACAACGGTTGCGGTGGTGGATCCGCATACATCTCCTGCCTCGCTGTATTTTGGGCTGACGGCTACTGCTCCCGGTCGTTCAGACGCCACCTCAACGTTGACGCGCAGTAAGTTCAGCTTCTCCCATGCCGTACGTCTCGATAATCAACTCAATGTTCACCACCTGCAATCAACGTATTCCTTAACAAGTGAGTTGGTCATATTTCCCAATAACATTGCGCAACAAGCCTCGCGCTACCTGGATATTTTTGCAAAACATAATCAGCGCCGTTTCGGATTCAAAGCTCCCAGTATTAATACGGTCGATATAAAAATCGATAATCCGACAGCGCACCACCCCGGCACTGACAGATGGGATTTTCAAGGGACTCAAAAGAATATTGCTGATGCTCAGGCACCGGTGAAAGCCACGTTTAATAAAACCACCTCCAGCCTGGAAATCACATCGGCCGTCGACAGGCACTTCCCATCATTCAAAAGTGTTGAATTGGTCGTCCAGCAAAGCGAATACTGGTTCTTCTTAAAATTCACCGTCCTGTGGAGAACGCGGGCGGGAGGCGCAACCATCGCCTTGGACAGTGATTCCTACCTGAACTTGCACCACCCACAACCGTCGCGCCTGCTCCACGATATTTTAAGTCTCGAATTAACGTGCAATAAGACGGGCACGGTGTTTCGTGATTTTATTCAGCACGCTAACAAGCCGCTCGACAGCGAGGGCTTAATCGTCAAACCCTTTGGCCAGACGTTATTTTCAGAAATGTATAACCTCAAGGGTTTTAGTCTGTCTACCGAGGTGTTCGATTATTTATTTCAAACCCCGGACACCACCTATTCTGCGAAGTTAGCGGTCAACGCCGTATCGCGAAGTACTGACACAGCAATCGACAGCCGCGAACTGTTGCTGGAGAAGGTTAAGTTGTCGCGTCTGGAACGGGTGTATAAGCAAGTCATTATGACCCTGGACGCTCACGATAAAGATCAGGTCGTTCAGTACCCGGTTAATATTCATATTTCAAACACTCACTTGGTGGGCGATAGCCAAGTATTGCGGCGTAATCTTGAAGGTGGCACACCGGAACTCATTGCAGGCCAGACCTTCAGCGCGTCACTTGGCTTAACGGCTGAGCGCCTCAACGACTACATCAGCCATGCAAAAAAAATCCCCATTATTCATGGGGTGCTGATCAGGGAGCAGAACATAGATGACATGCGCTTCACGATTTTGGGCTATGCGCTCAAAGCGTATGAAATCACCTTAAACGAGAACAATGTGGCCGACATTCCGATGGCCCCCTTCATCGATCGCCAGGAATCGTACACACGGGGCATCGCTGAATTCATCAACTTTAGCGGTTCTACGATTGCTCTCTCCAATGGGGCCGTCACACTACCGCGCGCGCCTATCCGCCTTAATACAACGCTGGGTGACAAGCTCATACCGGCAGCCTCTGCCGGCATGGATACCCTCTTCGCTTTATCACATACGCACCGCGAGCCGCCGCTGACAGGTGCAACCGGCCATCAACCGCTCGACTTTCATGGCGCCGTCGGCAAGTACCATTGGGAGTTATTTCTCTACCTTCCCTGGCTTATTGCCCATCGCTTGAACCTTGAACAACGTTATGGCGAGGCCGAGGCATGGCTTAATTATCTATTTGATCCAAGCCGCAAATCCAAAGGTGCGTCCTCCGCGTCCGACTATTGGGTTTTATCCGTATTAACCGCTGGCCATACGGAAATGAGTTATGTCCTTGATAACCCTCAAGACCCCAATCAAATCGCACTCAGTGCCCCCATTCATTTTCGGCGTGCATTGTATGCGTTGTATGTCGATATCCTGGTTAATCGGGGCGACGCGGCGTATCGCCAGGCAACACCCGAGAGTTTGAACGAAGCCAAACTGTGGTATGTACGTGCCAAATCCCTGCTCGGGGCTAAACCGACCCTGCGCCTTATGGATCCATGGACGTCCATTGGTCTTGATACCTTCACCACGCAAACCGATGATCACCTGCGCGTCAATGAACGCAAGGCCTTGCGACCGGACTCGGGGTTGCCGCTGGTCTCGAACCACCTGCGCGCCGCACAACGTTCCCACCGGGCTAACGACTCGCAGTATCTGTGTGTGCCGCTGAACAGCACGTTACTGGCGCGCTGGGACAAAGTAGAAGCGCGTTTGCACAATCTGCGTCAGCACTTGGACATCACCGGCAAGCCACTACGGGTATCGCTGTACGCCACCCCTGCTTCGCCTCAACACCTCTTGAGCCTGTATGCCAGCCAGCGCATACCGGGAGACGCTGTTTCCGCCCGTCGACAACCGGCGCATGCCGGGCATTACAAGTTTCAGGTGATGCATGCCTTGGCGATGGCAGCCGTAGACAACGTTGTGCAGCTAGGCAGCACCTTGCTGTCGATTATTGAACGCAAGGCACAAGCCGAACAGGTTGAGTTGCAACAGCAGCAGGTGTGGCAGATGGCAGGCTTGTCGCTGGAGCAGCAAGCGCAGAGTCTGATCATTGATGAAAAAAATGAAGCGGCCTTGCAGGCGGGTCAAGAAATTGTAGAAGGACGAATAGCGCACCTGGAACGTCTGATTAAAGACGGCGTCAGCCCCAACGAACAGCAGGCTACCCAGGAACTGCAGGCCAGTGCCGCGCTGGAAAGTGTGGCATATGGCCTGCAAGGTGCTGCCGGCCTGGCCATGCTGGCCCCCAACATTTTTGGCACCTCAACAGGCGGTTGGCGGCTTGAGGGGGCGTTCTACGCGGCACAGGCAGGCGTGCAATTGCTCGCCAATGAAAAGCGTGCCAATGCCACTCACCTCGATCGTAATGAGGCATTCAATCGCCGCACTCAGGAGTGGGAGCACACATTGGCTCAGTCGCGTCTCGAACTGGCGCAAGTGAAGGCTCAACTGCGCGTCCAGCGTGAGCAGGCGAACAGCAGTCGACTGCAATACGCGTCGGCAGAAACGGCGCTCAGGCAGGCAAGGTTGATGTTTGATCTGCTGGAAAAACGATTCACCACGTCGCAACTCTATCAATGGCTCAATACGCAGTTTTCGTCGTTCTATTTGCAAGCCTACGACATGGCCCTTTCCTTGTGCCTGGACGCTCAGGCCTGTTGGCATTACGAGCGCGCGGAGTCGGATCGCACGTTTGTGCATGCCTCGCAGTGGAACAGTCATCGCAGCGGGCTAAGTGCGGGTGAAGGGCTCAAACTCAGCCTCATCAACATGCAAGCGGCCTACTTTCACAACCATGCAAGGCCAATGGAAATCACCAAAACCATTTCCCTCAGACAGTTGAAAGCCAAAGACCCTAACGCCACGCGCAATGCTGCCTGGGAGGAACTCAGTGCGTCCCTGAAAAAAACAGGGATTGTTGAGTTTGAACTGACTAAGGCGTTGTTCGATGCCGATTACCCGGAACACTATCTGCGACGCATCAAAAGTATCAGCGTGACACTGCCTGCAACGCTGAGCCCTTATGAAGATATTCGCGCCACGCTGACGCAAACCCATCACACGATTCATACGCCGGATAAAGGCGAGTTCGAATACTCAAGCCATCGCATCAATGAACAAATCGCCCTGTCGACGGGGTTGAACGACAGCGGGTTATTTACCCTGAACTTTGATGGCGGAGATCGATACCTGCCCTTCGAATTCACCGGTGCCGTCTCAGGGTGGAGGCTTTCGTTCCCTAACCCGAGTGCCCAGCAAGCGATGTTGAACTCACTGACGGACATCATCATTCATGTGCGTTATGTTGCCAAAAGCGCAGGAGCACAGGCATGACGACCCCTCCCGAGCACACTGTGGCAGACGCTTTTACACCGTCGCTGCCCAAGGGCGGTGGCGCCATCCAGAGTATCGGCACCGGGTGGGGGGCTCTCGGCATGACAGGCGAGTCGTCTTTCAGTGTCCCCCTGCCCATTTCACCGGGGCGCGGTTTTACCCCTTCATTGAGCTTGAATTACAGCAGCGCGCTGGGTAATGGCCCGTTTGGCATCGGTTGGGCCGCCTCTCCCGGCAGCATCCGGCGTAACACCCAGACCGGAGTACCACGGTATACGGCCGCGGATGAGTTTCTCGGGCCTTCGGGCATGGAGCTGCGCGCCGAAAAAAATCAGCAGGGGGTGATTCAGACCACCACCATTCAACAGTTCAACGGTTTGCCACTCGACACGGCGTATCGCGTGACGCGCTATTTTCCACGGGTGGAATCAACCTTCGACCGGGTTGAACACTGGACGTGCAGCGCTGACCCCGCCGGGTTCTGGCTGATACACAGTGCTGATGGCAATCTACATGTATTCGGTAAAACCCCTGGCGCACGCTGCGCTGATCCTCACACGCCACACCACGTCGCACAGTGGCTGCTGGAAGAAAGCCTGACCCCCTCAGGTGAGCAGATTTACTACCAATACAAGCAAGAGCAGATCACTGCGGACACGGCCCCGGTGCGTGATTTCAGTGCCCAGCGTTATCTCCAACGTGTGTGTTATGGCAACCGCCAACCCCGTACCCATCTGGCGTTATGGACTGCGCCGTCCCTGGCACCTCTTCAGTGGCACTTTGAGCTGCTGTTTGATTATGGCGAGCGCACCACCGACCTGACTCAAACCCCGAGTTATGCCGAACGCGCAGTCTGGCAGGAGCGCCCCGACCCTTACTTTAACTACGCGTATGGCTTTGAGCTGGGCAGCCGGCGGCTGTGCCAGCAAATCCTGATGTTTCATTACTTCCCCGATGAAACAGCCATGGGGTCCGAGCCCGTGTTGGTGCGTCGCTTATTGCTTGAATACGGGACCAGCGAACACCGAGGCAGTTTTCTCAATGCTGTTCACAGTCAGGCCTTTGATGCGTCGGGGGTGGCCAGTCATTGGCCACCTGTCGAATTCAGCTACAGCCCGTTTACGCTTTCAAACACGCCAGCCCAGTACGCGGCCTTCGACGCGTTACAGGGCCCGGGCGACGGGCAGCACTATCAATTGGTGGATTTGTATTGCGATGGCATGCCGGGCGTTCTGTACAGCCAGGACAGGCTTTGGCACTACCGCGAACCTGTAAGGGACCCTGCCGGGCTCACCACCGATGCGGTGTCTTATGGGCCTCTGCAAACGTTACCGGAGATGCCGGTGGCCACTGATCGCGAATCGCTGCGCCAAACCCTGGCTGACCTCAATGGCGATGGGCAGTTGGAGTGGATCATTGCGCAGCCCGCCCTGGGCGGATTTTTTACGCTAAACGCCCGTCGGCGCTGGTCGAGTTTTGCGCCGTTCGCGGCGCTGCCGACAGAGTTCTTTCACCCCCAGGGGCAGTTGGCAGACTTGATGGGCAATGGCGTGCCCGACCTGTCCTTGATCGGCCCTCGGAGTGTCCGGTTGTATATCAATCAGCCTGAGGACGGTTTTGAGCCGGGGCAGGATGTGGCGCATGACGCGGACGACGATGATGGGTTGCCTGTGCTGAGCCGCTCCCCCGGTACGGAGGTGGTGGCCTTCAGCGATATTCTGGGCAGCGGGCAGCAGCATTTGATCCGCATTCGTCACCATGAAATCAAGTGCTGGCCGAATTTGGGCAACGGCCGTTTCGGCAAAGGGTTTGTGTTTGCCACCCTGCCCTTCAGTTATGCCGAATTTGACGCCTCACGGGTATTGCTTGCGGATCTGGACGGCTCCGGCGCGACCGATGTGCTGTACCTTCAGTCCGAGCACGCATTGATTTTCATGAACTTGTTCGGCACGGGCCTCGCGCCTTCGCCCACTCAGTTACCGTGGCCACAAAACCTTCGCTATGACCGTTCATGCACGGTCAGCACCGCCGACCTTCAGGGATTGGGCTGTTCGAGCCTGATCGTGACGATGCCGCACGCGACGCCGCCTCATTGGCGCTATGACTTTGTCCAGGCCAAACCGTATTTGTTGGTCAGTACCGACAACAACATGGGCGCCAGCGGCTCACTCACTTACCGCAGCAGTGCCCAAGAGTGGCTGGATGAAAAGCACCAGCGCGCCCTGGAGCGTCGACCTGCCATTTGCGGCGTCCCGTTTGCGTTGCATTTGGTGACCCGGCAACAGCAGACGGACGCCATCAGCGGTAATCGCCTGACCCAGCAGGTGAAGTACCGAGAAGGTTTCTATAACAGCGTGGAGCGCAAGTTTCAGGGGTTTGGCTTTTTGCTGGAGACGGATACAGAGGTGTCGGGCAGTGACACACCGGACAACCGCCACACGCAAACATTGCTGCGCAAAAGCTGGTTTCACACGGGCAAGGCCACCGACATGCTGCGGCGCGACTATTTCAACCTCGATACCCGCGCTCAGCCGTTGGGCTACACGCTTATCAGTCGCCTACAGCCGGGTGACACCGACGATACGTTGATCGCTGAGGCGGTGACGCCCGCTCACCGCCAGGACATCAATTACGCCCTCAGTGGTTCGCTGATGCGCCAGGAAATTTTTGCGGCCCGCGATCCGGCGCCTACTGCCGTGCCGTATTCAGTCAGTCAGAACCGGTTTCTGGTGCGTCAGGTCAATGGGCGGTCGTCGGTGTTGCCCTTGTTGCTGGAGTCCATCAGCTACCGGTATGAGCGCGAACCCGAGGACCCGGGCTGCCAGCACACCCTCAATTTGCGCTGGGACACGTTTGGCGGGTTGACGCATAGCGTCACCGTGCATTACGCCCGTCGTAAAACCCCTCAAGACAGTCCGCCGTTCAGCGAGCCTCATCACATCCAGTGGTGGCAGGACACCCACGATCCGGCGCAGCAGACGTATTACCTGACAGAGTCGCGGGCTCAGTACATACACCTTGATCAGCCGCAACGCTGGCGGTTGCACCTGCCCTATCGCCAGCGCGCCAATGCACTGGTGTTGGCAAAAGGCACCACAGCCCACACATTGGCCCCTGAGCGGATCAGCTACGAGCGGTTTATCGATCAAAGCGCCCAAAGTCCGTTGGGCGCAGATGCACAACGGACACTGGGCGGGTTGTCGACGCAGTATTACCAAGACGTGCAAACAGCTTCGCCCTATCCCTTGGGTACGGCAGATTTTCTGGCATTACCGGACCACACCGAAACTGCCGAGCTGGATGAACAGGCCCTAAAGGCGTATGAGAATCTGCCCGATTTGCCGGGTGCCGAGCCATTTAATCTGACCCAGGCCCTGACGGCGGCTCACTATCATCCAGCCTCAGCGTTCTTGCCGGACAGTGCGGCCCCGATCAGCCTGTGGTCGATCAAAAAAAACCTTACGCAGTACCGCTCGGCTCAAGGTTTTTACCGGGCACGCAGTGTGCGGCCTACCGAAAGCCATGGCGTCACCACGTTGGAGCACGATCCGTATTACTGCCACATTGCCAAGGTTCAAACCGCCGATGGCTGCACCACCCGCGCGGTGTATGACTACCGGTTGCAGCTGCCAGTACGCGTCACCGATCCCCAGGGCACGGAGCAGCACGCCCGTTATGACGCTTTCGGGCACTTGCAGGTCAGTAGCTATTTTGGTCAGGAGCAAGGCGTGCCGGTGGGGTTTGCGCCGTTGTCGCAATACCGTCGACCAGCGGATGACAGCCCTGACAGCGCGATCAAATCCCCTCAAGCAGCGCTTAACAAAGCCGCCAGCGCCAGCTTCTATACCCCCTTCAGTTGGATGGGGCAGATCGCTGTGCCGGCCCTGCGTCCTGAATGGGTGGCCCAGGGGTATGTCCTGCCCAGCGGGCATATTCGCGCCAGGGCACGTCAGGCCACGCTGAACCTGGGCGATGAGAGCCAGCGGCAGTTAAGTGAACTGATTCAGCGCGCGCGACGCGAACCTGTGCATGCCGTGGTGTTGCAAGCCGATCGTTACCCGTCCGCGACGGAGCCTGAGGAGGCGCTCATTAGGATCAGCCTGACCTGCAGCGATGGGTTTGGACGCAGCTTGCAAACCAAGCAATTGGCGCCGGGGGGCATGGCCTATAGCGTAAATGACAACGGCGCGCTAAACGTTGACACGGACGGCAAGCCGGTCAGTGAGTACAGCGAAACCCGCTGGCGAGTCAGCAGCCGGGTGGAGTACAACAACAAAGGGCTGGCCATTCGCAACTATCGCCCTTACTTCGCGAATCACCATCGCTATATAAACGATGCGTCGTTGCGCGTGAGCGGTTACAGCGATCAAGTGTTTTATGACGCGTTAGGGCGCGCCACTCATACGCTGAATGCGCGTGGGGATTTAAGCCGTCAGACGTATTGCACCTGGTACACCATCACTGAGGACGAAAACGACACCTACGGACTGGAGCAGGATCTTCCTGCCGATTGACGGATGCTCAGGCCTTGCACATGCGTTGGCGCGACGCATGTGCAAGGCACTGGCTTAGTGCGGGTCGCGAATACCGGCAATCCGGTAACGGCGATCACCCAGATGCTCAAACATCAGTCGGTACGCGCCTCGTCTGCGGCTGCCCTGATAGCCATGTATATCGGCGGACCAGAGCAAATCAGCGTGCTGATGCCAATTCACGGCGCGGAATCGCCCTTCCAGAACATGGCTGATGGTCAGCGCAATACTGGTCCCTTCAGGCCCCTGAAGCGCAGATGCCACCGCGGTCTCATCGACACTGATCGGCGGCGCTGCTTGAACAGGTGCTGGCTTGGCCGTGACAGGCGGCTGGCGACGTGCAGCGTGGGATTTTTTTGCCGTCGGTAGCCGGCTTAAGGCGCCTGCCGCAGGGACATCAGGCGTTGTGACGGCGTGTTGAACTGTTGGCGCAGCAAGAGATGGCAGGTGACGGCTGCGAAGCAAAATACTGTGTACCCCCATTTTTCGCGATTCACGCGAGGGCGGACGCCCTGTATCGACGAGACCCTTTATCGCGCCAATGGCGCTGGCAGGCCCCACATAGCCATATATCTCGCCCCCGCTCGTGGTTTGCGCTCCCAGCGAGATACCCACTTCCTCATGCAGTGGGGCCAGCTTGCTGTAGACAAAATTGAACATCTTGACTGTTTCAGTGGCGCTCAGGTGCTGCGCTTGGGTGAACTCCAAAACCTTGGCCGTCACGGCTTGCGTAAACACGTAGAGGTCCTCCTCAGAGTGAGGTTGCTGTGAAAGACGTTCGCCTCTGAGCGCCAGCGCCAGCAGCGACGTCATCAACATGGCCCCGAGTGCGGCACCGAGGAGCGGAGCATTGTGCTGGTGCCCAATGGCTGCTCCCAACAAGGCAACCACCACGATATAAAAACCAAACGCGACGCGTCGTTCGGGCGACAAACCCTCAGCCTGCAGGCCTTGCCGGTCTATGTGGCTCATGGGGTTGTTCAGCAGCATGGCGTAGAGGTTCAAACCGTCGACAATTCCCGCAGGGTCAGGGTTGATCCACCGCAGCATCCAGGGCGCGTAATAACGCATGCCGTAATAGTAAAGACCCGTAGCGTCTCGCTCCTTGCCGCCGTAGCGCAGGGTTTTGAACGTGGCTTCAAGGGCGCTTTTTGCCGCCCACCATGCCGTGGCGCCAAAGGGATAGAACCCTTCCTGGCTGAGCAAGGCGGCCTGTTCGTCCAGTTCCAGCACGCCGCTGCCCAGATGGTCTAACAGGCTGAAGCGGATTTGCTCATCCCTCACCGCGTCAGGTAAGCCGTGCTCCCATTTAAGGGCTCTGACGTGGGTGTGACCGGCTTGCACAGCCGCCACCCATAACTGCTCGCCGGTGACGTGATTCCACTGCAGCTCCAGGCCAGGCAAATAGCGCACTTCGCTGAGGTGCATGACGCCCTTGGCCAGGCTTGCCCTGCGTTTGAGGGCACGCGCTGCCTGCCCGTCGTAGGCGTAAAATTCCTCATCATTGCCTGCGTTATCACGGCTGATCAGCGTCACGCGCTGTAACTGGTTGCGCACATTCCAGTCCATACCCTGACCGCGCACGAGCATCGTCAGGTTACCGCAAGGGTCGAACACCTCTCCCTGGGCAGCGCTCGCCATCAACTGGCTTCGATTGCTGCCAGGGGCTACCCGCATCCGCTGGGAATAACCTTGCCCGGATGAGGGGATATGCTGCATGTGCAACAGGTTCGCGCCTGCGTCGTAGTGATAATGACGCGTGTAATTGCGCCATCGGAGGTGATCTGCGCCCATCAGCATCACATCAGGCAGCAAGCGCCCTCCTGTCGGGCGCGTACTCTCACGCCCGGTGGCTTTGACCAACTGATACAAGGTGTCGTAGCTGTAGGTATTCAACGCCTGAATGCGTGAGTTGTGGGTCCAGGTCGTTGGTTGCGCGCTGTCGAGGATGCTAACGACATTCCCTACCCGGTCGTAGGTGTAGGCAAGATCCTGTAACGGCGTGCGGTGTAAGCCAGGGCGGTGCGCCGTCAAATGCTGCAAGCGGCCATCCGCCTCCGAGTAGGACGCCACCATCAGCACGCCATTTCCCGCCCGCTCGGTTGTCACTTGGCCTGCGGCGTTATAGGTCCGCTGATCCATTAAGACCGCGTGCTTGCCACTGGCCATGTGTAATTCAATCTGTGTTTGCTCTCCCGCGATACCGTACTCAAAACGTTGACGATTGCCGTGGGCATCGACCAGTGCGAGCAAGTCGCCCTGTGCGTTGTACTGCCATTGAGTGGAATAGGTGCGGGTTTCCAGTAGATCACTGCGTTGAGTCACGTCCTGCGGCCAATTGACCGCATCAGGGAAGCGCGCAAAGCAGCGGGTTTGACGCGTCGAGGCGCCCGACAAGGCGTAGCCCTCATACAGAACCACGCCTGCCGGGTCGTCGTGCCGCACCAGGCGACCACACAGATTGTGACCGTTCTTCCCGGTCCGGGTATTGGCATAAGTGAAACGTTCAGTGCAGCGAGGGTTCGGGTCGTCGCTGCGTTGTTCGTGAATGGCGGTAAGCCGGGATTGATTGTCGTACTCAAACCGTTGATGGCTGCCACGGCCATCCCAGGTGTTGAGTGGCTGGCGTGCGGTGCCAAATAGGGTGACGCGCCAGCCGCTGTCCACACTGTCGCTGCGCACAGAGTGCCCTGACAGACTCGTGAGGTGGCGCAGATTGGGCTGCGCATCACTGTTACTCACCCGCAGTGCTTGCAAGCGCGGATCCCACTGCCGGGTCAGAAACCCGGTGGCGCCATACATGGATTGGTGAATGCGGGCCTCGGGAGGTTGTTGCACCGTCAGCCGATGGTAATTGACTGTACGTACGCTCAAGCCTCTGGGGTCCAGCGCCGTCAATGACGGCGTGTATTGATGCAGATGTGCCATGGTTGCCGACCTGTTTAATGCCATAGAGCAAAAAGGCTATTACTCAGGTCGGGCTGGTAGGTGGTCACATAGTAGTGCGGGTGACTCAAGCGGCTGACGGCCGCCAAAGCCGGCCGATATTACCGAACCCGGCGCGGGCGGTTTGCAACAGTAAACCCCGCACTTCAGTCAGTGCTGACACCACGCCGCGTGCCACGCTGACCCACGTGCGCGCCCGTGCGCTCTGGGCGGCTGGGGACGCGCCGGTCACCGCGCCAGCCACGGCCTCGATGCCGACCCCGACCCAATACGTCCAGGTCTGATTGAACATTCTGCTGATACCGCCGTGCAGCGTATCCATGGCCGGCGGCAGTTGCAGCGTCTGCTGGTGAACGTCATGGCGAACCGTTCGGTGACCACTGCGCAGTAAGGTCCCTGCTGCGGCATCGTAGGCCTCAATCAGCGGGCCGATATTGGGGGTGATCGGGCCCGGCACATGGGCGGCGTACATCGCGTTGGGCACAGTCGCCACGGCATAGGCGGCAGAGGCCAGCAGCGTTCTGGGCACTCTGGCGGTCAACGGCGTTTGCCCCCAGGAAGCCGTGTCTCCCAAGCCGCGTAACACTTGCTGCACGATCTCTCTGGAAAACGCGCGAATGTGTCCCCCCAGACGCATACGGGCCACCGGGTCCCACTCCAGCTCGGTCTCTGACCCTTCGGTGAGGCCCTGCATCATAAAGCCTCGGTCAGCAGCGGCGGCCACGGCGAAACCGATCAGCGGGCTCCAGCGCCAGATGTTGCCCAGCAGGCCGCTGCTCATGTGCATCATGGCCAGCGCATCAAGCGCGGCCACGGTATTTCGCAAGGCAGTGTTCAGTGCCGCGGTTGGCTGTCGCCCCTCGAACAGCGCAACGTCGAGCCCGGCGCTCAAGGCGTTGCTGATGTAGGTCGCCAACGCGTCTCGAATAGCAGCCGAGCCTGCCAGTTGCACACGCGATCTGACCCGGTTTGCCATATGCGTGGTAATGCCGCGCAACGTGGCAAACCGGGCCTTGGGCGCCTCCACCGGGTTGCTTTGCAATCCGTCGGCATCGACACGATTGATCGGGTTGCCTCGTGCGAAGGCATAGCGATTGAGCCCATCAACGTCGCCTGCGGGGTCTGCACTGATCCAGCGCATCAACCAAGGTGCGTAGTAGCGCAAACCAAAGGCGTAAAGGCCGCTGGCATCGCGCTCTTTGCCCGAGAAACGCACGGTCTTATACGTCGCCTCTATTGCCGTGTGAGTCGCCCACCAGGCCGTCCCGCCATACGGGTAGTAGTGCTCCTGACTGAGCAGGCGTTGATCCTGATCCAGTTCCAGCGTGTGGTTACCCTGGTAATCGGCCAGGCTATAACGCACTTGCCCGTCCTGCATGCCAGTGGGTCGACCCTGTTCCCATTGCAAGATGCGCACGTTGATGAACGCGTTATTGACGACCAACACATTCAGCCATTCGCCGGTCGCCGTATCGCGTCGGATCTCCAGCCCCGGCAGATAGCGGACCTCACTCAGGTGCACGGCGTTATGTGCCCTGGAGCGGCGAGCCTTGTACACGCGTTGACCGTTACCGTCATAGCGGTAGATCTCATCATCGTTATCAGCGTCAACGCGCACGATGTGGGTTACGCCCAGAAGTTGATCGCGTGCATTCCAGTGCAGGGATTGCCCCCGCTCAAGGGCCAGTTGATTGCCTTTGTGATCAAACCCCCTGCCCCGGCCGGGCCGCTTGACCACACCTGTGACCTGGGCCACGCCATGATTACTGGTGTTCGACAGGTTCAGGTGCCGGGTGTAACCGCTGCCTTGAGTGGGGGTATGGCGCAAGCTGATGAGATTACCGGATGCGTCGTAGCGGTAATGTTGATGGTAGCCCCGGCGCCGTTGGGCACTGCCTTGGGCAAAATCCTCTTGCGGCGGGAGCGTCGCTCCCCCTGTATGCCTCGCATGCTCGCGGCCGGTCGCTTCGATCAGTTGATAGAGCGTGTCGTACGCATAGTGGGAGGAGGCCTCTATGTGCGTGTTGTCCGACCATTCAACCGGCTGTGCCCCATCGTTGACACTCACGATCAGGCCCGCTCGATCATAGGTGTAGGTCAAATCTTGAAGGACTGTACGAGGGTGGCGACTGCGCTGGGTTTTGCACCGTAACAGACGCTCATCCATCGGGTCGTAGGTCCAGGTGCTGCGCACGCCATTGCCTGCCTGCTCGGTTTCAACGTTGCCACTGGCCGTGTAACGACGCTCTTGAAGCAGCAAGCGTTGCTGGCCTTGGTTGAAGCGAATGGCCATCGACGACAGGCTGCCGTCGATGCCGTACCGGGGCAGTTGAACATTACCCTTGGCGTCATGCTGAGCCAGCAATTGGCCCAGCGCGCCATATTGCCATTGGGTCATGTAAGGAAGGGCTTCTAACGCCGCATGGGGCAGCGCCGGGGGCGGCGCATGCATCGGCGCCTGTGATAAACCTTCAATAAACCGCCGAGCTTGAGCGACAACGTTAGCGTTGATGTCATAACGCTCGAACGTCAGGACACCTGACGGGTCCTCGTGCTGCCATACACGCCCGCAGCGATTGAGGGCGGCATCGCCGGCATTGGCCCCGGCATAACTGAAGCGCTCCGTACACCGGCGCGGGCCAGGATTGGGCCCCTGCTCAAACACTGCTTTGAGGCGCATCAAGTCGTCATACTCATGGCTATGGCGTATGCCCGATGCGTCCCAGGTATCGAGGATCAGATTGCCTGCGCCTCTCCAAGTGATGCAGTGCCCGCTGTCGACATTGTCAGTGCGTAACACGCGCCCGCTGAGCGTGAATTGCGTACGCTGATTGGGCTCAGTGGTAGGGACACGTTGTCGGCGCTCATACAGACGCGGGTCCCATTGCTCGTGTAAAAAACCGGTAGCGCTGTACACCTGACGCGTTATGCGCGCCTCGGCTGTCTGTTCAGGTGAGCGCCGATGGTACGCCACCTCGCGCACCGTCAACCCCCGTGGATCTTGAGCGCCTAGTGTTGGCGTGTGGTGATGCAAGCGTTGAGGCATGATTACGGTCCTGACTGCAGATTGAAAAAAAAGTCTACAAAGCAGGCCCTTTACTCATGCCGTAGCCGGGTCTCGCATCGTCATCAAAATGCGCATCGCCCCTAGATTCGCCCTCTTCATCGGCCTGTCAGCGAATGCCCCTACGCGTACATCCGAAAACATTAACGTGCACCGCACTGCAGGCGCCAGAGAACGGGCCGCTGCAGACAGCGGCCCGCTTGCGGGGGATTACTGACTCACAACAGTGCCTTTAAGCGTACGAATTTGCTCGATCACCGAATTGGTGCGATTAACCAGCACGTAATGACCACTGAACTGCACCCATTGCGAATTTTCGCTGGGTTGCGGCAACCCCTTGGCTTTCCAGTGTTTGATGGCAAATTCTTCGCGGGTGTACTGATCGGGTGCCTTGTCCCCGCTGGTGTAGCACGTGTGATGATCCACGGATTTGGCAAGAATCGAATCGGGCTTGCAGTCACTCGCCTTGTCGTCTGCGGCCTGCGCTGCATAGGGCATTGCACATAAAAAACCGGCAATGAGTGATGCAGAAATAATGTTTCGCATGATTGACCTCTTTAAGACGCAATGGACCTATTTCCAGACCTGAACGCTCGATTGAGCACCCTGGCTGTGGGAATAGACCGTGTACGCGTGTGAGAGTGCCCTTCACCTCATGCCAATGCGTTTTTGCCCGATGCCTGTTCAGCGTCAAGCGTGCTTTCCAGAAACATGGCCAGTCCGACTTCTTGCACGTTCAAGCCTTTGCGCATTCGGTGTAGTGGTACAGAAAGGCTTTTTAAGCGCTGATACTTTGGTTTCGCGACCTACCCACTAACAGACCAGGCCAGGTTGTTCGCGAAGCCGCAGTAGGTACGCTATGTCTCGTAGCAGGTGTGCCATTGATGGCCCATGGTGCTAATAACATTTATGAAAACGGGCGCAATCTTTTAGTGGATCGATCTGATACAGAAGGTCCCGTCAGGAAGGGTTGTCAAGCAATAGCAAAGTCGGCGGGCTATGAAGACCGCGAGGGGGATTTAGCCTACAGTTCCGTTGACTTAGGCCTGTCTGTCTATGGCCTTACTCGACACTTATTAAAGCCAGGTGCCTGGCGTTTATTTAGATATGTCAGAACGGACTATGTGCGCTCTTATAAGGAAATGGGGGTTGGCGCATGGGGCCTTGAAATACAGACTGATTTCCAAACAGGAAAGCAGATCTATCAAGAGGTCAAAAAATGATTATGTGGGTTTTTCCTGCGCTGGCCGTGTGCGGCATTTTTTTTGCCTACTGTCTAAAAATACATTTTTCAGGGAGTGGCTTAAATAAAAGTAAGCTTTTTTTCTGCTTGATCTTTAATGGCTTATTTGTCGTGCCCTATATAGAGATTATTGAGAATAATTATTTCCCGTTTTTAGGGTATAGACCCGACATCATGTCAGAACACCCATTTATCGGTTGGTTGGCTTTTGCTTGCATTTTTATTCATTCCTTTTCACTGCCTGTTAAGCGGAACGTTAAATGGTTGTTTTCAAGGACGTGAACTCACACCGTATCAATTCCCATTAAGGAGGATTTTCATAGACGCGTCCTGGTTATCCTCACTGGATTACACAGTGGCTACAGCTCATCTCGTGCGACTATCACTGCATTGCTGAACAGACCGCGCACTAGGGTCTGTACGAAATGTTTTCGAGCGAAGGTTAGGCAAGGCGAAAACTGGCGAGGAAGCGGAGTTTACGGGGTGTAAATGAGCATTCCGAGCCTGTTTTCAACGCGGCATAACCGAGCGCAGATACAATTCGTACAGAGCCTAAGGCTTCCAGAACTTCCCAGGGCATCGTCATGCACAGTTGCCTCCTGACAAGGCGTAAATCGCCATTGGTGGGATGCGTCCTGTCACGGGTGTCAGCGCAAATCCACACGTCCTTATAAACCGCAGGCAACCCGAGGGTATTCATGCGGCACAAGACAGCGGAGGGTATTCAACCAAGCAGTGGATGTTATAAGGTAACCATTGGTGCAGGTATTAACCTGCTGCCATTCCGACTAATCCTTGCTTGCGATCCTTTCAATGCCCCACTCGTCCCCTGTTGCGCCGCTCCAGTCACAACGCTTGCTGTCCATCGACGCCCTGCGCGGTCTGGTGATTCTGTTCATGCTGCTGGACCATGTGCGTGAAACGTTCTTCCTGCACCGCCAAGTGGCCGATCCGATGGCGATCGACAGCACCGACCCCGCACTTTTTATCAGCCGCACCCTCGCCCACCTCTGCGCACCGGTCTTTGTGTTGCTGACGGGGCTGTCGGCCTGGTTGTACGGGGAGAAATACCACGGTAAAGCCGATGTTGCGGCGTTTCTGTTCAAGCGTGGTCTGTTTCTGGTGGTACTTGAATTCACGCTGGTCAACTTCGCCTGGACCTTTCAACTCCCGCCCACTGTGATCTACATGCAAGTGATTTGGGCCATTGGCGTGAGCATGATCGCGCTCTCGGTGCTGGTCTGGCTGCCCCGCCCTGCACTGTTTGCAGCAGCGCTGGTGATTGTGGCCGGGCACAACTTGCTGGACAGCCTTCATTTCCCTCAAGGGTCATTTCTGCATGTGCCGTGGGCGATCCTGCATGACCGAGGCTGGATCGACTTCTCGGGCAGCCTGCGCCTGCGCACGTCGTACCCCGTGTTGCCGTGGATCGGTGTGATTGCGCTGGGTTACTGCATCGGCCCATGGTTTTCGCGTGGCGCCTCAGCCCACGTGCGTCAACGCAATTTGTTGCGCGCTGGCGTGGGGTGCTTACTGGGTTTCCTCGTCCTGCGCCTGTTCAATGGCTATGGCGAAGCACCCTGGGTCCATTACGAGCAGCTGTCACACAGCGTCATGAGCTTTTTCAATATCACCAAATACCCGCCTTCGTTGCTGTTCCTGACACTGACCCTCGGTGTTGGGTTGCTGCTGTTGCTGGCCTTTGAACGCGCGCAACAAAGCCGCTGGATCAGCACGCTGGCGGTGTTTGGCGCGGCGCCGATGTTTTTTTACCTGCTGCACCTGTACGTGCTTAAAGTGCTGTACTTGCTCAGCAGTGCCGTGTTCGGGCTCAATCAGGGTGCATGGTTCGGGTTCGATCACATCAGTGCCATCTGGCTGACCGCCATCGCACTCACCGTCGCACTGTATTGGCCGGTGCGCTGGTTTGCAGGGCTCAAGGCACGTCGCCGCGACATCACCTGGCTCAAGTATTTTTGAGGGCGCGAAGAGCCTGCGCGTGAGCACCCTTTGAACGGTTTATGGATAAATGACATGCAACGTAATTCAGTGCTACGCAACCGATCAGCGTGGCTGATTGCACTGGTCAGCCCTTTGGCTATGGCCGAGTCGGCCCAATCGCAAAGCCAGGGGGTTATCGAGGACAGCACCTGGAGCGTGGTTAACCGCACGGTTTATGACAGCCGCGAATACCGGCATGGCGCGCGCAACAGCGGTTCACGTAATGCCTACAAATCCCGGTATGCGCGTAATGGCTATGCCGAGGAATGGGCCTACGGGCTGATGAGCTCCCTGCAATCGGGATTCACCCAAGGGCTGATAGGTGTCGGCGTCGATGCTCACGCGTACCTGGGGGTCAAACTCGACAGTGGCGGCGGACGTGCGGGTAAAGCCCGCTTGCTGGGGCTGGATAACGAAGGCTATCCCAAGAACGACTTTAGTCGCGGCGGGGCCGCGTTGAAGCTGCGCCTGTCCAATACCGTCGTGTCATGGGGCGAACAGCGGGTCAAAACGCCGGTGTTCAGCTCTTCAGACAGCCGCCTGCTGCCCGAAACAGCAACCGGGGTGTTTCTCAGCAGCAGTGAATGGGAGAACGTGAGGATGGTCGGCGGGCATTTCACTGAAAGTACCGACCGTAATGCCAGCAGTCATCATCAGGGGTTCGTGGTCAATTACTCCAATGCGATCAAGGGCAATGCATTCGACCTCGCCGGGGTGGTCTATACCCCTAGCAAACAAGTGAGCACCAGCGTGTATACCTCGCGTTATGAGGACACCTGGAACCAGCAGTACCTGGGGGTTATCGTCAGCCAGCCCCTCGATGAACAGCGCGCACTGGCGTTCAATTTCAATCTGTACCGCACGACCGACACAGGCAAAGCCCTGTCCGGCGCCCTGGACAACACCACCTGGAGCCTGTTGTCCAGCTACTCAAACGGGGCGCACCGCTTCAGCCTCGGGTATCAAAAGGTGCATGGCGATACACCGTTTGACTATGTGACCCGCGGCGCGATCTTTATCACCAATGCTGTGCAATTATCTGACTTCAATGCGCCGAATGAGCAGTCCTGGCAACTGCGCTACGACCTGGACATGTCGCCGTGGCACCTGCCGGGCCTGATGCTCAGCGCTGCGTATGTTCGGGGCAGCGACATTGACGGCAGCCACGTCGACCCGCGTGGCGGTTACGCCTATCTGGGCTATGGCAAAGACGGGAAACACTGGGAGCGGGATCTTGAGGCGCGCTATGTGGTGCAGAGCGGCGTCGCCAAAGGCGCAGTGGTGTCACTGCGCCATAACGTACACCGCGGTAACACCGCGCAAGCAGAACTGGATACGGATCAGATCCGCCTGGCCCTCGAGTATCCCCTCAGCGGGCGTTTCTGAAGCTTCACGGGCAACAACCGCACGCTGTCATCGCCCGACCCAGCCGTCTATCAGTGCATGTTGCCGTGGTCATGCATGGCGTCGTGACCGTGCATGCCCTTGTGGTTCATCGGCATGCTATTCAATGCCCGGGCTTTGGCCTGCACCTCAATGGACGCTTTGGTGCCCTGTGTATCTTCAACCGTCAGCGTGAGCGGAACGGTATCGCCTTCTTTGATTTGACCTTTCAGGTCAATGAGCATGACGTGATAGGCCTCGGGCTTGAGCTCCACGGTCTGGCCAGCTGGCAAGTTAATGGCCTCCACCGGGCCCATGCTCATCACGTCGCCATTCATGCTCATCTGGTGGATCTGCACGGTCTTGGCGACGGGGGACGTGACGGCCAGCAGCTTACTGTCTGTAGTCGAGGTGATGCGCATAAACGCACCGCTTGACGGCTGCCCCGGCACGGTGGCGCGCACCCACGCATCATCCACAGTGGTTTGGGCCGAGACATGCAGGCTCATGCCCAGCAACGACAACATCAGGTACTTGACGGGTTTCATAGTGTTGGCTCTCAAAGGTGCGTTGAATCAGCAGACGGACATCACGGTAAGCAAATCTTCGGTGCACTGCTTGGCCGACAACGAAGGTGAAAGCCCCAGGCGCAGCACGCCCCGTGAGTCAAAGACAAAACTGGTGGCGGTGTGCGACAGCGTGTAAGTAGCGCCGCTCGGCACCTTCTCGTAGAAGACTTTGAACTCCTTGGCCGTGGCGGCTGTTTCTTCCAGCGTGCCGGACAACGCCATGAAGGTCGGGTCGAAGGCCTTGACGTAGGCATCCAGCACCGCCGGGGTATCACGCTCAGGGTCCAGGGTGATGAACACCACCTGCAGCCGGTCGCCGTCCGGGCCCATCATCTTCTTGATTTGCGCCGCCCGCGCCAGTGCGGTAGGGCACACGGCCGGGCACTGGGTGAAACCGAAGAAAATCATCGGCATCATGCCGCGAAAGCTGCCTAGCATCACGTCGTTGCCTTGAGCATCGTGGAGCTTGAACTTGCGCCCCAGAATCTCGTTGCTTAAATCCTTACCGTACTTGTACGACAAGCCACTGCCGGGGTCGCATCCGGCAAGTACGCCCAGACTGAGCAAGCCCAGGCCCTGAACAACACGGCGGCGAGTCAGTAAATCATTCATGTGAAGGTTCCTTTGGCGCACGACAGATCACCGATTCAAACCACGAACCGGTGAAATTCGGCGTTTTGGCGTTACAACAGAGGATCGATATCAGGGTGACGAGTTTCATGGGCGCAGAATTTACCACTCTCAGCCCTCGGGAGCACGTGGCGTTAGACAAGAGGTGGCAATGCAATGGCATTGATGCCTGCCGGACGCACATTTTTTTCACGTCAATTTCATACCCGGCACGCCATTGTGCGCGCAGCCCGGGAGGACGTTCATGCAACCGATTCAGCGATGCGTCAGGTTCTGCCGTTTCGCATCGATCGCGGCCAAACGACGCACCTGTCAGCGGCGATTTTCATCAGGATTGAGTCCGGAGTGCGATGAACCACAGCAAACACACGTTTCAGGCCTTAACACCCCTGTTGCTACTGCTGGTGACGACCGCATTACTGCTGTTGCTGGGGCTAGGTGCGCGCGAACTCTGGGGCCCTGAAACCCGGTGGGCCACTATCGCTTTGCAAATGCTACAAAGCGGCGACTACCTTGATCCCTACCTCAAGGGCACGCCTTACTACGATAAGCCATTGCCCTCTTACTGGCTGATCACGGCCACTGCGGGCGTACTGGGGCGCCTGGATCACTGGGCGTTGCGTCTGCCTGCAGTGATTGCCGCCTGGTCAAGCGTGTGGTTGCTGTATTTGATCGGTGAACGCCTGTTCCGCAAAGGCACAGGGCTGATTGCCGGCTGGATGCTGGCCACAACCTTTTATTTTCTGTTTTGGGCACGCGTGGCCACAGCCGACATCCTCACCGTCTGTGGGGTGCTGGCTGCTGTGTGGTGGTATTGGCGCGCACCCGATGACACGCGCTTGAGCCGTTACTGCGTATTTTTTTTGTTGCTGGCCCTGACGTCGCTGTTCAAGGGGCTGATTGGCTTCATCTTGCCGGGGCTGCTGTTATTGCCGCATCTACTGGGCGAGCAACGCTGGAAGCGCCATTTCAATCTGCGCTTGTGTGCCGCCCTGTTGCCGGCCGCGGCGATGTACATGCTGCCGTTCATGCTTTCTCACCTGTATGGCGCGCCGACCTACGGCGAAAGCGGCCTGGGGCTCGTTCTGCGGGAAAATGTGGTGCGTTTTTTCCAGCCTTTCGACAACGTTGGACCGATTTATACCTACCTGATTTATTTGCCGGTCTACACCTTGCCCTGGGCACCCTTCTGGATGATCGGCGCGTGGGTGGCCGTGCGCCACTGGCGGCAGATTGAACCCGAAGCCCGCTGGCTGGTGGCAGGGCTGGGCTTGCTGTTTCTGTTCTTCACGGCCAGCGGCAGCCGCCGCAGTTATTACGTGTTACCGCTGGTGCCCTTCGCACAGCTGCTGGCCGCCTGGTGGGTGACCCGCAGGCTGGCGCATGGCAAGGGCCAATGGCGGCGCTGGGGCATGGCATTTGCAGGCACGTCTATCCTCATGCTGGCCGTGCTGGGCGTGGTTTACCCGTGGACTAACAGCGGGGGTGGGATCATGCAGTTTGGCGCTGATGTCAAAACAGCGGCAAGTTACCAAGCCCCCTGGGAGAAATGGCGCATGGTGATGGTCGACGTCGACAACAAACTGCCCTTGTATGTGCAGAACGATGGTGCGCCGTTCTATTTCATTGGGGGCGCGGCGGATTACCCCCACGACGGCAGCAGCGCTGATTTCATGGCCTGGCTCGACCACTCCAGCGGCCAGCACTTTGACCCCAGGCGCACCCTGATTTTCGTTCAGCACGGTCATGGCAAACCCCTGCCGCTGAGCTTCTTACAGGCCGACCATCAAACCGTTACGAGCCAGCCCAACATGGGGCAGCGACTGCTTCATCAGCACGGCGATGAAAGCGTGGCGTACGTGCCTGTGTCGCCTTGAGGCAGCATGGCACGTTGCCCGGCAGCGGGTTAAGACTCAACGCGAAGCGTCAACGCCAAGCCCTCGCAGATCTTCAAAGAATGCCTTGCCCTTGGGCACTCGATCAGAGGCTTTGGGGATCGCCGGCCCTTGCGCCTCCTTACTCTCCACGTACCAGTAACAATGCGTGATCGCCCGTGTAATACCGACGTAAGCCAAGCGCAGCACTTCATCTTTTTGCGCGGTGTCGTAGGCCTCGGGGTCGCCTTCATTTCCCAGGCCCGCCATGCGGTAGACCTGATTTTTGTAGGGCGATGAGGTCAGGTGCTGACAGTCTCCAAGCAGAAACACAGCATCGGCTTGCAAGCCTTTTGCGCTATGGAACGTCAATTGTCTCAGCCTGCGCGCTTCAGGTGGCAATCTAGAATCCACATTAACAATCGACTGAATATCCTTTTCAATCAGTGCCTTATCGCTGCTTTTTCGAAACAGCATTAATACCCGATCACCTGCGTTGTAATGCTCGGTCAATTTCGCCACCAAAGCGGCATCGTCCCTGTCCAGTACTTGGACGGGGACCAGCGGTTTAGCTTCGCCACAGGCCTTGGCCCGTTTACCCGGTATGGAAGGCGCGGCACGGACGATATGTTCTGCGGCATCAATGATGTGCTGCTGGCTACGGAAGTTGTCACTGAGCATGACCCGCGTCGTGGACGGCGAGACAAACGTTTTGTCGAAGGCCATGAAGTATGTGGGCGAACTGCCCCGCCAGCCGTAGATCGATTGCCAGTCATCGCCCACACACAACAAGGAAGAGCGTTGCGCAGCCCGCCCCACGTGCATGGCGGGGCCACGGCTGCGAATTTCGCGCAGGCTGGCGCGCAACCACGAAACGATTTGCGGCGAGACATCCTGAAACTCATCGATCATCACGTGCGACAACGGACGCAACTGCTCGTGGCTGAGCAGTTTGAAATTCTGCGCGGTGTGCTCCCCGAACAATGAAAACATGCGGTTGTAGGTCATGACCGGAGGCGTTTGCGCCAGCAGATGGCTTTCGAGCGCGCGCCAGAACAGGCTCAGCGCCTCGAAGAAAAAGCGGTCAGGGTCGTCTTTGGCAAACCGCATGTCGCCCACGGCAGATGCGACGTCCAGCCCCAGGTTCTCGATAAAGCTGGCGGCGGTCACAAAACAGTCAAGGAGCGGCGCCGGACTCAGTTCACCCTTGAGCTTGTATTCAACGCCTGGCCCGGCGCTGGTGTCCCCGGACAACGTGGACAATACGCGTCTGGATTGATCGTAAGATTCGAGCCATATCAAGGGCTTATCGCAGAAAGCTCGAAACAGCGTTCGCTTGACTGCCCATTCTGCACGCACGCTCAATTTGGCATTGGGCCTGCAAATCTGAGGATTTTCACGGGGATCGAAACCCAGCACCACCCACGCATCCAGTTGCGCAATGTAACCGTGGCAATGGAACGTCGAACCGTTGATGGTTACTGTTTCACGGCTCGGCTCGATGCCTTGAATCGGCCAGGCACCGGCGGCAAACCACAAGTCTTCGAGGGTGTCGCACAGTTCCTCATCACGCTTGGCCGCCAATTCTGTCACCGCCATGCGTTTTTGCACGTCCGGATGATCCCGCTCCAGTTCTTTGAGCTGCAACGCATGCCGGCACAACGCGCCCATCGTCTCGCGAAAACGCTCATTTTGGCTGTACAGGCCGTGATAGCAGGCATTCAGCTGTTGGCGTTGAGCATCATTGATACGCAAATCAAACGGGTTGCTGTCGGCGTCATCATCGCTAGTGCCTCGGTTGCTGAGGGTTTCGAAGGCCTGCAGCTGCGCGTAACCCGGCAGGCTGCGCACCATCGGCAAGATCCGCGAGTGGAAGGTGCGCACCACCTCCCGGGCTTCCTTGAGGCTAAGCGTGCGCCCCCATAAGGCGAAGATTTCCTGCAGTTTGGCGATGAAATCCTTGCGCGATTCGCGGGTGAAAGTCACCACCGTCATGGAGCTCAATTCAAAACCGAGGTAGTGACTGAGCAGCAAAATGCGCAGTACCAGTGACGTCGATTTGCCCGCCCCGGCGCCTGCCACCACGGATGTGGAAGGTGTGTCGCTGAAGATCATCTTCCACTGCGCCGCGCTGGGCTGTGCAGAGGCCGATAGCCGCGCCGAGACATCGGCTTTGATCTGCTTTTTCAGTTCCGCGCCCAACGGCAGCCGCCAGTCATCGAACAGGTTGTCATCGATGCCCGGGGCACGCAGCACGTGCGAGCGGGTGTCATTGATAAACAGCACCTGACGGCCTTCTTCCAACCCGTCTGAATGCCCCTCTTCATAGCCGTAATCCACACCGGCACTGTGCCCGCTGCGAAAACCGTCCGCCTGCCCCTGCAGCCAGGACGCAGCATGTTGGGCGCGCAAGCGACTTAAACCGCTGCCAAACAGGCGTGCTGCCAGACGCTTGAGCAGCGGCAGTTGAGTGACCGGGGAAAGGGGTTCGGGCAAATCTGATGTGTGTTGCGGCACGCTGACTCCAGGGTGTGAGGCTGTCCGGGCGGATGGGCTATGGTCGCTCCATTGCGCCGGGAGTTCTAGTAATTGCTTGAGCATCAGCTGTTTAGCAGCCGTTTCGACCATCAAGGTTGAAGATTGCGCGTCGATAAGTATCGATTTAATTGATTGGTTTTACGTATTTTTTAAACTTTTTATCGATGATTCAGAGGCGCACACTTTCTCCATTCTCATTCGGGACACCGTTCATTCCCCCCCGACTGACCAGAACAGGAGAGGCATCATGCTTGAACTCAGACCCTTCAACACTTTGGGCGGCGCTCACCACGGCTGGTTGGATGCGCACCACCACTTTTCGTTCGCCGAGTACTACGACCCGCAGCGTATGGGATGGGGCAATCTACGGGTATGGAATGACGACATCATTGCGCCCGGTACCGGTTTCCCGAAGCACCCCCATCGCGACATGGAGATCATCACGTATGTGCGTGAAGGGGCCATCAGCCACGAAGACAACCTGGGTAATAAAGGCCGTACTGAAGCGGGCGATGTACAGGTCATGAGCGCCGGCACCGGTATAGCCCACAGCGAATACAACCTGGAGTCGACAGCAACAAAGATTTTCCAGATCTGGATTATGCCGAATCAGGCCGGGGACCCGCCTTCATGGGGTGCCAAGCCGTTCCCTAAAGGCCAGCGTGAAGGCTTTGTGACATTGGCCAGCGGTAAGGACGGGGATCAGGAAAGTTTGCGCATTCGCGCCGACGCCCGATTGGTGGCGGCCAACCTGAAAGCAGGTGAAACCGCGGAGTATCAGCTCGATCAGGGGCGACGCGCTTATCTGGTTCCTGCCACCGGCCTGATTGAGGTCAACGGGTTGCAGGCCAGCGCACGGGATGGTGTTGCGATCGTCGATGAGCGCGTGCTGCGGGTAACGGCACTCGAAGACAGTGAGATTGTGCTGGTCGATGTGGCCTGAACAGGGTTACTCACAGGCCGTATGCCCACCCGGAACTACGGCCTCTTCTGCGCGCGCGGTGTATCAGGTCAAAGGGTTATCAATCTGGATATACAGCGAGAAGGCCCCTAGCACCATCCAGAAGATGGCAAACAGCCACGGGGAACGCACTGAAAACATCAATGATTTCTTGTACCCCTTGTGGGTGGATTCCATTTCGCAGAACAGCGGCGACTCGTCGTACGCCATCCCCATTTGCGGTTCACTGCTCAGCAGCTCACTTTGTTTGAAATGCCAATGGTCAATGATGTCGTACGCTGCGCGAATGCCCGGCCAGGCATTCAATGAAATCATCAGCCCCAGCACAGCCAGTAGCGGCGGCACGGTCAGGGTGAAAAACTTGCCCCACTCCGGGTTCAGGTTGGCCATGCACGATGCAAATGCAATCACCAGAAATGACTGGGCGGCCAGATAGGCGTCCGTTCGATGGGACAGGATGCTGGTTTCGTACTGTATTTCACGCCGGTAAAAATCCAGCCGGTCCTTGGGTGATCCGAACATTTTCGCATCATGTTCGGAATGCACCTGTTCAGGGGTTTCAGGGGTAATGATCTGGGTCATCCAACACGCTCACAGTGCAACTCGATGAGGTTTGGATGCCCCCGTTCGCGACAAAGTTCAGCGCGTTGCAAGACGTTCGGCAGTGGCCCTGCGGCGTTGGATCAGGTAACCGAGCACCGCCACGGGCGCCGAAGCCAGCATCACCTCCACCGTAATGTCCAGCGGGTGACTGATGTACGCCGATACCACCAGGCTACCGAGAAAACACAACCCCAACTGCAGGGTGTTTTGTAGCGCTGCGGCCTTGCCGGAGTTTTCCGAAAATGGAAGCAGTGCATTGGCCACCACAATCGGGTAACTCGCGCCGTTCACCAGTGCCATCAGGCAAAACGGGATCAGCAATGTGGCCAATGTGGGTTGAGTCTGTGTCGCCACCACGTACAGCCCCACCATGCTTGCGCAGTAAGCCAACAGCAGCCATGGCAGCAAAGTGCGGCCTTTGATGTGTTGCAACGCGCTGCGGCAACTGTAGCCGCCGATCAAAAAGGCCAGCGTCGGGAAGGCGTAACTCAGGCCAATGTCATTCGGGCTGTAGCCCATGTCGCCCAAAATGAAAGGCGATGCCGTCAGCCAGGCAAAGAAACTCGCGGAACAGGCTGCAAATATCATCACGTTGCCGCTAAACGTTGATGAGCTGAGCAGTTGCCAGTAACTCACGCGCACGATGTTGTGTTGCTCAAGGCGCGGGCGCACTTTCTCTTTGAGCAATAACGTGGGCAGCAACAGCATCACGGCGATGCCAAACAGAACAGTGAAGATCGCCTGCCAGCCCAAGTGATTAAGTACCAGCGCGCCCAATAAGGGCGCCAGCGCCGGAGACAGGCCCATCAACGGCATGATGCCTGCGAATACGCGGTTGGCTTTGTCGGCCGGGTAGCGGTCGATCACCAGTGCTTGCCAGGTAACCGCCGCGGCGCAGATGCCGATGGCCTGAATAAAGCGCAGGCTTAGCAGCCACACAGCATCGTTGACCCAAAGCATGCCCAGACAGCCCAGGGCAAACATCGTCAGCCCGGCCAGTAACACGGGTTTTCGTCCCAGCCGGTCCGACAAAGGCCCCCACAACAATTGGCCCACGGCAAAGCCGGCGAGAAAAATACTTAAACTGGCGCCGACAGCGCCTGCGGACAATTGCAGTTCAGCGCGCAATGTGCCGAATGCCGGCAGGTACATGTCCATGGCCAGATAACCCAGCATGCTGAGCCCGGCCAGATAAAGCGTGAATCCCAACGAGTTTTTCATGTGCACCTAATACTTCCCATCAAACAATTTGTTGACTGGCGCGCATTATCCGGCTGAGGATCTGCTTGTGAAGCGATAATATTTTCTATTTAGCATCAATTAATTTGAAGGCAGCGCTGTGTGGTCTGAATACTCTCTGGATGTCATCGATGCCGTGGCCCGACATGGCAGCTTCAGCGGCGCAGCTCAGGAACTGCATCGCGTGCCCTCTGCCGTGAGCTATACCGTGCGCCAATTGGAAGTGTGGCTGGCGGTGCCATTGTTTGTGCGTCGCCATCGCGATGTAGAACTGACCGCCGCCGGGCAGCTGTTCGTGAAGGAAGCCCGCGATGTGATGAAAAAAATGCTGGGCACCCGGCGCTTGTGCCAGCAGGTGGCCAATGGCTGGAGCGGTCAGTTACGCGTCGCTGTGGACTCCATCACCAAACAGCCGCGCTGCCAACAGATGGTTCTCGACTTTTACCGCCACTTCCCCGATGTGGAATTAATCGTCCACTACGAGGTGTACAACGGTGTGTGGGATGCATTGGTGGACGGTCGAACCGACCTGGTGATTGGCGCTACCCGCGCCATACCGGTCGCGGGTAGCTTTGCCTTCCGCGACATGGGGCTGTTGCACTGGATCTGCGTGGCAAGCCCGGATCACCCGCTGACGGCGTTCGAAGGGTTGTTGAGTGACGAGCAGCTACGGCCCTATCCATCCTTGTGCATGGACGACACATCGCGCAGCTTGCCCAAACGTGACACCTGGACGCTCGACAACCAGCGGCGGATGATGGTCCCGGACTGGCCATCGGCCTTGGCCTGCTTGAGTGAGGGCCTGTGTGTCGGCATGGTGCCTGCCCATCTCGCTCGCCCGCTCATTGAGCAAGGGCGGCTGGTGGCCTTGCACTTGCAACGGCCCTTCCCTGCCAGCCCGTCCTGTATTGCCTGGGTCCAGAACAATCACTCGCCCGCCATGAGCTGGCTACTGGACTACCTGGGGGATACCGACACGCTGAGTCAGGAATGGCTCAACGACGCTGAAGAACAGGATCAGTGATCAAACACAATCGGATACAACGACAGCACCAGCAACAGCGCCAT
The DNA here is from genome assembly GCF_002269125.1 of Pseudomonas lundensis. Classification (GTDB taxonomy): domain Bacteria; phylum Pseudomonadota; class Gammaproteobacteria; order Pseudomonadales; family Pseudomonadaceae; genus Aquipseudomonas; species Aquipseudomonas lundensis_A. The sequence goes on along the minus strand of NZ_NQKI01000015.1, from coordinate 60,057 downwards.
GCTGAGGTTAAACACCATGAGCCATCTGGGTTGGCTCAGTACCGAACGTAATGCGCTACCAAAGCCGGCCCACACGCAGACGCTGGGTAAATTGATGATGGCAAACACCAGTGCAATCACAAAGACGTTGGTGATGTAGCCCTGCGAGGGGGTGTACGTAGTGATCGCGCCCACCGCCATGACCCACGCTTTTGGATTGACCCACTGAAAAGCGGCTGCGCCCCAAAACCCCAGTGGTTTGCCGTGCGCGGTGTGTGTGCCGGATATCGGCCCGGAAGTCGCGACTTTCCAGGCCAGATACAGCAAGTAGGCCGCGCCGAGGTAACGCAATACGGTGTAAGCCATGGGCACAGCCTTAAAGACGCCTCCCAACCCAAGCCCCACTGCCACGACTAAAAACATGAAACCGAAGCTGATACCCAGCGCATGAGGAAGGGTGCGACGAAAGCCGAAGTTGGCCCCGGAGGCCAACAGCATGGTGTTATTGGGGCCAGGCGTGATGGACGAAACAAAAGCAAACAACGTGAAAGCAGAGATCAACTCGAGGGAAAGCGGCATGAAGACGTCCGGCTGGCAAGGGAGAGATGAATGACACCCTAGCGGATCGCCTGCTGCGCCTTGCGCTACAGCTGAGCTGTATTTTTACCGAACACTTTGCGGGTCTTTACTGTTTTGAATACATGCATTTCACATGGTATTCACATTCCGGGGTCTAGATTGAACTCACTCCTTTAGTGAATCCCTCTTGGCCCGCTTCCCCCAGCGGGCCTTTTTTTGGCCGTGACTTCAGTCTTCCAGCGGTTTGGCAGGTTTAGCGGGTTTAACGTGCTTGCCGGACTTGTCAGGCTTGCCTTGGGTGCCAGGTGTGACCGACGTTTCAGGCCCCGTTTGGGCTTGCAACGTTTTTTCGGCAGGCGGCAAGGCATCGACGGTTTTAAACAGCGTTTCGAGGTCCGCGTCACCTTCAGACTTGAACTTGACCTCGCCGTCCTTACCGATCAGAAACACTTTGGCCTTATCAATGATCATGCCCGGCTTGAGTCCCCGGATCAGCGACATGGTTGACTGCGGCTCAAGGTCTTTGCCGTCACGCTTACCGGTGATGCCAACAATGGTGTACAGCACCAGGTTGCGCTCATCGAAAGCCTTTTTTTGAGCCGGGTCTTCGAGGGATTTTTTCAGAGTCGATAAGGTGGGGTCAGCCTCTGTGCGCGCCACAATCACCAGTGGTCTTGCCTTTGCGCGGTCCTGTTCGAGGGGGTTGGGGACTTCAACGGCGTGCGCCATTCCCGTGACCAGCACACTGGCGAGGATCATTGAGCGTATCAACATGCGGACCTCCTTTCTTGTCATCGGACCGGCGCGCAAAGGTCGTGAACACGGCATGAAAACCTCGGCTCAGAGCCGCTAAACAAGAGTCTAGGCCAAGCGGTTCATCACGCAACCGGGTTGCCGGACTTTGCCTTTCAAGCGTGATTTTTGCAACCACACACCCTTCATGGGCGCTACAGGCTGCGCACCCAGCCTGGCTAAATGGTTTTGCGCGTTGAGCTGAAATGGCGGATCAGTCCCACGACCAGCACCAGGACGACCACCCCCAGGGCAATCGGCAAGCGATAAGGTTTTAAATCCCCTAACAGATGCTGCAGGAACTCTCCCGACCAATACCCGGCACTGGCAAACAGCGTGGCCCACACCACGGCGCCTAACAGGTTGATGCACGCAAACTTGACGGGGGACACCTTACTCGCGCCAATCACCATCGGCCCCACCAGGCGCATGCCGTAAAGAAAGCGCACTGCAAAAATCGACACGGTCGGGTGGCGATTGATCAACGCCGTGACCTTGTCGATAGCGGCCTGTTGTTTATGCAAGCGCGGTAACAGGCGCTCACCAAAATAGCGTCCCGCCCAGAACAACAACTGATCACCCAGCATGCCCGCCAGACTGGCATAGCCGATGACCGGAAGCAGTTTGAGGACATGCTGGTGAGCCGCCATGCCGCCCAGAATCAGGATGGTTTCGCCTTCCAGCAGGCAGCCGATAAAGATGGCCCAGTAACCGTAGGTGGCCAGTAGGTAGTTGACATCGACGTGTTCAAACATGCGCGCTCGTGTGCTCCGTTATAGGCCGGGGACTTCAGGGTCAGTGCCGGTGCCTGTGATGAATATCCGGGAAGTGAGGATGAAAGTGGCGTACAGGCACATGGACATGTGCATGGGTATGGGGTTCCTGAGCCGGGTCATCTGCTTCGTGAGTGTGTTGATGGTGCTCATCATGGTGATGTCGATGGGTATGCTCCAGGCGCGCATGCTGGTGCTCATGTGCATGCACCTCAGTCAAGTGCAACCACACACCCAGCCCCATGAAGGCCGCCGCGACCCAAAACAGCCACGAGACCGATTCGCCCAGTATCACGATTGAAATCACAGCCCCCAAAAAAGGTGCCGTGGAAAAATACGCCCCCGTTCGCGCCGCCCCCAGACCGCGCAAGGCCAGTACGAACAGCACCAGACTCACGCCATAACCCAAAAAACCAATCAATAACGTCGGAGACAGCACCTGCGCCGAGGGCCATTGGGCACCCAGCGATGTAGCAATTGCGCAGTTCACCAACCCGGCACACAACCCCTTTGCCCCGGCAATGTAGAGCGCATCAGACGCCGACACTTTACGCGTAAGGTTGTTGTCCACGGCCCAGCACAAACAGGCAAACGCCACTGCAAGCGGCCCCAGCCACGAACCCGTGTCGTTTGCACCCTGCCCTGACGGCAAGGACAGCACCACACCCCCCGCGATGATGGCCAGCATTCCCGCAACAATCCGGCGATCAGCGTTTTCCTTAAACACCACCCACGCCAGCAGCGCGGTCAGTACGGGCTCCAGGTTCAGCATGAGCGAGGCCGTGGCTCCGGAGGTCAGCGTCAACCCGAACATGAGCGCCACAGGGCCCAATACGCCCCCAAAGGCAATTGCACCCGCCAACCATGGCCATTCACCTGCGCTCAGACCGGAACGCTTCCACCCGCGATCCCGCATGCAGCGCACCAACAACAGGCCCGCCCCGCTCCCCAAATACAGCAACCCTGCCAGCAGCACGGGCGACACGTCGGCCCCCAGCAGCTTGGCCAGCGGCGTACTGGCGCCGAACAGGGCTGCCGCAATGAGCGCGTAGAGGACACTTGAATTCATTTCACCCACTTCTGTCTCGGACCTACACACACCCTAGCCTAGCCCTCCCAAAAAACTTACATATAAGCCTGATACTTTCTTCCAACGATTTGGATAACCCCCTTCGAGTAAACTCCCCGAGGCCATAGGCTTCTGATTTTTCGAGGGTTTTATTAAGCCCCTCGATAAAAAATGTGCCCTCTCAAACTTGCGTCATCGCATAAGCCTCTATATATTCGTCCACCTGTCACACAGGCTGGGGGGCTGAGATTCAGTAAAACCAGCCGGTTTGATCGCTACATAGCGCTACCGCCCGAATGGCGAAATTGGTAGACGCATGGGACTTAAAATCCCCCGTTCGAAAGGACGTGCCGGTTCGATTCCGGCTTCGGGCACCAAACATATCAAGGGCTTGCATGAGATTCTTCATGCAGGCCCTTTGTTTTTTTGTTCCGCAAAAAAATCAAGCCGCTGCGCAATTCCGGTTCTACCGCCATCCTGCCGAACACCTACAAACCCATTAGTCCGCTTCATCTGGAACACGGTCTGGCCTTGTGCGCACCTGATTATCGGGCGCCATCCGACCCGCAAGTCTTTGTGATTGATAGTCCCCTAACGAAAAGCACAGGCTAGAGGGCTTGGCTCGGGTTTATATCATTCCGGATGATAATGACCTTCGCTGGGTTCGATTCGTGCGCCAGCACCCGCGCCAGCATTATCCGCCCCATCTCAACAGATTGGCGGACTCCCCCTCATGGAACAGTCACTTAAACATTTGCGCTTCCCACTGGCCGCTTTGGCCATCGTGGTGATGAGTGCATGCGGCAAAACTCCACAAGCGACTGCTCCGGCGCCTGCTGCAAAAGTCAGTGTGGCCAAAGTGCTTGAGCAGCCTGTGAATGAATGGGACGAGTTCACCGGTCGGCTGGAAGCGCCGGAAACGGTGGAAATTCGCCCTCGCGTGTCCGGGCAGATTGATCAGGTCGCTTTCACCGAAGGTGCGTTGGTGAAGAAAGGCGACCTGTTGTTCCAGATCGACCCGCGCCCGTTTCAGGCGCAAGTACGCCGCCTTGAGGCACAGGTCCAACAAGCCCGCGCCAATGCCACCCGCAGCGAAAACGAAGCCCAGCGCGGCGAGCGCCTGCGCCAGAGCAATGCCATTTCGGCCGAGCTGGCCGACTCGCGCAGCACCGCTTCGCAGCAAGCCCGCGCCGCCGTCGCGGCCGTTCAGGCCGAGCTGGATCTGGCCAAGCTGAACCTGAGTTTTACCCGCGTCACCTCCCCGATAAGCGGGCGTGTGAGCCGCGCGGAAATTACAGCGGGCAACATCGTGACGGCGGATGTCACACCGCTGACCAGCGTGGTTTCAACCGACAAGGTGTATGCCTACTTTGATGCCGATGAACGTGTGTTTCTCAAGTACACCCAACTGGCCCGTGAAGGCCAACGTGGCCAGACCACACCGGTGTACCTGGGCCTGTCCAATGAAGACGGCAACCCGCACCTGGGGCAAATGAACTTCGTCGATAACCAGGTCAACCCCAAAACCGGCACCATCCGTGGCCGCGCGGTGTTCGATAACGCCGACGGCAGCTTCACCCCGGGCCTGTATGCACGCCTCAAACTGGTAGGCAGCGGGACGTATTCGGCTGTGCTGATCAACGACGAAGCCGTCGGCACCGACCTGGGCAAAAAGTTCGTGCTGGTCCTCGATGGCGACAACAAGTCGATCTACCGCGCCGTTGAGCTGGGGCCGAAGATCGAAGGGTTGCGCATTGTGCGTAATGGTTTGCACAAGGACGACACCATCATCGTCAAAGGCTTGCAGCGGGTGCGTCCTGGCTCGCCGGTCACCCCTGAAGTGATCCCGATGGCGACCGAACAAACCCTCGCTGCACTGGCGCTCCAACGACAAGCCCTGGAAGCCAGCAACCTGCCACAGGTCAAGCCCGCCAACAGCGCGCCGAAGCTGGCTGGCGTCGCGACTCCTCGTGGTTAAGGGACGATAACTCCGATGAATTTTTCTCAATTTTTCATTCAGCGGCCGATTTTCGCCGCTGTGCTTTCCCTGCTAATCCTGATTGCGGGCGGCATTTCGCTGTTCCAGTTACCGATCAGTGAATACCCGGAAGTGGTGCCACCCACCGTCGTGGTGCGCGCCAACTTTCCCGGTGCCAACCCCAAAGTGATCGGTGAAACCGTGGCCGCGCCGCTGGAACAAGCCATCACGGGCGTTGAAAACATGTTGTACATGTCTTCACAGTCCACGGCCGACGGCAAGATCACACTGACGATCACTTTCGCCCTGGGCACTGACCTGGACAACGCACAGGTGCAGGTGCAAAACCGCGTGACCCGCACCCAGCCCAAATTGCCCGAAGAAGTAACCCGCATCGGTATTACGGTCGACAAAGCATCGCCCGACCTGACGATGGTGGTGCACTTGACCTCGCCGGATCAGCGCTACGACATGCTGTACCTGTCCAACTACGCCATCCTTAACATCAAGGATGAGCTGGCGCGCCTGAACGGCATTGGCGATGTACAAATGTTCGGCATGGGCGACTACTCGTTGCGCGTGTGGCTGGACCCGAACAAAACCGCGTCACGCAACCTGACTGCAACCGATGTGGTGAATGCCATTCGCGAGCAGAACCGTCAGGTCGCAGCCGGTGCGCTTGGCGCGCCCCCTGCCCCGAATGCCACCAGTTTCCAGCTTTCAGTCAACACTCAGGGACGCTTGGTGACTGAAGAAGAGTTCCAGAACATCATCATTCGCGCCGGCGATGATGGCCAGATCACACGCCTGAAAGACATTGCGCGGGTTGAGCTGGGCTCCAGTCAATATGCGTTGCGTTCGCTGCTCAACAACCAGCCCGCGGTGGCGCTGCCGATCTTCCAGCGGCCGGGCTCCAATGCCATTGATATCTCGAACGACGTGCGGGCGAAGATGGCCGAGCTCAAGCAGAGTTTCCCTGAAGGCATGGACTTCGACATCGTCTACGACCCGACCATTTTCGTTCGCGGTTCTATCGAGGCGGTGGTTCACACCTTGTTCGAAGCCCTGATCCTTGTGGTGCTGGTGGTTATCCTGTTCCTGCAAACGTGGCGAGCCTCTATCATCCCGCTGGTGGCCGTGCCTGTGTCGTTGATCGGTACATTTGCCGTGATGCACATGTTCGGGTTCTCACTTAACGCCTTGTCGCTGTTCGGGCTGGTGTTGGCCATCGGGATTGTGGTCGATGATGCCATCGTGGTGGTGGAAAACGTCGAGCGAAACATCGAGCTGGGGCTTAATCCGGTCGATGCTACCAAGCGCGCCATGCGCGAAGTGACCGGGCCGATCATTGCCACGGCGCTGGTGCTGTGCGCCGTGTTTGTACCGGCTGCGTTCATCTCCGGCCTGACCGGACAGTTCTATAAGCAATTCGCCTTGACCATTGCCATTTCCACGGTGATCTCGGCGTTCAACTCGCTGACACTGTCTCCGGCGCTGGCCGCCGTGTTGCTCAAAGGCCATCACGCGCCCAAAGACCGTTTTACCCGCTTGCTGGATCGCCTGTTCGGGGGCTGGCTGTTTGGCCCGTTCAACCGTTTCTTCGTCAAAGCCAGTAATGGCTATGTGGGGGCGGTCCGCCGGATCATCCGTGGCAGCGGTATCGCGATGTTGCTGTATGCAGGTTTGATGGTGCTGACCTGGGTTGGTTTTGCGCATACACCCACCGGTTTCGTCCCCCCGCAAGATAAACAGTACCTGGTGGCTTTCGCGCAACTGCCGGATGCCGCGAGCCTGGATCGTACCGAAGCGGTGATCAAACGCATGTCCGAAATTGCTCTCAAGCAACCGGGCGTGGCGAACTCAGTGGCATTCCCGGGCCTGTCGATCAACGGGTTCACCAACAGCCCCAACAGCGGCATCGTGTTCACCCCGCTCAAACCTTTTGACGAGCGTAAGGACCCGAGCCAGTCGGCAGCAGCTATTGCCGCAGCCTTGAATGCGCAATTTGCAGACATTCAGGATGCCTACATCGCGATCTTCCCGCCGCCGCCAGTACAAGGGCTGGGCACCATTGGCGGTTTCCGCCTGCAAGTCGAAGACCGCGGCAACCTGGGTTACGACGAACTGTACAAAGAAGTGCAGAACATCATTACCAAGAGCCACAACGTGCCGGAGCTGGCGGGGTTGTTCACCAGTTATCAAGTCAACGTGCCGCAAGTGGATGCTGCGATCGACCGCGAAAAAGCCAAGACGCACGGTGTGGCCATCAGTGACATTTTTGACACGCTGCAGGTCTATCTGGGTTCGCTGTATGCCAACGATTTCAACCGCTTCGGCCGTACCTATCAGGTCAACGTGCAGGCTGAACAGCAGTTCCGCCTGGAACCTGAGCAGATCGGCCAACTGAAAGTGCGCAATAACAAGGGCGAAATGATCCCGCTGGCGACCTTTATCAAGGTCAGCGACACCGCCGGCCCCGACCGGGTCATGCACTACAACGGCTTTGTCACGGCCGAGATCAACGGCGCAGCAGCGCCGGGCTACAGCTCGGGTCAAGCCGAGGCTGCGATTGAAAAACTGCTCAAAGAAGAATTGCCCAATGGCATGACCTATGAGTGGACCGAACTGACATATCAGCAAATTCTGTCAGGCAATACCGCACTGTTTGTGTTCCCGCTCTGCGTGCTGCTGGCGTTTCTGGTGCTGGCCGCGCAATACGAGAGCTGGAGCCTGCCGCTGGCGGTGATCCTGATCGTGCCGATGACCCTGCTGTCCGCGATTACCGGGGTGATTCTGTCGGGGGGTGACAACAACATTTTCACCCAGATCGGCTTGATCGTATTGGTGGGACTGGCGTGCAAGAACGCGATTCTGATTGTCGAGTTTGCCAAGGATAAACAGGAAGAAGGCCTCGACCCGCTGGCTGCGGTGCTGGAAGCCTGCCGTCTGCGTTTGCGGCCGATTCTGATGACCTCGTTCGCGTTCATCATGGGCGTGGTGCCTTTGGTGCTGTCGAGCGGCGCAGGGGCGGAAATGCGCCATGCCATGGGCGTCGCGGTGTTTTCCGGGATGCTGGGCGTGACCTTCTTTGGTTTGCTGCTGACCCCGGTGTTCTACGTCCTGATCCGTCGCTACGTGGAGCGCAGTCAAGCGCGCAAAGCCGCCAGGCACATGACGTTGGAGTCGCAACCATGAACGTGAACGTATTCTTGCCGAGTCTGTTGGTACTCGCGTTGAGCGCGTGCGCCGTCGGCCCGGACTATCAAACGCCGAAGACCGAGCCGGCTCAGATCAGCGCCGATAACCTCAAAGGTTTTGACCGTGCCCATTTCGAAGCAATCTGGTGGCAACAGTTCGACGACCCGACCCTCAACCGGTTGGTGACGCGGTCGCTGGCAGGCAACCGTGAGCTGCGCGTGGCGTTTGCCCGGCTGCGGGCTGCCCGGGCGATCCGCGATGACGTCAGCAACGACGCCATGCCAACTATCACCAGCCGCGCCAGCAGCGAGCTGGGCAAAGGGCAGATTCCGGGGCAGACCGAAAAGCGCGTCAACAGTGAGCGGTACGATCTTGGGCTGGACATGGCGTGGGAACTCGACCTGTTTGGCCGTATCCAGCGTCAACTGGAAGCCAGCGATGCGGACGAACAGGCCGCCGCAGCGGATTTGTATCAGTTGCAAGTGACCCTGATTGCGGAATTGGTGGACGCCTACGGCGAACTGCGCGGCGCGCAACTGCGTGAGCACATTGCGCTGGCCAACCTGAAAAACCAGCAGGAATCCAAAGCCATCACTGAAAGTCTGCGTGATGCGGGTGTCGGTGATGAGCTGGACGTCATGCGCGCTGACGCACGTCTGGCGGCCGTTGAAGCCAGTGTGCCGCAGTTGCAGGCGCAGCAGGTACGTGAACGCAATCGGATTGCCACCTTGTTGGGCGAGCGTCCGGAGCAACTGAGCGTCGATTTGAGCCCGGCCAAACTGCCCGCGATTGCCAAGGCCCTGAACATTGGCAACCCCGGCGACCTGCTACAGCGACGCCCGGACATCCTCAGTGCGGAACGCAAACTGGCGGCCGCAACCGCACGGATCGGCGTGGCCAAGGCAGATCTGTTCCCGCGGGTCAGCCTCAGCGGGTTCCTTGGGTTTACCGCTGGGCGAGGCTCGCAGATCGGCTCAGCAGCCGCCAATGCCTGGGCTCTGGGCCCGAGCATTACTTGGCCTGCCTTTGATTTGGGCAGTGTGCGAGCACGTTTACGTGGCGCGGATGCCGAAGCCGATGGCGCACTGGCCCGTTACGAACAACAGGTGTTGTTGGCGCTTGAAGAGTCGCAAAACGCGTTCAGTGATTACGGCAAACGTCAGCAACGCCTGGTGTCGCTGATACGTCAGAGTGAGTCGAGCCGCACCGCAGCCGATCTGGCGGCGATTCGCTATCGCGAAGGCACGGTGGACTTCCTGGTGTTACTCGATGCCCAGCGTGAACGGCTCGCAGCAGAAGACAGTCAGGCACAGGCCGAGGTTGAGTTGTATCGCGGCGTGGTGGCGATCTACAAAGCGCTGGGCGGCGGCTGGCACGTTGAAACGGTGGCCAGCGCGCACTGATGTGTACCTGATTTAACGGCTCCTTTGGTTGGTCGCATCCAACCGTTTAGCCCCGCGTTCATTCGGTCGCGGGGCTTTTTTTGGCCTGCAGTTCAGGCGGTTGGCCGTGCCTGTACAAGGGGCGTGTGGGGCAGCAGTTGGACCCCAAGGTATAACGCCAGCATCCCGTTCAGGCTCAGGGGGTCAACCCCGCTCAGCTCGGCAATCCGTTCCATCCGGTACCGCAGGCTATTGCGATGGATGCCCAGCGCATCGGCGCACGCCTGACTTTGGCCGTCATGCTCGCACCAACTGCGCAAGGTTGCGATCAGTTGGCCATTGCTGTCCTTGGCGACCACTTTGTGCAGTGGATTGAGCAGTTCTTCCAGCGCATCGTCATTGCGATGCCGCCACAGCATCACCGGCAAGCGGTAGCGGTCAAGACTCAGTAAACGCGTGTCCGGCAACACATCACGGCCATAGGCCAGCAAATCCCCCACGCGTCGATAACAACGGCGCAGTCCTTTGAGTGCATCCGCCTGCCCGCCTGCGGCGATGCGCAACACGTTCCAGCCGTGGCCGTCGAGCCGTTCCAGTAGCCGCGTGTCGTCCAGTGTGGTGGTTGACGGGCGGCACCACAGCAGCGAGGCATCGGCCGGGCACACGCACCAACTGTCCGGGTAGCGTGATTGCAGCCACACGCTCAGGGCCTCGGCACTCTGGCCCTTGCCCAGTTCAAACAAATAAGGAATGCGCGATAGCTGCGGCTTGAGCCCCAGTTGTTGGGCTTCGTCGATCAGGCGCGGTGAGTCGCCGCTTTCACTCAACAATATGGCCACCAGGTCGTCGCAACGTTGACGACGCCATTGCTGTTCGGCCTGTTGATGGCGTTGGCCCACCAGCATTTCGGCCGTCATGCGCACCAGTTCGGCGTAGGTGCGCAGCAATTCAGGTTCACCGGTCAGCCCCAGCACGCCGATCAGGCGCTGATCGAGCAGCAATGGCAAATTGATTCCCGGCTGCACGCCTTTCAGGCATTTGGCGGTTTGCGCATCGATTTCCACTACCCGTCCGTTGGCCAGCACCAATTGCGCGCCTTCATGGCGGGTATTGATACGCTCGGGCTCGCCGCTGCCGAGGATCAACCCCTGGCTGTCCATCACATTAACGTTGTACGGCAAGATGGCCATCGCGCGATCCACGATGTCCTGCGCCAAATCATGATCGAGTTCGAACATAGGGTAACAATCCTTGGAAACATTTGTTCGTGCGCACAGCCTCAGCAGAAAAACACTGTGCAGCAGCACAAAGACAGCAACGTTTGGGTGACCGAGACTCACGCAGCGACCAACGTTAACCTCGGATCGCGAAAAAACATAATAAAGAGAGACATGAGATGTCACAGAGCGCCCCCGCTTCGCTGACCGGCGATGACGATAAAAACGCCATCTACAAGCGCATCACCCTGCGTTTGATCCCCTTCATTTTTATCTGCTACCTGTTCAATTACCTCGACCGGGTAAACGTTGGCTTTGCCAAATTACAGATGCTTGATGCGCTGAAATTCAGCGAAACGGTCTACGGCTTGGGTGCCGGGATTTTCTTCATTGGCTACGTCTTGTGCGGGGTTCCCAGCAACCTGGCATTGACCCGATTCGGGCCTCGGCGCTGGATCGCCGTGATGATGATCACCTGGGGCGTGCTGTCCACCTGCCTGATGTTCGTCACCACCCCGACCCAGTTCTATACCCTGCGCCTGTTCACCGGCGCCGCCGAAGCGGGTTTCTTCCCAGGCGTTGTGCTCTACCTCTCACAATGGTTCCCCACGTTCCGTCGTGGCCGCATCATGGCGCTGTTCATGTCTGCAATCCCGGTCTCCGGCTTGATCGGCGGTCCCTTCTCGGGCTGGATTCTTAGCCATTTCGCCGCAGGCCAGGGCGGACTTGCCGGATGGCAGTGGATGTTCCTGCTGCAAGGTATTCCCACCGTTGTGTTGGGTGCGCTGGCGATCTTCCTGCTCAGCGACAGTTTTGCCAATGCCAAGTGGCTAACGGCTCACGAGCGCGCCGTGCTCGACGCTGACCACCGCCTGGACACCGTCAACAAACCCGCCACCACTTCTGATTCGCTGCTTGCCGTGTTTAAAAACCCGGCCATCTGGGCGTTTGGCCTGATCTATTTCTGCATCCAGAGTGGCGTGTATGCGATCAACTTTTGGCTGCCGTCGATCATCAAAAACCTGGGGTTCAGCGACACGCTGGTGATTGGCTGGTTGAGTGCGATTCCTTACTTGCTGGCTGCTGTGTTCATGTTGCTGGTGGGGCGCTCGGCTGACGTGCGCAAAGAGCGTCGCTGGCATTTGGTCGTGCCAATGTTGATGGGGGCGCTGGGCTTGGTGATTGCTGTCAACTTCGCCACGCAACCGGCCATCGCCATCTTGGGGCTGACAATCGCGACCATGGGCGCCCTGACCGGCTTGCCCATGTTTTGGCCGGTGCCCACTGCCATGCTCAGTGCAGGCGCGGCCGCTGGCGGCCTGGCCTTGATCAACTCCATGGGTCAAATGGCGGGGTTCCTGAGCCCGTATCTGGTGGGTTTTGTCAAAGACGCCACCGGCTCGACCGATGCTGCGCTGTACCTGTTGGCGGCGGTGATTGTGGGCGGCAGTGTGCTGGCCTTGCGCATGACCCGCGGCATGCGTCACGCCTGACGCCATCGGTTTTGCTGCGCAGGGGGCGTTTTGCGGGCCTCTGCGCAGGCAATCGGCTCAGCAAGATTTGCCCTACAGCCTTTGGAGCCTCAAGCTACGCGTCTCTAATAATCAAAATGCGCGTTTCAACGAGGCTGTTGTGTCTAAAGGTATTGTTTTATCGGTTCTGGCATCGAGCCTGTTCGGTGTCATGTATTACTACACATCCCTGCTCTACCCTTTGAGTGGCGCCGAAATTTTCGGCTGGCGGATGCTCCTCACCTTGCCCTGCATGACCCTGTTCATGTGTTTTTCGGGGGATTGGCGGCTGGTGCCGACGATCTTCTCCCGCCTGCAGCAAACCCCCCGGCTGTGGATTGCCCTGTTTGCCTCCAGTGCGCTGGTGGGCCTGCAACTGTGGCTGTTTCTGTGGGCGCCCCTCAACGGCCACAGCCTGGACGTGTCACTGGGGTACTTTTTGTTGCCCCTGACCATGATTCTCACGGGCCGCGTGGTGTATGGCGAACACCTTTCCCATCTGCAAAAAATTGCTGCCGCGCTGGCGATACTCGGGGTCGCCAACGAGGTGTACCGGGTCGGCGGTTTTTCCTGGACCACCCTCGTAGTGGCCATCGGTTACCCGCTGTATTTTGTGCTGCGCAAACGGGTCGGGACCGACAATCTGGGCGGCCTGTGGATCGACATGCTGCTGCTCATGCCCGCGGCGTTCTTGTTTGTGCAAACAGGCGAACACGGCTTCGATGTGGCCAGCCAACGTGCGGCACTGTACACGCTGATCCCGGTACTGGGCCTCATCAGCGCTCTGGCCTTGATCAGTTACATCATGGCCAGCCGCATGCTTGCCTTCAGCCTGTTCGGTCTGCTCAGTTACGTTGAGCCGGTGCTGCTGGTGTGCGTGGCGTTGTTGCTGGGTGAAAGTATTAGCGCCGGGCAATGGCTGACCTATTTACCGATCTGGCTGGCGGTGCTGGTGTTGATGTTTGAAGGGTTCAAGCATTTGTTGCGTCAGCAAAAATCCGTGTAAAGGCAATGCAATGGGCTGGTTTCACAGCCCATTGCCACCCTCGAGGTAGATGAAGCCGCTGCAAGGACTACCGTTTATCATTTTTTTTCAGCGCGTGCGAACGAACGTTTTAAACGGTTTTGGCCCAGTATTTGCTTGCTCGTTTCACGTATCACCTTCCGGACTAGCTTTTTAAGCCAACTGATTGGTTTAAAACATATTTGCCAATGGTGTTCCACAGCCTCAAGCTATGTGCCCACTCATACGAGTAACGCTGTAGATCCATTGAGGTTGTTGTGTCCAAAGGTATTGTTTTATCGATTCTGGCTTCCTGTTTATTTGGCGTCCTGTACTACTTCACATCCCTTCTGCGACCGCTGGACGGTCAAGAAATTTTCGGTTGGCGAATCCTAATATCGCTGCCCTTCATGACACTCTTTCTCTGCCTTTACGGCGAATGGAAGTGGGTTGCGCTCATCTTTCAGCGCTTGCGCGCCCGGCCTGCATTGATCCCCTGCGTCATGTTGACCAGTTTTCTGGTGGCGGTACAACTGTGGATGTTTATGTGGGGGCCTTTGAACGGTCATGGGCTCGATGTTTCATTGGGTTACTTCCTGCTGCCACTGACGATGATTCTCACGGGGCGCATCGTCTATGGTGAGCACCTGTCGCATCTGCAAAAGATCGCGACGGCGCTCGCTGTGCTGGGTGTGGCCAATGAACTGTACCGCACGGGTGGTTTCTCCTGGACCACGTTGGTGGTCGCCTTGGGTTACCCGATGTACTTTGTACTGCGCAAAAAAATCGGTATCGATAACCTCGGCGGCTTATGGCTGGACATGCTGCTGATGGTGCCCGTGGCGCTGTGGTTTGTGTTGGCAGGCGAGCATGTCGACCTTCAGGCGCAACGCTCAACGCTCTACGTACTGGTGCCGATGATGGGCATCATCAGTGCCGCTGCAGGTTTCGCTTACATCTTGGCAAGCCGCTTGCTGCCGTTCAGCCTGTTCGGATTGCTCAGCTATGTCGAGCCTGTGTTGTTGGTGGCCGTCGCCCTGCTATTGGGCGACAGCCTGGAGGAAGGTCAATGGCTGACCTATGGCCCGATCTGGCTGGCGGTGGGTGTGCTGGTACTCGAAGGTCTCAAACATGTGAGCCGGCAACGCCGCTATCTGAGCTAAACCGGTAGCCACAACCGGAAACGCGCTCCGCCCAGGGGGGAAGGCTCAATATTGAGCGTTCCACCTTGGGCTTCGAGGGCGCGCCGGCTGATCGCCAAGCCCAGACCAAAGCCCCCGGTGGCGCGGTCGCGGCTGCGGTCCAGGCGATAGAAAGGTTCAAACACGCGTTCGCGGTCCGCTTCCGGGATGCCGATGCCGTCATCGTCGACCCACAATTCACAGCCGTGTGCAGTGACATTCACCCCCACCTGAATGCGCCGATCGCAGTAGCGCATGGCGTTACGCAGCAAGTTTTGTAACGCGCGCGCGGTGAGTCTCGGGTCCAGCGCAAAGCGCTCCTGCGAGCCGTGCAGCAGCACGTCCAGCACGATGTCGGGGGTTTCCAGCTCTTCGTCGAAACTGCCCAGAATACTGTCGACAAATTCATCCAGTGACACCTCCACGCGCTCCGGCACCAGCGCCGGGTTTTGCAAGCGGCTAAAAGACAGCAACTCCAGCACCAATTCATCCAGTTCGCGGATATGCCCGACCAACACCTGCAACCGCTCGCGGCTGGCTGGCGGCAAGTCGTCGCATAACACCAGCGCCAAACCGAAATCCAGCCGCGTCAGGGGTGTGCGCAGTTCGTGGGAGACCGCATTGAGCAGGTCGCGTTGCTGGTTGAGCAGGCTTTCGATGTCTTGGGCCATGGTGTCAAACGCACTGGCCAGCCCGTGAACGTTCGACCGTGGCGAGATCTGCGTGCGCTCGCTCAATTGCCCCTGACCAATCAACGCCGCTGTGCGCTTGAGACGCTCCAGGTCGCGCCAGTGAGGACGCAGCCACAGCAATAAACACCCGAGCAATGCCGCGCCGATCAGTACGTTAATGCTCCAGTACAGGACGTTCATGTCGAAGGGATCGGGGGGCATCACCAATTCAATAGCCTGTTGCTTGTCCAGCGGTGACACCACCAGCGTGCGCCAGCCCCATTCGCCAATGCGCAACACGCCCTGCCCTTGCTGTAACTGGCGCTGTTCATCGGCATCGAATTTCGGGTCATTGACTGACAGCAGATTGACCCGCAACGGCGAGAACTGGCTGTCCAGCTCCCGGGCCAGCGCGGGCCATTGTTCGGCGGGTAATTGATGAAATTGTTTGACCAGCAGGGTTTGCATGCCGCGGGACATGTCGATGTTGTAATTCATGAACCGATCATGAAAGACCGTAACGATCAACTCGGGTACCAGGTAGATGGCTGCCCCGAATGTGACCATGGTCACCAGATATAGCCTTAGCAGGACCTTGAACATGGTTTCAGCATTCCCACTCGGAACGGCTGAAGAGGTAGCCTTTGCCCCACACGGTTTTGATCTTGCGCGCTTCCCCCGCGCAGTCATCGAATTTGCGCCGCAACTTGGAAATGGCCACGTCCACCGAGCGGTCTGTGCCGTTGAATTCAATGCCACGTAAACGCTGGAGGATTTGATCGCGGCTGAGCACTTCACCGGCATGCCGGGCCAGGACCACCAACAGGTTGTATTCACCGCTGGACAGCTCAATGTCTTGCCCGCGCCACGTGACGTTGCGTTCTGACAGGTCAATGCACAAGTTGCCGATCACGATCCGGTCATTGGCCACCTGCGGCTCGATCAGGCTGCTGCGGCGCAGTAACGTCCTCACGCGCGCCAGTAATACCCGCGGCTCGCAAGGTTTTGTCACATAATCGTCGGCGCCCATCTCTAGCCCCAGCACCTGATCATGACTATCGTCGCGGGCCGTCAACATCAGGATCGGCAGGCTGGCCGAGTCAGCACGCAACAAGCGGCACACTTGCAGGCCATCAAGGCCCGGCAACATCAGGTCAAGAATCACCAAGTCCGGCGGGTTGCTTTTAGCCCGGTCACGCACCAGGTCGCCACGGGCAATCACGCTGACCTCGTAGCCATTGCGCTCCAGGTAACTGGCAATCAGCTCCGAGAGCGCGGCGTCATCTTCGACCAGCAAAATAGTGGGCATAATAAATGCTTACAACTCGGGGAAAGCCAAAGGATATACAACCTCACACGGATAGGAGCATTACCTTCACACTTTTTCACACACCGCCTACACAGCTTCACAACGCCTCTTGCGTGCTGCCCTTAGCATGCGCAAGCACTTACAGAACTATCCTGCATTTATAAGAAGGCTCGCTCATTGAAAAAGCTCTTTGCCCCGCTCTGCCTTTCAGCGCTGGCACTGGCCCTCGCGGGGTGTGGCAAGAACCCCGACGCTGAAGAAAAAACGCCCCTGGTCAAGGTGCGAACCGAAGTCATCGCCACCGCGCCGCTGTCGATCAATAACGAATTGAGCGGACGCATCGTTGCCCCGCGCGTGGCCGAAGTGCGCGCCCGCGTGGCTGGCGTGGTGCTCAAGCGGGTGTACGAAGAAGGCAGCGAGGTCAAACAGGGGGACGTGTTGTTCCTGATTGATCCTGCGCCTTTCAAGGCCGATCTGGACAGTGCGCTGGCCGCCCTGCGCAAATCCGAAGCGCAGGCTTTGCAAGCCAGGTTGCAGAGTGAGCGTTACGCTGCGCTGATCGAAAGCAACGCCATCAGCGGTCAGGAATACGACAACGCCCGCGCCCAAGCGCAGCAGGCACACGCCGATGTCGCAGGCAATAAGGCCGCGGTGCAGCGTGCCCGCTTGAACCTGGGTTATGCCACGGTCACCGCGCCGATTTCCGGACGCATCGGCCGCGCACTGGTCACTGAAGGCGCGTTGGTCGGTCAGGGCGAAGTCACGCCGTTGGCACGGATTCAACAACTCAATCCTGTGCACGTAGACCTGACCCAGTCCACCCGCGATCTGGACAACCTGCGCGAATCCTTCCGCGCTGGCGAATTGCAAAAGGTCGGCAACGAGCAGGCCCGCGTCACCCTTGTCCGTGATAACGGCAGCCTGTATCCGTTGCCCGGCAAACTGCTGTTCACCGACGTTAACGTAGACCCGAGTACGGGCCAGGTGATTCTGCGCAGCGAGTTTCCCAACCCGGATAACGACCTGCTACCCGGCAGTTTTGTGCGCGTGCGTCTGGAACAGGCTTTTAACAAGCAAGGCATCAGCGTGCCGCAGCGCGCTATTTTGCGTGACAGCGCCGGGGTGGCTCAGGTGTTGTTGGTTGAAGCGGACAATCGCATCAAGCAGCAGCCGGTGCAGCTGGGCAATGCCCAACAGGATCGCTGGATCGTCAATGCCGGCCTGAAAGCTGGCGACCGCATTGTCATCGAAGGCCTGCAACATGCCCGCCCGGGCGAACAGGTGCAGATCGATGACCCCGCTCTTCCCCTCGTACACTCCACGGATCGGTGAGCATGCCGCAGTTCTTTATCGATCGGCCCATCTTTGCGTGGGTCGTCGCGTTGTTCATTGTGCTGGCGGGGGCTTTGGCCATTCCGCAATTGCCGGTCGCCAAATACCCAAACGTCGCACCGCCCAAGGTTGAGGTCTATGCGGTCTACCCCGGCGCTTCGGCCCAGACGCTGGACGAAAGTGTGGTCAGCCTGATTGAGCAAGAGCTCAACGGCACGGATGGCCTGATGTATTTTGAGTCTCAGAGCAGCCTGGGCAGCGCCACCATTACCGCCACGTTCAAGCCGGGCATCGATCCGGAAATGGCGCAGGTCGATGTGCAAAACCGCCTCAAGGCCGTCGAGTCACGTTTGCCACAGGCGGTCATGCAACAGGGGTTACAAGTCGAGAAAGTCTCGTCCGGCTTTTTAATGCTGGTAACGCTCACGGCTAATAACAGCCCGCTGGACGAGGTCGCGCTCAGTGACTACCTCGCCCGCAACGTCATGAACGAAATCAAGCGTATAGAAGGCGTGGGCAAGGCCCAACTCTATGGCGCCGAACGGGCCATGCGCATCTGGATCGATCCGCAAAAGCTGATCGGCTTTCACTTGACCCCTGCTGACGTCAATCAGGCAATTGCCAATCAGAACGCTCAGGTTTCGGCGGGCAGCATCGGTGATTTGCCGGGACGCCCGACGCAGGAAATCACGGCTACGGTGCTGGTTAAAGGCCAGCTCTCGACCCCTGAAGAGTTTGGCGACATTGTGCTGCGCGCCAATCCGGACGGCTCCACGGTGCGCGTGCGCGACGTGGCGCGGGTCGAAATTGGTAGTCAGGAATACCAGTACGGCACACGCCTCAATGGCAAGACTGCCACAGCCTTCAGCGTGCAGTTGGCGCCCGAAGCCAACGCCTTGAGCACTGCGACCCTGATTCGCGCCAAGATGGACGAGTTGAGCCGGTACTTCCCTGCGGGTGTTGAGTACACCATCCCGTACGACACATCGCCGTTCGTCAAAGTCTCGATTACCAAAGTGATGTACACCCTGGTCGAGGCGATGGTGCTGGTGTTTGCCGTGATGTTCCTGTTTTTACAGAACATCCGTTACACCCTGATCCCGACACTGGTGGTACCGGTCGCGCTGATGGGCACGTTTGCCATGATGCTGGTGCTTGGCTTCTCGATCAACGTACTGACGATGTTCGGTATGGTGCTGGCGATCGGGATTCTGGTGGATGACGCCATTGTGGTGGTGGAAAACGTCGAGCGGATTATGGTGACCGAGGGGCTGTCCCCACGCGAAGCCACACGCAAGGCCATGACCCAGATCAGCGGCGCTATCATCGGTATCACCCTGGTATTGGTGGCCGTGTTTATCCCGATGGCGTTCATGCCGGGCTCGGTGGGGGTGATTTACCAGCAATTCTCGCTGTCGATGGCCACCTCAATCCTGTTCTCGGCTTTTTTGGCCCTGTCGCTGACCCCGGCGTTGTGCGCCACCCTGCTCAAGCCCATTGCCAAAGGCGAGCATCATGCCAAGGGCGGTTTCTTTGGCTGGTTCAACGCGCGGTTTGAGCGGCTGTCCCAAGGCTACGAGCACTGGGTGGTGCATGTGATCAAGCGCAGCGGGCGCTATTTGCTGGTCTACGGCGCACTGCTGGTGATGTTGGTGCTGTGTTTTGCCCGTCTGCCCTCCTCGTTTTTGCCGGTTGAGGATCAGGGCTACACCATTACCGACATCCAGTTGCCGCCGGGGGCCAGCCAGGTGCGCACGATCAAGGTGGCTGAACAGATCGAAGCGCACAACGCCACTGAGCCGGGGGTGGGTAACACCACGATGATTCTGGGCTTCAGCTTCTCCGGTAACGGCCAGAATGCCGCGCTGGCGTTCACGACCATGAAGGATTGGTCCGAGCGCGGCGTAAAAGACTCAGCTTCGGCCATCGCCGACCGCGCCAATGCGGCGTTCAGCGACCTCAAGGATGCCGTGGCATTTGCCATTCTGCCGCCACCCGTGAGCGGGCTGGGGACCTCGAGCGGTTTTGAGTTCCGTCTGCAAGACCGTGGTGGCGTCGGGTATGACGTGCTGATGCAAGCACGCAGCGAGTTGCTGGCGTTAGCCGAGAAAAGCCCGGTGCTGACCAATGTGCGTGAAAGCGCACTGGCTGAGAGCCCGCAGGTGCAACTGGAGGTTGACCGTAAGCGCGCGAATGCATTGGGCATTTCCTTTGCCGACATCGGAAACGTGCTCTCTACGGCCGTGGGATCGGCTTACGTCAATGACTTCCCGAATCAGGGCCGCATGCAGCGCGTGGTGGTACAGGCCGAGGGCGATCAGCGCAGTCAGGTTGAAGACCTGCTCAAGATCAATGTGCGCAACAACCTCGACAAGATGGTGCCGTTGTCGGCCTTTGTCGAAGCGCGCTGGATTCAGGGGGCATCGCAGTTGACGCGTTACAACGGTTACCCGGCCATCAGCATTTCCGGCGAAGCGGCCGTCGGCCACAGCACTGGCGAAGCGATGATCGAGATCCAGCGTCTGGTTGCACAGCTGCCCGCTGGCATGGGCATGGAATGGACCGGCCTGTCGCTGGAAGAAAAAATCTCCGGAGCACAGGCGCCGATTCTGCTGGGCCTGTCGTTGCTGGTGGTGTTCTTGTGCCTGGCAGCCTTGTACGAGAGTTGGTCGATCCCCACTGCTGTGTTGTTGGTGGTGCCTTTGGGCGTATTGGGCGCAGTGCTGGCAGTGACGTTGCGAGGAATGCCCAATGACGTGTTCTTTAAGGTGGGCTTGATCACGATCATTGGCCTGTCGGCCAAGAACGCGATCCTGATCATCGAGTTCGCCAAGACCTTATATGACGAGGGTCATGATCTGGTGGATGCCACTGTGCAGGCGGCGCGCTTGCGTCTGCGTCCGATCGTAATGACTTCACTGGCTTTCATTCTCGGCGTCGTGCCGTTGGCCATTGCCACCGGCGCGAGCTCCGCGAGTCAGCAAGCAATTGGTACGGGCGTTATCGGCGGCATGATCGTGGCCACGCTGGCCGTGGTTTTCGTGCCGGTCTTTTTTGTTGTGGTGATGAAACGAGTGAGCAGAAAACCGCGAGCGCATTAAGCATCGTCGGCGCGTGCTAAGGTTCAGCACTACCACGTTACAGGGACTGTTTATGCCGCACCTTGCACGCACTCACCCTCGCCTGACCGCTGCCACTGTTCTGGGGGTTGCGGTCGGGATTTTCGCACCCGCCGCGACCCTGACCACCCAGTTTCTGCTGGGCTGGAATGCCGGTGTCTGGCTGTACCTGGCGTTGACGTTCTGGCTGGTGGTTCGCTCCAAAGCCTGCGACGTCAAACGCACGGCGGAAGTTGAAGACGAAAATGCCAGCATGGTGTTGTTCACTGTCTGCGTGGCTGCAATCGCCAGCCTGGCAGCGATCACCCTTGAGCTCTCCGGTAATAGCAAACTGAGCAACACCGACCAGATGATGCACTACGCCTTCACGGGTATGACCATCGTCGGTTCGTGGTTGATGATCGGGGTTATCTTCAGCCTTCACTACGCCCGACTCTTTTACAACAATGATGGCCTTGAACCTGCGCTGCGTTTTCCTGAAGGTGAGCTGGACCCGGACTACTGGGACTTCCTGTACTTCTCTTTCACGTTGAGCGTAGCGGTACAAACCGCTGACGTTTCAATTGCCACCCGCGAGATGCGTAAAGCTGTATTGGGCCACTCCTTGTTGGGTTTCTTGTTCAACACGGCTGTATTGGGTTTCTCCATCAACATTGCCGCAGGCTTGTTTTAAGCCCATAAAAAAACGCCCGCCCCTATGACAGGGCGGGCGTTTTTTTGTGCGCCAGAATCAGTCTGCGGTCAATACACCGCGACGCACCTGATCACGCTCGATGGATTCAAACAGGGCCTTGAAGTTACCTTCCCCAAAACCGTCGTCCCCCTTGCGCTGAATAAACTCGAAGAACACCGGGCCCATCAGGGTTTCGGAGAAGATCTGCAGCAGCAAGCGCTTGTCGCCCTTATCGGACGAACCATCGAGCAAGATCCCGCGTGATTGCAGGGCCTCTACCGACTCGCCATGATTTGGCAAGCGGCCTTCAAGCATTTCGTAATAGGTGTCCGGTGGAGCTGTCATGAAGCGCATGCCGATTTTCTTCAGCGCGTCCCAAGTCTTGACCAGGTCGTCACTGAGGAAAGCCACGTGCTGAATGCCTTCGCCGTTGAACTGCATCAGGAACTCTTCGATCTGCCCGGCACCCTTGGACGACTCTTCATTGAGCGGGATGCGGATCATGCCATCCGGGGCTGTCATGGCCTTGGACGTCAGGCCGGTGTACTCACCCTTAATGTCGAAGTAACGAATTTCACGGAAGTTAAAGAGCTTTTCGTAGAAATTGGCCCAGTAAGCCATACGCCCGCGGTACACGTTGTGGGTCAGGTGGTCGATGATTTTCAGGCCTGCCCCCACGGGATGACGGTCCACGCCTTCAATGAAAACAAAGTCGATGTCATAGATCGAACTGCCTTCGCCATAACGGTCAATCAGGTACAGCGGTGCACCACCGATGCCTTTGATCGCAGGGAGGTTCAGTTCCATTGGACCGGTCGGGATTTCAATCGGTTGCGCGCCCAGTTCAAGTGCCCGGGCATAAGCCTGCTGCGCATTGCGCACGCGAAATGCCATGCCGCAAACGGACGGGCCGTGCTCGGCAGCAAAGTAGGAGGCTACGCTGTGAGGCTCATTGTTGAGGATCAGGTTAATGTCGCCCTGGCGGTACAGGTGCACAGCCTTGGAGCGGTGGGTGGCGACTTTGGTAAAACCCATGATTTCGAAAATGGGTTCAAGGGTATTCGGTGTTGGGGATGCGAACTCGATGAATTCAAAGCCCATCAGACCCATTGGGTTTTCGTATAGATCAGCCATTTTGGCGCCTCATCTTTGTCATTTTTAGAATTAACGTAAGGTTATTTGCTAAGAATGCCGAAGCGTTGAGGCGGCGCGCAGGAAATGCCACGTACACTGCGCGCAAGGAAATCTCCGTGAATCAGTTGGAACCCGAATATCTTCATGTCGACCCATCTCTTGCGGGCGGGGCTTCTGCTTGCAGAAGTCATTATTCTTGTATGCGTAAGCGGATTCTACATGGCGTAATCAGGTTTGTCCCGGCCACCCGTGAATTTGTGGCGTACCAATGCTAACCTTTTCCTATTACCGCCTACCCTCTTTCTATCGATAGCCCTTGTGTGCGCAGGAACCTGAATGCCTTTAACGCTGAAAATGACCCGCAAATGGACAGAGCGTTACGCGTTGGTTGTGCTCAGTGGATTACTGCCTGTGGTGCTGGGGTTGTGCATCATTGTCTGGCAGGCTGATCGTTCTTTGAAACTGGTCGCTCAACAGACCTCGACCGAGGCGGTCAGGCAATTCGATCAAATGCTCGACAATGCAGCGCTGGCCTCGGAGGTGGTGCTGCCTTTATCCGGTCAGGCCTGCCCCCAGGTCGAACTTGCGCTACGCGATCAAGTTACTCGCCGCCCCTTTGTTCGCTCGGTCAACCTGGTATGGGATAACCAACTGTACTGCTCCTCGCTGTTCGGCAACTTCAAGGAAACCGTCAACCCGGAAAATTATGCCGCCGGGCGGTTGTGGTTAATGGCAGGCAATCCGGTCACCCCGAACGAACCCCTGCTGATCCTGCGCAAACAAAAAAACGCTCAAGGCGTTCTGGTCAGCCTGTATGGTTTTCACTTGGTCAATGTATTGGGCCTTATCAATCATAAAACCCTTTTATTGATACAAGTGGGCGATGCCTGGATTGACCGTTATGGCGTCGTTCGCACTACGCCTGTACCGCAATACCCTGTGGCGCAAGTTAGCTTGCCATCGTCTGAATACCCCTACCGTGTCGTGGTGGGTTTCAGCGACGGTGAAGTGTGGCGTTTTGCTGTGGTGGAATACCCCGGTTTACTCGCATTACTGATCTTTTTGGGCGTGGTGTCGGCGGCCACTGTTCGCTGGTTACAAAAGCGCGCGTCATCTCCCAGCCATGAACTCCAGCGGGGGTTGGAGGCAGGAGAATTCATTCCCTTTTTCCAGCCTATTGTGCGCGCCGCTGACCGGCAGTGGGCGGGCGCTGAAGTATTGATGCGCTGGCAACATCCACGCGAAGGTCTGGTCGGGCCTGATTTGTTCATTCCTTTTGCAGAGCACTCCGGGCTTATTGTGCCCATGACGCGGTCGTTAATGCAGCAAACCGCAAAGTTGTTGGCGCCACAGGCCAATCGTCTGGAGACCGGTTTTCATATTGGGTTCAATATCACGGCCCGGCACTGTCAAGACCTTGAACTGGTTGAAGACTGCCGGTCTTTTCTTAAGGCTTTTGCACCCGGGCATATAAAACTCGTATTGGAGTTAACAGAGCGTGAATTGATTGTCCCGAGTGAGGTGACCCACCGCTTATTTGCCCAATTGCATGAGCTGGGGGTGATGATAGCCATTGATGACTTCGGCACAGGGCACTCAAGCCTGGGCTACCTGCATGAATTCAATGTGGATTATTTAAAAATTGATCAAAGTTTCGTCGCCATGATCGGCGCGGATGCCCTGTCCATTCATATTCTTGATGCCATTATTGAGCTCAGCGCAAAACTGGGGCTGGGGGTTGTCGCGGAAGGGATTGAGACCGAGGAACAAAGCGACTATCTGGCAGCCCGTGGCGTGGCGTTTTTGCAGGGGTACTTGTTCGCACGCCCTTTACCTGCAGAGCAGTTTATCGTGTCTTTGCACGAGCGCCCGACCGCATAGATGTAAACGAAGCCAAACGCTTTAATCAGGTGTTATAGAGCCGATCATCTGTTGTGTGGCAGTTTGTAAATTAACTACTACAATTTTTTTGACCGGATTCAGGTCGCCCAATTCCTTATGTTACTGAGCAGTCATTTGCAATGAACCGCTGAAGTACTGTTCTGTCTACCTTATGTTGCCCGTCCATCTTTCATCACATCGGTCAGGTACAGACCGAACCCACGATCGGAGTAATGACTTTGAGCAGACTTGCCGAGTTTCGCGCCGCTGAAAAGGCGCTACAAGAACAAATGGCGCAGTTGGAAGCCTTGAAAAATGATGCCGGATTAAAAAAGGAGATTGAATTCGAACAAAAACTTCAAGGGTTGATGAAATCTTACAATAAGAATCTGCGTGACATCATCGCGATTCTTGATCCTCACCCCGTGACATCCAAGCCTTCAGCAGCCCCTAAACAGCGCAAAGCCCGTGTTGTGAAGGTTTATCACAACCCACATACCGGTGAACTTATTGAAACCAAAGGCGGTAACCATCGCGGGCTTAAAGCGTGGAAGGAAAAGTACGGCGCATCAACCGTCGAGCGTTGGGTTCGCAGCTGACCCTTCCTGTAAAAGCCCTGTTTATCAGGGCTTTTTTGGGCAAGTAATTTATAGCGCCCTCTTTACAGCACATTGAAGGCTCACCCATGTCCACCGGCGCCGATAGTGCGAGGACCATTCAGCCGGGTTACGGGTCCGATAGTCGCAAGCGCATCGATATTCACAAATTTTTCACACCCATAGTTTCAGGATGAAGGCTGCTAAAGGACTAGCGCCCCATGCCCGCTTCGGCGGGCTTCTTTTTGCCTCGGATTTATCGAGCGCCCGCTCTACATCAACATCGCCATCCGTCCCATGAGCCGAATCGGGTTTGGCGCATGGCGTCACATTCCGTATCATTCCCTTCATCACGCTTACCGTAGCGACCAATCATCCAAGCATCATCTTCGGAGGGTTCATGAGCCTGCAAACACTGAACAGCATTCCCGGCGTTACTGCCACACCGGATAGCGCTACCCAAAATTTCGTGTTCAACCACACGATGCTGCGCGTCAAGAACATCGAGAAATCCCTGGATTTTTACACCCGCATCCTGGGTTTCTCATTGGTGGAAAAGCGCGACTTCCCTGAAGCCGCGTTCAGCCTGTACTTCCTGGCGCTGGTCGACAAAGCGCAGATCCCGGCGGATGACGCCGCACGCACCGAATGGATGAAGTCTATCCCGGGCATTCTGGAACTGACCCACAACCACGGCTCGGAAACCGACGACAGCGTTGTTTACCACAATGGCAATACCGATCCGCGCGGCTTTGGCCATATCTGCATTTCCGTGCCTGATATTGTCGCGGCCTGCGAGCGTTTTGAGGCACTGAATGTCGACTTTCAGAAGCGTCTGAGCGATGGCCGCATGAAGTCCCTGGCCTTCATCAAAGACCCCGACGGCTACTGGGTCGAGATCATTCAGCCCACCCCGCTGTAATAAGCAGCGCAAAAAAAACCCATGATTGCTCATGGGTTTTTTTCTGTCCGGACCATTAATCAGGAGCAGACGTGCGGATCAAATGATCGAAGGCACTCAGCGACGCCTTGGCGCCCTCGCCTACCGCAATCACGATTTGTTTGTACGGCACTGTAGTAACGTCACCGGCTGCAAAAATACCGGGGATCGACGTTTCACCCCGCGCATCCACCACAATTTCGCCACGTGGTGTCAACTCGACAGTCCCTTTGAGCCAATCAGTGTTAGGCAACAAACCGATCTGGACAAAAATCCCTTCCAGCTCGACAGTGTGCACGTCACCGGATTGACGATCTTTGTAACGCAAGCCATTCACTTTCTGACCGTCGCCAGTCACTTCCGTGGTTTGTGCCTGGGTGATGACAGTGACATTTGGCAAACTGTTGAGTTTGCGCTGCAAGACGGCATCGGCCCGCAGCTTGGTGTCGAACTCAAGCAAGGTGACGTGAGCAACGATGCCGGCCAAGTCAATGGCTGCCTCAACCCCTGAGTTACCGCCACCAATGACGGCCACGCGCTTGCCCTTGAACAGCGGCCCGTCGCAGTGCGGGCAGTATGCAACGCCACGGCTGCGGTATTCCTGCTCGCCGGGCACGTTCATTTCACGCCAGCGCGCACCGGTCGCCAGAATCAGCGTTTTGGCTTTCAATGACGCCCCACTGGCAAATTTGACTTCGTGCAGCTCGCCGCCCTTACCCGGAATCAATTGGTCTGCGCGTTGCAGGTTCATGATGTCCACGTCGTATTGCTTGACGTGTTCTTCAAGTGCCGTGGCCAGCTTCGGCCCTTCGGTTTCTTGAACCGAGATGAAGTTTTCGATGGCCATGGTGTCCAGCACCTGACCGCCGAAACGCTCTGCTGCCACGCCGGTGCGAATGCCTTTACGGGCAGCATAAATAGCCGCTGCTGCGCCGGCCGGGCCGCCGCCAATCACCAGCACATCAAATGCATCTTTAGCGCTGATTTTCTCGGCCTGACGCTCAATGGCGCCGATGTCCAGCTTGCCGAGAATCTCTTCAAGACCCATGCGGCCCTGACCAAAGTTGACGCCGTTCAGGTAAACGCTGGGAACCGCCATCACCTGGCGATCATTGACCTCGTCCTGAAACAGAGCGCCGTCAATCGCCACGTGGCGAATATTGGGGTTGAGCACGGCCATCAGGTTCAGCGCCTGAACCACGTCCGGGCAGTTTTGGCAGGACAGGGAGAAGTACGTCTCGAAGTTGAACTCGCCTGTGAGCGAGCGAATTTGTTCAATCACTTCGGGACTGGCTTTCGATGGGTGGCCGCCTACTTGCAGCAAGGCCAGTACCAGCGATGTAAATTCGTGGCCCATGGGGATGCCTGCAAAACGCAGACTGATATCACCGCCCGGGCGATTCAACGAGAACGATGGTTTGCGCGCATCGGTACCGTTGTCCAGCAAGGTGATCTGGCTGGAAAGGCTGGCGATTTCTTTCAACAAGTCATGCATTTCACGGGATTTCGCACCGTCGTCGAGGGATGCAACTATCTCGATCGGCTGGGTGACCCGCTCCAGGTATGACTTCAACTGAGCTTTTAAATTGGCGTCCAACATACGGGCGATCTCCTTAACGGTTTAAGACTGTGTAAAAAAAACGCCCGAGCGAATCTCGCCCGGGCGTTTTGAGGGCGATGCTGCTAACAACTCAGGTGCGGATCACCGCCCTTGGCTGGCTCACAGGCTTAGATCTTGCCGACCAGGTCGAGCGATGGCGCGAGGGTGGACTCACCTTCTTTCCACTTGGCCGGGCACACTTCACCCGGGTGGGCAGCGACGTACTGGGCAGCCTTGATTTTGCGCAGCAGTTCGGAAGCATCACGGCCAACGCCGCCATCGTTCAGCTCAACGATTTTGATCTGACCTTCAGGGTTGATCACGAACGTGCCGCGATCCGCCAGGCCCGCTTCTTCGATCAGAACGTCGAAGTTGCGAGAGATAGTCAGCGTCGGGTCGCCGATCATGGTGTACTGGATTTTGCCAATGGCTGGCGAAGTGTTGTGCCATGCAGCGTGAGCGAAGTGAGTGTCAGTGGACACGCTGTAGATTTCCACGCCGAGTTTTTTGAACTCTTCGTAGTTGTCAGCCAGGTCTTCCAGCTCGGTTGGGCATACGAATGTGAAGTCAGCCGGGTAGAAGAACACAACGGACCATTTGCCTTTCAGGTCGGCGTCCGACACTTCTACGAAGCTGCCGTTTTTGTAAGCGGTGGCTTTGAACGGTTTTACTTGGCTATTGATGATAGGCATCGTTGACTCTCCGTCAGGGTTGAAAAGTTGATGGGGTGAATCCTAACAACACATGTTGTATCTGGCTCATTGGGAAAGCTGATGCTGGTGATTGGTTTTGGCTATCAGGTTGCCCTATTAATAGAAGAAACCCGAATATCACTTTCTGCCAGCCCGCCAACCCGCATCTTGATCCCGATCAAGGCCCGATACGTTTTTCTGCCGCAATGCTCATCCCGGTAAACGGGGACGCTTCAACATAGCGCATCGCTGACTTAACGTCCTTCCAGCCGACGTAATTCATCAGGGACTTAAGGTCCCAGCCACTTTGATGCGCCCATGTTGCAAAACCACGTCGCAACGAATGGCTTGTGTACTGTTCGGCGGGAATGCCAGCTCGCTCCAGCGCTTGACGCAACAAGGGAATAACACTGTTGGCGTGCAAGCCCTCCTCACCCAGATTGCCCCAGCGATCGATCCCTCTGAATACCGGGCCGCGGACCAGCGCTGAAGCATTGAGCCACTCGATGTAAGCGCGCACCGGGCACAGGCGAAGCAATGCCGGGGTCTGGAAGGTTTTACCGAGGTTGTCTCGGTCACCTTTACTGCGCGGCAGATACAGGGTGATGCCCGAACCTGCGAGTGCTTGCACGTGCTCAATCTGCAAACGGCAAAGCTCGTCACTGCGAAAGCCCCGCCAAAACCCCAGCAGAATCAGCGCCGTGTCGCGACGCGCACGCAGCCATCCTGGCTTATCGGCATTGGCTTGAGCCGCTTGGGCCTCACTTTCGAGCCAATCAATCACTTTCTCCAGATGCTGCAATTGCAACGGTTCTGCCTGCTTTTCTTGCGCCGGGTGTAACGCACGGATGCCTTTGAACACTTTGCGCACCACCGGCGCCTTTGTGGGGTCGGCAAAGCCTTGGCTGTTGTGCCATTGAGCTATGGCCGACAGACGCAATTTCAAGGTGTTGATCGAGAGCTGGCCTGCGTGCGCCACCAAGTAACGGATCACGCTGTCACTGGTGGCAGGCAAAAAACCGCCCCATGTCACTTCAAAGTGCTCAATGGCGGCGCGGTAACTGCGTCGGGTGTTATCGCGGGTAGCCGCGTTCAGATAGCGATCAAGATCGCTCATTGGGGCATCTCTCACATTTGCGTACTGGAAACAGGCCTGAAAATCACAAAACAGCCGTTGACGCGGGATAATACCAGTATATCCCGCCTGATAATTCATAAAATATGACAGAAGATTCAATTCAATATAGTATGTAATTACATGATACATACCACAGTACATAATCGTAGGAGATACCCATGGCTCGCGGCGGCGTAAACAAAGCAGTGGTGCAAATTGCACGCGCGGCAATCCTGGCCCGTGGTGAACACCCAAGCATTGATGCGGTGCGGATCGAGATGGGGAATACCGGCTCAAAAACCACTATTCACCGATATTTGAAGGAGCTGGACGACAGTGACAGCCGTCGAGGTGTTTCCCATGAAGCGCTTGGCGATGAGCTGGCAGACTTGGTCTCCCGCCTCGCCCATCGGCTGCAAGAGCAAGCACAAGAACCGATTGATCGCGCCCAGGCACATTACGAACAGCTGAAAACGCAGCTGCAGACCCAATTGTCTGAAGCTCAACTGACGCTGTCTGCGCTGAAACAGGAGCTGGATATTCAGGCGACAGCTTTGAACCAGGAAACCGCTCACCTCGAGTCCACGCGCTCCATGCTGCAGACCGAGCAGACGCGTAATGCGGCTCTAAATCAGGCGTGCAGCGATTTTGAACTGCGCCTCAAAGACCGTGACGAGCAAATACGTTCGCTGGAAGAAAAACACCTCCATGCGCGCGATGCGCTGGAGCATTACCGCAGCGCTGCCAAAGAGCAGCGCGAGCAAGATCAGCGGCGCCATGAGGGTCAGTTGCAACAGGTGCAGATGGAGCTGCGACAGGCGCAGCAAAGCGCCCTTGTGCGGCAGGATGAAATCACACAACTGCACCGCGATAACGAACGGGTGCTCAGTGAAAACCGTGCGCTGGCCAAGGAAATCCATCAGGTCAATGAGCAGCAGAAAAAGCTGGCGCAACACAACCAACACTTGAGCAATCAGGTGAGCCAGTTGGAGGGGGAGCGCACCTTGCTCCAAGAACGGTTGCGGGTGGCAATCCATGAGGGCGAAACGCTTAAGCATGTACAGACCGAAGCTCAACAGGCTGTCACAGGCCTCACCATGCGCGCGATGAAGGCTGAGGCAGCACTTGAAACCTTTAAGGCACTGAGAGAACACGAAGCGCCTTTACCCGTCACGCCGCCCGGCGAATGACGCAGTAGAAGCAGTAGCCTGCTGCCAGACGCTCAGTCCTGTTTGCCGAAGGCTGAGCGCCTGACCCAGGCGATTTAAAGACCCGGACTGGCCGGCTTCTTTTCCGCAGCCGGATCAGCTCGAGGTACGGTGACCTTCCAGGTAGACGTCACCGTCCCCACCTCCCCCCACGCAGGGCTGCCAACCAGCACCTGCAATGAACCCGATCGTGCAACCAGGCTGATGTATTCACTGGGCTTTAGCGCATTGGCGCGCAACTTCATCTGAAGTGCATTTTTTCGAACACATTCAAGCTGATCCGCCCTGGGCGTAATTCTCTCCATCAGCCGACCTTCACGCTCGGAACCGCTCGGCGTGTACTTGATGAGCGCACCATCGTGCCCAAAAAAGTATCGGTATTGCGCCCACTGACGCTCATCAATGGCAGCCCGCAGCTCATGAGGTTCAAGCATGTTGCGATACAACTGCTCTTCTTCAGCCGAGCGCCATAACTGTAAAGGCTGCACCCGGTGACTGTGGTAAACCGCAACCACCCGGTAGCCTTCAGGCATTAGCGCAGGCGATTCAGCAGGATAAACACTCATGGGATCGAATGTTTCGCTGTACGACGCGACAGGCTCGGTGGCCGTAAATAAACCATCTGCGCGCTGACAGATGAGCCCGCCAAACACGCGATCACTCTCTCGCTTAATGTGCTGGTGCACATGCAGGGCAACAGCGTCAGCATCCCTGAAAGCAGGACTCCAGTGGCGCTCGGTGACGTGCTTGTAGGGCTGCCAGTGTGCGTCTACTCGTCCAACTGCGCCCCACATATCAGTGGCATCAATAACACTTAGCTGAACAGTGGCAGCAACCGTGCAAATGTAGTCGCGCATCGCTACCGTCCCCGCCAACACGTTATTACGTGTATACCGGGGTGACGCCGCACCTGACTCATCAATCAACTCGGACAGGCGCCTAACACTGTTGTTATCCGGCATAACCCTTAATACCGCCCCCTCACGGGCGTTGATATAAAGAGGGACCGGCCGTTCAGTGCGCGAACATGCCGCCTTGATACCTGCCAATAAAAACTCAGGGTCAATAAAGTGTTTAAACAACCCGCGATCACGTGGCGGCAAGCGCTTGGGCGAGTGATAAAGAGAACTGGCGCAGTAGAAGCCATGAACCTCATAGCCGTCAGGCAACTGGACGCCCCCCTCAGCACCCGCTCCAAACACTCTGCTAAGCGAAAAGTCCACCTCACCCAAAACGGGCTCGGAAGCAATAAATTCTTGCCGCGTTAAATGTTGCAAAACTACCCCATAGTGACGCTCACTTGATTGGTGACTGCGTGACTTTGCATCCTTAATGGCCTCTTCGAGGGTTGGGTTGACCGCTCCGAATGCCGGATGCTCAACGATTCTGGGAGCAAGATCCAGATAACTCGAAGGCGTATACACCTCAAAGTCCGCGCCAACCCTGCCGACCTTTCCGCGCCACACCTCACTGGACTGTATGACCGACAACTTTCCTAGCGTAGCGGCGCCCCGGATCTGCTCGGTGAGAACCTCAAACAGCGTTGCCTTAAACATGGCCTCGACCATTACATCTTCAAGCGCCTCATCCTGCTCAGCCCCTTTGGACTGATATTTAATTAACGAGCCATTCAAGCCTGACAAATAATGCACGCTGATGAATGTGGCTATATCCGTATTGCGAAACACATCGTTGGGCGTAAAAAAACTGTCTCGCGTATAAAGGGCCGCTATTTCACGCAGGTCATTCTTCGCGGGGCTGGGCTCATAGTCATTGGTATGCGAATGATAAAGGGCATAGCAGATAAAGCCGGGGGGATGACTTAGCTTTCCGGTCTCATCGACAGGAAGCAAGCGATAAGGGTTGTATTCGTCGGTCTCCGTAAAGAACGGCAAGGTCGCCACATACTTGCCATCCTCTGCTTTGAGGATTAGCCCTCCACACTCTTTAGCGTGCGTGTGATCGATTAATGCATGGACATAACGCGCGGCATCATCGGCACTCAGAAAATCAGGGCTTAAACCTGGCAGTACAGCATCTGCACGCTCATCAAATTGCCGCCGTACTCGAGTCGGTATCGGTTTCATGGCCTTCATCCGTCTGTGATTGATAAATCAACATTTCCAGACGGGATGATTGATGAACGCACGCGCATGCGGGTGGTTGATATATACAGCGCATACAGCGTGATGGATGCAGAGCGACTGCCGCAGGCGTATGGCGTCGCCTGCGGCAGTCTCCGCACCCACAATCAGTCAGCGCTTAACGGGCGTGCGCATGGTGACGAATTCTTCTGCGGCAGTGGGGTGCACACCAATGGTTTCGTCAAAGTGTTGCTTGGTCGCCCCGGCCTTCATGGCAATCGCCAAACCTTGCACAATTTCTCCAGCTTCAGGACCGACCATGTGACAGCCCAGTACTTTGTCCGTTTCAGCATCAACCACCAGCTTCATGAACGTGCGTTCCTGGCATTCAGTCAACGTCAGCTTCATCGGCCGGAAACTGCTTTCGAAGACCTGCACCGTGCGACCTTCTTCGAGGGCCTGTTCCTCGCTCAAGCCCACCGTCCCGATATTGGGCAGGCTGAAGACGGCTGTTGGAATCATGTTGTAATCCACTGGCCGGTATTGCTCGGGCTTGAACAGACGACGCGCCACTGCCATGCCTTCTGCGAGCGCTACTGGTGTCAGCTGCACGCGGCCGATGACGTCGCCGATGGCCAGGATCGAAGGTTCGTTGGTTTGGTACAGGTCGTTGACTTGAACAAAACCGCGCTTGTCCAGCGTGACGCCCGTCGCTTCAAGGCCAAGGTTGTCGAGCATCGGCCGGCGCCCCGTCGCATAGAACACGCAATCGGCTTCAAGCACACGCCCGTCCTTGAGCGTGGCGCTCAGACTGCCATCTGGCTGCTTGTCAATTCGCGCAATATCGGCGTTGAACTGTACGTCCATGCCACGCTTAAGCAGCTCTTCATGCAAATGCTTGCGTACAGAGCCATCAAACCCCCGCAGGAACATCTCACCGCGATACAGCAGCGAGGTCTCGGCGCCCAAGCCCTGGAAAATCCCGGCAAACTCGACGGCAATGTAGCCTCCGCCCACGACCAGTACACGCTTTGGAAGCTCCTTCAGGAAGAACGCTTCATTGGAGCTGATGGCATGCTCACGACCCGGAATGTCCGGAATCTGTGGCCAGCCACCTGTGGCGATGAGGATATGTTTTGCAGTATGGCGTTGACCATTGACCTCCACCTCGTTTGGCCCGGTCAATCTGGCGTGCCCTTCAAGCAGCGTGACACCACTGTTTACCAGCAAGTTGCGGTAGATACCGTTGAGACGATTAATCTCACGGTCCTTGTTGGCAATCAGCGTTGACCAATCGAAGCTGGACGTGCCCAGCGTCCAGCCAAAGCCTGACGCTTGCTCGAACTCTTCAGCAAAGTGGGCGCCGTAGACCAACAGCTTTTTGGGTACGCACCCCACATTGACGCACGTTCCGCCCAAGTAGCGGCTTTCAGCCACGGCCACTTTTGCACCAAAGCCTGCTGAAAAACGGGCAGCCCGTACACCGCCGGACCCGGCTCCAATCACAAACAAATCAAATTCGTAGGACATCACTATCTCCTGAGCAGTCCATCAGCATAATCCCTACGGCACGATTGACCAGCGCCGAGGGTGACTGAAATCGGAAAACGAGAAAGCCACCCGTAGGTGGCTTTCCCTTGAAGCAGTCAGCAAGCTCGTGTTACTTAGTAAGCTTTGCCGGTTTTGTAGAAGTTCTCGAAGCAGAAGTTGGTAGCTTCGATGTAGCCTTCAGCACCACCGCAGTCGAAACGCTTGCCCTTAAACTTGTACGCGATCACGCAGCCGTTTTGCGCCTGCTTCATCAGCGCGTCGGTAATCTGGATTTCGCCACCTTTACCCGGTTCGGTTTGCTTGATCAGATCAAAGATGTCAGGGGTCAGGATGTAACGACCGATGATCGCCAGGTTGGAAGGCGCGTCTTCAGGCGCTGGCTTCTCAACCATGTTGCGCACGCGGTACAGGTCATCACCAATCAGGTCACCGGCGATTACGCCGTACTTGTTGGTTTCCTGCGGATCAACTTCCTGAATGGCGATGATGGTGCAGCGGTACTGGTTGTACAGTTTGACCATTTGGGTCAAAACGCCATCGCCTTCAAGGTTGACGCAGAGGTCATCCGCCAGCACGACAGCAAAAGGCTCGTCGCCGATCAGTGGACGGCCAGTCAGAATAGCGTGACCCAGGCCTTTCATTTCGGTCTGACGGGTGTAAGAGAACGAGCATTCGCTCAGCAGGCGACGGATACCTACCAGGTATTTCTCTTTATCAGTGCCCTTGATCTGGTTTTCCAGCTCGTAACTGATGTCGAAGTGGTCTTCAAGTGCGCGCTTACCACGGCCGGTCACGATAGAGATTTCGTTCAGGCCTGCATCGAGTGCCTCTTCAACACCGTACTGGATCAGTGGCTTGTTCACCACCGGCAGCATTTCTTTAGGCATGGCTTTGGTCGCTGGCAAAAAGCGAGTGCCGTAGCCGGCTGCTGGGAACAAGCATTTCTTGATCATATGAGTCCTTAAAAGGGCTGTGCGTACGGATTTGGCGCAGTCTAATCAGGCGGCAGCAACCTTACAATGCCCCCGATAGCATCCTGATACCAACATAGAGAAAATATGTGCCACTTAGTTCCTTTTTAACTTTTTTTTCATGTGCCAGCGTCATTTACGGAACCTCTGAAATAACGCCAGGGTCTGCTTGAGACTAGTGGCACTTAAACATCCTTGACAGCGCAAGCCCCGGTTTGGCGGTACCATACGTGCTTTTCCAAGCAGAGGATCTAATTGCCATGTCGGATGTAAAAAAAGTTAACGGGTATCTGATTAAAGAAATCCAGCCAGGTGAGTGGTGGATCCTAGGCAACACCGAAGAGCAGGTTGCAGGCGCTTTTGTGACAGAGGCGGCCGCCATCGAAGTGGCCGCTGTGCTTCAGGACCTCCCCCCTTCACCGGTGCGCAAGCGTAATAAATCCTCCTGACCTTCTTTGCGAAAACTGGCACTCAATGAAAAAGATTCTGATAGGCGTACTGTTGACCCTCGGAGGCTGCGCAACAGCATCCAACACCTACTTGCCTGACGGCCAGCAGGGACTGAGCATCGACTGCTCCGGTGAGGCCATGTCATGGGGCAAGTGCTATGAAAAGGCGGACGCTTCATGTGCTGGCACGGGGTACACGATTGTTGGCACAGATGGCTCTTCGGCCGTCAAGGAAAGCGAAAAGACCATGGGTGTTGATGTCGGAAATTTCACCAGCCGTACGATTATCGTGATGTGCAAATAGCTCCAGCCTCAGAGGTGCACTTCGACGAACTTGATACCCAGTGAACGCAGCGTTTCCACTAACGTATCCAGGCCTTCGAAAGATTCAACTTCGTCGTTGTCATCCACCAAAAAGAAACTGCGCCCTGCACTCTTCTTGAAAAAAACAATCCACTCATCGGTCGCGGCCGGGTTGGGAATGGCATGGGTAGCTGTAATGCTGCCTTCGGCATGACGCTGCCGGACAAGCGCTCGTTTCATCGCGTTCTCCTGAAAAACTGCCGTGGCTCTACACGTTTTTAACGGCAGTGAGGTTCAAGGGGCACAGTTTACGGGATACCTTGCCCGATCAAAACGCCATTAACGGTTTGCCCATACGCATTGACCCCGTCATTGGCGTGAAACTTCACGCGTGTTTTTTCAATCGACCCCTCCACCAAACGCGGGTCTTGTGGTCGCTCGTGCGTATTGACATACGCCGCCACATCCCAGGCTTGCTCGTCGCTCAAACTGCCGGGTTTACCCAAGGGCATATTGTGCTTGATGAACGACGCCGCCGTATTGATGCGATGCATGCCCGCCCCCCAGTTGTAGGAGTCTTTACCCCACAAAGGTGGCATCACGTAATCGGTTCCAACCTTCTGGCCTTGCCCCTCATTGCCATGACAGAGCGCACAGTGCGCCTGATAAACAGCTGCGCCACGCACCAAGTCGAAGCCGCCAGCGGGTTCAGGCACCTGCGGATAGCCGCGCCCGGGCAGCTCGACCCCAACGGGCGCTTTTGTCGACAACCAATAGGCATACACCGATAAGGCTGTGATTTCACGACTGTCTGCGGCCGGTGGCGTGCCGCCATTCATACTGAACTGAAAACAGCCCTGCAGGCGTTCGGCAAACGTATTGACCTTGTCATTTTTCTTGCGATACGCAGGGTACATCGGGTAAGCCCCCCACAGCGGCGCGGAGTTCGCCAGTTTTCCCTGATCCAGATGGCAATTGGTGCAATTGAGGCCATTGCCGACGAATTGGGGCGCCTGACGTTTGGTGTCCACAAACAGTGCGTACCCGTCCATGACCATCTTTCCATAGGCATTGTCGGGAAGTTCGCTTTGCTGCGGCGGACGAAAATAGGAATTCGGGTGCTTTGCCGCAGGCGGGATTTTAAGCTGCGACTGATCTTCCATGGCAATGGTGGCTGCACCCGCCATCGGTGCAACCAGCACACAAAACGCATACACAGGCAACAGACGTTTCATTGCGCAGCCTCCTGAGGTGCCAGGGTGGCGAAATACTCAGCGACCGCCTTCACTTCTTCTGCTGTCATGGCTTTGGCAATATGCCCCATCAGGTCGCTCGGGTCGTTGCGGCGCAAGCCTTCACGCCAGGCATTAAGCTGTCCGGCAAGGTAAAGGGCGGGTTGATTGGCCAGTGGCGGAAAGGCGCTGCCAACCCCTGCACCGCCAGGCCCATGGCAGCTCACGCATTCAGGAATGTTGCGCTCCCAGGCGCCGCGAAGGGCCAGTGACTGCCCCACACTTTTGACCACCTGGCTGCGACTTACAGCAGGCGCTGTTGGCGCAGGCATGGCGGCTAAGGCTGTGGTCACTGAACGGATCTCATCCGACGTCAATGCACTGGCCAACGGCTGCATCACGGGACTTACCCGCGAGCCCTCTCTAAAGTCACGCAGCTGTTTGCTGAGGTAATCGGCAGAAAGACCTGCCAATCGCGGAAATCCTGCCGGGGCGACGCCCATGCCATCCATGCCATGACACGCCATACAGGCTGTGGCCCCAGGCTGACTGCCACCTTGCAGGAAGATGTTGCGAGGCTCCGCGGCCTGAACGCTGCTGATAGCAAGCAGCACTAAACCACCGGCCAGTGTTCGCTTAAGTGGCACCATGGCCCGCTCCATTATTGTTATATGCTTAGGCTTAACCCTTATAAGCACACAAATAGTAAGCTAATGGCCATTTGCCTGCAATGCGTAGTCCTCACTATCCGGCAGGCGTAAGAAAAAAACCTGACAGTTGCAAGAAGCAAGTGTCAGGTTTTGTGTTTGCCGCAGGAAGAATGAACGGAAGCGTTATTCGCCTGAGATGCAGTGCGTGGCTGCCGCGCGAATATCCCCTGGCCGAATCGGCACGTTAGACATGCTTTCGTAAACCTTGATGCTGCTTCCCGCCGAACGCTCTTCGATATCAATCACCGCTGTGGGCCCCGAGGTAAGCTTTTGCGGAACAATCACCCGCAAACCATCCTTGTGCGGCTCAATTTGCGGGGCTTTGCGCGTGCGTGACAATTGTTGCACCAGGCACTGAGCGTAGGCATTGGGCTTCTTGCCCG
Source organism: Pseudomonas lundensis (assembly GCF_002269125.1). GTDB lineage: Bacteria > Pseudomonadota > Gammaproteobacteria > Pseudomonadales > Pseudomonadaceae > Aquipseudomonas > Aquipseudomonas lundensis_A. Next base: position 21,440 of record NZ_NQKI01000015.1, on the reverse strand, counting down.
AAATCACACTCATCGTCGGCAATGTCTGCTCAATGTCCGTTACGGATGCACAGCCGCCCAAAGCCAACACTGCCACCAATACGCCCCACTTCATACAAATCCTCCGATAAAGATCCTACGACCATGGATCTTTAAAATTTCTCCCTGCCAGCAGGGAATTAATACTCAAAAAGTAGCAATTTTAATTTGCCAAACGTCAGATTCATCTGCACGGCAGCATAATAAGCTGGTTTAGCCTCCAACTTGGACTAAAGCACATGCTATCGTCCTGTTTTTTTAGCAAAAGCGCCCATCGGAGCCCCCATGAAATTCATTCACCAGCGTGAGCACCTCAACGAAGATGACATTGTCGTCATCGAGTGCTCCCATCCCTGCAACATTCGCCTGATGAGCGATGCGCACTTTCGCAGCTTCAAAAATGGCGGCCGCCACTCCTACCATGGTGGGGCATTTGACAAGTTTCCGGCCAGGATCACCGCGCCGAGCACCGGCTTCTGGAATATCACCATCGACACAGTCAGCAGCCGCGCCATCAGCGTGACCCGCAAGCCGACCTTGAAGCACTCGATCAAAATCGTTCGCCGGTCCAGCTCCAAGCTCCGTTAAACCTGACACCGTCTCTTAGCGACAGGAACTCCCGTGACAACCACTAAATACGTCATCAAGTACACGCTCAACGGCGAGCGCCGTTTTGAATTCGCGCAGCTCGAGTCCGCAACCGTGGAAGAAGCCCGCGCAGCGCTTGAGAAGATTCACGGCAAAGAAGAAATCATCGCCGACATTAAAGTGAGCAAGGCGCTCTAATCCGTCATGTCTTTCGACCTGTTTGACGAAAGCGACCTGCAACAACCCGCCCGGATTGAACAATTCAGTACGCAAGCGTTTGTCTTGCGTGGATTTGCCCTGCCCTGGGTCGAGGCATTGTTGACGGCACTTGAGCGCGTACTGAATGAATCGCCGTTTCGCTCTATGCAAACACCCGGCGGTTTTACCATGTCAGCGCGCCTGAGCAGTTGTGGCGCGCTGGGGTGGACGACCAGCGCTCTAGGCTACCGTTACAGCCCGGTTGACCCCTTGAGCGGCAAACCTTGGCCTGCGATCCCCCCTGTGTTGCTGAACCTCGCTGAAACCGCTGCGGCTACCGCAGGCTTTGAGGAGTTTGTGCCCGATGCCTGCCTGATCAACGCTTATGCGCCCGGCGCCAAAATGTCATTGCATCAAGACAAGAACGAACGTGCGTTCACAGCGCCGATTGTTTCGATCTCCCTCGGGTTGCCGGCAGTTTTCCAGTTTGGCGGCTTTGAACGCAGCGATCCTGTGCAGCGCATCTCGCTGTTTCATGGTGATGTCGTGGTCTGGGGGGGCGTCGATCGCTTGCGCTACCATGCGATCTTGCCCATCAAGCCCGGCACCCATTCATTGCTGGGCGACCAGCGCGTCAATATCACCCTGCGCAAGGCAGGCTGAAGTGCCCCTACGCAGGCGACCATGATGGCCATTTGAGAACAAAGCGCTATAAACTTTTTGCTATAGCGATTATCTTCTCGTTGCCCGATGCTGCGCGTTACCCCGGGCGACCCTCGCCATTACATGGAGTTTCCCGATGACCGCGCATGCAGTGCGTTTTGTCCCCTTGGTAATCGTCGCGTTTTTCGGCGCTGGCTTGGCCATGAACGTGCAGGCTGGTGACGTTCAAGTCGCCGTTGCCGCCAATTTCACAGCCCCGATTCAAGCCATTGCCAAGGATTTTGAAAAAGATACAGGCCATAGATTGATCGCAGCCTACGGTGCGACAGGCCAGTTCTATACCCAAATCAAGCATGGCGCCCCGTTTGAAGTGTTTCTGGCGGCCGATGACACGACGCCCGAGAAACTCGAAAAAGAAGGTGACGTCGTGCCGGGTAGCCGTTTCACCTATGCCGTTGGCACGCTGGCATTGTGGTCAGCGGATAAGGCGTTGATTGACGGCACTGACAAAGCCTTATTGGCCAACCATTACACTCATCTTTCCATCGCCAACCCCAAGGCTGCACCTTATGGTCTGGCGGCCACACACGTGCTGGCCAAGCTCGGCCTGACGGACAAGGTCAAAGAAAAAATTGTCGAAGGGCAAAACATCACACAGGCTTATCAATTCGTTTCGACAGGGAATGCCGAACTCGGTTTTGTCGCGCTGTCTCAAATCTACAAAGATGGCAATATCACCAGCGGTTCAGCGTGGATCGTGCCTGGCACGATGCACGCCCCCATCAAACAGGACGCCGTGATCCTTAAAAAGGGTGATCACAATGCCGCTGCACAGGCATTGGTGGACTACCTGAAAGGCCCCAAAGCGGGGGCCATCATCCAATCCTTTGGTTATCAACGCTAAATGCCGCTGTCCAGTGCCGATTTCGCCGCCATTTGGCTGACCCTGAAACTGGCGTCACTGACCACCGCCATTTTGTTGGTGATAGGGACGCCACTCGCTTTATGGCTGGCCCACACCACGTCGAGGTGGCGCGGCCCTGTGGGCGCAGTGGTGGCTTTACCACTGGTGTTGCCACCGACAGTGATCGGTTTTTACCTGCTATTGGCGATGGGCCCCAATGGCGTTGTGGGGCAGCTCACCCAGTTCCTGGGGCTCGGCACCTTGACCTTCAGCTTTGCCGGGCTGGTAATCGGCTCCGTGATTTACTCCCTGCCTTTTGTTGTACAGCCTTTGCAGAATGCCTTCATGGCAATCGGCCGACGACCGCTTGAGGTGGCTGCGACCCTGCGCGCCAATCCCTGGGACACCTTTTTCTACGTCACGCTGCCGCTGGCACGTCCAGGTTTTATTACCGCTGCGATTCTCGGGTTTGCCCATACAGTGGGCGAATTCGGTGTAGTGCTGATGATTGGTGGCAACATTCCTGAGAAAACACGTGTGGTCTCTGTGCAGATCTACGATCACGTCGAAGCCCTGGAATATGCCCAGGCACATTGGCTATCCGGGGCCATGCTGGTGTTTTCCTTTATCGTTCTGCTGGCGTTGTACTCCAAACGCAGCCCCCCGAACCAATGGAGCTGAACATGCATTCGCAGCTTAATGTGCGGCTCACACTGAGTTACAGCGGCTTTTCCCTGGACGTAGATCTCCAGCTGCCGGGCAAAGGCGTGACAGCCCTTTTTGGCCATTCGGGCTCAGGTAAAACCACCTGTTTGCGTTGTATTGCGGGCCTTGAACGTGCTCGCGAGGCGTATATCGAAATCAATGGGGAGGTGTGGCAAGACAGCGCGCGCAATGTCTTCATGCCTGTTCATAAGCGTTCATTGGGCTATATCTTCCAGGAGGCCAGCCTGTTCCCCCACCTTTCGGTACGCGCCAACCTTGAGTTTGGGTTGCGCCGCATTGCGCGCCACGAGCGCCGTGTGGAGTTGGTTCAGGCCGCGCAATTACTAGGCATCAGCCACCTGCTTGAACGTGCCCCCGCGCATTTATCAGGGGGCGAGCGCCAGCGGGTGGGGATTGCGCGCGCCTTGCTCACCAGCCCAAAATTGTTGTTGATGGATGAACCGCTCGCTGCGCTGGACAGCCAACGCAAGCGCGAAATACTGCCCTATCTGGAGCGTTTGCATGCAGAGCTGGAGATCCCGGTGCTGTATGTCAGTCACTCACAAGAGGAAGTCGCACGACTGGCTGACCACATTGTATTGCTCCGCGAAGGCAAAGCACTGGCCTGCGGGCCGCTGGCTCAAACACTCTCCAGACTCGATCTGCCGTTGGCGCAAGGGGATGATGCAGGCGTGGTGATTGAAGGCCAGGTCACGCACTACGATGCTGACTACCAATTACTAACTCTGCAACTGCCGGGCACTGAACAGTGCCTGAGGGTTGCTCATGGGCCTCTGGCGGTAGGCCAGACATTGCGTATCAAGGTTCAGGCCCGGGATATCAGCCTGAACCTGAAGCCGGGCGAACACAGCAGTATTCTTAACTGCTTGCAGGCCACGGTCATCAGCGAGGCGCCTGCTGACAACCCGGCTCACAGGCTGGTACGCCTGGATGCAGGCGGTACCGCCTTGCTGGCACGCATCACGCGGTACTCGCGGGATCAGTTAAAACTCGTGCCAGGGCAAGTGATTTGGGCGCAAATCAAATCTGTCGCTGTACTTTTTTAACCGATTACGACGCCACACGGCGGCTGACAACCAAAAAACGCACCGTGGCGATGCCCAGCCCCAGCAAACAACCCAGTATCAGACCTAGCCCGACAATCAGCGCCTTTTTGGGCTTGCTCGGACTGGCCGGTGTCTGTGCCTTACGATCGATGCTGACAATTCCCAGCTTGCTCATGTCGGTATTCAAATTGCCAAGACGTACAACTTCAGCTCGCAGCGGCTCGATGTTTTTCAGGAACAAATCTTCATTCGAGCGTTTTGCGAGCTGTTCAACCTGTCGATTGACCTCCAGCATCTGCAATTTTTTGCCGATGGTTGAGATGCGTTTGTCGGTGAAATCGTCCGATGTCCGTTTAAGCAACGCGGCGCGCTCGGCTTCAAGGGCTTGAGTGCCCATGAAATACAACGGAATGCTTTGAGAGGTGATTTCCGTGCGCATCACTTGGGTTGAGCCTTTACCGGCGTCCGACATGGCAGAGGGTGTTGTGGGACGGGTAATACCCAATGAACGTGCAATCGAAATGGCTTCCGAGAGCTGTGCAATACGCGACTCGCGTTCGGTTTTTAACTGCAGGCGCAATGCCTGCAACTCATCTTTCAGTTTTGCGCGCTCAAGCGTATCGGTTTCAATCAGTGTCGCAATCTTGCCTTCTTTATCTGACTTGTAACCGGAGCGAGCAGCATCAATTTTTTCTTCCAGCTCTCTAAGTCGGTTATTAATGATGACTTTGAGGTCTGCACCAATTTGGGCACGCTGATTATTGATCGCGTATTCAACAAAACCGTTAAGAATTTTTACCCCGTCAACACTCTCGGGATACGTCATTTCCAATTTGAGGAAAGGGCTGAGCGAATCCTGCTTTTTTGGATCCGGTTGTATGAGGTTGATGGCATCGCGGTTAAAAATTTCGAAACTTTGCTCGAGCGTTACTCCTTTTTTTTGCAACGGCTCAAACAGTTCCAGATGCGATTCAAAAAAATTGAAGCGCGTTTCGTAGGAATCCAGCGCTGCACCAACTTTGAGCAGGGCTTCGGTCGGTGGCAGCTTGTAGACCTCCGAACGGTTGAGGGCATCCAACTCATTGATCGCCGCCGGCCTGAGCACGGTGCTGGCCTGGTACTCACGCGGAGCAAGCATGGCGTAGCCCAAGGCCAGGGCGCCTACCACACAGGTGGTGCCCAGGATCAGTTTCTTTTGTTGCCAGAGTGATTGAATCAGAGCAAACAGATCAATTTCGTCAGTCGAAGTTTCTGCTAGCGGATGCTGAATAGTTTTCAAAAAATGCACCTTGTGAGTAGAACTTCTTGGCAAGTTCACCGCTTGACTGTTTAAACACCTATCGGCTAGGCCTTTCTCAAGCTACGTCAGACAGACCATTCTAGAAAAAGATCCCTGCATTTAGAATCAAGCACATACCGCGCCAAAATCAAGTGATGCCAAAGTGATATCTCGTAATTTTCTTATAAACAAAGATCCGTTCTCATTCCGAAAGACAATTTACTTCAAAAAGTTAAGAAACTTCCTACGACGATCTCTGAGTCAGCGCCTAAATACAGCCCTTCCAGCCTATATAAATAATGGATCCAAACGCTTTCTATTGGGGACAATCGTTTAGTGCCGTAAACATCCATGAGGCCTGCCTGCGTTCCTCAGGTTCGGAACGCGGATAAAACGCCCCGTGATGTCAAAGCGGCATATTTTCCCTGCCTGTGTAATCATCTGCGCCACAAAAAAACACGCTGACGTGTGGAGCAACAATCAGGATGGATATTTTTCAGGCGATGCGGGTTTTCGTGCGAGTGGTCGAAACCGGCAGCTTCACGGCCGCTGCTCAGGTATTAGGCTACTCCACGGCGCAAACTTCGCGTCTGTTGAGTGAACTGGAAGCCTCGCTGCAGGCACGCTTGCTGCAACGCAGCACACGGCGTCTGGCGCTGACCGAAGTCGGAACCCGCTACCTGGAACGTTGCCGCCTGATATTGGCCGAAGTTGAAGACGCCAATGCTGAAGCCGGTGGCGCGCACTTAACACCGCGTGGTCATTTGCGGGTGCAATCAACCACCGGCATAGGCATCCAACTGCTTGCGCCGTTGGTGGCGCGTTATGCGCAACTGTATCCAGAGGTCAATGTGGATTTGACCCTTTCACAGCGTCAGCCCGATTTACTCGAAGAAGGCCATGATGTGGTCATCACGCTGTCTTCTCACTTGCCCGACTCCGAGCTGGTAGGCCAAGCGCTGGGCACTATCTCCAGCGTGATCAGTGCCGCGCCCTCCTACCTCGAGCGCTATGGTATTCCGCAAACGCCTGACGACCTTGCCAACCACCGCTGCCTGCATCTGGTCGATCCGATGTTTACGGATAGCTGGGTATTCCGTGATGAGCAGGGTGAGCAATCCGTACGCCCCGGCGAGGTGTTTCAGGTCAATGTCGCAGAAGCCATGGCCCAGGCCGCTGAAGCAGGACTCGGCGTGTGCTTGCTGCCCGATTACGTTGCCGTGGACTCATACAAACGCAAAGGCTTGGTGCGCTTGTTGCCGCACTACCGGCTGCACGAAAAAAGCATTTACGCGCTCTACCCTTCACGCCGATTTCTGGATGCTAAAGTCAAAACCTGGGTCGAATTTCTCAAACAGGAAATACCCGGCATGCTTGAAGCGCACCAGGCCACGGTGAATGACCCGGCGCATTGGGCTCAGGCGTTGACTGCACGCAACCACTGATTTACGCATTGACACCGCCAGCGGTTTCAACCGATATGCCGTCAGCGTGGCTGAGCAGGCTGCCTGGCCGGCACACGACCCGGCACACGACCCGGCACCGTTTTCTTCAGTGGCATCGCCTAGCCTGGGAACAAAAATGGGTTCAGCCCGCTGCGGGCAAACCCTTGCTCTTCAATTTTGGCATCGAGCATCAGTGAGGCCAGGTCATCTGCGAAGGTTTCCAGCGTTGAATCCCGGTCCAGGTACAAGACCTTCAGGTAACTGTGACAATCCAGACAGCTTTCAGCCTTGATGCTGGCTTCTTTACTGTCCAGCGACCAATAGTCGAGGTTGCCAGTCTGCTCGCAATTGCTGCATTTGGCTCTGACCATGTGCCAACGGCTTTCACACAAGCGGCAATGCAAATACCTAAGCCCATTTTGAGCACCACCCAACACCACGCTGGTCGATGGTTCGCTATTACACACCGGGCAAAACTGGCGATGCTCACCATAGTCAGCGTGCCCGCTTGCCGGTAATTGCGCGGCCAGCTGCGTCCAATACAACGAGAGCGCCGCCCAGATAAACAGCGCTCTGCCACTGCCGACTTCGCTGTGATGGCCACTGAGCAGTGCGCTGGCCTGACGGTCCAGTTGATCGGCTTGGGTATCACGTAACCCGGCAATCACCTCCTCAACTGCATCAGTGGCTTGAGGCAGTTGATCGAGCATGGCCAACAACACCTCTTGCCAATAGCCGTCGCGTGGCAGTGTGACGTAATCCAGCGGTGCACCTCCTTGCCCCATGCGCGCAGTGGCCGCATCAACCCACTGTGCAGGCAATGGATGCTGTACCAGGACGTGTTGCTGCGCCTGAACCAGGCGCGCCACAAAGTTCAGGTAGTCCGCCATTGGATGGTCGATGGCCAGCGCCTGCAAACGTTCGGCGCGCCGCTGATAACGTTGTTTGAGCGAGGGCAACAACAAGGGCGTAATCCGGCCGATTCCACCGGTAGGTGTTTCAATCGGCGTCAGCTTGATGCTGCTCATGGATGGTCCTTCTTCGAATCAATCTGTTTAAACCAGCGATCGTGGTGGGTTTTAGCCCACTTGCGCGAGACGTAACCGGTGACCATGCCGCCGATCGAGCCTTTGACCCAAAACCCCATATAGGCGTGGCCAATAACCAGCAGGATCAGGCAAATACCGGTCAATGAATGCATCAGCGCCCCGACGCGTATCACTGGAATCGGGAAAAACGGCGCAAAGTAAGGACGCCAGATCAAAATGCCACTGATCAACAACAGCGTGATCAGGCCCATGATTCCCCAGAACAACAGCTTTTGCCCTGCATTGTATTTACCCACCTGCAACGACGTGGTGTGACGGCCCATCAGGACATCCTTGACGTTGGCGAACCACAGGCGGTCTTGGGGTTCTGGCATGTTGTACTTCACCAATCGCACGAACAGGAACATGAGGGCCAAAAACACCACCACACCCAGGAACGGGTGCAGGATCCGCGCCAGCTGCGGAGTGCCCAATACATGGCTAAGCCAGCTCATCGACGGGAAAAACCACGACAACCCCGACAGCGCCACCAACATGAAACAAATGACCATCAGCCAGTGGCACATGCGCTCGGCAAACGGGGTACGCAGAATCATGTCTTTAGGGTTCATGAGTGCTTCTCCTGTTCCGTGGGCGTGGGGGCTTTTTTATCAGCGTCGATGTCGTCGTCCGACTCATCGGTGGTCAACGGTCCTACGCCAACGTAGTGGAACAGCGTGCCTGCCAAGGTGGCAAAAAACGCCACTGCGGCGACGGGCTTGAGCCAGCCTTTCCAGCCTTCCACCACATTGCTGATCCGAGGGTCGGCTGGCAGATTGTGGTAAAGCTGCGGTTTGTCGGCATGTTGCAACACGTACATCACGTGGGTGCCGCCCACGCCTTGTGGGTCATACACCCCGGCATGTGCGAAACCGCGGGTGTTGAGTTCGGCCACCCGCTCATTGGCCAAGTGTTTCATGTCGGCTTTGCTGCCGAAGTTGATGGCCCCGGTCGGGCACGTCTTAACACAGGCCGGCTCCTGACCCACGCTCACGCGGTCAATGCACAACGTGCACTTATAGGCTTTGTTGTCCTTCTTGCTGATGCGCGGCACATCGAACGGACAGCCTGCGATGCAATAGCCACACCCGATGCAGTGGTCCGAGCGAAAATCGACAATGCCGTTGGCATATTGCACGATCGCCCCCGGCGCCGGACACGCTTTGAGGCAGCCTGGGTCAGCGCAGTGCATGCAGCCGTCCTTGCGGATGAGCCATTCAAGCTTGCCGTTTTCGTCTTCCACCTCGTCGAAACGCATCAGGGTCCAGGTTTCGGCCGACAAGTCCGCCGGGTTGTCATAAACCCCCACGTTATGACCAACCTCATCTCGCAGGTCGTTCCACTCACCGCACGCCACCTGGCAGGCCTTGCAGCCGATGCAGATGGTGACGTCGATCAGTTTGGCCACGTGCACTTCACTGTCACGCACCTGTGGGGCGGGCGTCAGGCTATTGGTCGCAGAGCGCTTGATAATGTCTTGGGATTGCATGGACATGAGCTTTCTCCCTTACGCCTTTTCCACGTTGACAAGGAAAGCCTTGTACTCAGGCGTCTGCGCATTCGCGTCGCCGATGGCTGGGGTCAGGGTGTTGGCCAGGTAGCCCTTGCGGGTTTCCCCTTCGTATCCCCAATGGCACGGAATGCCGATGGTATCGACCTCCTGCCCGCCCACTTGCAGGGTGCGGATGCGTTTGGTCACCACCGCTTTGGCCTTGATGTAGCCGCGCTTGGTGCTGACCTTGACCCAGTCACCCTGGACAATGCCTTTCTTATTCGCCAGGTTTTCGCCAATCTCAATGAACTGTTCCGGCTGCAACACGGCGTTGATACGCGAGTGTTTGGTCCAATGGCGGAACAGTTCCGTGATCGAGTACGTGGTGGCGACGTACGGAAATTCTGCTGCTGTCCCCAGTCGCGCCTGGTCGTAAGGAAAAATACGCACCGTAGGGTTGTAAACCGTACTCGGGTGCAGCGGGTTGCGCCCTGTGGGTGATTCCGTCGGCTCGTAATGTTCCGGGAACGGACCGTCCACCAACGTATCAATGGCGTATAAACGCCCTACCCCTTCAGGCAGCATGATGAATGGGCTGGCCTTACTGCCGGGCGGCAGGGTGGCCGGGAAGTCCGGCACATCGATGCCGGTCCAGCGCTGGCCGTTCCACTCAATGATTTTGCGCGCCGGGTCCCAAGGCTTGCCTTGAGGGTCGGCTGACGCACGGTTGTAGAGGATGCGACGGTTTTGCGGCCACGCCCAGGCCCAGCCCAGCGTACTGCCCAGGCCTGATGGGTCGGCGTTGTCGCGGCGTGCCATCTGGTTGCCTTGCGGGGTCCAGGAGCCGGCAAATATCCAGTTGAAACTGGCGGTGGTGCCGTCATCGCGCAATTGCGAGAAGTCGCTGAGCAATTCCCCTTTACGCACCGTGACATTGCCCTGTGCGTCTTTGAGATCTTCCAGTGCAAAGCCGTTGGCCTCTTGCGCCACTTCTTCGGGCGTGGGGTCCAGCGGGTCACGGTAATTCCACGCCATGTTCAACAGCGGCGCGGGGTTAGCGCCACCTTCTTGCTCATACATCTGGCGAAGTTTGACGAACAGATGGCCCAAAATTTTGCCGTCATGCCACGCTTCATTCGGCGGCGCTGCACCTGCCCAATGCCATTGCAGCCAGCGGCCCGAGTTGACGATGGAGCCGTTTTCTTCGGCAAAACAGGAGGATGGCAAACGGAACACTTCGGTCTTGATGCTGGCGGTATCGACGTCGTTCTGGTCGCCGTAGTTCTTCCAGAAGCTGGAGGTCTCGGTCACCAGCGGGTCAATGATCACCAGGTACTTGAGTTTGGACAACGCGGCGCTGGCCTTGTTTTTGTCCGGGAAGGCCGCAATCGGGTTGAAGCCTTGGGCAATGTACCCATTGACCTGCCCGTCGTACATCATCTCCAGATAGCGCAACACGTCGTAACTTTTATCCCACTTGGGCAACCAGTCAAACCCCCAGTCGTTGGCTGTGGTAGCGTTATCACCCCAGAAGGTTTTCATCATGCTGGTGAAAAATTTTGGCGTGTTTTGGTAGTAGTTGACCTGTTCGGGCAACAAGGCCTTGGGTGTGGTTTGTTTGAGGTAAGTGGCCAAATCGGTTTGCTGGTCACTGGGCAAATTCATGTAGCCCGGCAACCGCAACGACAGCAGCCCAATGTCGGTGTAACCCTGAATATTGGAGTGGCCGCGCAAGGCGTTAACGCCGCCGCCAGCCATGCCGATGTTGCCGAGCAGCAATTGAATCATTCCGGCACCGCGAATCATCTGCACGCCACTGGAGTGGTGAGTCCAACCCAGCGCATAGAGGAAGGTCGTGGTGCGATTCGGCACACTGGTTTCACCGATGATGCGGCAAATTTCCAGGAAGTCTTCTTTAGGCGTGCCGCAAATGTCAGTCACGACGTCGGGCGTGTAACGGCTGACGTGGGCTTTAAGCAGGTTCCACACACAGCGCGGATGGCTGTAGGTTTCGTCGCGTCGGGCGAAGCCGTTTTCGTCGACTTCATACATCCATTCGCTGCGATCGTATTGCTTTTTGGCCGGATCAAAACCGCTGAACAGGCCTTCTTCGAAGGTATAGCTGTCACGCACGATCAGCGGCGCGTTGGTGTAGGCCCGCACATACTCATGGTGAATGCGGTCATGGGTGATCAGGTAGTTGATCATGCCCATCAGGAAGGCAATGTCAGACCCAGCGCGGATCGGCGAGTAGAGATCCGCCACCGCAGCACTGCGGTTGAAGCGCGGATCGACCACGATGACTTTGGCGCCATTACGGATCTTGGCTTCGACCACCCATTTGAAACCCACCGGGTGCGCTTCGGCGGGGTTGCCGCCCATGATCAGCACCACGTTGGCATTTTTGATATCAACCCAGTTGTTGGTCATCGCACCGCGGCCCAACGTTGGCGCCAGGGCCGATACAGTAGGTGCGTGACACAGCCGCGCCTGGCAATCGATGCCGAGCATGCCCAGCGCACGGGTGAAACGTTGATCGAGGAAGCCGGTTTCGTTACTGGCCGCCGACGAGCACAGCATGCCCGTGGTCAACCAGCGGTTAACGGTCACGCCGTCGGCGTTCTTTTCGATAAAGTTGGCGTCCCGGTCGTCTTTCATCAAACGGGTGATACGGGTGATGGCTTCGTCCCAACTGATGCGTTGCCACTCGTTGGAGCCGGGGGCGCGGTATTCCGGGTATTTAAGACGCTGTTCGCTGTAGATGAAGTCAATCAGGCCAGCGCCTTTGGGGCACAGCGAGCCTCGGCTGACCGGGTGATCCGGGTCGCCTTCGATATGGAAGATGCGGGCTTTGACGTTCTTCGCGCCGTCACCCAGGCTGTACATCAAGATCCCGCAACCCACCGAGCAATAGGTGCAGTTGTTACGGGTTTCTTTGGCGCGTAACAGTTTGTATTGGCGGGAGGGATCTGCTTGAGCAAGACCGGGGGCAAACCCGAGTGATGCAACTGTGGCCGTGGCTACACCGGCCGTACAAAGTTTGACGAACTGTCTTCTGCCGACGTCCATAAATCTCCTCAAGATCCGTGCGCTATGCCGGACACAGAGTCGTTCCCGCCTCACGGTGACGGGATACGCTCAGGCTTTTTTATCTAATGACCATAGCCAACTTCCGCTCGCACGCGAGGAAAAATCAACCCTAAGGAATATGACAAAAAGCGCCGCAGCGTTATTGACGGACGTCAAGAAAGATGTGAATGGCGGCAAACTGCGCGGGTACGCCGTTTGCCGCTGGCGACTTAAATGCCTTGCAGGGCAAGGTCCATCGCAAAGTAGGTGAGGATCATGTCGGCACCGGCGCGCTTGATCGAGCCCAGGCTTTCACGCACCACACGGGCCTCATCGATGGCCCCCGCCTGTGCGCCAAACTTGATCATCGCGTATTCGCCGCTGACCTGATATGCCGCCAGCGGTAAACGCGAGGCTTCACGGATGTCGCGAATGATATCCAGATAAGCCCCGGCCGGCTTGACCATCAAGACGTCCGCGCCCTCCTGTTCGTCCAGCAAGGACTCGCGAATCGCTTCGCGGCGGTTCATCGGGTTCATTTGGTATGACTTGCGGTCGCCCTTCAATGCACTGCCGCCTGCTTCACGGAACGGGCCGTACAGGGCCGAGGCGAACTTGGTGGAATACGCCATGATCGACGTGTCCAGAAACCCCGCGCCATCCAGCGCACTGCGAATCGCTTGCACCTGGCCATCCATCGCGGCCGAAGGCGAGATGAAGTCAGCGCCCGCAGCCGCAGCTGCCACGGCTTGCTTGCCGAGATTGATCAACGTCGCGTCGTTGTCCACGCCATGGTCATGCATCACGCCGCAGTGGCCGTGGGAGGTGTATTCGCAGAAGCAGGTGTCGCTCATGACCACCATGTCCGGCGCCGCGTCTTTGCTGATGCGCACCATGCGCGACACCAGCCCGTCTTCACGCATGGCATCGCTGCCAGTGGCGTCCAGATGGTGCGACACGCCAAACAGCATCACTGACTTGATACCGGCGCGCGCGTACCGCTCGATTTCGCCCGCCAGTTTCGACTCAGGGATGCGCATGACACCCGGCATGCTGGTAATGGGCACGAAGTCGTCGATTTCTTCCTCAACAAAAATCGGCAACACCAGGTCATTAAGGCTGAATTCGGTTTCCTGGAACAGGTCGCGAAGGGTTTGGGAGCGACGCAAACGACGCGGGCGAACAGCGGGGAACTGGTTAGGCATCATGGTTCCTGAGGGGCAGGTTCATAAGACAAGTGAGCCTTGGCCAAGGCTCAATGGCGCAACAAATACAGGATTGACCCCTGAATTGCAAAACATCCGGCCCACCTGCGCGCCATTGCCGCGCCCGGCATATCAGGCGTGCGGGTTGAACATTTCGTTAAAAGGCGTAATATCGCCGCCCATGATTCTCGAACAGCTCAAAGCGCTGGGCAATGACACTCGCATGCAAATGATGGAGTGGCTCAAAGACCCACTTACCCATTTCCCGCCACAGGATCACGGAGATCCTGCTATCGGTGTCTGCGTGACCCACTTGCAGCACAAGGCAGGGCTTTCACCCTCCACGGCTTCCGCGCATCTGGCCATTTTGCAGCGTGCCGGCTTTGTCTTGACCACGCGCATTGGCAAATGGACCTATTACCGGCGCAACGAGCAGGCGATTGATGACTTTGCGGCTAGGCTGAAAATCGAGTTGTAATTTTTACCTATACATTTCGTCGTTTTGCGTAATGTAAAAATATGAGGAACTTCCATGAGCACTAAAACCATTTTCGTCCAACCCGGTGGTGGCTATGACAACGTGGTTGTCGGCAGCAGCGAAGTGCGCGCGCCAGCGGGCGGCGAAATTACCGTGCGACTGCATGCCAACTCCCTGAACTATCACGATTTCGCTGTGGTTAGCGGCATGTGGGGGCCGTCTGAAAAGCGCATCCCGATGGCCGATGGTGCGGGAGAAGTGATCGCGGTAGGCCCGGACGTAACCGAATTCAAGGTCGGGGATTCAGTCGTCAGCACTTTCTTCCCCGAGTGGATTGATGGCACTCCGTTGGTGGAAGGGTTTGTCACCGTTCCGGGGGATGGCATTGACGGCTACGCCCGCGAGCACGTGACGGCCAAAGCGACCGCTTTCACACTGGCCCCGACCGGTTACAGCCACGCTGAAGCCTCGACCCTGACCACCGCGGGCCTGACAGCCTGGCGTGCGCTGATGGCCGATGACTCGCTCAAACCCGGCGACACCGTGCTGGTACAAGGCACGGGAGGGGTTTCAATTTTTGCTCTGCAATTCGCGAAAATGGCCGGTGCAACCGTCATTGCCACCTCCTCCAGCGATGAAAAGCTGGAGCGTCTGAAAGCGCTGGGGGCCGACCACGTCATCAACTACCGCAAAGACACCCGTTGGGGCGAGACCGCCCGCGCACTGACCGGGGGCCGTGGCGTCGATCACATCATCGAAGTGGGTGGCCCCGCGACCCTTGAGCAATCGATGATTGCCGTGCGCGTCGCCGGGCACATCTCGATCATTGGCATTTTGAGCGGCGTCAGCGGCGCCATGGACTTCGTACCTGCACTGGTCAAGCAAGTTCGCCTGCAGGGCGTGCTGGTCGGCAGCCGCAGTCAGCAACAAGACATGATCCGCGCCATCAATGCCAACGGCATGCGTCCGGTCATCGATCGTCACTTCCCGCTGACCGATATTGTTGAAGCCTTCAAATACCAGGAAACCAACCAGCATTTCGGCAAAATCTGCCTGGACATCTAAACGCGATACCGCCGCAAGGCGCATTGACAGTGCGCTTGCGGCTTCACTAGATTCAGGCTTTTGCCCCCACGAGCGAAGCCTAATGAGCCTTGAATCTGTACGTGCGTTCTTTAACGCCAACGCCCCCGACCTGCACATCATCGAATTGGCCACCAGCACGGCGACGGTTGCACTGGCCGCCGAAGCCCATGGGGTCGAACCCGGTCAAATCGCCAAAACCCTGGCCTTTCGCGTTGGCGAGCGCAACGTATTACTGGTAGCTCGAGGTGACGCGCGGATCGATAACAAAAAGATCAAAGACGCCTTGGGCAGCAAAGCCAAAATGCTGGACGCCGAAACCGTGGTGGCACTCACCAGTCATCCAGTCGGCGGTGTCTGCCCTTTCGGGCTGGCGACTGACCTGCCCGTTTACTGCGACATTTCCCTGCAAAGCTTTACCGAAGTCATGCCTGCCGCGGGCGCCACGCACACCGCGGTAAAGCTATGCCCCACGCGCCTGGCAGCGCTGGTCAACGCGCAGTGGGTCGATGTGTGCCAGCCGCTTCCTGCCGCCTGATAATTGGAGAAGGCTCTAGCTCGGGCCTCTCCGCTGCATTAATTGTCCTACAATGTAGAAATTACAGTTGAGATCGATTATCATCCGCCACTCGCGCAGAACCCTACACCGCTAATCAACAATCATTAAAACGTCGCAGGTGCTGCTTTAAAGGAATGACCTGAGGCGCTCATGCACCGCTTTACTTTCAGCAAATCGTTGATTTGCGCAACATTGGGGATTGTCAGCCTGCCCTCTTTCGCGGCATTGCAACCAGCGTCAGATGCGGCGCTGGCCGGCGAAACACAACGCACCTGCCACTTCAACAAAGACACCAGCAGCGACTGCACCACCACTTACCGTTACACCATCCTGACCAACAATGGGCGAGAGATGCTATCGCGCATTGACTTCAGCTTCCCCGAAACGGACCGGCTGGACATCATCGACGCCCACTCCACCCAGCCCGGTGGCACACCGCAGCCATTGGCTGAATCGCAAATCGACACGCGTATGGCACCCAACCCGGATCAGGGCTTTTTGCGGGCCAAACAAACGTCCATTGCGTTTCCAAACCTGCGCGTCGGCACCCAGCTCACCTACACCGTGCGTGAACACACCACGGCCAAACCGCTGATGGAGCACTTCCATTACCAGATGACATTCGGCCCCAGCCCGGTTCGCACGGATGTGTTCAAAGGCACGTTCACCGCCGAGCAGCCGATTGTCTGGCGCAGCGAACAGATGGAGGATTTCATCTTCACACCCTCGGCCGATCACAAAACGCTGGTGATCGAGCAAAAGAAACCGCGCTTTGTGAATTACATCAACGAAGCAGGCAATGGCTACATCCGCCAGGTGCCACGGGTTGAAATCGGCAGCTCTAGCCAGTTACAGGATTACTTCGGGCCTTTCGCCAAACGCTACAACGAAATTCTCGCTGCGCGCCTGCCTGCCGGTGCCGCAAAAACCGTCTCCGGGCTCAAGGGCTTGCCGCCTGCACAGCAAGTAGCCGGTGTGATGCAGTACATCCACGATCAATACCGCTACATGGGCGACTGGCGCGCTACCGACCGAGGGTATGTGCCATTCAGCCTGAGCGAGATCGAAGTGCGTGGCTACGGCGACTGCAAGGATTTATCGGTGTTGCTGACGGCCATGTTAAAAGCCAGTGGCATCAACGCGCACACCACCTGGGTCAGCCGGGGCACAACGCCGCTCAGCCTGCTGCTGCCCGGCACCAGCTCCGCCAACCACGCCATCGTGCGTGCTGAAGTCGATGGGCACGTCTGGTGGCTGGACCCGACCAATCCGGTGTTCATGCCAGGGCGCAGCATGCCGGACATTCAGGATCGCTGGGCGCTGGTCATCGATGATCAAGGCACGGTGCGTCAGGAACACATCCCCGAAGCCCCGGCTACTGTGAGCATGGACGTGAAAAAGTTTGAACACTTCAATGACGAAGGACAGGCGCGCACCACGGCGCAGGTGCAGATGGGGCAAATGATGTTGATGCAGCTCAGCTACGCCGACACGGAATCAGGGGTCTCTGCCACCGACCTGAACCTGTGTAACAACTTTGGCAAAGAGATCAGTGATTGCACCATCACCCGTGAAAAAACCGGTTTTGTGGTCCCGCAGCATTATAGGGTTCACGCCCGCCTGACCAACCTGCGCCCATTGGAGAACATGGCCGGGCAGTTGATCTATAAACCCGCGTTCATGACCGAGCGCTGGGACAGCCTGATGAACTATCGACGCACAGGCCAACTGGCAGACTTGTATATGGGGGATCCGGAAACGATGACCTACGACATCACCCTTTCAGGTGCCAAGGTGGCCAAGCTCATCAACACCTGCAAGGTCAATTCACCCTGGTTTGATCTGGAGCTGAGCAGCCAGCGCAATAAAGGTGAATACCGTTACCGGTACTCCGTGACGCAAAAACACAGTTGGCTGAGCCATGACGCGATCATGAGCGCCCCGTTCGAAGCGATGCTGCAGCAAGCCCGAGCGTGCAACGAACAAATGCAACAACGGGTGCAACTCAACACCCAGGGTTGATAGCCGCCCTTTTAAAACGCCTGGTCCTGTAAAGGGATCAGGCGTTTTTGCAGCTGGGGTCAGGCGATTGCGGCGTCGACCAACACTTGAGCTTCTTCAACCAACCGGTTGAGGTGCTCGTCGCCGATGAAGCTCTCGGCGTAGATCTTGTAGATGTCTTCGGTGCCCGATGGGCGCGCAGCGAACCATCCGTTTTCGGTCATGACCTTCAGGCCGCCAATCGCCTGATGATTGCCGGGGGCATGGCTCAGAATTTGCGTGATGGCTTCACCCGCCAAGGTAGTCGACTTGACCTGATCCGGTGACAGCTTGCCCAGCAGCGCCTTTTGCGCAGGCGTCGCCTTGGCATCTACACGGGTTGAGAAAGGCTGTCCCAGGTCGTCGGTCATCTGCTGGTACAACTGCGACGGATCGCGACCGGTGCGGGCCGTCATCTCTGCGGCCAATAAAGACGGAATCAAACCATCCTTGTCTGTCGACCACACACTGCCATCGCGCCGCAGGAACGATGCCCCGGCGCTCTCTTCGCCACCGAAGCCGAGCGAACCGTCAAACAGGCCATCGGCAAACCACTTGAAGCCCACTGGCACTTCGTACAAACGACGGCCAAGACGCGCGGCCACCCGATCAATCAACCCGCTGCTGACCACGGTTTTGCCCACGGCCGCATCGACGCGCCATTGCGGACGATTGCGGAACAGGTAGTCGATGGAGACGGCGAGGTAATTGTTCGGCGCTAACAGGCCGCCCGAAGGGGTCACAATGCCATGACGGTCATGATCCGGGTCGCAGGCAAAGGCCACATCAAAACGCTCTTTCAGGCCGATCAGGCCTTGCATCGCATAGCTCGAGGACGGGTCCATGCGGATCCGCCCGTCCCAGTCGACGCACATAAAGCGGAACGTCGGGTCGACGGACGTGTTCACTACATCCAGATTCAAGCCGTAATGCTCACCGATTGCTGACCAGTAGCGTACGCCTGCGCCGCCAAGCGGATCGACTCCCAGACGCAGATTGGCACCGCGCAAGGTATCCATGTCGATGACGTTCTTCAGGTCAGCCACATAAGTGTTCAGGTAGTCGTGACGGTGCGTCGTACTGGCCTTGAGGGCTTGCTCATAACTGATGCGCTTCACACCCGCCAGCCTGGCGGCCAGTAATTCGTTGGCCTTGGCCTCAATCCACTTGGTGACGTCAGTGTCTGCCGGTCCGCCGTTGGGAGGGTTGTATTTGAAGCCACCACTTTCAGGCGGGTTATGCGAAGGCGTAATCACCACACCATCCGCCAGGCCAGACGTACGGCCGCGGTTATAGCAAAGGATGGCGTGGGAAATTGCGGGCGTCGGGGTGTACTCGTCTGCAGCGGCAATCATGGTCTCGACACCATTGGCAGCGAAGACTTCCAAAGCGCTCGCCCCGGCCGGGGTGGAGAGCGCGTGGGTGTCGATGCCGACGAACAGTGGGCCATTGATGCCCTTGGCGTGACGGTACAGGCAAATGGCCTGGCTGATGGCCAATACATGCCACTCATTGAAGCTTAACTCAAACGAGCTGCCGCGATGACCGGAGGTTCCGAACGCGACGCGCTGGGTCGCAATGCTGGCATCGGGCTGACCGGTGTAATAAGCGGTCACCAGTCGCGCAATATCGACCAGCAACTGTGCCGGCGCCGGTTTGCCCGCAAGAGGACTGAGTGTCATGCAAAACCTCGGGAAATAAATGATTCGGAGGAAAAAAAGCAGTTTACTGGCACTTCGACACTGGCGAGAAGCGATCTATCCCAGGCCTGCGCAATTGCCTGCGTTTTTGATGATCACAGGCTCTATTACGGCACGTGACGATGACCCGGTTTGCAACAAAACCTAGCTCATGGCAAAACTATGGCACTTTCCGGTGTTTTCGTGATCCAACCGGAGGCTTTCTTTCTGCACTGAATTTAAGGACACATCATGAAACCACTGGTCATCAGCGCGGCACTGTTGTTTTCGTTGAGTACGCTGAGCGGCGTTGCCAACGCCGCCAAACTGGAAGACGTGGCTCCCTACCCTAAAGCCGATAAGGGCTTTAGCCGACAAGTCATTCATTTGCCGACGCAGAAAAATGAAGACGATTACAAAGTCCAGATCATTGCCGGCAAGGCCCTGCAAGTGGACTGCAACAAGCAACGCCTGGGCGGCAAGCTGGAAGAGAAGACGCTCAAAGGCTGGGGCTACCCTATGTATCGCCTTAACAAGGTCAGCGGCCCGGCGACAACGCTGATGGCCTGCCCTGAAGGCAAAACGCACGCTGAATTCGTACCGGTCGTGGGGGAAGGGTTCATGCTGCGCTACAACAGCAAACTGCCTATCGTGCTGTACGTGCCCAAGGACATTGAAGTGCGTTATCGCATCTGGTCGGCCTCCAAGCAAATCAAGCAGGCCGTTGCCGAATAACTCTTTATGGGGCGCCACGGCCATACGGGGTGGCGCCCACGGATGCTTGCACGCTACTGCAGACCCACGCGATAAAGCACACCGTCTTTTTCATCGGTCAGCACATACAGATAACCGTCCGGACCTTGCTGCACGTCGCGAATCCGCGACTTCAATTCGCCCAGCAGGCGCTCTTCATGCACGACTTTGTCCCCGTCCAGTTGCAGGCGGATCAGGTTTTGGTCAGCCAATGCCCCAATGAACACATTGTGTTGCCAGGGCGTGAACCGAGTGGCGTCATAAAACGTCATGCCGCTTATACCCGGGGATTGCTCCCAGACATGATTGGGCCCTTTCATGCCTTCGACCGCCGCGCCCTGCGCTTCCGGAATGGGTTTGGAGGAGTAGTCAATCCCATGGGTTGCCATAGGCCAGCCATAATTGTTGCCGCGTTCGATCAGGTTGATTTCGTCCCCGCCTTTTGGCCCATGCTCATGGGTCCACAACGTGCCGGTCCAAGGGTTTAACGCAGCACCCTGTGGGTTGCGATGCCCATAAGACCAGATCTGCGGGCGTACATTGGCCTGGCCTACAAACGGATTGTCATCCGGCACACGCCCGTCCGGATAAATACGCACGACTTTGCCTTGCAGCTTGTCGAGGTCTTGGGCTGTCGGACGCTGATTGTTTTCGCCCAGCGCAATAAACAAATATCCGTCACGGTCAAACACCAGGCGTGAGCCGAAGTGGTTGCCGGTAGAGAGCTTGGGCGCCTGCGTAAACATGACTTCAAAATTGCTCAGCTTGGTGAGGTCGTCTGACAGCCGCCCACGCCCTACGACGGTGCCGGCCTTGCCCTCTTCTTCGCTACTTTGGGCATAGGACAAATACACCCATCGATCGCTAGGGAAGTTGGGCGATAGCACGACGTCCAACAACCCGCCTTGGCCCTTGGCCCAGACCTCCGGTATCAGTTCTGCATGAGATGAACCCGCAGCATTGCCATCAAAGGATAGGCCGGACGGCTACCTTCACCCTTCGGGTAATCAGGATGGGTTCAAATGAGTTTCATCTGATTTCGTACAGAGCCTAGGCTCTGTACGTAAACCCAAGAAATACGATTTTCTGTAAAATACACCGCCATTAAAGCCAGGAGGCCAAGATGG
>NZ_NQKI01000014.1 GCF_002269125.1 Pseudomonas lundensis | reverse complement strand
TCAATTTTTGCATCCATCCTGCGGATCGTCCCATAAACACCTCGATCAAGGTGTTGCGACGACCAGTTGAATCCGCCCAATATGGTAGCGATGACTGGAAACGTTTTTGTCAGGCCCACCACCTTGAGCCGAGTATGAGCCGCCGAGGAAATGGCCCGTGCCGACGTATTCGATTACATTGAGGCGTTTTACAACCGAACGCGTCACAGTCACCTGGGCGGCGTCAGTCCTTAGGCCTTTGAAAGTGCCTCACTTTGAGGCTGGAAAATGTCTACGGGAGCGGGGGCAGTCCAGTATTTGAAATGGCGGCATGCCAATCAGGGGGCCTCGGGTGATCTGCTTCCTCCAACGTGGTGCCGGTAGTCTCCAGTGGATGTGACACAGATTGTGAAGGCAGCATAGCGCCAGCCCCATGCGCAAGTCGGCATGGCAACCCCTGTGGTCTATGCTCACGCCTCGTTCTGCGGCTGAACCATTTGCTGTGTTGGACAGCCCAAGTTCCGTACATATCCGGTATTTTCAGGAGTCTTACGATGAGCAAGAAAATGTTGGTGGTTTTGACCAGTGTCGAAAAGTACCCGGACATGCCTCGTGCTACTGGGTTGTGGTTTGGGGAGGCTGTGCATTTTGTACAGAAAGTTGAAGCGGCAGGCTATACCGTGGACTTTGTCAGCCCTAAAGGTGGTTATACGCCGATTGACCCTCACAGCCTGGCCAAGGACATGGCTGCTGACATTGACTGGAAGTGGTATCAAGACAAGTCATTCATGAATCGCCTTGGCGCAACGCTCAAGCCGAGTGATATCAAGCCTGAAGACTACTGCGCTATCTACTTTGCAGGGGGCCACGGGGTCATTTGGGATTTTCTGGACAACGTTGAACTGCAAACCATCAGTCGCGAGATTTATGAGTCCGGTGGAGTCGTGTCCTCGGTGTGTCACGGGGCGGTCGGGCTGCTGAATATCATGCTCAGCGACGGCAAGCTGCTGATTGAGGGGAAAAAAGTCACGGGCTTCTCCAATGAGGAAGAGAAGCTGGCCGGTTTGGACAAAGTCGTGCCGTATTTGACTGAGAGCGAACTGGTCAAGCGTGGGGCCAAGTATGAAAAGGCCAGCCAGCCGTGGGCGGCCTATGCTGTTGCAGATGGGCGTTTGATTACGGGTCAGAACCCTGCGTCAGGTGGCGCTGTGGCTGAGCTTGTGCTTAAAGCGTTGAGCCAGTGAGTTAAGTAAGTGCTGCGGCCGATGTCTGGTGGCCTGCCAGTCATCGGCAGATTTGCCCATGTAGCGCTGGACCTCCCCTGAAACATTAAACTTTTGAATCGCAAGCATATTCTGTAGCCTTGGCGAGCTGAATAGCTGGTCCGTGTCTGATAACACACATTCTCCCGGCGGGACTCGACGGTCCGGAGCCGGTGGTACACTCGACTTTCGCGCAGTAGCGCCTGCAGGTCTTGCGAACATGACGCATATTTCTGAACGACTTCTGGTTCAAGCCCACCTTGATGCCAAGCAGCCTAAAGCCCTGACTCTGGAAGAAGAGGCTGCATTACGTGCAGCCATCGCTGCCGAGCTCAAGGCGCAGGATGCGGTTCTGGTGGCTCATTTTTATTGCGATCCCGTGATTCAGGCGCTCGCTGAAGAAACAGGCGGCTGCGTTTCCGATTCATTGGAAATGGCCCGTTTTGGTGCGGCGCATCCCGCAAAAACGGTATTGGTGGCCGGCGTTCGTTTCATGGGCGAAACGGCCAAAATCCTCACGCCTGAAAAACGCGTGCTGATGCCGACGCTCGAAGCCACCTGTTCGCTGGATCTGGGATGTCCGGTCGAAGCGTTTTCTGCGTTCTGTGACAAACACCCCGAGCGCACCGTTGTGGTTTACGCCAACACGTCTGCCGCGGTTAAAGCCCGTGCAGATTGGGTAGTGACGTCGAGCTGTGCGCTGGAAATCGTTGAAAGCCTGATGGATAACGGTGAAACGATCACCTGGGGCCCCGACAAACATCTTGGGCGCTATATCCAGCGCCAGACCGGAGCTGACATGTTGCTCTGGGATGGGGCTTGCATCGTCCATGAAGAGTTCAAGTCCAAGCAGCTCGAAGACATGAAGGCGCTCTATCCGGACGCGGCGGTTTTGGTTCATCCCGAATCGCCCGAGTCGGTGATTGATCTGGCCGACGCGGTCGGCTCGACCAGTCAACTGATTGCCGCCGCGCAGAACCTGCCCAACAAGACATTTATCGTGGCCACTGATCGCGGCATTTTTTACAAAATGCAGCAGTTATGTCCTGACAAGGTTTTCATTGAAGCGCCTACGGCGGGCAATGGCGCCGCTTGCCGCAGCTGCGCCCATTGCCCGTGGATGGCAATGAACACCTTGGAGCGCATGCTGCAAGGTCTGCAAATGGGGTCGAACGAGATCTTTGTCGACCCGGCGCTTGTGCCGCAAGCGGTTCGTCCGCTCAAGCGCATGCTGGACTTCACGCAGGCTGCCCGTTTGAAGCTGGCGGGCAACGCCTGAGCTTTGGTCTCGGGCCTAACACTGAAGGCAGTAACTCACTGGGGTGAAGTTACCGCCTTCAGGCGTGATCTCAATTCATCATGTCTTTGATGGATCGCTCTTCATCCAGCAAATCACGTTGACGCGCATCAATGCGCGATAACAGCTGGAAGTTATTGGTCAGTTTTTTCGCCAAGTCCAGCTGTTGCAGGGCCTGACGGTAATCACCCACCAGTGCAAAATACTCCGCTCGTGCCTGATGCAAGCCGATAATGTTCCCCGAAAGCCCTCGGGTCTCGGCCACCGAGTACCAGACATCCGGGTCATTTGGGCGACTCTTGAGCAAGGCTTCCAGTGCCTTGTCTGCTTCGGCGGCTCTGTTCTGTTTGAGTAACAGATCGACACGTGCCTGATTCAGCGGGTAATTGCCCGGATACAGCGTGCGCATCCTTTCGACCCGCTTTTGCGCGTCGTCGAGTTGATTGCTGGCCATGTCGAGCTCGATCTGGGCCAGGTTGTAGGTGATGTCGTTGGGCGATTTATCCAGTAACAGCTTCAGGTTTTCCCGAGCCTCCTTGAATTGACTGCCCTTGATCTGCGCGATAGCCAGGCCGTAGCGGGCCACGTCGTTTTTAGGGTTTTCATCGAGTTGGACCCGAAAGCGCTTGGCGGCAAGCCCTGGCGTCTC
Organism: Pseudomonas lundensis; assembly: GCF_002269125.1. Classification (GTDB taxonomy): domain Bacteria; phylum Pseudomonadota; class Gammaproteobacteria; order Pseudomonadales; family Pseudomonadaceae; genus Aquipseudomonas; species Aquipseudomonas lundensis_A. The sequence continues at coordinate 118,269 of NZ_NQKI01000014.1, read as the reverse complement.
TTCGTAGTTGAGTTGCACCCGGGCGCGAATCAGTTGATAGCGCAGACTGTCTTCGGCGCCACCGGGGCGGGCTTGCTCAGCACGGTTGCGGGTGTCCGCAATACGCGATTCGGTCACTGGGTGAGTCAGTAAGAATTCTGGTGGTTTGGCGTCGAACCGATACTGGCGCATCAAGCGCTCGAACATGGTCGGCATGGAGCGCGGGTCGTAACCCGCTTTTTCCAGGTTAAGGATGCCAATGCGGTCCGCTTCCTGCTCGTTTTGTCGGGAAAAGCGTCGCTGCTCCTGAAATGCCGCTGCCTGAGTGCCCGCAATAGCCGCTATCCCGGCATCACCCGCCCCTGAGGCTGCGATGACGATGCCCGCTAACAACGCGGCCATCATGGGCAACTGCATGCGTTGTTGCGCTTCTACGCCACGTGCGAAGTGCCGCTGTGACAAGTGCGCCAGTTCGTGTGCCAGAACTGAAGCATACTCGCCCTCGGTCTGTGCATTGAGGAACAGGCCGCCATTCACACCGATGATTCCACCGGGGGCTGCAAACGCGTTGAGCTGTGGGCTGTTGATTAAAATGAATTCAAGCCGCCGGTCCTGAACCTGGCTGGTTTCGACCAATTTATAAACGCTGGTTTCAACGTAGTCCTTTAGCTGAGGATCGTTGAGCTGCGAGACCTGGCCGCGCAACATGCTCAGCCAGGCGCGCCCCAGTTTGTACTCTTGTTGAGGCGAAACAATGGAGGAGCTGGCATCACCCAAAGACGGCAAATCATCGGCGAAAAGCGGTGATGCGAGCAGGCAGGCGAGCGTCAACAGGGTCGGGCGCAGAAAATTCATGCACGAAGCTCTAGTCGATAAAGGACTTACTGTAGCTGCACAGTTGGCTGGCGACCAGAGGCGGGTCAGCCTGGGGTATTCTAGTGCGCATAAAAAATGCCTGAGGAACGGGAAATGACAGATGTGTTGGAACATGACGCGGAGCTGGACGCCAGCGGCCTGAATTGTCCGTTGCCGCTGCTCAAGGCCAAGATGGCACTTAATCAGATGGGTTCGGGTGACGTGCTGAAAGTGATTGCCACGGATGCGGGCTCTCAACGTGACTTTCGTACCTTCGCACGTCTGGCGGGGCATGATTTGCTGCGTGAAGAAGAGGGTGTCGGCATCTACCGCTACTGGCTGCGCAAGGCCTGAATCCCTGGCGTCGCCTTTTTAAAAGGAATCTTGATGTTCAACGTGTTGCGTAACTGGATACAGCGCTACTTTTCCGATGAGGAAGCCGTGGTGCTGGCCGTGTTGTTGGTGCTGGCGTTTACAGTGGTCTTGACCTTGGGCGGCATGTTGGCGCCGGTGCTGGCGGGCATGGTACTGGCGTACCTCATGCAAGGGCTGGTGGTGGCACTGGAGCGCTTGCGCTTGCCGGGGGCTGTGGCAGTCGGGCTGGTTTTCGCACTGTTTATGGGAGTGCTGCTGCTTTTTATCGTGGTCGTGGTGCCGTTGTTGTGGCATCAATTGATCACCCTGTTCAATGAACTGCCGGGCATGCTCGCGAAGTGGCAGTCGCTGCTGTTGCTGCTGCCGGAACGCTATCCGCATCTGGTGTCGGATGAGCAAGTGTTGCAGGCCATCGAAGTGGCGCGGGGGGAGATTGGCAAGTTTGGCCAGTTGGCGCTGACGTTCTCGCTGTCCAGTCTGCCGCTGTTGGTCAACATAATGATTTACCTGGTGCTGGTGCCGATCCTGGTGTTCTTCTTCCTCAAGGACCGGGCCATGATCAGTCGCTGGGTGCGCGGCTACTTGCCTCGCGAGCGGGCGCTGATTACACGCGTGGCGCATGACATGAACCGTCAGATTGCCAACTACATACGCGGCAAGGTCATCGAGATCATCATCTGCGGTAGCGTCACCTATATTGCGTTTGTGGTCATGGATCTTAATTACGCGGCATTGCTGGCCTTGCTGGTGGGCGTGTCGGTTGTCGTGCCTTACGTGGGGGCCGTGGTCGTCACCGTGCCGGTGTGCCTAATAGCTTTGTTCCAATGGGGCTGGAGCGATCAGTTCATCTATCTGATGGCGGTCTACGGAATCATTCAAACGCTGGACGGCAACGTGCTGGTGCCGTTGCTGTTTTCTGAGGCCGTCAGCTTGCATCCGGTGGCAATCATTTGCGCGGTGCTGCTGTTCGGAGGCTTGTGGGGGTTTTGGGGTGTGTTTTTCGCCATCCCGCTGGCTACGCTGTTCAAGGCAGTGCTGGATGCCTGGCCACGCAAGCAGCAGGTTGTGGCGCCACTGCTTTAGTGCAGCATGCGGCGATCATGAAAAAGCCCCGGCTCTTGCGAGTCGGGGCTTTTTCGTTACAACGTCAGCTTACGCTTGAATCACCGGGATGTTGGCATTGGCTGCCGCTTCACGGAATTCAGCGATCTGATCAAAGCTCAGGTAGCGGTACACGTCCTGGGCCATGGTGTTGATCTCTGCTGCGTATGCCATGTATTCCTCTACAGTAGGCAAGCGGCCCAGAATCGAAGCCACCGACGCCAGCTCGGCCGAAGCCAGGTATACGTTGGCGCCATCACCCAGACGGTTCGGGAAGTTACGGGTCGAAGTCGACACAACAGTCGAGTTCGGCTCTACGCGCGCCTGGTTACCCATGCACAGCGAGCAGCCCGGCATTTCCATACGCGCGCCAGCTTTGCCGTAGATGCCGTAGTAGCCTTCTTCGGTCAGTTGGTGAGCGTCCATCTTGGTCGGCGGCGACAGCCACAGACGGGTTGGCAGCTGGCCTTTAACCTTGTCCAGCAACTTGCCCGCAGCGCGGAAGTGGCCGATGTTGGTCATGCACGAACCGATGAACACTTCGTCGATTTTCTCGCCGGCAACGGTGGACAGAAGACGGGCGTCATCCGGGTCGTTAGGGGCGCAAAGTACAGGTTCCTTGATGTCAGCCAGGTCGATTTCGATGATGTGCGCGTATTCGGCGTCAGCATCGGCTTCCATCAATTCAGGGTTGGCAATCCAGGCTTCCATCGCCTGAGCACGACGCTCAAGGGTGCGAGCATCGCCATAACCTTCACCGATCATCCAGCGCAGCAGGGTGATGTTGGAATTCAGGTATTCGGTGATCGACTCTTTGGACAGTTTGATGGTGCAACCAGCAGCCGAACGTTCTGCCGATGCGTCGGACAGTTCGAACGCTTGCTCGATGCTCAGGTTGTTCAGGCCTTCGATTTCCAGGATGCGACCCGAGAACTCGTTGATCTTGCCTTTCTTCTCTACTGTCAGCAGGCCCTGTTGGATCGCCACGTAAGGAATGGCGTGTACCAGGTCACGCAGGGTGATGCCCGGTTGCATTTCGCCTTTGAAACGAACCAGAACCGATTCCGGCATGTCCAGTGGCATGACGCCAGTGGCTGCGGCGAATGCCACCAGGCCCGAACCGGCGGGGAACGAAATGCCCATCGGGAAGCGGGTGTGAGAGTCGCCACCGGTGCCGACGGTGTCAGGCAGCAGCATGCGGTTCAGCCAGCTGTGGATAATGCCGTCACCCGGACGTAGGGAAACGCCGCCGCGGGTCATGATGAAATCAGGCAAGGTGTGGTGGGTGGTCACGTCGATCGGCTTGGGGTAAGCCGCGGTGTGGCAGAACGACTGCATCACCAGATCAGCGGAGAAGCCCAGGCACGCCAGGTCTTTCAGTTCGTCACGGGTCATTGGACCGGTGGTGTCCTGAGAACCTACGGTGGTCATCTTCGGCTCGCAGTAAGTGCCCGGACGAACGCCGGTCACGCCGCATGCCTTACCAACCATTTTCTGCGCCAGGGTGAAACCCTTGGTGCTTTCAATCGGTGCTTCAGGCTTCTTGAACAGGTCAGATGGACCCATGCCCAGTTCGGCGCGGGCTTTTTCAGTCAGGCCGCGACCGATGATCAGCGGAATACGGCCGCCAGCGCGGACTTCATCCAGCAGAACCGGGGTTTTCAATTCAAAGGTGGTGATGACTTCGTCAGTGCCGTGCTTGCAGACTTTGCCTGCGTGCGGGTACAGGTCGATCACGTCGCCCATATGGATGTTGCTGACGTCAAACTCGATAGGCAGTGCGCCCGCATCTTCCATGGTGTTGTAGAAGATCGGAGCAATTTTGCTACCGAAGCAGAAACCACCGGCGCGCTTGTTCGGCACGTAAGGAACGTCGTCGCCGAAGAACCACAGTACCGAGTTGGTGGCCGATTTACGCGAAGAGCCCGTGCCGACCACGTCACCGACGTAGGCGATAGGGAAACCCTGGCCGCGCATTTCTTCGATTTGCTTCATCGGACCGATGGAGCCCTGGACATCTGGCACGATGCCGTCACGGGCCATTTTCAACATGGCCAGTGCGTGCAGCGGGATATCAGGACGCGACCAGGCGTCAGGGGCAGGCGACAGGTCGTCGGTGTTGGTTTCACCGGTGACCTTGAATACGCGCAAGCTGATTTTGTCTGCCAGGGTAGGGCGGTTTTTGAACCACTCGCCGTCAGCCCAGGATTGCACCACAGCCTTGGCGTGGGCATTACCATTCTTGGCTTTTTCAGCCACGTCGTGGAAGGCGTCAAACATCAACAGGGTGTGCTTGAGCTGCTCGGCAGCTACCGGAGCCAGCTCTGCGTCGTCCAGCAGGTCAACCAGCGTGACGATGTTGTAGCCGCCTTGCATGGTGCCAAGCAGTTCAACAGCGCGCTTTTTGCTGATCAGGGGGGAAGTGGCTTCACCTTTCGCGATGGCGGCGAGGAAGCCGGCTTTTACGTAGGCCGCTTCGTCAACACCAGGTGGAATGCGGTTGGTGATCAGGTCAACGAGGAATTCTTCTTCGCCAGCAGGCGGGTTTTTCAGCAGCTCAACCAGGCCTGCAGTTTGTTCGGCGTTAAGCGGCTGGGGAACGATACCCAGTGCTGCGCGCTCTTCGATATGTTTGCGGTAGGCTTCAAGCACAGTTATTACCCTCATCATTGGTCCCAAATGGGTGTCCGGGACGCTCATCCAGGAATGCAAGACACTCATGCGCTGCGGGGCTTTATGAGCCGCTTAGCCAGAGTTACAGAGATTCCCAACAGAAGCTGTTTTCAAAGTTTTACGCCTTCTGAACGGAGGGATGGTGCATGTTGGTGCGGGCAGTTGCCTGGCAAGTACCCATCACCAACACCGTTCTTCAGGATCAACTGTGCTCGTGACGCTTTGAAAACAGCTTCTAACGGACATTGGCGCCTTAAAAGGCAGGCCGATTCTACGGGAAAAACTTGGTAAAGGTAAGTTAACCCCTGAAGGTTGAGGGGTGATCTGCGTTAGACAAAGGGCTAACATGCCCGCCTGTTTCGCTCTGCAGTGCTCTATTTCGCCATGCCCAACCAAACCATCAAGACTCCCTGCATCGGCCTGTGTTCGACGGTTTACGGCGACCTGGTGTGCCGTGGATGCAAGCGCTTCCATCATGAAGTGATCCACTGGAACGGTTACAACGATGACGAAAAACGCGCAGTGTGGATGCGTCTGGAGCAGTTGCTCGTGCAGGTGATGGCGGGCAAGGTTGAAATATTTGATCCCGAAAAGCTGCGTGGCCAGTTGCTGGCGCGGCAAATTCGATTTGTGCCCCATCAGTCCGAATATTGCTGGGCCTACCAGCTGATTGCCCGCGGGGCGCGGGTGATCAATCAGCTGGAAGCGTACGGGATGGTCCTGTTGCCCGAGTTTCGCGACTGGAATTTGCCCGAACTGCGTGATGCCATTGATCGGGAGTTTTTCCTGCTGTCTGAAGCTCACTATCAGCGTTACATCGCCCCCAGTTTCTTAAAAGATGCATTGGGCAATTGATGAAGGATCAACCTCCGGACGCCAATTTCTCCAGATGACGCGTCATTTCTTCAGGTTTGAGCACCAAAATGTCACTGTTGAGCTTGTCGATGACGACTTCTGCGGTGTTACCGATCAGCGCACCCGAAAAGCCTGTGCGCGCCACGGTGCCCATAACTGTCACAGCAGCGTGTAGCTCGCCGGCGACCCTAGGAATAATCACATCGGCCGGACCCTCTTCGACATGAAAGCACTTGCTGTCAATGGGGTTATGCGCCATGAGCGCTTCGCACGCCTGGCGATACTTCGCTTCGTATTCAGTCTCAATGGGGTAAGCGGCTTCTACAGCGGCCAGCATGGGGGCCGGGTAAGCGCTGACCACATGAAGCTGGCCTTTAACCAGGCTGGCGATCTCAATACCAGCGTCAACAATGCTCTGGTGCAGCTCCCTATGATCGGCATCGTCATTACCCACGTCGACGGCGGTCAGTACGACACCGTTCTCCCAGTGCCCCGCACTTTTAGCCAGCAATACCGGGGCTGGGCAAAAGCGCAGCAGCTTCCAGTCTTCGGGTGTGAGCAAGAGCTTTTTCAAGGGGTTGTCGGGAATGTGCTGCTTGATCACCAGCCCGCAATTTTCAGCCTGCTGCACACGAATGATGGTCTGGTGCTTGCTCTCATGCCAGGACCGTTCGCTGGTGGTAACAACGCCTTGTGCCCTTAATGCATTCTCGAGCACGCTGAGCAATGCCGCGTGTTTATCCTCTTTGTCGCAAATCAAGAGGTGCAGGGCGGCCTTGGTCTTTTCAGCGATTTGTTTGGCGCGTTTGAGGGCAAGGCTTTCCATTAACTCGGGTTCGATCACCACCAGCAGCTTGTTGATCTTTTGCATGGTAGAGGCTCCATGGAGGATTGAGTGCAACCACTATAGTTGCTCACGGGTTGCCCGCGCCTTGATGCATATCAATCCGTCAGGCTGGTGCTGTGCTGTGCGCCCCGTATAATCGGCGGCTTTGTCACTCCAGCTGTGTGAGCCCCATGCCTGTCACTTTTCTGCCTACTGTCGACTCGTCGCGCAACCTTCTTATATCGGGGGCGTTCGCGTGATTCTTCCTGAAATTAACGAGTTTCTTGGTTGCCGAACGCCTGATGGCTGGATCACGGCAGCGCTGGCCGATCAGGAAACCCTGCTCATCGATCACAAAAACTGTGAGTTCAAGGCTGCCAGCACGGCGCTGAGCCTGATTGCCAAATATCACTCCCATGTTGACCTGATCAATATGATGTCGCGCCTGGCCCGTGAAGAGCTGGTGCACCACGAGCAGGTCATGCGTTTGATGAAAAAGCGCAAAATCGAACTTCGCCAGTTGTCAGCAGGGCGCTACGCTTCTGGTTTGCGCAAAGTGGTCCGTAACCATGAGCCCGTAAAGCTGGTGGACACGCTGGTGGTCGGGGCGTTTATCGAGGCGCGCAGTTGTGAGCGCTTCGAGGCGCTGGTGCCGCATCTGGACGAAGAACTGGGCACGTTCTATTTCGGATTGCTTAAAAGCGAAGCGCGGCATTTTCAGAGTTATTTGAAATTGGCCTATCAATACGGTGACGCCAAGGACATTGCTCAGGTAATTGAGCGCGTGCGCGTCGCCGAGCAAGCGCTTATTGAAAGCCCAGACGTTGAGTTTCGCTTCCACAGTGGCGTGCCGGCTCAGGCGTAGCTTATCGCTGACGCAGGCATACCTTGCGTCAGCGTCTGCTTTTTTATTGCATGGCCCATGCTTAGCGCTATCAGGCGAACCTCGTGACGCGGTCTACATGGGTTCAAATAGATAGCTGGCTATTTATCGCCTTGACATTAGCTGCCTAGACAGTAATATTTTGAAACATTACTGCTTAAGCAGCTTCCTGGTGGCCGATGAAGCATTTCTCCCCCGATAACTTTCAAAACTGCACCTTGGGTTTGCTCCTTGGTCGCGCTGCGTTGCTCAAGGACCGCATCATTGACACGCACATGGAGCCGTATGGCATCACGGCTGCGCAGTTCAAAGTACTAATCATCATGGCGCAGTTTGAGGTGGATACCCCGGCTGAGCTTTGTCGGCACTTGTGTATCGACAGCGGTTCGATGACCCGGATGCTCGATCGCCTTGAGCAAAAAAATCTGTTGGTGCGTCAGCGCTCAGATGCGGACAGGCGTCAGGTGCGCCTGGTGCTTACAGGCGAGGGGCAGGCACTGGCCGATCAACTTCCGACCATCGGCGCAGCTGCCATGAATCAGTTGGCAGGCGCGATAACCCCGCAAGAATTACAAAGCCTTGAACATATCCTGAAAAAAATATTGCTCGCAGCCGGTGACGCGATCACGGTGCAGCGCCTGGGTGAAAAATGAGCAACAAAACCTTGCGTACAGGCTTGAGCCTGGTATTTGCGTCAATGGTGTTGGCCGGCTGTGCCAATGACCACGGGCTAACCCCTCAAGGCCTCAGCCTTGAAGCCGATCAATTGAAACCCGGTCAATCTTTCAAGGGCGCCAACGTCACTCCGGCCGCCTGGCCCGAGAAGCAATGGTGGGCGCGGTTGGGCGATCAGCAACTCAACCGCATGGTTACGCAAGCCTTGCGTGACAGTCCGGATATGCAAGTGGCCAGCGCCCGCATCCGTCAGGCCACGGCAGCCGCCAGTTCGGCCAATGCGGCGCGGATGCCAACGCTGGACGCTAATGGAGATGTCACACGCTCGCGCCTGTCGCGATCGCAAGATCCCAGCGGGCAGGGTGGGCGTTACAGCACTGAACGTGACCTTAATCTGACCTTCAATTACACCTTTGACTTGTGGGGCGGCCAGCGCGATGCGTGGGAAGCTGCGTTGGGCGAAGCGCGTGCAGCGGAAGTGGATGGCCAGGCTGCGCGTCTGACGCTGGCGGGCGATGTGGCGCGCGCTTACAGCAATTTGGGACATGCCTTCCGAGTGCGTGATCTTTCACAAGAGGATCTGCAACGCACACGAAAGATGCTGGACCTGAGCAAGCGTCGCTTGGCTTCAGGTATCGACAGCCATTACCAGTTTCAGCAAACCGAAAGCCTTGAGGCCACTGCTCAAGAGCAACTGATCGACGCTGAGAAACAGCTCAATTCGGCGCGTATTACGCTCGCAGTGCTGCTTGGCAAGGGGCCGGATCGCGGTGATGAAATCACGCGGCCCAATGTTCTGGCGCCGAGCGCCGTGGCGTTGCCCAGTACATTGCCAGCCGACTTGCTGGGGCGTCGGCCAGACGTGGTCGCAGCGCGCTGGCGTGTTGAAGCGGCCAGCAAAAACATTGCAGCAGCTAAAACCCGTTTCTATCCCAATCTGAATTTGACGGCCGTCGCAGGCACCGAATCATTACTGGGGGATGCTTTATTCGGGTCGGCCAGTCGCTTCTTCAACATTGCGCCAGCGCTGTCGCTGCCGATTTTTGATGGCGGGCGTTTACGCGCCGGGCTGGATGCAGAAGATGCCCGTTACGATTTGGCAGTGGCGCAATACAACAAAACAGTGGTGGGCGCTCTCGGTGAAATCAGCGACACCCTCGGGCAATTGGCGGCGACGGGCCATCAGATTACGGCTCAACAGCGTGCAGCCGATATCGCGCAGGACTCCTACAACACGGTATTGCAACGTTATGGCTCGGGTGTCGGTAATTATCTGGACGTGCTGAGCATTGAACAGCAACTGCTTCAGGCCCAACGCCAGTTGGCTGACTTGAATGCGCAACAGATCGACTTCTCGATTCAATTGATGCAGGCCTTGGGCGGCGGCTTCGAGCCCGCTCACACGGCGTTGGCCGTTCCCTCCCAAGCCTCGCTGGCAGAATAATTTCAGGTACTCGTCATGGCTTCTGTGCAAACACCGAATGAAACACAACACAACGAAGACGCGCCTAACTCGCGTAAACGCAAACGCTGGCTGGGTGCCCTCGCGCTGCTGGTCGTACTCGGTACCTTGGGCGTCTGGGCCTGGCACGAGTTGTACGGTCGCTGGAGTGAAAGCACTGATGACGCATACGTCAATGGCAACGTGGTTGAAATTACGCCGTTAGTGACTGGTACGGTGGTGAGCATTGGGGCCGATGATGGCGACTTGGTTCACGAAGGTCAGGTGCTGCTCAATTTTGACCCGAGCGATGCTCAAGTCGGGCTGCAAAGTGCTGAAGCCAATCTTGCGCGAACAGTGCGTCAGGTGCGGGGTTTGTTCAGCAATGTGAGCGGCATGAAGGCTCAAGTGGCGGCGCAAAAATCCGAGGTGCAAAAAGCTCAGGACAACTATAACCGTCGTAAAAGTCTGGCGGCTGGGGGGGCCATTTCGCAGGAAGAGCTGTCTCATGCGCGGGACGATCTGTCTTCGGCGTTGAGTGCGTTGCGCAATGCCGAGCAACAGTTAAATACCACCACGGCCTTGGTGGATAACACTGCAGTCGCTAACCATCCAGATGTGCTCGCGGCCGCTGCGCAACTGCGCCAAGCCTATCTGGAGCATGCGCGCACCACGCTGATCGCCCCGGTGACCGGTTATGTGGCGAAACGCACGGTTCAGTTGGGTCAGCGAGTTCAGCCGGGTACGGCGCTGATGGCGGTTATTCCGCTGAATCAGCTTTGGATCGATGCCAACTTCAAAGAAACCCAGTTGCACAACATGCGCATTGGTCAGCCGGTGGAGATCGAATCGGACATTTACGGCAGTGAGGTGAAGTACAGCGGCTCTATCGACAGCATCGGTGCCGGGACGGGCAGCGCGTTCGCCTTACTGCCCGCGCAAAACGCTACCGGTAACTGGATCAAAATTGTCCAGCGCGTGCCAGTGCGCATTCACATCAATGCCGATCAACTGGCTGAGCATCCGTTGCGGGTGGGATTGTCGATGGTGGTGGATGTGAATTTGCACGATCAAAGTGGCCCGGTGCTGGCGCAACAGCCACCGCAAAAAGCCATGTTCACAACCAATGTGTACGAAAAACAACTGGCCGATGCAGAAGCCCTGATCGCGCGGCTGATTGACAGTAACAGTGCTGCTGTAGGCAATTCTGCTGCTGCGCGTTGATTCGCCAATCCACTGGTCCCGCCACTGCTGCGGGGCTGCGCGCCCTGTTTTAAAGGATTTGCGATGAGTACAAACGCGTCTTTTACGCCGCCCAGCCTGCTGCTTGCCACTATTGGTCTGTCGCTGGCCACCTTTATGCAAGTGCTCGATACCACTATTGCCAACGTTGCGCTGCCCACTATTTCCGGCAACTTGGGTGTGAGTTCGGAGCAGGGGACGTGGGTTATCACATCTTTTGCTGTCAGCAATGCGATTGCGTTGCCACTGACCGGTTGGCTGAGCCGACGTTTCGGAGAAGTGAAACTGTTTCTGTGGGCGACGATTCTGTTCGTGCTGGCGTCTTTTTTGTGCGGAATATCCACCTCCATGCCTGAGCTGGTGGGCTTTCGGGTTCTGCAAGGGTTGGTGGCGGGGCCTTTATATCCCATGACGCAAACTTTGCTGATCGCGGTTTACCCGCCCGCAAAACGGGGGATGGCATTGGCATTGCTGGCGATGGTCACGGTGGTTGCGCCCATTGCCGGGCCGATTTTGGGTGGCTGGATCACGGACAGTTACAGCTGGCCATGGATCTTCTTTATTAATATCCCGATCGGGATCTTCGCGGTCATGGTCGTGCGTCAGCAACTGAAAGCGCGTCCGGTCGTCATCACGCGTCAGCCTATGGATTATGTGGGGTTGATTACGCTGATTATCGGGGTGGGCGCCCTGCAAATTGTGCTCGACAAAGGCAATGATCTGGACTGGTTTGAATCCAGCTTTATTCTGATGGGCACTGCCCTGTCAGTGGTGGCGCTGGCGGCTTTCGTGATTTGGGAAATGACCGACAAACACCCGATCGTCAATCTTCGCCTGTTCGCCCATCGCAACTTCCGTATCGGAACAATCGTGCTGGTGTTGGGGTATGCCGGCTTCTTCGGTATCAACCTGATTCTGCCGCAATGGCTGCAAACCCAAATGGGCTACACCGCAACCTGGGCCGGCCTGGCCGTTGCACCCATCGGTATCCTGCCTGTCGTGATGTCCCCGTTCGTGGGCAAGTACGCGCATAAGTTTGATTTGCGGCTTTTGGCGGGGTTGGCTTTTTTGGCGATTGGCTTGAGTTGCTTTATGCGCGCTGAGTTCACCAATGAGGTGGATTTCCAGCACATTGCGATGGTGCAGCTGTTCATGGGGATTGGTGTGGCGCTGTTCTTTATGCCGACCTTGAGCATTTTGATGTCGGATTTGCCGCCACATCAAATTGCCGACGGGGCAGGACTGGCCACATTCCTGCGTACATTGGGCGGGAGTTTCGCAGCCTCATTGACCACATGGATCTGGATTCGTCGTGCAGATCAGCATCATGCTTACATGAGTGAAAGCATCAGTACGTACGATCCGATCACCCGGCATACCCTCGAAAATCTGGGAGGGGCCAGTACCAAGGCCTACGCGCAGATGGATCAAATCCTGACCAGTCAGGCGTATATGCTGTCGACCGTGGACTATTTCACGATGATGGGCTGGATCTTCATGGGCTTGATTCTGCTGGTATGGCTGGCCAAACCGCCCTTCGCTGCCAAGGCGGGCCCAGCGGCCAGCGGGCATTGAGGCGCACGTACCAAAGCACATTCCGGGATTGCCGAAGGCCGCGACTTATCAGGGTCTGAGCCTTTGGTGATGCCCGGTAAATGCCGTGTCGAGGTGGCTGGGCTCGTTCAGGGGGTCGTGGCGGAGGGCAATGTCAGCTGAAAATCGAACGGGGCCAGTTGCATCCCTTGTTCATCCACTTGCAACACCCAGCCTTGACGGTCCCAGTCGCCGAGCACAATCCGCTTGGCGGCCTGCTCACCAATTTGCAATTTATGAATCGCCGGACGATGAGTGTGGCCGTGAATCAAGGTGTGCACGCCAAACTGGGTCATGATCCGCGGAATTTCTTCAGGGGTAACGTCGACAATGTCGTTGGCTTTCATGCGGGTTTGGGCGCGACTTTCGCTGCGCAGTTTCCGTGCGAGTTTATGGCGGACGCTTAATGGCAAGTGCCGCAAAACCCACAAAGTCACAGGGTTGCGCAGGTAGCGTCGCAAGCGCATGTAAGCTTCGTCGCGGGTACAAAGACTGTCGCCGTGCATCAGGAGCACGGGGTCGCCGTAAAAGTCCACAACGCTAGGGTCTTTAAGCAGGGTGCAGCCGGCCGCTTTGCAAAAGGCCCGGCCTAATAAGAAGTCACGGTTACCATGCATGAGAAACACGTCGGTACCGCTATCGCTCAGGGCTCGCAGTGCGTCACAAATCGAGCGCTGGTAGGGCGTCATTGCATCGTCGCCGATCCAGGCTTCAAAAAAGTCGCCCAAAATGTACAGCGCCTGAGCCGAGCGCGCGCGCCCGGTCAGGAAATTCAGAAACGCCCGGGTAATGTCCGGGCGCTCCTCTTCCAGATGCAAATCTGAAATCAGCAGTATCACTCAATGATCTCGGCTTTCTCGATGATCACGTCGTCTGCAGGTACGTCCTGGTGGCCGGCTTTGGAAGTGGTTGCGACACCTTTGATCTTGTCGACAACGTCCTGACCTTCTACGACTTCGCCAAATACCGCGTAGCCCCAGCCCTGAACGGTTTTAGCGCTGTGGTTCAGGAAGCTGTTGTCAGCCACGTTGATGAAGAATTGAGCAGAAGCAGAATGCGGCTCCATGGTGCGGGCCATGGCAACCGAGTACTTCTTGTTCGGCAGGCCGTTGTCGGCTTCGTTCTGGATGCTTGGGCGCTTGTCTTTCTTTTCTTTCATGCCAGGCTCAAAACCGCCGCCCTGGATCATGAAGTTGCCGATTACACGGTGAAAAACGGTGTTTTCGTAGTGGCCGGCTTTTACGTATTCGATGAAGTTGGCAACCGTGATCGGCGCTTTTTCAGCGTTTAGCTGGATCACGATATCGCCGTGGTTGGTGCTCAATTTTACTTTTGACATGGGGTTATCGCTCTATCAGAGAATTCGTTGGGCTCGGAGGTGGCATCTTGCGTCTCAACCCCTGAGCTGGCTGGGTAGATACAGCCGCGGGGCGGAGTTTAGCGTGCTCGCGCGCCATTTCGATGCGGTTTTTACGATATGGGTACTAAAAGCGGCGATTTCAAATGCTTTGATTGACTGCCTGCTCTGTCGGTGGCTTGACAGCATCGGCTATGATAGGCGCTTTGATTTAGTCGGCCGACCCAGGCCGCGCACTCGTTATGTTCAAGGATCCTATGAGCAAGCCCACTGTCGACCCCACTCTGAATCCAAAGGCTGGCCCAGCTGTCCCGGCCAATTTCCTGCGTCCAATCGTTCAGGCTGACCTTGACTCGGGTAAATGCAAACAGATCGTGACCCGCTTCCCGCCTGAGCCCAACGGTTACCTGCACATTGGTCACGCCAAATCCATTTGCGTGAACTTCGGGCTGGCTGAAGAGTTTGGTGGTGTCACGCACCTGCGTTTTGACGACACCAACCCGGCCAAGGAAGACCAGGAATACATTGATGCCATCGAAAGTGATGTCAAATGGCTGGGCTTTCAATGGTCCGGCGAAGTGCGCTATGCCTCTCAGTATTTTGACCAGTTGCACGAGTGGGCGGTTTACCTCATTAAAGAGGGCAAGGCCTACGTCTGCGACCTGACTCCCGAGCAGGCCAAAGAGTACCGCGGTAGCTTGACTGAGCCAGGTAAAAACAGCCCGTTCCGTGATCGTGGCGTCGAAGAAAACCTCGACCTGTTTGCGCGCATGAAGGCGGGGGAGTTCGAAGATGGCAAGCGTGTGTTGCGCGCCAAAATTGACATGACTTCGCCGAACATGAACCTGCGCGACCCGATTCTGTATCGCATTCGCCATGCTCATCACCATCAGACTGGCGATAAGTGGTGCATCTACCCGAACTATGACTTCACCCATGGTCAATCTGACGCCATCGAAGGGATTACCCATTCGATCTGCACGCTGGAGTTTGAAGGTCACCGCCCTCTGTACGAGTGGTTCCTCGACAACTTGCCGGTGCCGAGCAAGCCTCGTCAGTACGAGTTCTCGCGCCTGAACCTGAACTACACCATCACCAGCAAGCGCAAGCTCAAGCAGTTGGTTGATGAAAAGCATGTCAATGGCTGGGACGACCCGCGCATGTCCACGTTGTCGGGTTTCCGCCGCCGTGGCTACACGCCCAAGTCGATCCGTAACTTCTGCGACATGGTAGGCACCAACCGGTCCGACGGAGTGGTCGATTTCGGCATGCTGGAATTCAGCATCCGCGACGACCTGGATCGTAGCGCGCCGCGTGCCATGTGCGTTTTGCGTCCGCTGAAGGTCGTGATTACCAACTACCCGGAAGGTCAGGTTGAAAACCTTGAGCTGCCTTGCCATCCCAAAGAAGACATGGGTATCCGTGTGCTGCCGTTCGCACGCGAGATCTATATCGACCGTGATGACTTCATGGAAGAGCCGCCTAAAGGGTACAAGCGCCTTGAGCCTGCGGGCGAAGTGCGTTTGCGTGGCAGCTATGTGATCCGCGCAGATGAAGCGATCAAGGACGCAGCGGGGAATATCGTCGAGCTTCGCTGCTCGTACGATCCTGAAACCCTGGGCAAAAACCCGGAGGGCCGCAAGGTCAAAGGGGTCGTGCACTGGGTGCCAGCAGCTGCCAGCGTTGAGTGTGAAGTGCGCCTTTATGATCGTCTGTTTCGTTCGCCGAACCCTGAAAAGGCTGAGGACGGTGCGGGTTTCCTTGAAAACATCAACCCTGACTCGTTGCAGGTCCTGACCGGCTGTCGTGCTGAGCCTTCTCTTGGTAATGCACAACCTGAAGACCGTTTCCAGTTCGAGCGCGAAGGTTACTTCTGCGCGGATATCAAGGACTCGAAACCTGGTCGCCCGGTATTCAACCGCACTGTGACCCTGCGCGATTCTTGGGGTCAGTGAGTCAGTTTTAAGGAAGTCGTCGTGCTAACGATCTACAACACGCTCACCAAGAGCAAAGAAGTTTTCAAGCCGCTGGACGGCAATAAAGTGCGCATGTACGTGTGCGGCATGACCGTCTATGACTATTGCCATTTGGGTCATGGTCGCAGCATGGTTGCTTTCGACCTGATCACCCGCTGGTTGCGCTTCAGCGGGTATGACTTGACCTACGTGCGCAACATCACGGATATCGACGACAAGATTATTAACCGTGCGGTCCAAAATAATGAATCCTTCACTGCGCTGACCGAGCGCATGATTGCTGCAATGCATGAAGATGAAGCGCGGCTCAATATCCGCAAGCCGGACATGGAACCGCGTGCGACTGACCACATTGCTGGCATGCGCGCGATGATTCAGACCTTGATCGACAAGGGCTTTGCCTACGCGCCGGGTAACGGTGACGTGTACTACCGCGTGGCCAAGTTCATGGGCTACGGCAAGTTGTCGCGCAAGAAGATTGAAGACCTGCGTATCGGTGCGCGCATAGAAGTCGACGAAGCCAAGGACGATCCACTGGATTTCGTCTTGTGGAAAGGCGTCAAGCCGGGTGAGCCGAGCTGGGAGTCGCCGTGGGGGCCGGGGCGTCCGGGGTGGCACATTGAATGCTCGGTGATGTCCACTTGCTGCCTGGGTGAAACGTTCGATATTCACGGTGGCGGCAGCGATCTTGAGTTCCCGCACCATGAAAACGAAATCGCCCAGAGTGAGGCGGCTACGGGCAAGACCTATGCCAATGCCTGGATGCACTGCGGGATGATCCGCATCAATGGCGAGAAGATGTCCAAATCCTTGAACAACTTCTTCACCATTCGCGACGTGTTGGAGAAATATCACCCGGAAGTGGTGCGTTATCTGTTGGTGTCCAGTCACTACCGCAGCGCGATCAATTATTCGGAAGACAACCTGAAAGACGCAAAAGCCGCTCTTGAGCGTTTCTACCATGCGCTCAAAGGCTTGCCGAAAGCTGAGCCTGCGGGTGGTGAGGCGTTTGTAGAGCGTTTTACTCAGGTGATGAATGACGATTTCGGGACGCCGGAAGCGTGCGCGGTCTTATTTGAGATGGTCCGTGAAATCAATCGCCTGCGTGACGCTGATCTGAACGCGGCGGCTGGCCTCGCTGCCCGTCTCAAGCAATTGGCGGATGTGCTGGGTGTCTTGCAGCTTGAAGCAGAGGATTTCTTGCAGGCAGGTGCTGAGGGCAAGGTCGACGCAGCTCAGGTAGAGGCGCTGATCGCGGCGCGTTTGGCGGCGCGTGCAGCGAAAGACTGGGCTGAATCCGATCGTATTCGTGATCAGTTGACCGAAATGGGCGTTGTGCTCGAAGACGGTAAGGGCGCAACCTCCTGGCGTTTGGCTGACTGATTAATCGCCGCACAAACAAAAGCCCGCTCCGTGCGGGCTTTTGTTTGTCTGGATATTTAGTGCCAACAAAAACGGCACCCGCAGGTGCCGTCGGACAGAATTGCTTGAGCGCTTAGCTGTGCAGCGATTCTGCGGCGTAGAGCGTGTTCTCAAGGAGGCAGGCACGCGTCATCGGGCCTACGCCGCCCGGAACGGGGGTGATCCAGCCTGCGCGGGGCAGGGCGGTCTCGTAAACCACATCGCCCACCAACTTGCCATCAGCCTGGCGGTTGATCCCGACGTCGATCACGATAGCGCCTTCTTTTATCCACTCGCCTTTGACCAGGCCTGGTTTGCCAGCTGCCACCACCACTAAGTCGGCTCGACCGACATGGCCAGCCAGATCTTTAGTGAAGCGGTGGGTTACCGTCACCGTGCAGCCTGCCAGCAACAACTCCATTGCCATCGGACGGCCCACAATGTTGGAGGCGCCTACGACTACAGCGTCCATGCCGTACAGGTTTTGACCTGTGCTTTCCAGCAGGGCCATGATGCCTTTGGGGGTGCAAGGGCGTAGCAGCGGGATGCGTTGTGCCAGGCGACCGACGTTGTAAGGGTGAAAACCGTCCACGTCCTTGTCCGGGCGGATGCGTTCCAGAAGTTTGGAAGCATCCAGGTGCTCAGGGAGTGGTAGTTGCAGCAGGATACCGTCGATGTTTGCGTCTTCATTAAGACGGTCGATCAAATCGGTCAGGTCTTGCTGAGTGGTGTTAGAAGGCAGGTCATAGGCTTGTGAAAGAAAACCTACCTCTTCGCAGTCTTTACGCTTGTGCGAAACATAAACCTGGGAGGCAGGATCGCTGCCGACCAGAATCACTGCCAGGCCCGGAGTGCGCAGGCCTTGCTCGTGACGCTCGGCAACACGTTTGGCAATCTGCTGGCGCAGGCTGGCGGCGATCGCTTTGCCGTCGATTAGTTGTGCAGTCATTACGCGTGATTAACCATCGAAAAGGGTGGAAAAAGGGCGTGCATTCTCGCATGCCATGGCGTGAGGGCAAAGGCGCTTGGTCTGCTTATTCCCCTAACCCCTTTATATTTCTAAACTTTTTTTAAAAAAGAGTTGACGACTTACCGACTCACCTATAACATTCGTCGCACTTGTCGGGCACAGCCTAGCACTGGTTAAGAAGGTAGAGCGAAGCTGATGTCTAGCTTGGTGATACTGAAAGCACTTAGTTTGTAGTCGTCACAGAGTACAGATTAATAAGGCGCCCGTAGCTCAGCTGGATAGAGCATCCGCCTTCTAAGCGGATGGTCGCAGGTTCGAGTCCTGCCGGGTGCGCCATTAGGCAGCTTTGGCACAAGTAAGCGGTACAGGCAATATGGTGGGCGTAGCTCAGTTGGTAGAGCACGGGATTGTGACTCCCGTTGTCGAGGGTTCGATTCCCTTCGTCCACCCCATATTTAGAAAGGCGCCAGATTAATAGTCTGGCGTCTTTGCTTCAAAAGTTTGAAATGCGGATGTGGTGGAATTGGTAGACACACTGGATTTAGGTTCCAGCGCCGCAAGGTGTGAGAGTTCGAGTCTCTCCGTCCGCACCAAATTAGTGGTTCGTCCACTTGCTGAAAAAGGCGCAGCACCTGAAAAGGGCTGCGCTTTTTTCGTTTTTGCGTTTTCAATTTTCAAACGCTAGCAGTCGTGCTAAAGAGTCGAGCTTGTTGAGTCCGGATGTATGGCTGGATGGAGCCCTCTATATAGACAGAAGGCTCTGGTTCAGCAATTAGGGTTAAAAGTTGTGTTTCCGGGAGTAAGCGAATGCTTGCTGCTCCTTCTTAATGCGCCTGCTGTTTCCATGTACAAATGCGGTAGGGTGACTTCTTGAGTTTGACCCACTAGAATGCATGCCCTTGATTATGGGGTCGGAAACGGCCGGCTAACGTCTGTGCAACGAGGAATATCCATGCAAGTTTCTGTTGAAAATACTTCCGCTCTTGAGCGTCGCATGACCATTGGCGTGCCAGCTGAGCGAATTGAGGCTGAAGTCAACAAGCGTCTGCAACAGACTGCCCAAAAGGCCAAGATCCCGGGCTTTCGTCCAGGCAAAGTGCCAATGAGCGTGATCCGTCAGCGTTACGAAGCTGATGCACGTCAAGAAGCACTGGGCAACATCATCCAGGCTTCTTTTTATGAAGCAGTGGTTGAGCAAAAGCTGAACCCGGCGGGTCAGCCATCGGTAGAGCCTAAAGTCTTTGAAAAAGGCAAGGATCTGGAATACATCGCCACTTTCGAAGTTTTCCCGGAATTCGAAGTGACCGGTCTGGATACTATTGCTGTCGAACGCCTCAGTGCTGAAGTGGCTGATGCTGATCTGGACAAAATGCTGGAAGTCCTGCGCAAGCAGAACACTCGTTTTGAAGTCACTGAGCGTGCCGCACAAAACGAAGACCAACTGAATATCGATTTCGTTGGCAAGGTTGACGGCGAAGTATTTGCTGGCGGTTCTGCCAAAGGCACTCAGCTGGTTCTGGGTTCGGGTCGTATGATCCCGGGTTTCGAAGAAGGTCTGGTGGGCGCTAAGGCGGGTGAAGAGCGCGTTCTGACCCTGACATTCCCTGAGGATTATCAGAACCTTGATCTGGCAGGCAAAACTGCCGAGTTCACTGTGACGGTCAACACCGTTTCTGAGCCAAAGCTGCCTGAATTGAATGAAGAATTCTTCGCTCAGTTCGGTATCAAAGAGACAGGCCTTGAAGGTTTCCGCGCCGAAGTTCGTAAGAACATGGAGCGTGAGCTGCGTCAGGCGATTAAGTCCAAGGTTAAGAACCAGGTGATGGAAGGCCTGCTGGCTGCCAACCCGATCGAAGTGCCGAAGGCGCTGTTGTCGAGCGAAGTTGACCGTCTGCGCGTTCAGGCCGTTCAGCAGTTCGGCGGCAATATCAAGCCGGATCAACTGCCAGCCGAGCTGTTCGAAGAGCAAGCCAAGCGTCGCGTTGTACTGGGTCTGATCGTGGCCGAGGTGGTTAAGCAGTTCGATCTGAAGCCAGACGAAGATCGCGTTCGTGAAATGATTCAGGAAATGGCTTCTGCTTACCAAGAGCCGGAGCAGGTTGTGGCCTGGTACTACAAAAATGACCAGCAATTGAACGAAGTTCGTTCGGTTGTGCTGGAAGAACAAGTTGTGGATACTGTTCTGCAGAAGGCTAAGGTGACCGACAAGTCGGTCTCTTACGAAGAAGCTGTCAAGCCGGTGGAAGCTCCACAAGCCGACTGATTTCAGATTCGTTTGAAAACACAACCATAAGCCAGCCTCGAGCTGGCTTATGCGTATTCAAGACAGAACTATTTGGGAGTGACTGCAGGACATGTCCCGCAATTCTTATATGCAGCAGAACTCTGACATTCAAGCCGCTGGCGGCTTGGTCCCGATGGTTGTTGAGCAGTCCGCCCGTGGCGAGCGCGCCTATGACATTTATTCGCGCCTGTTGAAGGAGCGAATCATCTTCCTGGTGGGCCCTGTAGAAGACTACATGGCCAACCTGGTAGCGGCGCAACTGCTCTTCCTTGAAGCCGAAAACCCGGACAAGGACATCCATCTTTACATCAACTCCCCTGGTGGCTCGGTAACCGCAGGTATGTCGATCTACGACACCATGCAGTTCATCAAGCCTGACGTGTCGACCATTTGTATCGGTCAGGCATGCAGCATGGGGGCATTCCTGCTGGCTGGTGGTGCGCCGGGCAAGCGTCATTGCTTGCCAAATTCGCGAATGATGATTCACCAGCCACTGGGCGGTTTCCAGGGTCAGGCGTCGGATATCGACATTCATGCCAAGGAAATCCTCAACATCCGTCATCGTTTGAACTCGCTGTTGGCGCATCACACGGGTCAATCCCTCGAGACCATCGAGCGTGACACCGAGCGTGACAACTTCATGAGTGCCGAGCGTGCAGCCGAATATGGCTTGATCGACTCGGTGTTCAGCAAGCGTCAAATGCCCGCTTAAGCAGCTCAAATGTAGGTGGCTGGTTTTTCCGGTCACCTGTGGGCTTGAAAAAGCCTGCAGTTGCCTTCATCTTGTGTTGCAAGCCTATCGGATTTGGATCGATCGAATGACTGACACCCGCAACGGCGAGGACAACGGCAAATTGCTCTATTGCTCCTTCTGTGGCAAAAGCCAGCATGAAGTGCGCAAATTGATTGCCGGCCCCTCGGTCTTTATCTGCGACGAATGCGTTGACCTGTGCAATGACATCATCCGTGAGGAGGTGCAGGAAGCCCAGGCCGAGAGCAGCGCGCATAAATTACCATCGCCAAAAGAAATCAGCGGCATCCTTGATCAGTATGTAATCGGTCAGGAACGTGCCAAAAAGGTTTTGGCTGTAGCGGTTTATAACCACTACAAGCGTCTTAACCAACGTGACAAAAAGAACGACGACGTCGAACTGGGCAAGAGTAATATCCTGCTTATCGGTCCTACTGGTTCGGGTAAAACCCTGCTGGCAGAGACCTTGGCTCGTTTGCTGAATGTACCTTTCACCATTGCAGATGCGACCACGCTGACTGAAGCGGGTTACGTAGGTGAAGACGTTGAAAATATCATTCAGAAGCTGTTGCAGAAGTGCGATTACGATGTAGAGAAAGCTCAGATGGGCATTGTCTACATCGACGAAATCGACAAGATCTCGCGTAAATCTGACAATCCGTCCATTACCCGGGATGTTTCCGGTGAAGGCGTGCAGCAGGCGCTTTTGAAGCTGATCGAAGGTACAGTGGCCTCCGTTCCGCCCCAAGGCGGTCGCAAGCATCCTCAGCAAGAGTTTTTGCAGGTTGATACCCGCAACATTCTCTTTATCTGTGGCGGCGCTTTCTCCGGTCTGGAAAAAGTCGTTCAGGCTCGCTCCACGCGCGGCGGTATTGGCTTCAGTGCTGAAGTTCGCAGCAAGGAAGAGGGCAAGAAGGTGGGTGAATCCCTGCGTGAGGTCGAGCCTGACGATTTGGTCAAGTTTGGTCTGATTCCGGAATTCGTAGGTCGTCTCCCTGTTCTGGCGACGCTTGATGAGCTTGACGAAGCTGCACTGATGCAGATTCTCACTGAGCCTAAAAATGCGTTGACCAAGCAGTATGGCAAGTTGTTCGAGATGGAAGGTGTTGATCTTGAATTTCGTGCCGATGCGCTTAAAGCTGTCGCCAAGCGTGCACTTGAACGCAAAACAGGTGCTCGCGGTCTGCGTTCGATTCTGGAAGGCGTACTGCTCGACACCATGTATGAAATCCCCTCGCAGTCCGAGGTGAGTAAAGTGGTGATCGATGAAAGCGTTATTGAAGGCAAGTCCAAGCCATTGTTGATTTATGAAAACAACGATGCGACTGCCAAGGCTGCACCAGACGTGTAAATGTGTAGCTCTTTGTTACATGGTGCGTGTTTAACAAAGGGGCCTTCGGGCCCCTTTGTTTTTACTGCCTATCAACGCTTGTTTTTTTTAGAGACTGCCCCCATCTTGGCTTCAAGCTTACTTCCATCTGATTACGGCCGTATGGCCGCCGTAGAGGCGAAATCATGAAGACAACCATCGAATTGCCTCTCCTGCCGTTGCGTGATGTTGTTGTGTATCCGCACATGGTGATCCCACTGTTCGTGGGACGCGAGAAGTCGATCGAGGCCCTCGAGGCTGCGATGACGGGCGACAAGCAAATCCTGCTGTTGGCACAAAAAAATCCTGCTGACGATGATCCCAGTGCCGATGCACTTTATGGCGTAGGTACGATTGCCACTGTTTTGCAGTTGCTGAAGCTGCCAGACGGTACCGTTAAGGTTCTGGTCGAGGGAGAGCAGCGTGGCGCTGTGGAAAAATTTGGGCAAGCTGATGGCTACTTGAGCGCCGAAGTTTCCTTGATTGAAGAAGCGGCTGCGCCTGAGCGTGAGTCCGAAGTATTTGTACGCAGCCTGCTCTCGCAATTTGAGCAGTATGTGCAGTTGGGCAAAAAAGTACCGGCTGAGGTGTTGTCATCGCTTAACAGCATTGATGAGCCTAGCCGTCTGGTCGATACGATGGCTGCCCATATGGCACTCAAGATCGAACAGAAGCAGGAAATTCTCGAAATTATTGATCTGCAAACCCGGGTTGAGCATGTACTTGCTTTGCTGGACGCCGAAATTGATCTGCTGCAGGTCGAAAAGCGCATTCGCGGCCGTGTCAAAAAGCAGATGGAGCGCAGTCAGCGCGAGTACTACCTGAATGAGCAGATGAAGGCCATTCAGAAAGAGCTCGGTGATGGCGACGAAGGCCACAACGAAATTGAAGAGCTGAAAAAGCGCATCGATGCAGCCGGGCTGCCAAAAGATGCCATGGCCAAAGCCCAGGCTGAGCTTAATAAGCTTAAGCAGATGTCTCCGATGTCGGCAGAAGCCACCGTAGTTCGCTCTTACATCGACTGGCTGGTTCAGGTGCCTTGGAAAGCTCAGAGCAAAGTACGCCTGGACCTCAAGCGTGCTGAAGACATCCTTGATGCTGACCATTATGGTCTAGAGGAAGTTAAAGAGCGGATTCTTGAATATCTCGCCGTGCAAAAGCGGGTGAAGAAAATCCGCGGACCGGTGCTGTGCCTGGTGGGGCCTCCGGGTGTCGGTAAAACCTCGCTTGCCGAGTCGATTGCCCACGCAACCAATCGTAAGTTCGTGCGTATGGCTTTGGGTGGTGTGCGTGACGAGGCTGAAATTCGTGGTCATCGTCGTACCTATATCGGTTCGATGCCCGGTCGATTGATTCAAAAGATGACCAAGGTGGGTGTTCGTAATCCGCTGTTCTTGCTCGATGAAATCGACAAAATGGGCAGTGATATGCGTGGCGATCCCGCTTCGGCATTGCTCGAAGTACTCGATCCTGAGCAAAACCACAACTTCAACGACCATTACCTCGAGGTTGACTACGACCTGTCCGATGTAATGTTCCTGTGCACCTCCAACTCCATGAACATTCCGCCAGCCTTGCTGGACCGGATGGAGGTGATTCGTCTGCCGGGTTATACCGAAGACGAAAAAATCAACATCGCTGTCAAATACCTTGCACCCAAGCAAATCGAGGCCAACGGTCTTAAAAAAGGCGAATTGGCATTCGACAACGAAGCCATTCGCGACATCATCCGTTATTACACCCGTGAAGCGGGTGTGCGGGGGCTTGAGCGTCAAATTGCCAAGATCTGCCGTAAGGCGGTCAAAGAGCATGCATTGGAGAAACGCTTCTCTGTTGTGGTGACGTCTGATTTGCTGGAGCACTTTTTAGGTGTAAGAAAATTCAGTTATGGCTTGGCCGAGCAGCAAGATCAGATTGGTCAGGTTACCGGTCTTGCCTGGACTCAGGTTGGTGGCGAACTGTTGACGATTGAAGCCGCTGTGGTGCCGGGTAAAGGTCAACTGATCAAGACCGGCTCGCTTGGCGATGTAATGGTCGAGTCGATTACGGCAGCACTTACGGTCGTGCGCAGTCGCGCTAAAAGTCTCGGTATCCCGTTGGATTTTCACGAGAAACGCGACATTCACATCCATATGCCCGAAGGTGCTACGCCTAAGGACGGCCCAAGCGCGGGTGTCGGGATGTGCACCGCTTTGGTCTCCGCCCTGACGCTGATTCCAGTGCGCGCAGATGTTGCGATGACGGGTGAAATTACTCTACGTGGTCAGGTATTGGCCATTGGAGGCTTGAAGGAAAAACTATTGGCTGCTCACCGCGGTGGGATCAAGACAGTAATTATTCCCGAAGAAAATGTCCGTGATCTGAAGGAAATTCCTGACAACATCAAACAGGATCTTCAAATCAAACCGGTTAAATGGATTGACGAAGTCCTGCAAATTGCGCTGCAATACGCGCCGGAGCCCTTGCCGGATGTGGCTTCCGAGATTGTCGCCAAGGAAGACAAACGAGAGTCTGACTCTAAGGAAAGAATTAGCACGCATTAATACGGATTCGCCTGAGGGGCTTTCTTGACGCTTTTTAGAGCCCTTGTTATAAAGCGGCTCTATAAGTGTCCGTAAGTGCTTCAGCAGTCGTTTTGCTTTTACCAAAAACTTTAGAAACATACTCAGATAGATATAAGGGGACTTAGAGTGAACAAGTCGGAACTGATTGATGCTATCGCTGCATCTGCTGATATCCCGAAAGCTGCTGCTGGCCGTGCGCTGGACGCAGTAATCGAATCCGTCACTGGCGCTCTTAAGGCTGGCGACTCTGTGGTACTGGTTGGCTTTGGTACTTTTTCTGTAACCGATCGTCCTGCTCGTACTGGTCGGAACCCACAGACCGGTAAAACGCTGGAAATTCCAGCTGCTAAAAAGCCAGGTTTCAAAGCCGGTAAAGCGCTGAAAGAAGCCGTTAACTGAGTTTCTGCTACACCTTTTACCCAACCGGGTCAGGCGCACGCCAGGCTTGGCAGCGGAGCGGTAGTGCGGTCGATGGCAACATCGATCTGTTACGCCGGGGGTCGCGGGTTCGAGCCCGGTCCGCTCCGCCAGTTACGAGAAGGCGCATCCTCGGATGCGCCTTTCTTCTATCCGGACTCTACCCACGCTCCACGGTTGTTCATTAAGCAAGACCGTTTCTGGGGGAAGCATGCTGCAAAATATCAGGGACAATTCACAAGGCTGGATTGCCAAGACCATCATCGGTGTCATCGTCGCGTTAATGGCGTTGACCGGTTTCGATGCCATTTTTCAAGCCACTTCGACCAGCAAGGATGCAGCCAAGGTTAACGGTGAAGAAATCACTCAAACCGAGCTGAGCCAGGCCGTCGACATGCAACGTCGTCAGCTGATGCAGCAACTTGGCAAGGATTTTGACGCATCGCTTTTGGACGAGAAAATGCTGCGCGAATCGGCCCTCAAAGGGTTGATCGACCGCAAGCTGTTGTTGCAAGGTGCCAACCAGTCGAAGTTCTCCTTCTCTGAAGCCGCTCTGGATCAAGTGATTCTGCAAACGCCTGAGTTCCAGGTGGATGGCAAATTCAGTCCTGAGCGTTTCGATCAGGTAATCCGACAGTTGGGTTACGGCCGTCTGCAATTCCGCGGCATGCTGGCCGAAGAAATGCTGATTGGTCAGTTGCGTGCCGGTTTGGCAGGCAGTGGTTTCGTGACCGATGAGCAAGTCAACGCCTTCGCCCGTCTTGAAAAGCAGACCCGCGATTTCGATTCGCTGAACATCAAGGCCGATCCGGCTGCGGTGAAATTGAGCGATGACGAGATCAAGGCCTACTACGACAAGCACGCCAAAGAGTTCATGACGCCGGATCAGGTCGTGATCGATTACATCGAATTGAAGAAATCCTCTTTCTTTGATCAGGTGGCGGTTAAAGATGACGAGCTCCAAGCGCTTTATCAGAAAGAAATCGCCAACTTGGCCGAGCAACGTCGTGGCGCGCACATTCTGATTGAAGTCAACGACAAGGTCGGCGACGAGCAAGCCAAGGCCAAAATCACTGAGATTCAACAACGTCTGGCCAAGGGCGAAAGCTTCGAGGTATTGGCCAAGGAGTTCTCTCAGGATCCGGGTTCGGCTGCCAATGGCGGTGATCTTGGTTTCGCAGGTCCGGGTGTTTACGACCCGGTATTCGAGACAGCCCTTTATGCGTTGAGCAAAGACCAGGTGTCCGAGCCGGTTCGTACGAGCTTTGGCTACCACTTGATCAAATTGTTGGATGTGGAAGCGCCCGAGGTTCCGACCTTTGCCAGCCTCAAAGACAAGCTGACGCGTGACCTGAAAACACAACAGGTTGAACAACGCTTTGTCGATGCCAGCAAGCAGCTAGAAGATTCGGCATTTGAAGCCTCTGATCTGGCTCAGCCAGCCCAGGAGCTGAAGTTGACCGTGCACACATCCGCACCGTTTGGTCGTGAAGGCGGAGAGGGTGTTGCAGCCAACCGCGCTGTGGTCCAGGCCGCATTCAGTACTGAAGTGATGGATGAGGGAGCGAACAGCTCTGCCATTGAGCTTGATCCTGAAACCGTTGTTGTGTTGCGCGTCAAGGAGCACCGCAAACCGGAGCAATTGCCTCTGGAAGCTGTCGCTTTGAGCATTCGTGCACAACTGGTGAAAGAGCACGCCAGTGCTGAGGCCAAAACCAAGGCTGAGGAAATCATTAAAGGTCTGCGTGATGGTAAGTTGCCGTTGAATCAGCCGATTGATGGTCACTCCTGGAAAGTCGAGGAAGCGGTTGCCCGAGGTCAGGAAGGTATCGATCCGGCTGTCTTGCAAGCCGTGTTCCGCATGCCTAAACCAGCCTCTAAGGACAAGCCGACCTTCAGCAGCGTCACCCTGGCTGATGGCAGTGTTGTCGTGCTGCGCTTGAATGGTGTGAATGACGGTGCCCAGCCGACAGAAGAAGAGAAAGCTACGTATCGTCGCGTTCTTGCTTCGCGGGCTGGTCAGCAGGACTTCGCAGCCTTCCGTAAGCAGTTGGAAAACGAGGCCAAAGTCGAGCGCTACTAAGACGTGAGATCAAGCATTTAGCCTCAATTGAAATGACCGCTCATCGAGCGGCCATTTTTTTAGCCTTAAAACAGGCCTGTCTTCGCTACTGGATTCAGAGAGGGGAGTGGGATCATCCCGTCATCAGGGCGCTGCCGCATTGCGACGCATGATGCTTGGGCCGAGTAGGAAGCGTTCCTGCCTTAAACGCAAAACGCCCGATGCAGTGGCTGCACCGGGCGTTTTAAAGGCAGTGACAGCGAAGACTTATTCTTCGATGTTGCCCATTGCGGTGGTGTTGAAGCCGCCGTCTACGTACATGATTTCGCCGCTGATGCCCGACGCCAGGTCGGAGCACAGGAAGGCGCCGGCATTGCCGACTTCATCAATGGTCACGTTGCGACGCAGAGGCGTTTGAGCTTCGTTGGCGGCCAGCATTTTACGGAAGTTCTTGATGCCGGAAGCAGCCAAGGTGCGGATTGGTCCAGCCGATACGCAGTTAACGCGTGTACCTTCCGGGCCCAGGCTACCAGCCAGGTAACGAACACCCGCTTCCAGGCTGGCTTTTGCCATGCCCATAACGTTGTAGTTAGGCATGGTGCGTTCTGCGCCCAAGTAAGACAGGGTCAGCAGGCTGCCATTGCGGCCTTTCATCATCGGGCGGCCAGCCTTGGCCAGGGCCACGAAGCTGTAGGCGCTGATGTCGTGAGCGATGCGGAAACCCTCACGGGTGGTGGCGTCGGTGAAGTCGCCATCCAGCTGGTCGCCCGGAGCGAAGCCTACGGAGTGAACGATGCAGTCCAGACCATCCCACTTCTTGCTCAGGTCTTCGAAAACCTTGGCAATTTCTTCATCGCTGGCAACGTCGCAAGGGAAGCACAGCTCAGGGCTTGAGCCCCAACCTGCGGCAAACTCTTCAACGCGGCCTTTCAGCTTTTCGTTCTGATAAGTGAAAGCAAGTTCAGCGCCTTCACGGTGCATGGCGGCAGCAATGCCAGAAGCGATGGACAATTTGCTAGCGACACCGACGATCAGGACGCGCTTACCGGCGAGAAAACCCATGTGTTGTTCCTCTATCAGATTAATCGACAGCCACTGGCGCCAAAAAGGCGGCTTCCAGCAGCTGCTGTGTATATGGATGTTGCGGTGAGGCAAAAATAGAAGATGCCTCACCTTGTTCGACCACTTGGCCTTGCTTGACCACCATCAATTGGTGGCTCAGCGCTTTGACTACCGCCAAATCATGGCTGATAAACAAATACGTCAGGTTGTACTTGGCTTGCAGAGCACGCAAGAGCTCGACGACTTGGCGTTGGACTGTTCTGTCCAACGCAGAGGTTGGCTCGTCCAGCAAAATCAACGCTGGCTTCAACACTAACGCGCGGGCAATGGCGATTCTCTGCCGCTGTCCACCTGAAAACTCGTGAGGGTAACGGTGCTGGGTTTCAGGATCCAGGCCTACTTCACGCAACGCCTCAATAATTGCCACTTCCTGCTCTTGAGCGGTGCCCATGCCGTGAATGCGCAAACCTTCACCGACAATTTCGCTGACGCTCATGCGCGGGCTGAGGCTGCCGTACGGGTCCTGAAACACCACCTGCATCTGTCGCCGCAACGGCCTGACGTCTTTCTGCGACAGGCAGTCTAGCTGCTTGTCCCCAAAATGAATCGTGCCGCGACTGGCAATCAGCCGCAAAATAGCCAGACCCAATGTCGATTTGCCCGATCCGCTTTCCCCCACAATGCCCAGCGTTTGGCCACGGGGCAGGCTGAAGTTGATGCCATCGACCGCTTTTACGTAATCAACGGTTTTGCGCAACAGCCCTTTTTTGATCGGAAACCAAACTCTCAAGTCTTCGACCTTCAGCAACGGCGGGCCCGCGACGGTATCAGCGGGGCCTCCGCTGGGTTCTGCACTGAGCAGTTCCCGGGTGTAAGGATGTTGCGGCGAACGGAACAGCTGTTCGCACGATGCTTGTTCGACGATGCAACCGCGCTGCATGACACATACTCTGTGAGCAATTCGTCGAACCAGGTTCAAATCGTGACTGATCAGTAACAGCGACATGCCCAGCCGGGCCTGCAAATCTTTGAGCAAATCGAGGATTTTGAGTTGC
Organism: Pseudomonas lundensis; assembly: GCF_002269125.1. Taxonomy (GTDB): domain Bacteria; phylum Pseudomonadota; class Gammaproteobacteria; order Pseudomonadales; family Pseudomonadaceae; genus Aquipseudomonas; species Aquipseudomonas lundensis_A. The sequence continues at coordinate 88,503 of NZ_NQKI01000014.1, read as the reverse complement.
ACGGTGACGTCCAGGGCCGTCGTGGGTTCATCGGCAATCAGCAGCTCAGGTTCATTGGCCAAGGCCATAGCAATCATTACGCGCTGTCTCTGGCCGCCCGAGAGCTCGTGTGGCAGGGCTTTCAGTCGTTTCCGTGGCTCGGGAATGCCTACCAGGTCCAGCAGCTCCAGCGTCCGCTCAGTGGCTGCCTTGCCCGTTAAACCCTTATGAAGACCCAGCACTTCATTGATCTGTTTTTCAATGCTATGCAGGGGATTTAGCGACGTCATCGGTTCTTGAAAAATCATGGCAATGCGGTTGCCGCGGATGTGCCTCAGTTTTTTCTCGTCCAGCGTCAGTAAGTCCTGCCCTGCATAGGTGATGCTGCCGCTGGGGTGACGGGCGATGGGGTAGGGCAGCAGCCTCAGGATCGAGTGCGCCGTTACCGATTTGCCTGAACCGCTTTCGCCTACCAGCGCCAGGGTTTCGCCCCGTTTGATGTCAAAACTGATGCCCTGTACCACACGCTGGGGTTGCTCCCCGGCGATGAATTCGACGGAAAGATCGCGCACTTCGATCAGATTGTCCTGCGTCATGTCATTTCCTCGGGTCGAAGGCATCGCGAGCGGACTCACCAATAAACACCAGCAAGCTGAGCATGATTGCCAGCACGGCAAATGCACTGATCCCCAGCCACGGCGCTTGCAGGTTGGATTTGCCCTGCGCAACCAGCTCGCCCAGCGACGGTGCTCCCGGCGGCAGGCCGAAGCCCAGAAAGTCCAACGCGGTCAGGGTGCCGATCGCACCGGTCAAAATGAATGGCATGAACGTCATGGTCGACACCATGGCGTTGGGCAAAATGTGCCGGTACATGATCGCCATGTCTTGCATCCCCAGTGCACGGGCTGCCCGCACATACTCCAGATTGCGCCCCCGCAGGAATTCGGCCCGCACAACATCCACCAGGCTCATCCATGAAAACAGCAGCATGATGCCCAGCAGCCACCAGAAGTTGGGTTGTACAAAGCTGGCGAGAATGATCAGCAGGTACAGCACCGGCAAGCCCGACCAGATTTCCAGAAAACGCTGACCGGCCAGATCGACCCAGCCGCCATAGAAGCCCTGCAGCGCGCCGGCAATCACACCGATGATGGAGCTCAAAACCGTCAGGGTCAGGGCGAACAGCACGGAAATCCGGAAGCCATAGATCACTCGCGCCAGCACATCACGCCCCTGGTCATCGGTGCCGAGCCAGTTTTCAGCTGATGGCGGTGCGGGTGCCGGGACTTTCAAGTCGTAGTTGATGCTCTGGTAGCTATACGGAATGGGAGGCCACAGCACCCAAGCATCCTTTTTTGCCAACAGTTCACGGATGTACGGGCTTTTGTAGTTGGCCTCCAGCGGGAACTCACCGCCAAAGTCGGTCTCGGGGTAGCGTTTGAGGGCGGGAAAGTACAGCTCGCCGTCATAGCTGATCACCAGTGGTTTGTCGTTGGCGATCAGTTCGGCGCCGAGGCTGAGAACGAACAGCACCAGAAAAATCCACAACGACCACCAGCCACGTTTATTGGCCTTAAAGCGTGCGAAGCGTCGCTTGTTAAGGGGCGATAAGGTCATCTCAATGCTCCCTGCTTTCAAAGTCGATGCGCGGATCAACCAGGGTGTATGAGAGGTCGCCAATCAGCTTCACCAGCAGGCCGACCAGCGTGAAGATGAACAGGGTGCCGAAAACCACGGGATAATCGCGGTTTATCGCCGCTTCAAAACTCATCAGTCCCAGCCCGTCCAACGAGAAAATCACCTCAACCAGTAAGGAGCCGGTAAAAAAGATGCCGATAAAGGCAGACGGGAAACCGGCAATCACCAGCAACATCGCGTTGCGAAACACATGGCCATACAGCACCCGGTGATTGGTCAGCCCCTTCGCTTTTGCCGTCACCACATATTGTTTGTTGATCTCGTCCAAAAAGCTGTTTTTGGTCAGCAGGGTCATCGTGGCAAAGTTGCCGATCACCAGCGCGGTGACGGGCAGTGCCAAATGCCAAAAGTAATCCAGAATCTTGCCGCCCAGGCTCAGCTCATCGAAGTTGTTGGACGTCAGACCACGCAATGGAAACCAGTCCAGATAGCTGCCGCCCGCGAAAACCACAATCAGCAAAATAGCAAACAGGAAGGCCGGAATCGCATACCCGATGATAATTGCGGAACTGGTCCAGACATCGAAATGGCTACCGTGACGCGTGGCCTTGGCGATCCCCAGCGGAATCGACACCAGGTACATGATCAACGTGCTCCAAAGTCCGAGCGAGATCGAGACGGGCATTTTCTCCTTGATCAGGTCAATGACCTTGGCGTCCCTGAAAAAGCTTTCGCCGAAGTCCAGATGGGCGTAATTCTTGATCATGATCCACAGGCGCTCAGGAGCCGATTTGTCGAAGCCGTACATCTTTTCGATTTCTTGTATCAGCGCGGGGTCCAGTCCTTGAGCGCCGCGGTAGTTGGAGCCGGCCACCGACACTTCAGAGCCACCACCCGCAATGCGACTGGTGGCGCCGTCAAACCCTTCGAGCTTGGCAATCATCTGTTCAACAGGACCGCCCGGGGCGGCCTGAATGATGACGAAGTTGATCAGCAGAATTCCGAACAGTGTCGGAATGATCAGCAGCAGTCGCCTGAATATATACGCCAGCATCTAGGGCTCCAGGCTTTCGCTTGTGGGTTGAGTGGAAGTAACCGGCTCGACCTCAGGCTTGACCCACCAGGTGGAGGTGCCGATGTCATACAGAGGGGTCACGGCGGGGTGGCCGATATGGTTGGAATACGCGACGCGCCAGGTTTTGATATGCCAGTTGGGAATCACATAGAAACCCCACTGCAACACGCGATCCAGTGCGCGGGCATGAGTGATCAGGCTCTGCCTCGAGTCGGCATGAATCAGCCCCTCGGTAAGTTGATCAATGGCCGGGTCTTTGAGCCCCATAAAGTTGCGGCTTCCCGGTTTTTCGGCGCTTTCAGACTCCCAGTACTCGCGTTGTTCACTGCCTGGCGAGCTGGATTGCGGGAAGCTGCCGATGATCATGTCGAAATCCCTCGAACGCAGGCGATTCAAGTACTGGGAAGGATCGACACGGCGAATCTGTACGTCGATGCCCAAATCGCTGAGGTTACGTTTGAACGGCAGCAAGATGCGTTCGAATTCGGTCTGCGCCAGCAGAAATTCGATTTTTACCGGCTTGCCCTCAGTGTCCACCATTTTGTCGTCGACGATGCGCCACCCGGCATCTTGTAACAGCTGATAGGCGCGGCGCTGCTGCTCGCGAATCATGCCACTGGCGTCAGTGACCGCAGGTTTGTACACCTCGGTAAACACTTTTTCGGGTATTTTTCCGCGCAAAGGCTCCAATATCGCCAGTTCTTCTTCAGTCGGTAGCGTTTTAGCGGCCATTTCGGAGTTTTCGAAATAGCTGCTGGTGCGCACATACGAACCGTTGAATAGCTGTTTATTGGCCCATTCAAAGTCGAACAGCAGGTTCAGGGCTTCACGCACCCGCACATCCTTAAATATCGGTCTACGCAGGTTGAAGATGAAACCCTGCATGCCGGTGGGGTTGGCGTTGCGGATTTCTTCTTTGATCAAACGGCCCTGTTTGACGGCAGGTACGTTGTAGGCGCCTGCCCAGTTTTTGGCGCTGATCTCCAGCCAGTAATCGAACTGACCGGCCTTGAGGGCTTCGAACGCCACGCTGTTGTCGCGGAAGTAGTCAATGGTGATGGCATCAAAGTTGTACAAGCCCTTGTTGATGGGCAGGTCTTTGCCCCAGTAGTCCTTGTTGCGTTCATAACGAATCGAGCGCCCCGGCTTGATCTCGGTGATGGTGTAAGGGCCGCTACCTACCGGTATTTCAAGATTGCCTTTGCTGAAATCGCGGGTTTCCCACCAGTGTTTAGGCAAAATCGGCAGTTGCCCGAGAATCAGCGGCAATTCGCGATTTTTGTTGTGTTTGAAGACGAATTTGACCTGCAAAGGATTTTCTTCGACCGCTTTTTCTACGTCGCTGTAATAGCCCTTGAACAGCGGCGAACCGCTTTTCATCAGGGTATCGAAGCTGAACACCACGTCTTCGGCGCGTATCGGGTGGCCGTCATTGAATTTGGCTTCGGGACGCAGGTAAAAACGTACCCAGCTGTTATCCGGAGCTTTTTCGATTTTTTCTGCGATCAGGCCGTATGAAGTAAAGGGCTCGTCGAGACTTTGGCGGGCCAGGGTGTCGTAGGTCAGGTCGATGTCATCGGCGGGAACGCCTTTGTTGATAAAGGGGTTCAGGCTGTCGAAAGTGCCCAGGGCGGATTTGCGGAAGGTACCGCCTTTGGGCGCGTCCGGGTTCACGTAATCGACGTGCTTGAAATTGGCCGGGTATTTGGGCGGTTCGTCGTACAGGGTGAGGGCATGTTGCGGGGCGGCCAGCGCGAGGCAGCTGACACCGGCCAATAACAGGCCGCCAAGGGGCTTAAGCAAGGAACGCAAAGGCATCATTGGGATTTCTCCGTAGGCTTTAGCCACCACGCACTCAGGCCCAATGTGTAGGGCGGCGTAGTCACGAAGGCGAACCGATTGCGGTACGCCAGGCGGTGATAATTCAGATACCAGTTGGGAATGCTGTAGTACTGCCACAACAGGACACGATCCAGTGCCCGGCCAGCGGCCAATTGCTCTTCACGGGTTTGCGCGGCCAGCAGCTTTTCGAGCAATTGGTCGACAATCGGACTGGCCACGCCTGCATAGTTTTTGCTGCCCTTGACGTTGGCCTGGCTGGAGTGAAAGTACTGCCACTGTTCAAGGCCTGGGCTCAGGGTCTGGTCAAGGGTCATGAGGATCATGTCGAAATCGAACTGATCCAGACGTTGTTTGTACTGAGCCCGGTCCACCGTACGCAGGCGCGCTGCGATGCCGATACTCGCCAGGTTCTCCACGTACGGTTGAAGGATGCGCTCAAGGTTTGGATTTACCAGTAATATTTCGAAGGTCAGTGGTTTACCTTCGCTATTGATCAAGCGTTGATTCGAGAGCGTCCAGCCATTTTCGGCCAGCAGCGCCAACGCTCGGCGCATGGTTTCGCGCGGGATACCCTGGCCTTGTGTTTGAGGCAGGCTAAATGCTTTTTGGAACAACGCCGGGGGCAGCTGCGTGCGCCAGGGTGACAGCATCAGCCACTCATGCCCCTGTGGAATGCCACTGGCCGAAAAATCACTGTTAGGGTAGAAACTCGTCGCACGTTCATAGGCGCCATTGAACAGCGTGCGGTTGGTCCATTCAAAATCGAACATCAAGCCCATGGCTTCGCGCACGCCAGTCTGACTGAATGTGCTGCGCCGGCTGTTCATAAATAGCCCCTGGGTTTGAGTCGGGATGTGGTGGGGGATCTGCGCTTTGATCACATCGCCCCGGCGCACTGCCGGGAAGTTGTAGCCGTTGGCCCAATTTTTGGCCTGATGCTCGATATAAATGTCGAATTCACCGGCCTTGAAGGCTTCGAATGCCACGTCGCTGTCGCGATAAAACTCGACTTCAACCCGGTCAACGTTGTATTTGCCACGGTTGACCGGCAGGTTGGCGCCCCACCAGTTCTTGACGTGTTCAAACACCAGTTGCCGCCCCGGCGTGACTTTTGTAATTCGGTAGGGACCGCTGCCCAGCGGCGGTTCGAAAGTCGTGGCTTTAAAGTCGCGCTTGGCCCAGTAATGCTGGGGCAATACGGGAAGCTCGCCCATACGCAGGATCAGCAGCGGATTACCTGAACGCTTGAACACAAAGCGAATCCGTCTGGGCCCCAGAATGTCCACGCGTTGCACTTCTTGCAGGTTGGTGCGGTATTGCGGGTGACCTTCTTTGAGCAACAAGTTGTACGAAAACGCCACATCGTAGGCTGTAATGGGGGCGCCATCATGAAAGCGTGCTTCGGGCCTGAGATTAAAGACGACCCAACTGCGGTCTTCGTTGTATTCAACGGATTGTGCAATCAAGCCATAACTGGCGGTCGGCTCGTCCCCGGAAGGCGCGTATTGGCCCGTGCCCGCCATCAAGGTTTCATTCAGTTCGTTGACGCCGTACTGCAGGAAATTGGGCGTCGAAACCGGACTGGTGCCTTTGAAGGTGTAAGGGTTTAGCGTATCGAACGTGCCGAAGGCCATGACGTTGAGTGTGCCGCCCTTGGGCGCGTCAGGGTTCACCCAATCGAAGTGGGTAAACGTGGCCGGGTATTTGAGGGTGCCGAACTGGGCATAACCATGGCTTTCGCTGAGGGTTGCGCCGGCGGGAGAGCTCAAGGCCAGGCAGAGAAGTAACGGGAGGAGGGGACGCATCAAGTCAGAGATCCGATCCGGGCATTGGGCTTGGGTTTCCGTACAGTAACAGCTTGTATCTGTAGGAAAAAGACTGTGCTGGAAAGCACAACGGGCAATCTGCTTCCCACATTTATGTAGGAGCCGGATTGCCCGCTGCGTTGACTGCGTGAAGCTTACCGAGGTTTGGAAACGGTCAGCATCTGCCCCGGCTTGAGGGCCTTGGCACTGTTGGGGTTCCAGCGTTTAAGGTGTTGCATCTCAACGTTGAAACGCTTGGCGACGATGTACAACGAATCGCCCTTTTTCACCTTGTAGTGAGTGGGCTTTTTGCTCGCCGCAGGCTTGCGCGTGTCATGCATGACGAGCATCTGGCCGGCTTTGAGGTTTTTGCCGGTGAGCTTGTTCCAGCGCTGCAAGTCGCGGACGTTGACCTTGTTGGCTTTGGCAATGGTGGTCAGGTTGTCACCGCTTTTAACCCGGTACTTACGGTTAAGCCGTGGGGTGTTGCTGGCGACCGTGTCGAAGACTGCCTTTTTAGGGCGCAGGCTGACCAGTTCTTCAGGCTTGAGGTTGGACAGGCTGGCTGTCAGCAGTTGAGCCTTGGAGGTTGGCACCAGCAAATGCTGAGGGCCATCAGTGGTAGCCCGCTGCTTGTAGGCGGGGTTCAACTGGAACATTTCGTCTTCGTCGATCTCGGCCAGCGCAGCCACACGGGACAAATCCATGGACTGCTTGATTTCAACCATCTCGAAGTAAGGTTCGTTGGCGATGGGGTTCAGGTTGATGCCGTAGGCTTCAGGGGCCATCACCACTTGGGACAAGGCCAGTAATTTTGGCACGTAGTCCTTGGTTTCCTGCGGCAGGGGCAGGTTCCAGTAGTCAGTCGGCAGGCCCAGTTTTTCGTTGCGCTCGATCGCACGGCTCACTGTGCCTTCGCCCGCGTTATACGCTGCGAGCGCCAGCAACCAGTCGCCATTGAACATGTCATGCAGGCGGGTCAAGTAATTCATGGCTGCCAATGTCGAGGCAGTAATGTCTTTGCGGCCGTCATAGGCGCGGGTTTGACGCAGGTTAAAGTAGCGGCCGGTCGAGGGAATGAACTGCCAGAGACCGACGGCATTGGCGTGCGAATACGCCATCGGGTTGTAGGCACTTTCAATCACTGGCAGCAGCGCCAGTTCGAGCGGCATGTTGCGTTCTTCGAGGCGCTCAACGATGTAGTGGATATAAAGGCTGCCACGCTCGCCGGCGTTTTCGAGAAACGACGGGTTGCTGGCAAACCAGAGGCGCTGTTGTTCGATTCGCGGGTTAACGTCCGCGCCTTCCTGCAGCTTGAATCCCTGTCGCATCCGCTCCCACACATCTTGGGGGGCAGTCGGGCCGGGTTTTTCACTGAGCCAGATCGGCTCTTGAGGAATGCGCTTAGTCAGTTTCAGTGTGGGTCTTTCGGCCGTTTGAGCCGAATGGTCCATGCTTTGACACCCTGCAAGTACAGCGGACACGGCCAGCGCGATGGCTTGCGCAAGGCGCGTCAATGCGTCTGTTTTGATGGAGTTACGTATAGATGACGACATTGGCTGGAAGTAAGTTCCGGGCAAAAATGTCGGGCGATTCTAGAAAGCAGGTGGGACGCGGTCAACTGTTCAGAATTTTTGTGCCAACCGCGACCCTGATTAGAACTTATCTTTCCAGCGGCGCAAGCTGGCAAACACCGCGCCCGGCGAGGCATTGTCCTGCTTGCTCCATTCGTCTGCTTTTTCTTTAACGGATGTTTCGTTAACCCGAAGAAAAGGGTTGGTACGCAGTTCCAGTGCGATATCGGAGGGCAGGCTGATCTGGTTATTGCTTCGCCACTCAGTCACTTGTTCTATTCGTGCCTTGATATCGGCATTGTCCGGCTCGACGGCTTGGGCAAAGCGCAAATTGCTCAAGGTGTATTCGTGGGCGCAATACACTGCGGTGTTACCCGGCAACGCCGCGAGGCGACTCAAAGAGCCATGCATCTGTTCGGGTGTGCCCTCAAACAGCCTGCCGCAACCCGCCGCAAACAATGTATCGCCACAGAACAGCAACGGGGCTGTTGGCTGCGCGTGATAGTAGGCGATATGCCCAAGGGTATGGCCGGGTAGCAGGAAGACCTCGAACGTACAGCCCAGCACGTCGATGCGATCGTTGTCATTCAGGGCCACGTCGCGTGCGGGGATGGTTTCTTGGGCAGGACCCCAGACCTTGGCGTTGGTCTTTTTGTGCAACTGCTCAACCCCACCGACATGGTCAAAGTGATGGTGGGTGATCAGGATGTCGCTCAGGGTCCAGTCCGGGTGTTGGGCCAGCCAGGCTTCGACCGGCGCAGCATCGCCCGGATCAACGACGGCGCAGCGTTTGCTGGCAGTGTCCTGTAACAACCAGATGTAGTTGTCATTGAAGGCAGGCAGTGCATCGATCTGTAGCATGGCGCAATTCCCAAGTGCGAAACAATGGCGCATCTTAGGGCTTGTGATGGGTAGATGGCGAGTTGGAGGAGCAATGACCGATAAAGCATTGGCTCAGGCTGACCCTGAGTGGCTGGCGCTGATCCGTTCGGCGCGCGAATGGTTGTCCGGTCCCCACGGGCAGTTGTTGCTGGAGGATGAACAACGTGTACTGGAAGACGAGCTTGGCCGGTTCTTTGGCGGCTATCTGGTGCATTACGGGCCAGGCGCCGAGACACCGCCCAACGCCGCTCAAGTCCAGCGCACCGTGCGTCTGGGTGCGCCATTGCCGGGTGTAGAAATTTTTTGCGAAGAACAGGCCTGGCCTCTGTGCGAGCACGCAGCCGACGTCGTAGTGCTGCAACACGGTCTGGATTTCTGCCTGTCGCCCCATGGTTTGTTGCGCGAAGCCGCCAGCAGTGTGCGGCCCGGAGGGCACCTGTTGATCGTCGGCATTAACCCTTGGAGCACCTGGGGCCTGCGCCATGTGTTTGCCAAGGACGGGTTAAGCAAGGCGCGTTGTATTTCTCCCTCCCGTGTGGCCGATTGGCTGAACCTGCTGGGCTTTGCGCTGGAGAAACGCCGCTTCGGGTGCTATCGTCCGCCGCTCGCGTCCCCGGCCTGGCAGCGTCGTTTATCAGGCTGGGAACACAAAGCAGGTAACTGGCAATTGGCCGGTGGCGGCTTCTATATATTGGTGGCGCGCAAGATGGTGGTCGGCTTGCGGCCGGTCAATCCGTTACGACGCGAGCCTATGGGCAAGCTGATCCCTTTGCCGATGGCCAAGGTCAACCGGCGTCACAGCCAACCGTAGTTGCGCTTGAATAAACGAAAGGCCGGAGCGATCCGGCCTCAGGTGCTGCCCGTCCTTGACGGGCAGGCCACAACACCCTTTTCCGGATAGGTTGTAATGAGCAATAGCGTTGAAATGTTCACCGATGGTGCCTGCAAGGGCAATCCTGGCCCTGGCGGCTGGGGTGCATTGCTGGTTTGTCAGGGTGTCGAGAAAGAACTCTGGGGCGGCGAACCCAATACCACCAACAACCGCATGGAACTGATGGCGGCTATTCGTGGCCTTGAAGAACTCAAGCGCCCGTGCGACGTGTTGCTGGTCACTGACTCCCAATATGTGATGAAAGGCATCACTGAATGGATGGTCAACTGGAAAAAACGCGGCTGGAAAACCGCGTCCAAAGAGCCGGTGAAAAATGCCGACCTGTGGAAGTTGCTCGATGAACAAGTCAGTCGTCACACCGTGAAGTGGCAATGGGTGCGTGGCCACATCGGCCATCCGGGCAATGAACGTGCCGACCAGTTGGCCAACCGGGGTGTGGATGAAATGAGGGGCCTCAAGCATGCGTAGTGTTGTCCTCGATACCGAAACCACCGGTATGCCGGTTACCGATGGCCACCGGGTTATCGAAATCGGTTGCGTCGAGTTGATGGGCCGCCGCCTGACCGGGCGGCATTTTCACGTGTACTTGCAACCCGATCGCGAAAGCGATGAGGGCGCGATCGGCGTCCACGGCATTACCAACGAATTTCTGGTGGGCAAGCCGCGTTTTGCCGAAGTGGCCGATGAGTTCTTCGCGTTCATCGAGGGCGCTCAGCTCATCATTCATAACGCCGCGTTCGACATCGGCTTCCTGAACAACGAGTTTGCCTTGATCGGGCAAACCGACCGCGCCGACCTCACTCAGCATTGCACCATTCTCGATACCTTGATGATGGCGCGTGCCCGTCACCCGGGGCAGCGCAACAGCCTGGATGCCTTGTGCAAGCGCTATGGCGTCGACAACTCGGGCCGTGAGCTGCACGGCGCCTTGCTCGACTCCGAGATTCTGGCAGACGTTTACCTAACCATGACGGGCGGGCAGACCAGCCTGTCGTTGGCCGGGAACGCGTCTGACGGCAATGGCTCGGGCGAAGGCTCGGGTAACCAGGCCACTGAAATTCGTCGTTTACCCGCGGATCGTCAGCCGGGCCGGATTATTCGTGCAAGTGAAAGCGATATGGCTGAGCACGCAGCGAGACTCGAAGCGATTGCCAAGTCTGCAGGCGCCCCTTCGTTATGGGCGCAATTACTTGAAGCCAAGCAGCAGACGCTTCAATAAACGACCCCGTTGGAGGTCTCGGCAAGGGCTGTCGGCCCTTGCCGCCATCGGCGGCACCTGGGTGAGAGGTGCCCGCACACAAGGACTTGCTCACCCATGCATCTGGTCATCAACCCGCAAAACCCTGAAGTTTCTGTACGCCTGGCGGATGAAGGCTTCGCGCCTTATGTGTGGTGCAACGATTTCAGTTTTGAAGTGCGCGCTTACGCCCAAGTGGAGCTGCACAAGAGCGTCGATGAATGGCCTTTAGAAAGGATCACACCGTACCGCAAGTGTTACGGGATCGATCCTGATGAATTCGCCAGCTATCGCGGTGCGCCCGACAGCGCCGTGTTCATGGCTTATCTCGATGGGCAGGCCGTTGGTCACGTCGTGGTCAGTACCAACTGGAACGGTTTTGCCCACGTCGATGAATTGGCGGTGATTGCAGGCGCACGTCGCCATGGCGTCGCCCGATCATTACTGGAGGTGGCGAGGTTCTGGAGCCACAAGAAAAAACTGCCGGGCATCATGCTGGAAACCCAGAACAACAACATCGGCGCATGCCGCTTGTACGAACGTTGTGGGTATCAGGTAGGCGGGGTCGATCATTTGCGCTATCGCGGGATTGACCCGCAGACAGCCGAGGTGGCGATCTTCTGGTACCTGTTATTTGAAAAACAGGAATGAGCTGACAGGCACTTCAGTCAACGCCGGGTTGAGCGTGTCTTGCGATACTCGCAGTGCGCAGCGACTTCTCAGCCAATACGCAGGATCGAGCATCACCAGACATGCGCGCCCCAACAAAAAAAGCCTTAAACCGAGTGAGCGGGTTCAGGATCGCGAAGCAGGGCAATGCCTGATTGCACCAGCTGGAATTCGGTATCACTCAGTTTGGTGACGCGGTCGCCGATCGCCAACTTGTACGTGAAAACCGGCTGACCGTCTGCTCCAGGGGTGGAGTCTTGAAACTCATGCACGGAATAAACACGGCCTTCCGCGTCTCTTGCATGAAACTGCCCAACGAGCACTGCTGCCATTTGTAGAGAACCTCTGGAGATAAACACCCAATTTGCGGTTCTTGTAGACCGTTGATCAGCCGGGGAAGTTTAACGCTGTGGAAAAAATAGTCCGGCTACTTTACAGGCTTGGCGGTCGATAGGGTGAACCGGGCTGCAAGAAAGGCGTCCGATCATCTATAACTAACGTTCTAAGCGCTTTCCTACAGCACCCTCGGGGGTTTCCATGAGCAAGGTCTACAACGTTGCAGTACTGGTCGGCAGTTTGAGAAAGGACTCGCTCAATCGAAAAGTGGCACACGCCCTGGCAGAACTGGCGCCATCCCACGTAAAGCTGAACATCGTCGAAATTGGCGAGCTGGCGCTTTATAACGAGGACATTGATGTCACCCCGGCGCCTGCGTCCTACACAGCATTTCGCGATCAAGTTCGCCAAGCCGATGCGGTTCTGTTTGTGACCCCCGAATACAACCGGTCAGTGCCGGGTGCGCTGAAAAACGCCATCGATGTAGGTTCGCGCCCATACGGTCAAAGTGTGTTCAGCGGTAAACCCGGCGCCGTGATCAGTGTTTCGCCCGGCGCGATCGGCGGCTTTGGCGCTAACCATCACCTACGCCAGTCGCTGGTGTTTCTGAATGTTCCGTGCATGCAGCAGCCTGAAGCCTATCTGGGTGGGGCGGGCAATGCGTTCGATGCCTCAGGGGCGCTTTCGGAAAAAACACGTCCCTTCCTGCAAGCCTTTATTGATGCGTACGCACAGTGGGTCGAGCTAACCAAGCCCGCCTGAATGTGCACGTGTGAACGTCGATGAGGTTGAGGGCAGCGGCGCCATTGGCAGCTGTCCTCAGCGGCGCTGGGTCAGTGGCTTTGTGGCATTTGCCCGTTTTTCAGGCGGGTATTGATGTCTGCAATCACCTGCGGCAAGTCGCTGATGGTGTCGATCAGGTAGTGCGGGCGTGCCCCCTCGAACAGGGCATGAATGCGCGTGCGTTCGCTCGCCAGTGTCTGCGCATCAAGCGCTTTGTATTGTTCCCATGACAGGCCCAGTGCGTTGCCCGAGCACACCAACGCCACTGTCCACATGCCTGCGCGGCGCCCCTCAAGAATGCCCGGCACGGTGTCATCAATCTTTACACAGGCGGCCACGTCATCAATGCCCAGCGCGATGACGTTGGCCAGTGCCTGTGCAGGCCACGGGCGCCCGTTGGGCACCTCATCGGTTGCCACCACGTGGTCGGCGACGTAGCCGTTGGTGGCTGCCAATTCAACGACCTTGGCCATGACCTGCGCCGGGTAGCCCGAGCAAGAGCCGATCTTGATGCCTTGGGCGCGCAGTGCGGCAATCGTCTCAAGCGCACCGAGGATCAGCGCCGAGTGCTCGGCGATTTTCTCGATTTGCAGCGGCATGAAGCGTTCATAAATGGCGGTCACGTCATCGTCGGTCGGGGTGCGGCCAACGACTTTTTTGTACCGCTCGGCAATCTGCGGCTGATCGCACAGGGTTCGAATGTGATCCCACTTGCCCATGCCCATGGGGCCGCGCGCCTCCTCGATTGATACTTGCACATCGAACTCGCCAAACGCTTCAACGAAAATCTGCGTCGGGGCGAAAGAACCGAAGTCGACCACGGTGCCCGCCCAGTCGAGGATGGCGGCTTGAAGCGTGGTGGGGTTGGTGTAGTTCATGTCGTTGGATCCTGTGAGAGCGGTCGTAACCGCACGGAGAAATTTACGTTCAACTTGCGTCTGTGCCGTCAGATGACCAGCACTTCCATTTCTTGCAGTACCTGCGCCACGGCATCGACCGCTGCCTGCATATCGACGGAGGTGACGTGGCCAATGCACCCCACGCGGAATGTTTCGACTTGGGTCAATTTACCTGGGTACAGAATGAAACCTTTGGCCTTGACGCGTTCGTAGAACTCCTTGAACTGGTAGCGCGGGTCTTTCGGGGCGTGGAAGGTGACGATGATCGGTGCCTGAATGGCTGCAGGCAGGAAGCTGCGAATTCCCAGCATGGCCATGCCATCCAGCAGCGTCTGGCAGTTGTTGGCGTAGCGGCCCAAACGGGCGGGTTGGCCGCCTTCTTCGTTGTATTGCAGTAAGGCTTCGTGCAAGGCAGCGACCACATGGGTGGGCGGGGTGAAGCGCCATTGCCCGGTTTTTGCCAGGTAGGCGTGTTGATCCTGCAAGTCCATCGCCAGTGAGTGGGCATTGCCCGTTGCATGGGCCAGAGACTCTTTACGGGCCAACACGAAGCCCATGCCCGGCACCCCTTCGAGGCATTTGCCAGAGGCAGCGATTAGCGCGTCGAACGGTACTTTTTGAGCGTCAACGGGCAGTGCGCCGAAGGCGCTCATGGCATCGATGATCAGACGCTTGCCCTGTTTGGCGATGACGTCGGCAATGTCTGGCAGTGGGTTGAGAATCCCGGTGCTGGTTTCACAATGGATCAACGTCACATGGGTAATCTCGGGGTCAGCCTTGAGCAGGCGTTCTACATCAGCGGCTGTGGTGGGTTGATCTTCGGCGGTCTCAAATGTGCTGAAACGGCGACCCAGCACCGCACAGATTTTCGCCAGGCGCTTGCCATAGGCGCCGTTGATGAGCACCAGCACCTTGCCGTCACGCGGTACCAATGTGCCGATGGCCGCTTCAACGGCGAAGGTGCCGCTACCCTGTAACGGGACGCAGTGGTGGCTGCTGGCGCCGTTGATGATGGCCAGCAGTTGCTCGCACACACTCGCCGTTAATTGGTTGAAACGCTCATCCCAGGAACCCCAGTCAACCATCATGGCCTTACGCGTTCGCGCGGAGGTGGTCAGGGGACCGGGGGTCAGCAGGATCGGCGCGACGGTGTTCATTCGGGGTTCCTCGCAAGCGGTGAGATAGCAACTGGATACACCGGCTAAATTGCAGGTTGATGTATCATCATTCAAATTGTTTGTTGTTATGCCAGCCATCAGCAGGAGTTATTCATGAACCTGTTCCAACTCCGGGCCTTCGATGCGGTGGCACGTGAAGGCAGCTTCACCCGGGCAGCCGCCCGGTTGTTCATCAGCCAGCCAGCGGTCACCGGGCATATCAAAACCCTCGAAGAGCATTACCAGATCACCTTATTGCGCCGCACAGCCCGGCGTGTGGAATTGACCGAAGAGGGCATCAAACTGGCGGCTATCACCCGTGCCATGTTTGGTTTGGTGGATGAAGCGCAGGTCATGCTTGAAGCCAATCGCCAATTGCTCACCGGACGCCTCGAAGTGGCGGCAGATGGCCCGCATCTGGTGATGCCCATGCTGGCGAGCCTGCGCGAGCGTTACCCCGGTATCACCGTGAATTTACGCTTGGGCAATGCACAGGAAACCCTGGCCGCCTTGCTGTCAGAGCACGCGGACGTGGCCGTGCTGACCGAGGTCGAACCGCGCAATGGCTTGATGTTACGGCCGCTGAAGCAATCGCATATCTGTGCATTAGTGCCGTCCAGTCATCCTTGGCAGGCGCTCACGGGCGGGGTTGAGATGGCGCAGTTGGATCAGGTGATCATGGTCTTGCGCGAACCCGCGTCCACGACCCGTCGCACGTTTGACCAAGCCTGCAAGCAGGCAGGGGTAAGCCCTCGTGTGTTGCTGGAGCTGGACAGTCGCGAAGCGGTGACCGAAGCGGTGGCAGCACAGCTCGGGGTGGGCATTGTTTCGTCGGCGGAAGTCAGTCAGGACCCGCGGGTGTGCGCCGTACCGATCAACGGGCACGGCCTGACCAATCGGCACATGCTTGGCTGTATGGAGCGACGTGCCCAATTGCGGCTGATAAAGGCGTTCATGTCACTGGCGCCGTCGTCCGCCGCGTAGGCGTCAGTCGCCGCGTTCGTAGCACTGCACCGGGCCGATAGCAGTTGAGCCGGGCAGGATTGGATTTTTTGGTCGATTGAGAACTTGCGGGCGTATAAACTGGCGCACTTTCGACGGCCCGCGTGCCGCGACACACACGATTGAGAGAGTGAGAAATGGGCGCACAGTGGAAGGTTAAACACAAAGCGGAAGCCGCCAATAGCCGCGGCAAGGTTTTCGGCAAACTGGCCAAAGAGCTGACCGTTGCAGCCCGTAACGGCGCCGACCCTGATATGAACTCGCACCTGCGTCTGGTGTACGAACAAGCCAAAAAAGCATCCATGCCGGCTGACACCATCAAGCGTGCAATCAACAAGGGCGCGGGGATCGGCACTGAGGCTGTGCAATACCACCGTGTGACCTACGAAGGTTTTGCCCCGCACCAGGTGCCGCTGATCGTCGAGTGCCTGACTGATAACGTCAACCGTACCGTGGCTGAAATCCGTGTGGCGTTCCGCAAGGGGCAATTGGGCGCGTCGGGCTCCGTGGCCTGGGACTTTAACCATGTCGGCCTGATCGAAGCCAAGCCTGATACCCCGGATGCTGATCCTGAAATGGCGGCAATTGAAGCGGGCGCCCAGGATTTTGAAGACGGTGAAGAAGAAGGCACGACCTTGTTCATCACCGAGACCACTGACCTGGATGCCGTGCAAAAAGCGCTGCCTGAGCAGGGTTTTACCGTGTTGTCGGCCAAGTTGGGCTACACACCTAAAAACCCGGTGACGGGGCTGACTGACGAGCAAATGGTCGAAGTAGAGGAGTTTCTGGCGAAGCTGGAAGAGCAGGACGACGTGCAGGATATGTTTGTAGCGCTGGCCTGAACCCGAGCCCGTCATTTAATTGGTCCGTTTACGACGCAGTATGTCGTCGGGCCTGGCCTCGTGCCTCGTCAACGACAGCCGATGAGTGTGTTGCTGACGAGGTACGAGGTGGCGATCGGGCTGACCTCAGCCCAGGGCGCTGCAGATTTCAATGAAGTCCGGCCGGGCGAGGACGTCAGGCTGAATGCAGCGCGTTTGCAAGTCTTGCAATTCTGCACGCTGTTGATCGCTCAACCCCGAGTGGATCCTGTGCAGCAACTCCCCCAGTAGAATGCCGAACGCGCGCACCTCGATACGCTTTAAGGCGCGTGTGCGCGGGCTGTTGTCGGTGGCGTGGAAGCACGCGGCCCCGAAGTCGCCCAGCAAGCAGTCCCCCCGTTCATTGAACAGAATATTGTGCCCGTACAAATCGCCGTGGCAGATGCCTTGTGCGTGCAGGTGCGCGGCGACCGATGCAATGCCACGTGCCAGACGCAGTGCGCTTTGAGCATTGAAACCTGTGCTATCGGCGTAGACGTCACGGCTGCAGCTGTCGAGACTCGGCAGCCCGGCCAGATTGCGGAAAGAGGGCGCAATCAGCTCCATCACCAACCCGGCCTGTTGTTGCGGATGGCCCACCACACGCCCGAATACGTTAATCAGGTTTGGATGTTGGCCCGCAGCAATGCAGGCGTGCATTTCGTGAAGCGGCGAGCCATCACTGGTGATAGTGCCTTTGTACAGTTTGACTGCCACCGGGCGTACCGGCTGACCCGGTGCCCGCCAGTTGGCCTGGTAAATCACCCCGGATGCACCTTCGCCCAGTTGCTGCGCCAGTTCCAGTTCTGACCAGTCGATGTGTGCCGTGCTGTCAGGGGTGTGTTCGGCATTCAGTTCGTCCGCCAACGGATTGCCCGAATAAGCCAGCCAGCTCAGGCCGGGCATCGCCAGTAACCAGTCCGGCAGTTCGCGGAGTTGGTTGGAGGCCAGACGAATCAGCTCCAGACGCTCGCAGCCAGCCAGGCTGCGCGGCAACGCCTGCAAACGGTTGCCCCCCAGCATTAATTTTTGCAGCAAGGGACGGCGGCCCAGTTCATCCGGCAGCTGGCTGATGTGGTTGTCGGTGAGGATTAACCAGCGCAGTCGCGGTGGCAACGCGCTGCCTGGCACCTCGCAGATCTGATTCGCCTTGAAGCCGATCATGCTCAGTGTCGCGCATTGGCCCAGGCATTCGGGCAGGGTCGTGAACAGATTGTCGGAACAGAACAGCACCCGCAAATGCGTCAGGCGATGCAGGTCGTGGGGCAGGCTGCGCAGGGCGTTGCCGCTCAGATTGAGGATTTCCAGCGAGTCCGCCAGTTGAAAGATTTCTTCAGGAAACTCGGTCAGCCCACAGGACAGATCCAGACGTTTCAGCCCCGTCAGTTGACCGGCGCGCAGTTTAGCGAGGGTGTCCATAAGCAGGCGATGTGCACTCGTGTCGATCAGTAGAAGTGCCGTGCATGATAGCGATTTATCGCTCGCAAGATTCAGGCAATACAGCCTTTGTCGCGGCGGCTGTCCGGCTTTTGCGTAACAGGCCGCAGCCACTGCCCCGGCCTGTGTGCATCGCGCTATTTAATCCAGCTCTCTGACCATCGCTGACAGTGTGGTCAGTACATCCATGCCCAGTTGCTTCGAACGTTTGCCATCCCAGCCCGTGATGGGGTCGGGCGCGTCGTTGTTGTCCTTGAACGGCATCTCCAGCGTCAGTGACAAACAGTCGAAGCGTTGACCAACACTGTTGCAGGCCAAGGTCATGTTGGCCTGGCCGGGTTCGTCGCGAGTGTAGCCATGGGTCGTCTGGAAGTCTTTTGTCAGCTGGCTCAGGTGCGAACGAAAACGTTCTTCGAGCCTGGCAATCCGGTCGGTATAGCCCGGGTTGCCTTCGCAGCCTGCGGTGAAGACATAGGGGATTTCTTCGTCGCCGTGAATGTCCAGAAACAGGCTGACGCCGTATGTGTTCATTTGTTCTAGCGCGAAGAACACCTCAGGGCTGAGCTGGGGGCTGGTGTTTTGCCAGGCGCGGTTCAAGTCCTGGCCGTTTGCATTGGTGCGCAGATGCCCGTGGAACGCGCCGTCCGGGTTCATATTAGGAATCAGGTACAAATCGGCGTAATCGAGTAGCTTGAGCAGTTGCGGGTCGCTGCCTTGCTCGAGGCGCTTGAAAATGCCCTCCATGAACCACTCGGCCATGTGTTCGCCGGGATGCTGCTGCGCAATGATCCAGATTTTGTGTTTAGGGGAGAGGCCGTTACTTTTGCGCAGCAATGGAATGTCCCGCCCTTCGGCGCTTTTGCCCACCGCCAACACTTCGCAACCGGCCCATTGTTTCGCCTCGCTGATCAACGTCTCGTGACGCGCGCGGCTGTAGGGTTCGAAGTAGGCAAACCAGACTGTGCTTTGATGAGGTTCAAGGCTGAAATTGAGCGCAGTACCATCAAAGTCTGTAGGCACTCGGAACCAGTGTTCCTGGTCGTAAGAAGCGACCGCGCGGTAGCCGTCCCACGCTTTGTTGTAGGAAGACTGGCTGGCGTTGGTCAGATGAAAGTGATGGGTTTGCCCGGGCGTGAGGCCGTCGACCTTGAAATGAAACCACTGGAAGTGTGGGCTTTTAGTATCGGATTTGATCGCCAGTTTCACGTCGAACGGATCGCTGGCATCCAGCACCTGAATATTGCCGCTGTCGAAGTCACTGCTGATGTGAAGTGAAGAGGGCGCCACAGTCATCGTCCAGATCCCTGAGTTGAGAATTGTGGGCGTTACTGTAACTCGCCATGGCGTGGGGCCAATACGAAAATGCAGGTATTTGAAGAGAGAAGGGGGGGAGATAAGCGGAGGGGGGCGTCATCCCTGACGCGGCGCAATTTTAGTGTTTTTGCGAGTGATTCTCAAGTGCTAAATTGCCATTACCCCTATAGTCATAGGCTTCAGGCTTTCTTCGGTCGATGTTCTTTTGCTATCATCGCCGGCATCGTAGCGACCACCGAAAAAAAACCGGTCGCACACCCGACTTCATTAGCCTGAAGCAAGCTGAGCCAGATAACTGGCCACAAAAAAAAGACCCGGCCATAAGCCGGGTCAAATAACCGTGATTAGCCTGATGAGGAGATTATTCAAAGCACCGACCTAAGGTCCCTTGAATGATCAGCTGATCTCGCGACCAGCTGCATGCAATAGTAATCATTATCATTTGCAAAGCAAGTGTTTTTTTCTGCGCTTTTCTGAATTCTGCTCTCTTTTCCCCGCCCAAGGCTCTAGCCCGCTAATCGAGCAACAACTCAGTGGTGCGTTTGACTTCGCTCATGGCGATATTGGAGTGAGCTTCTTGCACGTGCGGTTTCTGCAAGAGATGGTCGCGCAAAAAGCGCTCGTAACTGTCGATGTCGTGCGTGACCACCTTCAGCAGGTAATCCATATCTCCCGCCATGGTGTAGCACTCGATGACTTCTGGGTAATGGGTGATGGCTTCTTCGAATTCGGTCAGGTGACGGCGCCCGTGCCCCGATAACCGCACATTGACGAATACCACGACGTTGAGCCCCAGTTTCTTCGGGCTGAGCAGGGCGACTTTGCGCTCTATCAAGCCTTCTTCCTGCAAGCGATGAATCCTTCGCCAGCAGGGCGATTGGGATAGTTCGACGCGTTCGGCGACCTCGGCGGCAGACAGGTCGGCATCATGTTGCAGCAGGCGCAGAATCTTACGGTCGATGGGGCTTAATTTAATCGGCATGACTTTTTCGGATTTCTTATTTTTGTTGAATGATTCATGCAGCGTAGCACTGCATTTCCTAAAAATTAGAAAGAAAAATCCTCCTGCAACCCTTCACTCTCTTGAGACTGACTTCGCAACCCTTCAGCGGGTCGAAAACTGACCTTCTGGTCTAACGCCCTACGCGCTAACAACAAGAGAGAAATGAAATGCCGATATTTGCTCATCCCGAGTTTGATCAACACGAACAGGTCATGTTCTGCAATGACAAGGCCAGCGGCCTCAAAGCCATTATCGCGGTGCACAATACGCGTCTGGGCCCGGCTCTGGGCGGTTGCCGGATGTGGCCCTACGGCGATGAGCAACAGGCGCTGAATGACGTGCTGCGCCTGTCACGGGGCATGACGTACAAATCGGCACTGGCCGGCTTGCCCTTGGGTGGCGGCAAGGCCGTGATCATCGGCGATCCACGCAAGGACAAGACCGAGGCGTTGTTTGAGGCCATGGGCGACTTTGTCGAAAGCCTGGGCGGTCGCTACATCACCGCCGCAGACTCGGGCACCGGTGTAACTGAAATGGCGCAAATGGGCCAACGCACCCGCCACGTGGTGGGTGCCGGTACGCGCGAACAATTGGGCGGCGGCACGCGCAGCGGTGATCCGTCGCCTGCCACGGCGCTGGGTGTGTACATCGGCCTTTGCGAGGCGGTGCGCCAGCGTCTGGGGCGATCCGACCTCAGTGGCCTGCGCGTTGCGATTCAAGGCCTCGGGCAAGTCGGGTTCAATCTGGCCCAACAGCTCAAGGCAGCCGGTGCCGAGTTATGGGTGCACGATATTCAGGAGGCCAACGTTCGCCGCGCCGTGGAAGAGCTGGGGGCCCACGCGGTCAGTGCACAGGACATCTACGGACTTGATGTCGATGTGTTCTCGCCCTGCGCCATGGGCGCGGTGATCAACGACGAGACCCTGCAATTGCTGCGCGCCCCGGTAATTGCCGGAGCAGCCAATAACCAGCTGGCCCGTCCCGAACACGGCGACATGCTGTGGCGCCGGGGCTGCCTGCATGCACCTGATTACGCAATCAATGCCGGGGGCATTATCGACGTGTCTTACGAGTACAACGGCGGGACGCCTGAGCAGGTGCGTCAGCACGTTGAAGGCATTGGGGAAACACTACGTCAGATTTTTGAGCGAGCGAAGGCTGAAGATCGCAACACCACGCTGATTGCCGACAGCCTTGCCCACGAACGGCTCAACGCTTGATGTAACACATCACCCCAGGCTGCACCTTCGGGCGCAGCCTGTCACAAATCAACCCGGTCTTGCGCTCAGTGAGCGGGTACTTTTTGCTTGTCGACAGTCTTGTCGATCAGGTCTTTGGCCATTTCCACAAAGTGCGCCATGCCCCTGATAAGGTCCAGTTGAGGGCCTTGTACATTCCCCGCGCCGTTTTGGGAGTAAGTCAATGCAAATCGTAGCAACTCGGACGCGTGTACCAAGGCTTCTTCCTGGCTCACATCGTCGCTGACGTTGAACACTTTTTGCTCATTGCAGCGCTGAGTTACAGATGGTTTCAAATAATAGTCCAGCGCGCGCTAGGTTGCGGCGCTGTCTTTGAGGGCTTCAAGCTCTGTATCAGCTTCAATCTTGAGCGGTATTTTTGTTATTGGAGTCATGATTTGCCTGCGTTTCTGGGGTTAATCGAATCAGCAGGCTGCAGATTAGTACAGATAGTATTTCATCTATAGAAATAAATAATACAATATGTGTATTGTTGCGTGGCGGGCAATCCGTATTGTTCGGCGAATGGATAAATGGATCGCTTTAGTCAGAACGAAATTGCGCGAGCTCAAGCTCACGCAAGAAAAACTCGCCGAACGCGTGGGGGCTTCCCAGGGCGGCGTTGGTCATTGGCTTAACAAACGTCGTCAACCCGACCTCGAAACCATGAACAAAGTGCTGCATGCCCTTGGGCTTGGGCACCTTGAGGTGGCGTTGGTCGTGCGTGAACGCAAGGCCAGTAACGACGACCACAACCCTGAAGAAAACACGTACGTCATCACCTCAGCATTCCGCTATCCCGTGCGGGAGTGGGACAAGGCAGGCGAGATCAATGAGACGCCCCAGGAGGGGTACTCGGCCGCCACGGTATTTGAAATGAGTGATCACTACGCCAAAGGCGATGCCTTTTGGTTGCAGGTCACAGGGGATGCGATGACTGCCCCGATGGGCCTCAGCATTTCTCAGGGCATGATGATTCTGGTAGACCCGGATATCGAGGTCGAACCCGGCAAAATGGTGGTTGTACGCACCCCGGATTCTGAAAGCGCCATGTTCCGTCAGCTAATCGAAGACAGTGGCCAGCGTTACCTCAAGCCGCTTAACCCGACCTATCCCAAAATCCTGTTTGATGAAGACTGCCGCATTCTTGGCGTAGTGGTGCAGGCCACAACCAAGTTCTGAAGCGCAGCTTCCAGACATCCACTAAAAAGGCGGCGACCGAAACCGGTAGCCGCCTTTTTCATGCGCGCAATGTTATTCCAGTTCGATCAGGACCGCGCCTTCTCCAACCATGTCACCTTCCTGGCCGAATACGGCTTTGACAACCCCGTCGCGTGGCGCCCGCAGGCTGTGTTCCATCTTCATGGCTTCGAGCACGACCAGTTGTGCACCCGCTGCCACGTTTTGCCCGACGGCCACCATCACGCGCACAATGCTGCCATTCATGGGCGCGCTCAATCCGCCTTCCTGCGTCTGCCGGGCGCTGGTCGAGGCCAACGCATCACAAGCGTTCACGGCCTGCAGTTCGCCGTCCCACTGCACATACACCGTCTCTGCGCGACGAATGGCCATATGCCGAGTGCGTACGCCGTGTTGCTCAATCACCAGAAGATCGTCCTGCACCTTAGGCTGCTCTGCGGTCAGGGCAACAACGTTGTGTTCACCCTTACAGTTCAAGGCCAGCAGTGTTTGCGCGGGCAATCCGTTGCGAAACCCGTTGCGCTGCGCCCACGGGGAGCCCGCATCGTCTTCGCGAAAATCGGGCGGCAGGGTTTGTACGAATGCAGAGGCTGCCGCTGACCAAAACGCGTCAGACAAGGGTTCAGCTTTTGGCAGTAATTGCGCCTCATAGCGCGGGATAAAGCCCGTGTCCAGTTCGGCCGCCGCGAACGCAGGGTGAGCGATGATTCGGCGCAAGAAACTCAGGTTGGTTTTCAAGCCGCCTATAGCGAACTCATCAAGCATCGCCAACAAGCGCAAACGTGCCTGCTCGCGGTCTTCACCCCACGCGATCAACTTGCCGAGCATCGGGTCATAAAACGGCGAGACTTCATCGCCTTCGCAGACCCCGCTATCTACCCGCCGGCCCGGGCCCGGCGCCGATTCGCGATACAGCGCCAGACGGCCAGTCTGGGGCAGGAAATCATGACTCGGGTCCTCGGCGTACAGGCGCACTTCGATGGCATGCCCTCGCAGTGGCACCTGCGCCTGGGTGATGGGCAGCGCTTCGCCGCGTGCGACGCGGATTTGCCAGGCCACCAGATCAAGCCCGGTGATGGCTTCCGTGACCGGGTGTTCCACCTGCAGCCGGGTGTTCATCTCCATAAAGAAGAACGCGCCGCGTGCATCCAGCAAAAACTCCACAGTACCGGCGCCCACGTAGCCAATGGCCTGCGCAGCCCGCACGGCCGACTCGCCCATGGCGCGCCGCTGTTCGGCACTGAGTCCTGGCGCGGGGGCTTCTTCGACCACTTTTTGGTGACGGCGCTGAATCGAGCAATCCCGTTCGTTGAGGTACAGGCAATGGCCGTGCTGATCAGCAAACACCTGAATCTCGACGTGCCTGGGCTTGAGCACGTATTTTTCGACCAGCATGCGTGCGTCGCCAAACGACGACAGCGCTTCACGCTGAGCCGAAGCCAGTGCTTCGGGCAGTTGGCTTTCATCTTCCACCACTTTCATGCCCTTTCCGCCACCCCCGGCGGTAGCTTTAAGCAACACCGGGTAGCCGATTTTCTCAGCCGCTGTGCGAAAGGTTTCCAGATCTTGCGCTTCGCCGTGATAACCCGGCACCAGAGGCACTCCGGCCACTTCCATCAAGGCTTTGGCGGCGGACTTGCTGCCCATTGCGTCAATGGCCGAGGCAGGTGGGCCAAGGAAGATCAGACCGGCTTGTTCAACCGCTCGGGCGAACCCGGCGTTTTCGGACAAAAATCCATAACCTGGATGAATCGCTTGCGCGCCGCTGGCCTTGGCCGCGGCAATGATTTTGTCGATTTGCAGGTAGCTGTCGGCCGCTTTGTTGCCCCCCAAATTCACGCACCTGTCGGCTTCGCGGCAGTGGCGGGCGTCGCGGTCGGTGTAACTGTGCACGGCAACGCTGGTCAGGCCGAGGGACTTGGCAGTGCGCATCACACGGCAGGCAATTTCGCCACGGTTGGCCACCAACACGGTTGTAATGGTCGAGGCACTCATGGGCGCGGCTCCTGTTGGGGTGAGTCGATCTGCCAACTGGGCGCGCGCTTTTGCAGAAACGCCCGCAGACCTTCCTGGCCTTCGGGGCTGACCCGAATGCGCGCAATAGCGTTTTCACAGTAGCGGCGAATGGCTGGCGTCGGTGCGCCATGGCTGACTTCGCGTAGCAGGTCTTTGCAGGCACGCATCGCGAATGGACTGTTGAGCAGCAGCGTGTCGATCCAGCGAGCGACCTGCTGATCGAGTTCGCACGCCGGGTAGCTTTCGGACAGCAACCCCAACTCACGGGCGCGTTCGCCACTGAAGCGTTCGGCGGTCAGTGCATAGCGGCGCGCGGCGCGTTCGCCAATGGCTTGCACCACAAACGGACTGATGACCGCAGGCGCGATGCCAATGCGGACTTCCGACAGGCAGAACTGCGCGTCATCCGTGCCGATGGCCATGTCGCAGGCGCTTATCAGGCCCAGCGCGCCGCCGTAGGCCGCGCCTTGCACCACGGCCAGTGTTGGCATTTTCAGCTTGGCCAGGTTGTACATCAGTTCAGCCAAATGCCGGGCGTCGTCGAGGTTGGTGTTGTAATCCAGTTCGGCCGACTGCTGCATCCAGGCCAGGTCGGCCCCGGCGCTAAAATGTTTGCCGCGTCCGCGCAGTACGAGAAACCGCAGGCTGGCATCGCTTTGCACGGCGTCCAGCGCGAGGATCAGCTCGCGGATCATCTCGGCATTGAAGGCATTGTTTTTCGCTTCGCGACTCAACCACAGGGTGGCGAAACCCCGGGGGTCGGTGTGCAGTTCAAGGGTGTTGAAATCGATCATGTCCGTCAGTCCTTGGATGGCTGTACGTGTAGATGAGTGCGCATGGGGTGCAGGCAGCGGCGCGGCGGGTTCAAGGTCTCGCGCCGACAGAGGCCTGCCCCGGTAGCGGGTTACATGCGGAATACGCCAAAGCGCGTCGTGTCGATGGGCGCGCTCAAGGCTGCCGACAACCCCAGTGCCAGCAGGTCACGGGTTTGTGCCGGGTCGATCACGCCGTCATCCCACAGCCGGGCGCTGGAATAGTAGGGGTGGCCCTGATGTTCGTACTGGTCGAGGATCGGCTGCTTGATATCGGCTTCGTCCTGAGGGCTAAAGGCATCGCCGGTACGTTGCGCCTGTTCGCGTTTGACCTGCACCAGCACGCCAGCGGCCTGTTCCGCTCCCATCACGCCGATGCGGGCGTTGGGCCACATCCACAAAAAGCGCGGGTCATAGGCCCGTCCGCACATCCCGTAGTTGCCCGCGCCAAAACTGCCACCGATGATCACTGTGAATTTCGGCACCTTGGCGCACGCCACGGCGGTAACCAGCTTGGCGCCATGCTTGGCGATCCCGCCCGCTTCGTATTTTTGCCCGACCATAAAACCGGTGATGTTTTGCAGGAACACCAACGGGATTCCGCGCTGACAGGCCAGCTCAATAAAATGCGCGCCTTTTTGCGCCGCCTCGGCAAATAAAATGCCGTTGTTGGCCAGAATCGCCACCGGATACCCCTGCAAATGGGCAAACCCGCACACCAGCGTGGTCCCGAACAGTGCTTTGAACTCATCGAATACCGAGCCGTCCACCAGCCGGGCAATCACGTCTCTCACATCAAACGGCTGCTTGGCCTCGGCCGGGACGATGCCGTACAGCTCGTCGCTGGCATACAGCGGTGGCACCGGCGTCCGCCGGGTCACTTGACCCAGCTTTCGCCAATTGAGGTTGGCAACGCTGCGCCGGGCCAGCGCCAGTGCATGCTCGTCGCTCTCAGCGTAGTGGTCGGCCACCCCGGAGATCTTGCAGTGCACATCGGCGCCGCCCAAGTCCTCGGCGCTGACCACTTCTCCGGTCGCCGCTTTGACCAGCGGCGGCCCGGCGAGAAAAATGGTGGCTTGCTGGCGCACCATGATGGCTTCGTCCGCCATCGCGGGCACGTAGGCGCCGCCCGCTGTGCACGAGCCCATGACCACGGCGATTTGCGGAATCCCCGCGGCGCTCATGTTGGCCTGATTGAAGAAGATGCGCCCAAAGTGCTCGCGGTCCGGGAACACTTCATCCTGACGCGGCAAGTTGGCGCCGCCCGAATCCACCAGGTAAATGCAGGGCAGCCGGTTTTGCTCGGCAATGGTCTGTGCCCGAAGGTGCTTTTTGACCGTCAGCGGGTAGTACGAACCGCCTTTGACCGTAGCGTCGTTGGCCACAATCATGCATTCCACACCTTCAACTCGACCGATCCCGGCGATAATGCCGGCTGCCGGAACGTCTTCGCCGTACACCTCGTACGCCGCCAGCTGACTCAGTTCGAGGAAAGGCGAGCCCGTGTCGAGCAGCCGGTCGATGCGCTCGCGCGGCAGCAGCTTGCCTCGGGCGGTGTGCCGCTCCTGAGCGCGGGCGCCGCCACCCTGTTGCACATGGGCGAGCAAACTGTGCAGGGCGTCCACTTGTTTGAGCATGGCCTCGCGATTGGCGGCAAACTCCGGGGAACGCGGATTGATGGTGCTGTGCAAGATAGACATGGGCCACTCCTTAGCGGGTTTCGTTAAAGAGTTCGCGGCCAATCAGCATCCGGCGGATCTCGCTGGTGCCCGCTCCGATTTCGTACAACTTCGCGTCGCGCAGCAGACGTCCGGCCGGGAATTCATTGATGTAGCCATTACCGCCGAGGATCTGGATGGCATCGAGCGCCATTTGCGTAGCGCGCTCGGCGCTGTACAAAATCACCCCGGCGGCGTCCTTGCGGGTGGTTTCGCCACGCTCGCAGGCGGCCGCAACCGCATACAGGTAGGCACGGCTGGCATTGAGCTGGGTATACATGTCAGCCACTTTGCCCTGGATCAGCTGAAACTCGCCGATGCTTTGGCCGAACTGTTTGCGGTCATGGATGTAGGGCACTACCAAGTCCATGCACGCTTGCATGATGCCGGTCGGCCCGCCCGACAGTACGACGCGCTCGTAATCGAGGCCGCTCATCAACACCTTGACCCCGGCGTTCAGAGGGCCCAGCAGGTTTTCTTCAGGCACCTCGACGTTGTCGAAAAACAGCTCGCCGGTGTTGGAGCCGCGCATGCCCAACTTGTCAAAATGTTTGCTGCGGCTGAAGCCTTTCCAGTCGCGCTCGACGATAAAGGCACTGATGCCGTGGGCCTTCTTTTCGATGTCAGTCTTGGCGTAGATCACGTAAGTGTCGGCGTCGGGGCCGTTGGTGATCCAGGTTTTGCTGCCGTTGAGCACGTAATGGTCGCCGTGCTTGTCGGCGCGCAATTTCATCGAAACCACGTCAGAACCGGCGTTGGGTTCGCTCATGGCGAGCGCGCCGATGTGTTCACCGCTGATCAGTTTGGGCAGGTAGCGAAGTTTTTGAGCGTGGCTGCCGTTGCGGTTGATCTGGTTCACGCACAGGTTTGAATGTGCGCCGTAGGACAGCGCAACCGACGCCGAGCCACGGCTGATTTCTTCCATCGCCACCACATGGGCCAAGTAGCTGAGGCCGGTGCCGCCGTATTCTTCCGGGACCGTGATGCCGAGCAGTCCCATGTCGCCAAACTTGCGCCACATGTCCGCCGGGAACAGGTTGTCCTTGTCGATTTGCGCTGCACGGGGCGCCAGTTCAGCGGCGACGAATGACTGGACCTGTTCGCGCAGCATGTCGATGGTTTCGCCCAGGGCGAAGTTCAAAGTCGGGTAGCTCATGGGGCACCTTGTTCATTGTTCTTGTAAGAGGCGGCGACGGCGTCGCCCCGGGAGAAGCTTTACGTAAACGTAAACTTGGCACCTGAGCCTGTCAATGACCTTTACGTTAACGTCAACTTGAGCCAGAGTGATTGCTATTCTTCTGATGAAGAGGGCGCGTGTGTGCGCTTTCCCATACTCCCAACAACAATCACAAGAGGAGTTGTCATGACGTCGCAATCCGTTCCCAGTTATAGCCGCGGGGCACAGGACAAAGCCCTGCTGGCATTGACCATCGGCCAGGCGTTCGATCGCACGGCCACGTGTTACCCCGAGCGCGAGGCGCTGATTGTGCGCCATCAAGACCAGCGCCTGAGCTGGGCGCAATTGTCCCGTGCCGTCGACTTGCATGCCCGTGGCTTCATGGCGCTGGGCCTGCAAGCCGGGGATCGGCTGGGGATATGGGCGCCCAATTGCCTTGAGTGGTTTATCTGCCAATTTGCCAGCGCCCAGATCGGCGTGATTCTGGTCAACATCAACCCGGCGTATCGACTTTCAGAACTGGACTACGTGCTCAAGCAATCGGCATGTCAGTGGCTGGTGTGCGCAGGGGCGTTCAAAACCTCGGACTACCACGCAATGATTGAGGCGTTGGTACCGGAGCTGAGTGCGCACTCGCCTGGCCACCTATGCAGTGCGAACCTGCCGGATTTGCGGGGGGTAATCAGCCTCGCCGCAGCCCCGGCGCCCGGCTTTTTGCCTTGGGCGCAACTGGCCACGCTGGGGGCAGGTGTCAAGCTTGAACAATTGCAGGCGCGCAAGGCTACGGTGATGCCCGAGCAGCCAGTGAATATTCAATACACCTCAGGCACCACGGGCTTTCCCAAGGGCGCGACCCTCAGCCATCGAAACATTCTCAACAACGGTTTTATGGTAGGCGAAAGCCTCGGGCTGACGGCCAAGGACCGGCTGGTGATCCCGGTGCCGCTGTACCACTGCTTTGGCATGGTCATGGGCAACCTGGGGTGCATCACCCACGGCACCACGATGATTTACCCCAGCGAAGCGTTTGATCCCGGCCTGACCCTGCAGGCCATCGCGCATGAACGTGCGACCGGGCTTTACGGGGTGCCCACCATGTTTATTGCCCTGCTTGATCACCCGCAGCGTGCCGGTTTTGACCTGTCGAGCTTGCGCACAGGCATTATGGCGGGCGCCACCTGCCCGATTGAAGTGATGCGCCGCGTCATTAGCGACATGCACATGAGCGAGGTACAAATTGCTTATGGCATGACTGAAACCAGCCCTGTATCCATTCAGACCGGTCCTGCAGACGAGCTGGAATTGCGCGTGACCACTGTCGGGCGCACTCAACCGCACCTGGAGAACAAGCTAATTGACGCTCAAGGACAGATCGTTGCACGAGGTGAGATCGGTGAGCTGTGCACACGCGGCTACAGCGTGATGCTCGGCTACTGGAACAACCCGCCCGCCACGCGGGACGCTATCGACAGCGAAGGCTGGATGCACACTGGGGATCTGGCGCAAATGGACGAGCAGGGGTATGTGCGCATCGTGGGGCGTAACAAAGACATGATTATTCGCGGCGGCGAAAACATTTACCCGCGTGAGCTGGAAGAATTTTTCTTCACCCACCCGGCGGTGGCGGATGTGCAGATTGTGGGCATTCCAGATGAGAAGTACGGTGAAGAAATCGTCGCATGGATCAAATTTCACCCCGGCCACAGCGCCAACGAACTGGAGTTGCAGACTTGGTGCAAGGACCGTATTGCGCACTTCAAAACCCCGCGTTACTTCAAGTTTGTCGACACGTTCCCGATGACCGTGACCGGCAAAATCCAGAAATTCAAAATGCGTGAAGTCAGCATTCAGGAGCTTGGGAAGCAGGCGCAAGACAAATCCTGAGCAACACAAAGGGGAGCCGAAGCTCCCCTTTAATGTGTTGTTGCCTGCTCTTTTTATTATTGAGGGGCGGTCTGTTGTTGTTTTTGTAACCGTGGCCCTTCACTGCTGTTTTGGCGATCCCCATCCGGGATCAAGAGCAAACGTATTTTTTTGAGCGCTGATCCACTTTTATCACCGGCGTTGAAACCTGTGATCCAACCTGAACGGGTGCTACCTGAAGGTAGTTTTATTGTTCTCTGCCCGGTTGCGAGGTGGCTTTTGGCTCCTCGGAAAAGTAAACCTTCTCCAAAAAAATCAGTTAGCTGCGTCTCTGCCGTGTTGTTTTTGTTATGCCAGAGTCGTTTCGTATTGTTTTTATTATGTTGCTGCGGTTTTTATTCTTGTTATGCCATAGAGATAGCAGAAGCCGTGCCAACTTTTAAAAATCCATATAAATCAATGACTTGGTTTTTAATGCATAAAAAAACCGACCTTGCGTGGGGTCGGTTTGTTTCCTTGTTACTCGTGTGGGTTACCGCCCGGTAACACTGTGGCACACTTTTTAGCCCTGTCGGGCGCGGGCAACGCGTGAACCGGTTACCCGGCCCACAACCCGGCTGATGTGTTCACCGGCGAGCAACAGTTTGTCCATGTCGATACCGGTTTCGATGCCCATGCCGTTGAGCATGTACAGCACGTCCTCGGTGGCCACATTGCCGCTGGCGCCCTTGGCGTAAGGACAGCCACCCAGCCCCGCAATGGAGCTGTCGAACACGGCAATGCCTTCCTGCAGGCTGGCGTAAATATTGACCAGCGCCTGGCCGTAAGTGTCATGGAAATGGCCGGCCAGTTTTTCGCGGGGCACAGAGGCACTCACGGCTTCAATCAACGTGCGGGTTGCGGTGGGGGTGCCGGTGCCGATGGTGTCGCCAAGCGATACCTCGTAACAGCCCATGGCATAGAGCTCCTTGGCCACGGCCGCCACCTGTTGCGGCGCAACGTCCCCTTCGTAGGGACAACCGAGCACACAGGACACATAGCCGCGCACCGTGATGCCGTGACGGTGTGCGGCGTCGATCAGCGGCACGAAACGCGCCAGGCTTTCACTGATCGAGCAGTTGATGTTGCGTTGCGAGAAGGCTTCAGACGCGGCGGCAAATACCGCGACTTCTTTGACCCCGGCCGCCACTGCGTCTTCAAAGCCGCGCATATTGGGCGTCAGCGCGCCGTACACCACGCCCGGTTTGCGCTGGATGTGGGCGAAGACCTCGGCCGAGCCGGCCATTTGCGGCACCCATTTGGGCGAAACGAAACTGCCCACTTCGATGTAACCGAGGCCGGCATCGGTCAGGGCGTCAACCAACTGCACCTTGTCGGCCACGCTGATAGGGCGGGCTTCGTTTTGCAGGCCGTCGCGGGGGCCGACTTCAATCAGGCGCACATGGGCGGGTAATGTCATGGGGTCACCGGGTGTGAGTGGAAGTGGCTGCTGTCGCGTACCTGCCGCGACGGCAGGGGTCAGGCTGTCTGGCTTTTTATGGTTTGTTCCAGTGCGTGCGTGCAGCGCTCTTCAGCGGTGTCCAGCTCCAGTTGCATCTGCTGAATGTCCAGCAGTTGTTGCTCCAATTGCTGGCGGCGTTCTGTGATTTTGGCCAGCATGCTGGTCAGTTGTTTCTGATTGCCGCTGCTGGGGTCATACAGCTCAATCAACTCGCGGCACTCGGCCAATGAAAAGCCGATGCGCTTGCCGCGCAGAATCAGCTTCAGACTGACCTTGTCGCGGGCGGAGTACACCCGCTCCTGACCTCGGCGTTCAGGAGCAAGCAACCCTTGCTCCTCATAAAAGCGGATCGCACGGGTAGTGATGTCCAGCTCGCGGGCAAGGTCGGAAATACTGTACGTCGGGCTGCTCATGGGTGGGCTCTGAAAGGTGGGTGGGATTAAGCTACTGGCAGGTTGACGTTTACGTCAAGCAGGGGCTGAGCCCGGTTTTTAGTTTCTTGCGCCACTTGTTGTTCGCACAGCTCGATCAACAGTTCACGCATCCAGCGGTTGGCCGGGTCTTGCTCGGTACTTTCGTGCCAATACAAATGGGTTTCCACGCTTGGCAGTTCGTTGAGCGGCAGCGCTACAAAATGCAGCGCATGACGGCGTGCAAAGCGTTCGGGCACAGTCATCACCATGTCGGTGTGTTGCAACACGTTGGAGGCCATCAGGTAATGCTGCGAGCGCAGGGTGATCTTGCGTTGCAGGCCCATTTTGCCCAGTGCCAGGTCAACCTGGCCAAGGCCGTTACGGCGCGTCGATATGTGAATGTGCGTCAGCCCCAAATACTCATCGAGTGAAACAGACGGCTGGCCTGCCAACGGATGGGCAGGGCGCATTGCGCACACGTAGCGGTCTTCCATCAGCTTGACGTGGCGCACTTGCGGGTCGGTGTTAAGCGGCGCATCAATGGCGAAATCCAGGCGTCCTGCCGCAAGATCGCTGGTGGTCTCACGACGATGGGACAAAAAACTTTCAACCACCACCGATGGAGCCTGCTTGCGCAAACGCTGAAACAACGGCGGCAAGACCACGGCTTCTGTCAGGTCGGTCATGCTGATGCGAAAGGTTTTGTTGGCCTGCAATGGGTTGAAGGTGCGGCTCTCTTGTACCGATACGCGCAGCAAGGCCAGTGCACTGCGCACCGGGCTGATGATGTTTTGCGCCATCGGGGTCGGCACCATGCCTTGGGCGGTACGTACAAACAGCGGGTCGTTGAAGCTTTCGCGCAGGCGGGCCAGCGCATTGGACACTGCTGGCTGAGTGATGCCGATGATCTGCCCGGCGCGTGTCAGGTTGGCTTCGGTATAGATGGCATCGAACACGACAAACAGATTGAGGTCGACCTTGTTCAGGTTCATGGCACGCAACTCGTGTTATCGAAGGGAGGTTGGCGGCGAATCATATATTGCTTATGAATGGTAATACACGCTGCAAATAGACAGGGTAAATAATAGGCGGCTGGACTAGCATCGGGTAACACGTTCCCACATTCCCGGTAGAAGGTAGCCACCCATGGATTTCGCTTATTCCCCCAACGTTCAGGCGCTGCGTGAGCGGGTCACGGCCTTTATGGACGCTCATGTGTACCCGGCGGAAGCGATCTTTGATCAACAGGTGGCGCAAGGTGATCGCTGGCAGCCAACAGCCATCATGGAAACCCTCAAGCTCAAGGCCAAAGCCGAAGGGTTATGGAATTTGTTTCTGCCCCAGTCAGAACGCGGCGCAGGGCTGACCAACCTTGAGTACGCACCGCTGGCTGAAATCATGGGGCGCTCGATGCTCGGGCCTGAGCCGTTCAACTGCTCCGCGCCGGACACCGGCAACATGGAAGTGTTGGTGCGTTACGCCACTGAGGCGCAGAAAGCACAATGGCTCGAGCCGTTACTACGCGGGGAAATCCGTTCGGCGTTTGCCATGACCGAGCCGGACGTGGCGTCGTCGGACGCGACCAATATGCAGGCTCGCGCCGAACGTGATGGCGATGAATGGGTCATCAACGGCCGCAAATGGTGGACGTCCGGTGCCTGTGACCCGCGCTGCAAAATCATGATTTTCATGGGCCTGAGCAACCCGCAGAACCCGCGCCATCAGCAGCATTCGATGATTCTCGTACCCGTCGACACGCCCGGTGTACAGATTGTGCGCCCGTTGCCTGTTTTCGGTTACGACGATGCGCCCCACGGGCACGCTGAAGTGCAGTTCGACAACGTGCGCGTGCCTTATGACAACGTATTGCTGGGTGAAGGCCGGGGCTTTGAAATTGCCCAGGGCCGACTGGGGCCGGGGCGGATTCACCACTGCATGCGCTCGATCGGCATGGCCGAGCGGGCACTGGAATTGATGTGCAAACGCTCGCTGAAACGCACCGCTTTTGGCAAGCCGCTGGCACGCTTGGGCGGCAACATCGACAAAATCGCCGAGTCACGGATGGAGATCGACATGGCACGCCTGTTGACCCTCAAAGCGGCGTACATGATGGACACCGTGGGCAACAAGGTGGCGAAAAGCGAGATCGCGCAGATCAAAGTGATCGCACCGAATGTGGCGCTGCGGGTCATTGATCGGGCAATTCAGATGCATGGCGGTGCCGGGGTCTCAGGGGATTTTCCGCTGGCCTACATGTATGCGATGCAGCGCACCCTGCGCCTGGCCGATGGACCCGATGAAGTGCACCGCGCCGCTGTGGGCAAGTTTGAGTTGGACAAGTACGCCAAGCTATCAGGTTGAGTCAGATTCTTTACCTGTTATGTGGGAAGTGGCGTTGCGCGTCTGCGGTGGGGCGTACATTCAGTACACCCACACCTCCACCCGGCGATTTTTCAGGCGGCCTTCATCTTCTGTGTTGGCTGCCACCGGCATTTGCGCGCCGTAACCGCGTATTTCGCGCAGGATGACCCCGCTCTTCAGCAACTCGCGGCGCACGGCCATTGCCCGCAACTTTGACAGCAACTGCGCACGCTCGGGGTCGTCTTTCACGTCGCCAAAGCCCACCAGCGTCACCTGTTTGTCGAGCTTGGCGTGGGCACGCAAATAGTCCACTACACGCAACATATCCTGACGTGCCTTGTTGTCCAGTGAGGCGCTGCCTTCTTCAAATCGAAAATTCACGGACAACCGCTGAGCCTGTTGCGTCAGTTTCCGGTAATCGGCCGGCATGTGCGGTCCCGCAGCCACGTGGCCTGCCACGACGCTTTGAGCTACAAAACCGTTATGCGCGACCACGGCCTGGCCTTTTGCACTCTGGGTGAAAGCAATCAGAGCTTTGGCCCAGGGATTGCTCGCGCCGGGCGGCAGGTAAAAGAACAAGCGACGTGACAACGGGTAATCCTCGCTCGCGATCAGGCTGTCCAGCGGCAACATCGGTTGTGATTCGCCGTCCACGATGGCCACTGCTTTGGCCGCGCGCACGTAGGGTAAACCGATAAACCCGATGGCTTGCGGGTCCTGGCTGACGGCATCGGACAATTGTTCGCTGGACTCGAAACGCTGGGCGGTCGGGCTTAACACGTGAGCGCCGCGAGTGAGCACCAACTCCTTGAAGGTTTCCCATGTGCCGGACTGATCGTCACGCGCATACAGATGAATACCCCCACCGCTGCCGCCTAACGCTTCCCACGTTTTGATCTGGCCGCTGAACACCTGCGCCAGTTGTTCGGTGCTCAAGGCAGTGAGGGGATTGTGCGGGTGGAGGATGATTGCCAGGCCATCAATCGCAATCACGTGTTCGGCCGCCTGGCTTTTCAGGTCACCCAGGCGTTCCAGTTCCACCAGCTCGCGATCTTTGATCGGGCGTGAGGACGCCACAACATCGGCTTGACCGGCCTTGAGTGCGGCGAATCCGGTCCCGGAGCCATGGGCCGCCACGTCCACACGCACCTCACGGCCTTGGGCGTCAGTGCCAATGATTGTGTGTTCGTTGGGGGGCGCCGCCGCCACGCGATGAATATCGCGTAAACCGTGTTCGGCCAGCATGGCGGCGACCAGCGCCGGGCCGAGGTTGGCGCCAATGGTGTTGGAACCTTGAATCCGCAGGTCGGCATCAGGCGCGGCGCAGGCCAGGGCGGTCACCCCCCAGAGCATGATTAATGACGTGAAACGCAGCATGTTCCGGCACCTTCCTGGGGCCATGAAAGTGCCGGTAATTTAAGACAACTACGTTGCAGCGCGATGACACCCGACTGCGCAGCGGGTGGGAGGGTTCAGCTCAGTTCCAGCCAGATCGGCGCGTGGTCAGACGGTTTTTCCATGGCGCGCAGGTCGTAGTCGACGCCCGCATCCTTGATGCGCGGCACCAGCCCTTGGGAGGCCAGAATCACATCGATGCGCAGGCCGCGTTTGGGCTCGTCTTCGAAGCCACGGCTGCGGTAGTCGAACCAGCTGAAGCGGTCGGTAACGTCCGGGTGCAGGTAACGGAAGCTGTCCACCAGGCCCCAGCCCTTGAGGCGTTCCATCCACTCGCGCTCTTCCGGCAGGAAACTGCACTTGCCAGTTTTCAGCCAGCGCTTGGCGTTGACCTCGCCGATACCGATGTCGCAATCCTGCGGTGAGATGTTGATGTCGCCCATCACCACCAGCGGTTGCTCGTTGCTGAACCGGCTTTCTAGCAACTGCTGCAAATCGCTGTAAAAGCGTTGTTTTGCAGGGAACTTGGTCGGGTGATCGCGGCTTTCACCTTGTGGGAAATAGCCATTCATGATGGTGACTGGCTGGCCATGTTCATCGGCGAATTCGCCCCAGATGAACCGTCGCTGGGCATCTTCTTCATCCGAGGCAAAGCCTTTGTGAATGCTCAACGGCGCCTGACGCGACAGCAGGGCGACGCCGTAATGGCCTTTTTGACCATGAAAATGCACGTGATAGCCCAGTGCCTCGATGTCGGCAAACGGGAATTGCTCGTCGCTGACTTTGGTTTCTTGGAGGCCGATGACGTCCGGCTGATGCTTTTCGATCAGCGCTGCCAGCTGATGAGGCCGAGCGCGCAGGCCGTTGATGTTGAATGACACAATTTTCATGGGCGGGCAGTCCTGAGCAAAAACCGCGATGCTAGCGGACTGACGCCTCAGCGGCCAGCGTGCAGCAGGGCAAATGCACTGCTAACGTAGTTCGCATGCGCCACGATGGAACTGTTGTGGCGGTCGGGGGCTCGTACTCACTAGAAGCGCCGCCATCCAAGCGCCGCCAGGGAGATAAAACGTCATGACGCAAACGTCGATTGCTACAGGCCAGATCCAGCTGCTCGATGGCGGTTACTCGCGCGAGGCGCGGTCGTTGCTGTATCAGGCTTATCGGCATGAACCGACTTTCCGCTTTTTGTTCGATGCAGACCGTCCGGGTTACGAACAGCGGGTCAGGGCGACGGTGCGTGAATTGGTCAAACAGCATTTTTTGCAAGACCGCCCCGGGCTGGGCCTGCTGGTCAATGATCGGCTGGTTGGGGTGGCCCTGATCGCGCCGCCGATGCGGCGTCTGGACATCACTGAAAGCTGGGCATGGCAGTTGCGCATGGTGCTCAGTACCGGCTTGCGTTGTACCCGGCGTTACTTGGAATACCATCAGGCCGTGCTGGCCTGTGTACCGGGCGATGCCGTGCACATGTTGCCGCTGCTGGGTATTCACCCTGAATTTCAGGGCCAGCATTATGGTGAACAGTTGCTCGAAGCGGTGCACAACTGGTGCGCTGAAGACGAACATTCCGAAGGGGTGGTGCTGGATACGGGCAATCCGCGTTACCTGGCGTTTTATAAAAAGCAGGGTTACGTGGAAATTGGAGAAGTTGCGATCGGGCCCGTGCGCGAGCACGTTTTTTTTCACGCCAATCCGCAGGTGTTACATACGGCAACGTCTTAAGGGCGAACTTCAGTCCTCAGGTGTGCTCTATGACGCTCCTTGCCCGTGTTAGCATCCGCGCCTATGACGTTTCCAGGAAGATTTACCAGCGGTGTGGTCCTGCTGCTCAGCAGCTTTGCAGCCTTTGCGCAGAGCGAGCTGGTGGTCAGGGTCAAGCCCGCCAATAACGCCCTCAAGGCCAATGTGGAAGGCTACATAGGCAGCCTCGGCGATCGCGACGAGGCGGCTTTGCTGCGCTTCAAGCGCGGCGCGCAAGAGCAGGCCCTTAAAGCATCGCAAGCCTTGGGGTACTACAACCCCACCATTGAAAGTGAAGTCCAATCCGGCAATCCGCCGCGTCTGGTGTTGAGCATTGATCCTGGCGAGCCGGTGCATCTGCGCAACGTCAATGTGCGCGTCGAAGGCCCGGCCGCTTCGCTCAAGGCCTTTCAGATTCCTGCCAGCGACGACCTCAAACCCGGGGCCGTGCTTAACCAGGGCAATTATGAAAGCGCCAAGCAAATGATTCAGAACCGGGCGCTGCGCTACGGTTTTTTCGACGGCAAATTTACCCGCCACGAGGTGCTGGTCGACCCCAAGGGCGGCTACGCGGACATCAACCTTGTTTACGAAAGTGGGCCGCGTTATCGGCTCGGCCGCGTCAGTTTTGCCGGTGATACCCCGTTTGATGAAGTGCTGTTGCAGCGCATGGTGCCTTTCACGCCGGACACGCCCTACGATTCAGAACTGGTCAACCAACTCAACCAGAACCTGCAATCGAGCGGCTATTTTGAAGTGGTGCGGGTAGATGCCGCACCCAGTACGGCGGTGGGGCAGGTCATCCCGGTTGACGTTGACCTGCATACCCGTAAACCACGCACCATGACCTTGGGCCTGGGCTACTCGACCGACACCGGACCGCGAGGTAAGGCCAGCTGGACGCGTCATTGGGACAATGCCCGTGGGGACAGTTACGGTTTTGAGTCCGAAATTTCACAACCCAAGCAAAACGTTGGCGCCTGGTATGACATTCCGCTCGACC
Source organism: Pseudomonas lundensis (assembly GCF_002269125.1). Classification (GTDB taxonomy): domain Bacteria; phylum Pseudomonadota; class Gammaproteobacteria; order Pseudomonadales; family Pseudomonadaceae; genus Aquipseudomonas; species Aquipseudomonas lundensis_A. Next base: position 49,679 of record NZ_NQKI01000014.1, on the reverse strand, counting down.
CACCGCTGACAGACAAATTGCGTTTTGCGGCCGGGTATCAGTACGAAGAAATCGCTAACACCGACACGTTAAGTAAATTGCTGACTGTAGGCCCGGAGTGGCACAGCAAGCTGGACAACGGTTGGACACGCATTGTGTCGTTGCGCTGGCAGCACGAAGAGTACCGGTTGGGCGATGACTCGGGGCTCAGCACCCTGTTGATGCCGGGCGTCAGCTATGCCGTGTTGCGCAGCGACAACCGCATCGACCCGACCCACGGATACAGGGTGTCGCTGGATGCGCAGGTGGCGAAGGAAGGGCTGATGTCGGACACCAACTTGTTGCACGGCAACGCGCAATTCAAGGCCCTGACAACCCTGTGGGAAAAACACCGTTTCCTCGGCCGGGTTCAGTTCGGCGGCAGCGCCACCAACGGCTACAAATCAGTGCCGCCATCGCTGCGTTTCTTCGCCGGTGGTGACCAGAGCGTGCGCGGGTATGACTACCAGAGCCTGTCACCGAAAAACTCAGAAGGTGACCGAATCGGTGGTCGCTATATGGTTGCCGGCAGCGTCGAATACCAATATCAGTTCGCAGATAAGTGGCGCTGGGCAACCTTTGTCGACAAAGGTAACGCGTTCAACAATCTTGATTTTCCCAGCCTGAAAACTGGGGTCGGGGTGGGGATCCGCTGGGTCTCGCCGGTCGGTCCGATCCGCCTCGACCTGGCCCACGCGCTGGAGGATGACGGCGGCGTTCGTTTGCACTTTTCCATGGGGCCAGAACTGTGATTCGTGGTGTGAAAATAGCGGGTCTGGTGTTGCTTGGCCTTGTGTTGATGATGGTGTTGGCGCTGGGGCTGGTGCTCGGGACTCAAGCGGGCAGTCGCTGGGTGTTGGGCATGGTGCCAGGTTTGCAAGTCGACAACTTTGCCGGGCGATTGGGAGGGCAGTGGAGCGCCGATCATGTGCTCTGGGAGCAGGGCACGAGTCGGGTTGAAGTAGACCGGCCAATCTTTGCCTGGTCGCCGTCCTGCCTGACACGCATGATCTTGTGCATCGATCAGTTGCAGGCCGACCGTGTCAGCCTGCAGTTTCCCCCCAGTGAAGACAGCAACAGCGGCCCGATCAGCCTGCCTGAGTTGAAGCTGCCGGTGGCCATTGAAGTGGGCGTTATCAAAGTCGGCAATGTGCTGTTCAACGGTATCGAGCAGCTCAAGGGCCTGCAGATGGCGGCCCGGTGGACTTCCAGCGGGTTGCAGATCGACTCGGTGCACGTGGACCGTGAGGACGTGAACGTCGAGTTGTCAGGGCTGTTGCAGCCCAACGGCGACTGGCCGTTGACCCTGCAAGGCAACATCAACCTGCCAGCGCCTGATCAAGCGCCCTGGGCGCTGGCGCTCAAGGTAGACGGCAATTTGCGCTCCTCCCTCAACCTGACCGTCGACAGTAGTGGGTATCTCAACGCACAGCTAAAGGGTCAGTTACAACCGCTCGCTGAGAACTTGCCTGCGCAGGTCAGTATTACTTCTGACGCGTTCAAGGCCAGCCCCGCGCTGCCGGACACGTTGCAAGTCAACCAGCTTGTGCTGACCGTCAACGGCGACCTCAAGGCCGGTTATGCAGTGGACGGGAGCGCCACCCTGCCTGCCGAAAAGGCGCCGGTCAGCGTGTTGCTCAAAGGCCGTGTAGACGCGAACGGTGCCCACGTGTCGGCCCTGGACCTGACGGTGAACCCCGAGCAGCGCGTGAAAGTGTCGGGGCAAGTCGACTGGCAGGAAGGGGTGAAGGCCGACGCCAAGATCGACTGGCTGGCATTTCCTTGGCACAACCTGTACCCCGTCATCGACAAGCCGGATGTGGACCTGCGCACTTTTAAGGGCGAGGTGTCTTACACCGATGGCAACTATCTGGGTCATTTCAAGGCCAACCTGGATGGCCCGGCCGGGGCGTTCAGCCTGGCCAGCCCATTCAGCGGTGACCTAAGCAAAATCTACCTGCCACAACTGGAACTGGTGGCCGGTCAGGGCAAGGCCCAAGGCCACGTTAATGTGCAGTTTGCCGATGGCGTGGCATGGGATACCGCGCTTGATCTGAGCGCACTCGACCCTGCGTATTGGGTGGCCGAGCTGCCGGGCAATCTCGGGGGGCCACTGCGCAGCACGGGTTCATTCAAGCATGAGCGTCTGGAACTGAATGCCAACCTCGACCTCAAGGGCCGTCTGCGCGGCCTGCCGGCTGTGTTGCAGGCCAAGGCTCAGGGGGCGGGCGAGGACTGGAACCTCAGTGCGCTGGACATTCGCCTGGGGGACAATCGCATCCAGGCCACCGCCCGTTTGCAGCAACAACTCAAGGCGCAACTGGACCTGAACCTCCCGCGTCTTGGGCAGCTGTGGCCAGACCTGCGCGGTCAGCTCAAGGGCCGGGTCGATGTGGACGGCACCCTCAAGGCCCCACAGGGCAAGCTGGTACTCAATGGCCAGCAACTGGCGTTCGCAGACAACCACCTGCAAAACCTGACCCTGGATGCCGCACTGGATCGCAATCAGCGCGGGCGGATTGACCTCAAAGGCAGCGGGATTAAGAGCGGCGATACCCAACTGGGTGTGCTGACCGCCAACAGCAGCGGGGACCTGAAACGCCAGCAACTGAAACTCGCCCTGCAAGGGCCGATGCTGCAACTCGCCTTGGCCCTGGATGGCGGCCTGGACAAGGACAATTGGCGTGGACGTTTGCTCAGCGGGGACGTCAAGGCAGGCGGCCAGGACTGGGCATTGCAAAACCCGGCGCGTCTGGAGCGCCTGGCCGATGGTCGTATCAACATGGGCGCCCAGTGCTGGATATCAGGGCCTGCCAGCCTGTGCAGTGAAGAGCAGCGCTTGATGCCGGACCCAAAACTGCGTTTGCACCTCAAGCAGTTCCCGCTCGACAGCCTGGCCAAGTGGTTTCCCAACGACTTCCAGTGGCAAGGCCAGCTCACTGCAGATGTATCCCTCGACCTGCCAGCCAGCGGGCCTAAGGGGCAAGTGGTGGTAGACGCCAGTGGTGGCACGTTGCGCATCAAGGACAAAGGCCAGTGGCTGGACTTCCCGTACCAAGCCTTGCGTTTGACCAGCAACCTGACGCCGAGCCGGGTTGAAACCCGCTTTGATTTCAACGGCGGCAAACTCGGGCAACTGATGCTCAATGCGCGCATCAACCCCTTGCCCAAAAGCAAGCCGGTCACCGGCGATTTCCGCTTGAGCGGGCTGGATGTGTCGGTGCTTCGTCCGTTTGTACCGATGGTTGAAACACTCGCTGGCCAATTGAACGGCACGGGCACGATCGCGGGCGGGTTGCTGGCGCCGCACATCAACGGCACGGTAGCACTGAGTGGCGGGCAGATTTCTGGACCGCAACTGCCGACCAACGTCGAGAACCTGCAACTGACCGCCAACATTGTTGGCGAAACGGCTCAGCTCAACGGCGGCTGGACCAGCGGCCAATTGGGACAGGGCAGCATCAGCGGGAATGTGGCGTGGGGCAAAACCATGGCCGTCAACGTGCTGGTCAAGGGCAGCCACCTGCCGGTGACCGTGGAACCCTATGCCAAACTGGACGTGGCGCCGGACCTGAGAATTTCGCTCAACCCCGACAATACCTTGCTGATCGCCGGCAAAGTGAACGTGCCCAAGGGCGAAATCACCGTGCGCGAACTGCCACCGTCAACGGTCAAGGTATCTGACGACACCGTTATCGTTGGCCAGCAAACGTCGGAGGCCGATGCACCGATGGTGGTCGACATGGACATTGACGTCATCGTCGGGCAAGAACTGTTGACGTTTTCGGGCTTCGGTCTGAACGCCGATCTGGTGGGGCAGGTGCACATCGGCAACAACCTGGACACCCGCGGCGAATTGCGCCTGAACAACGGCCGCTACCGAGCCTACGGCCAGCGCCTGACCATACGCCGCGCGCGCTTGCTGTTTGCCGGGCCAATTGCGCAGCCGTATCTCGACATCGAGGCGATTCGCCAGACGGATGACGTGATTGCGGGTATTCGCCTGACGGGCAGCGCGGAACAACCAACCACGCAGATCTTCTCCGAACCGGCCATGAGCCAGGAACAGGCGCTTTCCTACCTGATTCTGGGGCGTCCGCTGTCGGGCACTGGCGAAGACAACAACATGCTGGCGGAGGCCGCACTGGGCTTGGGCTTGATGGGCAGTTCGGGGATTACTTCGGGCCTGGCCAATCATCTGGGCATCAAAGACTTTGAACTCGATACCGAAGGCAGCGGCGACAGCACGTCAGTGGTTGCCAGTGGCAAGATCAATGAGCGTTTGAGTGTGCGTTATGGCGTCGGGGTGTTTGAACCGGCGAGCACCATTGCCTTGCGTTACAAGTTAAGCAAACGGGTGTATGTCGAAGTTGCCAGCGGCTTTGCCAGTTCGCTGGACATCTTCTACAAGCGTGATTTTTAGCGCCCGCGTGTGACCTGTCACAGCCTCACGCTACCCGCCAGCGTGAAGCTGTGAACAGCAATCAACGATTAAGCTGCTTCATGTTTTCTTCGGCATAGCGCAAACCGGCCACGGCCTCTGGCGGGAAGATGGTTTGCAGGGCGTCCAGCTCGTCAGTGCTCAATGTGATTTCAAGCGCTGCGATGTTTTCTTCCAGGTATTTACGTTGCTTGGTGCCCGGAATCGGGATCAGGTGATCGCCTTGCGCCAAGACCCAGGCCAGCGCCAATTGCCCGGCGGTGACGCCTTTGTCGGCGGCGAGTTGTGTTACCTGTTCAACCAGTCGCAGGTTTTTCGCAAAGTTATCTGCCTGAAATCGCGGGTTGGCGCGTCGGTAGTCATCGGCGGCGAAGTCTTCAGGGCTTTTCAGGGCGCCGGTCAAAAAACCGCGTCCCAAGGGGCTGTAGGGCACAAAGGTAATCCCCAGGCGCTGGCAAGCCGCAAGGCAGCCGTTGTCTTCCTGATCGCGGCTCCACAGTGAGTATTCACTTTGCAGGGCGCTGATGGGATGCACCTTATGCGCGCGTTCCAGTGTGGCCGCTGAGGCCTCACTGAGGCCCAAATAACGGACCTTGCCGGCCTTGACCAACTCGGCCATGGCGCCGACGGTTTCTTCAATCGGCACTTCGGGGTCCATGCGGTGTTGGTAATACAGATCGAGGGTGTCGACGCCTAACCGTTGCAGGCTGCCATCGATAGATTGCCGAACGTACTCAGGGCGACCGCACAATGCCCGACCCTTGGGGTTGGCCGGGTCGCGCACGATGCCGAATTTACTGGCCAGGAACACCTGGTCACGTTTGCCACGAATGGCTTGGCCGATCAGGGCTTCGTTGGTGTGCGGGCCATACATGTCGGCGGTGTCCAGAAAATTGACCCTCAACTCCAGCGCACGATGCAAGGTGGCCACGGCTTCCCGGGTATCGCTGCCGGTGGTGTAGAAGTCAGTCATGCCCATGCAGCCAAGGCCAATGGCGCTGATCTGGGGGCCATTCTTTCCGAGTGAGCGGGTGTGCATGTTAAGTACTCCTGAGTGGGTGGCCTATTCTTGACCTCGACACCTGCAAGATAAACCGGGTAAAAACGCTATCACTATTCGGATAATCCGAATAATCCATGCCACGACGGGAGCGGATATGGACCGATTCAATGCGATGCGGGTGTTTACCCGCATCGTCGAGCTGGGCGGTTTTGCCAAGGCGGCTGACAGCCTGCAAATGCCCCGCGCTTCAGTGACCGTGCTGATCAAACAACTCGAAGCGCACCTGGGCGTGCAATTGTTACACCGCACCACGCGTCAGGTCAGCCCGACACTGGATGGCGCGGCCTACTATCAGCGTTGCGTCAGCCTGCTGGCTGACCTTGACGAGGCGGAAGGGCTGTTCAGCACCAGCCAGCCCAAAGGCACACTGCGGGTCGAGATGCCCGCGGCGGTCGGGCGGTTGGTGGTATTTCCGGCGTTGCCGGAGTTCACGGGGAGCTACCCGCAGATCGAACTGGAAATCGGCCTGAATGACCGCCCGGTGGATTTGATTCGCGAAGGGGTGGACTGTGTGATTCGCGGAGGCCTCACGCTGGACGATTCGCTGGTGGCCAGGCCGCTGGTGCAGATGGACCAGGTGACCTGCGCCAGCCCTGACTATTTACACGCCCATGGCGTGCCGCGCACCCTTGCGCACTTGAGTCGCCATCAGATGGTGGAGTACTTCAGCGGGGTGTCAGGCAAGCGCTACGGGCTGGAATTTCAGCAAGGCGGGGAGGTGCAGTTGATCAATTTGCCCAAACAGGTGGCGGTCAACAGCGCCGAAGGGTATTTGGCGGCCTGTGTGGCGGGCTATGGGCTGGTGCGCCGCACTACCACGTGGCGCACCTGGTGCGCGAAGGGCGCCTGCAGGAAGTGTTACCGGATTGCCCGCCGCCGAGAATGGCGCTGACGGCGCTATACCCGCCGCACCGGCAACTGTCACGGCGGGTGCGGGTGTTTGTCGACTGGCTGGTGGACCTGTGCGTCAGGCCCACCAGTGGTTTCAGGCGTTAACCCGCAAACGACTCAGCGGCGGTAATAATCCGCTCGACCCTCGTTATAGCGATGATCGTAGCGCTGGTCATATCGTTGGTCATAACGCTGATCGTAGCGTTGGTCATGCCGATGATCATGGTGCCTTCCATGATCTGGATGGAAGACGCACCCGCTCAGGGTCAGTATGAGCAAGAGTGCAAGCGGGCGGGCAGTACGACGGAACATGGATCAATCCTCATGGTGAACGTCGGCTCAAGCGAAAACGCTTCTCCGGCTGTAAGATGAGACCAGGATTGTTTCAATTCATCTCCATGAGCCGCACATATTTGTTAAATTCCGGCCTTTGTTTTCCGCCTTACATTCAGGAACAGGTAATGACTCCTTCGCAGCGCTTGAAATACTCGATTCTGATCTCTCTGGTCGTGCTGGGGATCATGTTTGGTCTTTCGTACATGCAAAACGCCGGCATGATCACCGAGAAGATGTTCCAGTACATTGCCATCGGTGTGGCCGTGGTGGTCGTGGTCATCAATGGCGTCATGCGCCGCAAGACCAAGCTTTAAGCCTCGATTTTGCCCGTCAGCACCGCTTCAGCCTGTGGATGCAGGCTGTAGCTCTTGTCACTGTTAAGCACCACCACCCCCTCGCTGCACAAGCGCTTGAGCACCTCGCGCACACTCAGAAACGACAGCGGAATGTCCAGCGCTTGCAAATGGCTGTGCATGCCGCGCACCCCCAGTCGGCGGTCATTGCCGGCGGCCGTCAACAGCGCGTCGATCACCTTGAGCCGCACCAGGCTGGTGCGCAGGCCGAAAAATTTCAGTAAGTGACGAATACGTTCATTGCCGTGCAGTTGCACCTGTGCCTCCGGCAACCCGTTGTCGGGCTGAAAAGCAGATTGGCGTTGTGGATGACCGTCCGCTGGTATGTGCGAGTCGTGCATGCAAAAAACTCCTTTTTCAGAGCCTGATCCGGAAAATAAAAAAAATGCTCTTAAGTGACTAGACGAATGAGCTGCCGAAATCATGAACATTGGGATGTAGAAAATTTGTCGTCAAACCGATGCCTTATGCGCGCCCCCCCCGTCCCCACAAGGTTGCGCGGGTTGATTAATTTTTTTTCACCGGCTTCGTCTTTAGTGCAGGCACAGGCCGGGTCACTGCGCGTGAATGTCAGCGCTGCGGGGCCTTTCTTACGACAGAGCAGGAGTGCGCGTGATTATTTCCAGGCCATTGAGCAAAACATGCCTTGCAGGGCTGTGTCTGGGGCTGAGTGTTTCAGCCCTGGCTCAGCCGCCCGCCCGGGACGTGAGTGCTGACATTCGCCGCACCACGTTCGGCGTGCCACATATCAAGGCCGACGACGAGCGCGGTCTGGGTTACGGCATCGGGTACGCCTACGCGCACGACAACCTGTGCTTGCTGGCCAATGAAGTGACCACGGTAAACGGTGAACGCTCGAAATATTTTGGTCCGGATGCGCTGACCCCGGAGCAGCGTGACAACCTGTCCAGCGACGTTTTTTTCAAATGGCTGAATACGCCGCAGGCCGTAGACGCGTTCTGGCAGGCACAAACCCCAGAGGTACGTGAGCTGATTGAGGGCTATGTGGCCGGTTACAACCGCCAGCTCAGCGAACGCCACGCATTGCCGGCGCTGTGTGACAACCCTTCGGTGCGTCCGCTCACGGCACAGGATTTGGTCAAGATGACCCGTCGTTTGCTGGTCGAGGGCGGGGCGGGTCAGTTTGCCGACGCATTGGTGGGGGCGACGCCACCTCAGGCCAGCGCCCGACTGGTGGACAACACGCAGGGCTTCAACGAGGCCTACCGGCGCATGCAGCGTTTCGCCCTGGAACGGGGCAGCAACGCAGTTGCCATCGGCAGTGAGCGCTCACAAACCGGACGTGCTCTGTTGCTGGCCAACCCGCATTTTCCGTGGGTGGGCGGCATGCGTTTTTATGAGATGCAGCTGACCATCCCCGGCAAGCTCGATGTGATGGGGGCCGCCTTGCCCGGCCTGCCGTTGATCAATATTGGTTTCAACCAGCACATGGCCTGGACCCATACCGTCGACACCTCGAAACACTTCACGCTGTACCGGCTGACCCTCGACCCGCAGGACCCCAAGCGCTACCTGCTGGACGGTAAGTCTCTGCCGTTGCACGAGCAAACCGTCAGCGTTGAGGTCAAGCAGGCTGATGGCACTCTCAAGCCGCACTCACAGGTGATGTACAGCTCGGTATTCGGGCCGGTCGTGCAATGGCCGGGCAAGCTGGACTGGGACGATCACGTGGCGTTTAGCTTGCGCGACGCCAACCTCGACAACGATCGTGTGTTGCAGCAGTGGTATGCGATCAATCAGGCGAACAGCCTCGATGCCCTGCAAGCCTCGGTAAATACCCTTCAAGGAATCCCGTGGGTTAACACCCTTGCCGTGGATGACAAGGGGCAGGCGCTGTACATGAACCTGTCGGTGGTGCCGTATGTCGATCAGGCCAAATTGGCGGCATGCAGTGACCCTTCAGTCGGGCTGGAGATGATCCTGCTCGATGGCAGCCGCCGTGCCTGCGCCTGGACCGATGACCCCGACGCGGCCCAAGCCGGGATCTACCCGGCCAGCCAACTGCCGCAGTTGCGGCGCAATGATTACGTGCAGCATTCCAACGATTCGGCGTGGATGGCCAACCCGCAGGCGCCTTTGAGCGGGTTTTCCCCGCTGATCAGTCAGGACGGGCAGCCCTTGGGGCCGCGCGCGCGTTTTGCCTTGCAGCGCCTGAGTCAGCCCGGAACGCTGGGTGTTTCCGATCTGCAAGGGATGGTGATGGATAACCGGGTGTACCTGGCCGGTCAGGTGATGCCTGATCTGCTTCACGTCTGCCAGACGGAGCACCAGGCGCCGCAGGTTGCAGTGTGTGCGAGCCTCAAGGCATGGGATCAACACGCGAACCTGGACAGCGGCATCGGCCTGCTGCATTTCGAGCACCTCATGGCGCGCCTGCTCGAGGTGCCGGATGTGTGGCGGGTGCCCTTCAGTGCGCACGATCCGCAGCATACGCCGCGCGGGCTGAATATCGATCAACCGGCCGTGCGCCAAGCCGTACACGAAGCGCTCAAGGCCTCGGCCGCGCAGGTGGCTGAAGCAGGGTTGAGTGCGGACATGACGTGGGGCCAGATTCAAGGTGTCAGCGTGGGTGACCAGCGCACCCCGATCCACGGCGGCCCGGCGACTTTGGGGGTTTATAACGCCATGCAGAGCGTGCCGGGGGAGGGTGGCAAGCAAGAGGTGGTCAGCGGCACCAGCTATTTGCAAACGGTGACCTTCGACGAAAACGGCCCGCAGGCTCAAGGCTTTCTGGCGTTCTCGCTGTCAAGCGACCCGACGTCCCCACACGCTGCGGATCAGACGCAAGCGTTCTCGAAAAAACACTGGCAAACCTTGCCCTTCACCGAGGCGCAGATCAAGGCTGATCCGAACTACCAACTGATTCAGATCCGGCAGAGCCGTTAACCGCGGGGCAGGGCGTTGAGGACCGGTTTACCGTCCTGACTCAGGGTCAGGTAGACCGGTAACACCTTCGGCAGGGAGGTCACGAGGCTGTTGATTTCTTTCGTGTTGAACACGCCGCCCACGCGCAGGGCGCCGGTGGCCCTGTCTGCCAGCACGAGTGGCGTACTCAGGTAGCGGTTGATCAGGGGCAGGGCATCGGCCAGGGTCAGGTTGTCCAGCACCAGCTTGCCGTTGCGCCATGCCAGATCCGGCGAGTTGGCGTAGGTCTGGCTGATTTGTGCGGCATAGTCGCCAGCCTTGTAGCGGGCTTGCATGCCCGGTTCCAGCCGCAGCCCGTCGCCACTGAGTTTTTTATTGCTGGTGACCAGCACCGAGCCTTCCAGCAACGTCACTTTGACCTGATCTTCATACATCCAGACGTTGAACTGAGTGCCCGTTACGCGTACACGGCCCTCGGCCGCCTGAACCACGAACGGGTGCGTGGCGTCATGACTGACCTTAAAAAAAGCTTCACCTTTGCTCAACGTGACCCGGCGCTGGTCTTTGTAGTTGGCGTAGGTCAGTTCAGTGCCCAGGTTGAGCTCAATTTCACTGCCGTCCGGCAGGGTCACCGTGCGCAGAGTGGTATCCGCCTGCACGTGCTCGTAGGCGTTGGGCACCCAGCCCAATTCCCAGCCGCTGTAAGCCGCGACCGGAACGGTCAGCAAGGTGATAGCCGCTGCGATGGCCAGTTTTTGCCAGGCGGGCTGGCGAGGACGTTGCACCAAGGCAATCACCTGCGACCCAACAGGCTCGGGCTTGGGCAAGTGTTCGCTGACCTCCCAGATGTCTTGCATCGCTTCGTATTCAAACGCGTGCAGGGGGTCGGCGTTCAGCCACACCGTGAAAGCTTTACGTTCCTGATCTGTGCAATCGGGCTCATGCAAACGCATGCACCACTGGGCAGCGGCCTCGGTGATGGCATCGTATTGGGCTTCGGTGAGGGGTGTTTCGCTCATTGGCTCTTCCTGGTTTTGGGCATTCTACCCCTGTGCCAGAGCGAACGAGAACATGAGGCATGTCAAAAGCATGTCATTTCACCCTCATGGCTGGTTTTTTCTCTGCTACGTTTACTGCGGCAAGCTACGTAACAGACGCAACATCAATTAATGGAGTTAAGACAATGTTGAAAAAAACCCTTACTGCTGCAATCACTGCTGCTGTTCTGTTGAGCGCTGGCGCTGCGATGGCGGCGCCTGATGCAAACTGGGCGTTCTCCAAAGAAGCCATTGAAGTCCTCAAGACTAAAAATGGCTACATCACCATCAAGAAAATCGAACTGGAAAACCCGGCGACGGGTATCTGGAAAGCTGAAGGCGTGAAGAAGATCGACGGTGTCGAAGTAGAGGTCGAAACGACGTTTGATCACAATGGGACAATCATCAAAGAGAAAAAAGACTGATTCTTCAGCGTCTGAACTGCCTCTAAAGCCCGGTCCTGCACGTCAGGGCCGGGCTCCAAGCCAGTGCGCTTGACGCGCCCTAAAAAGCCCCCGAATACCGGAGGCTTGGTTTGCAACTTGCCCTGTTGTGCCGGTCTTAGCCGTTCGAACAGCCGTTACCCATGATGCGGTACTCAAGAATGTGGCGCTGACCCTGATGGTCTTCGTAGGTCATTTGCGCCGGAACCACTTCGCATACATCGGCAGTGGGCGTCACGCTGATAACTTTGGCAACGTCCAGATCGGTAGCGTAGGTGTACTGTTCAACCACCGGTTGGGCCTGTGCCACTTGAATATCTTCAGCAGCGGCCAGTGTCGAAATACCCATCAAAGCAAGTGCGATCAAACGGTTCATTTATTTAAGACCTTAAAACAATCACGTATCACTGACTTCCATTGCCGTGCAGGCGGGAGAAGTTGTTACGTCATTAAGTCGGTATGGCGTAACACGAAGTACCGTGCCCTGTTTCACTGTTTCGTCCAGGGATGTACATAGAATACCGCCCCCTTGTATTGATTAAAGTCAAAAGATCGCCAAGCAGTTTTTCCGGATTGGTAACAATGGGGGGTTTTTCCCACGCGCACTAAAAAGCCCCCTCCGAAGAGGGGGCTTGGGGTCGCATCCGTGCGTGCAACCATGGGGGCAGCGCACGGGTTTAGTGGGTGCTGCAGCCGTCGCCCATCACTTGGTATTCGACGTTGTGACGCTGACCTTGGTGGTCTTCGTACGTCATCTGTGCGGGTACCACTTCACACACTTTTGGAATAGTCGACAAACTGATGACGTTGGCAATGTCCAATGTCGACCCGTAGGAATAATGTTCAACTTCGGGTTGCGATGGTTGGGTTGTTTCACTGGCCATGGCAACAGTCGCCATGCCAGCCATAAGTAAAGCAATTAACTGTTTCATTTATGTGGCCTCTAAAGTAATCAAGGGGTAACACTGACTGACTTCATTTGCCATGGGGCGGGAAGAAGTTACGGCGCCCGTTGATTGTTCAATAAGCCCGTACGAAGTACCGGTTGGAAAGTGCATAGGTTGTGTATTACATGTCGCCAAGTTTACGCCGTTCAAACTTCTGAAAAAGCCCTGATGGCAAAAGGCTGTGTTACCGCATGGGTAACAATGTGGTGACGTCGAGCCCATTTTCAAGGGCGCGTCGTCGAGGCCTTGCTGGCATACTGGCCCGTCAGATTCTGGAGCCAGCCATCGCATGCACGTGGATTCCCCCCTCAGCGCCTGGGAGCAGGCCGTTGCACAACACGGTTTTGTTCACGACCCCGCGCAGTGGCGCGCGGTGCAGGCCTTGCAGCGCTGCCATGAGCAACTGAATCGGGACGTGAACCCCGTCAAAGGGGTGTATTTGTGGGGCCCGGTCGGGCGTGGCAAAACGTGGTTGATGGATCAGTTTTTCCAGAGCCTGCGCGTACCAGCTCGACGCCAGCATTTTCATCACTTCATGCAGTGGGTGCACCAGCGTTTGTTTCAGTTGATCGGGACGGCAGACCCGCTCACTGCATTGGCGAAAGGCCTGGCTCAAGAGGTGCGGGTGCTGTGTTTTGACGAACTGTTCGTCAATGACATCGGTGACGCGATCATTCTCGGCCGTCTGTTTCAGGTGATGTTCGATGAAGGCGTGGTGTTGGTGTGCACTTCCAACCAGCCGCCCGAGCAGTTGTACGGCCACGGCTTCAACCGTGAGCGCTTTACGCCGGCGATTACCGCGATTCTCAAGCACATGGATGTGGTTTCGGTGGACGGAGCCCAGGATCATCGCCTGCACCCGGGCATCGCCGAACAGCGTTATTGGGTAACGCCTGTGGGGCACCCCAGCGTCATGGGGCCTTTGTTCGAGCACTTGACGCAAGGGCGGGCTTGCACCCATCAACCGATTGTGCTCGGGCATCGCTCGCTTGATGTTCTGGGCGCCAGTGACAGCGTGCTGTGGTGCAGCTTTCATGCGCTCTGCGAACAGCCGTTGGCGGCCACCGAATTCATGGTGTTGTGTGACCGTTTCAAGGTCATTGTACTCAGCGCAGTCCCCTGCCTGAGTGCCGAACAACGCGAAGGCAAGATTGCACGCGGTACTGAGGATGGCGCGGTAAAAGTCGAGGCGGGGGATCGGGAGCTGCCGCAGCTGTCGAAGTATGACGACAGCGTGCGGCGTTTTATTGCGCTGGTCGATGAGTGTTACGACCGCAAAGTGCCCGTGTGCATCGAGGCGCACGTACCTATGGAGCAGCTGTACACACAGGGCTATCTGTCATTTGCGTTTCGCCGCACCTTGAGCCGGTTGCGGGAGATGCAGTTGCAGCGGTTCGGCGTTCACTGACAGCGCTGGCCAGCACGAGGCTGCTGCCCTTCGGTTCAGTCCCATTCAGGCGCCAGGCGTTCTGGGCTGGTCAGACGATGGCCACGGTCCAGCGCTGCAATGTGCTGCATGTCGGCTTCGGTCAGTGTCAGCTCGCACGCCTTGAGGTTGCTCTCAAGGTTGGCGCGCTTGGTAGACGACGGAATCACCGAATAACCCAGTTGCATGGCCCACGCCAGCGTGACTTGCGCCGGGGTGGCGTTGTGCCGCTCTGCAATGTGTTGAATGACCGGGTCTTTCAACACGTCGCCATAGGCCAGCGTCATGTAGGACGTTATGTGAATACCTTGGCTCTTGGCGAATTCAGCCACCTTACGGTTTTGCAAGTACGGGTGCAGTTCGACCTGGTTGGTCGCAATGTGCTCGGCGCCGACTACGTCAATCGCTTCTTTCATCAGCGCGACGGTGAAGTTGGACACACCGATTTCTTTGGTCAGCCCCTGTTGCTTGGCGTCCAGCAGCGCGGCCATGAATTCGCTGACAGGCACTTCGTTAGCCGGCGAAGGCCAGTGGATCAGGGTCAGGTCGAGGTGGTCGGTGCGCAGTTTCTTCAGGCTTTCTTTCAGGCTCGGAACCAATGTTTCGCGGCTGAAATGATCGACCCAAATCTTGCTGGTGATGTACAGCTGATCCCGTGCCACGCCACTCTCGGCAATGGCTTGGCCGACATCGGCTTCATTCTCGTAAATCTGCGCGGTGTCCACAGCGCGGTGACCCAGCTCAAGGGCATTTTTAACCGAGTCGATCACCACTTGGCCTTTAAGTCGAAAAGTGCCGAGGCCGAAGGCTGGAACTGTCATGGATAACTCCTTGGAGGTCGTAAGAATGAGGGTGAGTATCGCTGCCCTTGTGGGGGTGAAACACCCGTCCTGAGGCAAAGCTCTCTTGAGCACAGGTCATGAATCACTGAGTTCGTTCAGGCGTGGGAGTTCCTGCTGGGTGACCCGGGCCCGAGGCCTAAATTTCGTCGATGCGCACACGTTCTAGCTTGGATAACGCCTGCATTCAGGCTGGGACAGGTAGGGCAATGACGATTTCTCGACGAGGGTTCATCGCAGGTTTAGCGATCACCGGGGCTGCCGCGCCTGCAGCGTTCTATGGACATCGCGCGTTGACACGGGTGGACGAACCGATCACCCCTGGCGAGGCAACGGTCGATCTAGCAGACACGGCCGGGCAGCAACTGGCCGATCAGTTGCGCGGTCTATGGACGATCCGGTTCAGCGGCCAGGATGCCGGGCTGCACGGTTTGCCGTCCGGCGACCTCGAAGTGTGGCTGGACATTGCGCCGCGGGGGCGAGGGGTCCGGGGTTTTCTGGACACGGCTCAGGTGTTGCACAGCGAGCAGACCCCGCGCTATCGCATCCTGGGCGATCTGGTTGAGCCGCAAGCCCGGCGCATGCACTGGCGCCTGACCCGCAGTGATGCTGCTCATGGGCTACCCGATTACGAATTGAGTTTCAGCCTTGATGAAGTGTGGGGCCTGTATGGCAATGCGGGCAGTGGCACTTTGAGTGGCCGGGTGCAGCGTCTGGATCGCCCGCTGGCATTGCCCGAGCAGGACAACCACTTTGTCGCGCTCAAGTGCACCTTTCCTGAAGCCCGCGCGCGTATCGGCCTGAACCCGACCCTGCTGGCATGGCTGGTGTCGCCGCAGCATCGGCTTTTTCACCAGCTTTGGCATGCCTCACGCGACACCTGGCACGACCTGTCCGAGACCAAGCGCAATGCCCTGCGCGGCATCGGCTGGCAGCCCGGTCAGCGCAACAAGGAGCGCGACGCCCGGGGGCCACGCAAGGACCGCAATGGCTCGGGGGTGGATTTCTTTTTCATGCACCGACACATGTTGCGCACGGCGCGCTCGATGCAGCATTTGCCCTCGTGGTCCGCGCTCCCGTTGCCCCAGCCGGAGCTGGAACGCGACCGCGCGGGGTTTGCGCGTTACTTTGACAACCACGACGGCAGCGCCTTGCCACCGACCTGGCTGGCGGAGGGCGACGCGCTGTATACCCAATGGTTGAGCGACATCAAACAGCCTGAGACCTTCCACAGTAATTTTGAGGTGTGGGAGTCGCGGTATCGCGATCCGCGTTACCTGTCGAGATTGACCCTCGGCCAGTTCGGTTCGGAGGTTGAGCTGGGGCTGCACGACTGGCTGCACATGCGCTGGGCTTCTGTGCCGCGCGACCCGTCCAATGGGGCGCCTGTGCCCTATGCTCGTGATCCGGCCGATTTTTCCGCGCGTTGGTACGCCCCCGAGAATGACTTTTTGGGTGATCCGTTTTCCTCCCACGTCAATCCGGTGTTCTGGTGCTTTCACGGCTGGATCGATGACCGCCTTGAAGACTGGTACCGCGCCCACCAGCGTTTTCACCCGGGCGAAGTGACCTGCGTGGACGTCAGCGGTGTGCCGTGGTTTGCGCCGGGCCGCTGGGTGGAAGTGGGCGATCCCTGGCTGGGGCCCATCACCCATGGTTGCAGCACCACGCCGGGGCTGGCAGAGGGCAAAACGGTGGAAATGGACCCTGAGACCATGAAGCTGGCGTTACGTATTACTTTCGCTGATGAACAGGTGCTGGACACGTTGCAGCGCAAGGTTCCACGTCGTCCCTGGTATGCCCGGCACCTGGCGATATAAGCCCCTCGCAGCCAATCGGCATGAGGGGTACATCAGGTATCAGTCGGGGTTGAATTTTAAAATGGCGAGATCATTGCAAGGCCGCTGACTGATCAAATAAAGATCGCCCGAGTACTGTGTGAGGCAGGGTGGTGACAAGTAAGCGCCTGCAGTTTTGTCTACGTGCTCCATCCCCTGCTTGGGTTGAAACCTGTCAATGGTGTACTGGTTGCTGTCGCGCAAGCGAGCCGCGGAAAAAAAGCAGTTATCGTGTGCAGCAAGTGCCGGAGCGCCATAGGTGCCGCGCTGTTTGGAGAGGTGTATGGGGTGCCAGTAGCTGGATAAACGGCATATAAGTTGTTGCTCGGCCGGGGTTCTTATTCCCACATAAGGCACGTTCTCGTAAATGCACAGTGAAGGACTTTCTGCGGTGTCTATATCAGGATCAAGTACATGCGGTTGCCAGCCGGTGTGATCCAGAACCTTGTGGTAAAACGCGTGTTGCCGTGTGCCGCGCAAGGCGAGGTACAAACTAGCGCCATTACTTGCGACAGAAGGCGCATCAGACGTTAATACGTTGGGCACTGACTCAGTCGATGACCACTCAGCGCCTGAATAGTTAAGCAAGCGTATGGTTTGATCGGTCGCGGTATAAAAACAATACAGGTGTTGCGCGTACACCGTCACGGCCGGTCGAAAATGCGCAACTTGCGGGGCCGGTAGCTCATTGATACTTTCCAGTCTTAAGTCGTTGTCCGCGTTTTTGTTCAGCACAACATAACCCAGCGTCACGGCGTCAGGGGTTTTATGGCGGGTATAGAACGCATACAACTTACCTTTGAACTCGACGGCCGACACACCGCTGGAAATACCCGTGCCTTCAATGGGCATGATCAATTCCCAGGTTAGGCAACCCGAATTGTGTATTGGCGCATCTGAATTGTTATTGGATAAATGATTCATGGGGTGTCTTTTTGGCTTGGCTGCAAGTTGGGGGGCGGCAACGGTTAGTTTCCGTTCGCGTGAAGAGGGGGCGGGAATGACGGTTCACTCCGGGATTTTAATCAGGGTTAAACCGCGAAATACCCAAGTCATTGCACGGCCGTTGTCCAAGTAAATATAAATCATGGTCGTAGGTCGTCAGGCACGGAGGCGACACGTAAGGGCCAGCTGTTTTGTACAGCTGCGGCCTAGCTGCGGGAGGGTGGATAAGTTCGGTTAAAAAACGGTGGGTGACGCTACTGCGCGTGGCAGTAACGATGAATTTTGCCCACGCATGCAGTGCGGGCGCGCCGTATAGGTTGCGTTGAGAAAGCCTTAAAGCAGGTCGCCATTGATTGTCGGTGAATACAAATACATGCAGTTGTCCATCCAGGCCATTGATTGCCACGTGGGGTTTTTCCTCATACATGCACAGTGACGGGCTGTCGTTGAAAAGGATGTGATAGCTGGGGATGTTCGTGCCCCAACTGAAGTTTTCGAACACGTTGTGATAGAACACATTCCCCACGGTTCCGCGCAGCACCAAATACAAGCGGTTGCCGTGCGTGGCGACAGAGGGTGCGTCGGCAGTTAACGTATGGGGCACGGTATCCACAGCGGACCAGTCGGTTCCCGTAAATACGTGATAGCGCAGGGTTTGGTCGGTGGCTGTAAAAAAGCAAAATAAATGATCGTCGTAAACCGTAACGGCGGGTCTGAAGTGAGCCACGTCCTTGGCAGTGAGTTCATCAAGGCTTTCTACAAAGAGTCTGTTTTTAATGTTTTTGGACAAGGTGGCATAACCGATTGTCGTCGGTTGCCCGGGGTTTGATTTGAGATAGAACGCATAGAGTTTGCCTTTGAATTCAACGGCTGAAACACCACTGTTAATACCGCTTCCTTCAATCGGGATAAGTAATTCCCATGCTGGCAAGCGAGCGTGTTTGGCAGGGTAGTTAAGTCAACGTTTTTATCAGGGGTGGCGTTCATGGTCATGCCTCGTGCGCGCAATGTGCTGAGTATTTAACTGGGTGCTGTACGAAATGTATGTGCGCTGCGCGTGGGGGATAAATGTCAGCGGGATCATGGGTCGCCGTGCAACGTCATGATTGAGGTGTTTCAACACCGCGCACATCGCTGGGTGTCGAAACAATAAGGCGCAATGAACCCGCCTTGGGGATACATAGTTAAGCGTTCAGAAAAAAGTGAATGCCGGCACAACTTACTTGGCGTGCCAGCCCCCGCCGAGTGCTTTGTATAAGGCAATGCTGGCTTGCAAGCGCGCCCTGCGCAGTTGCACGTGCAGGTCTTGCGCCTGGTACAGCGTGCGCTGGGTTTCCAGCACCGTGAGCAACACTTCCGCCCCGGCTTCATAGCGGTGTTGGGCTATGTCGAACGCCTGTTGCGCCTGCTTGAGTTCTTCGTCTTGCCACTGGCGTTGGCGGTCCAGCCCGATAGCGTTGTTCAGGGCTTTTTCGACATCGGCAAACCCGCTGATGATGCTGGCGCGGTAGGTGTAGAGCAGTTCCTGCTGGCGGGCGCTGGCTTTGTCACGTTCGGCGCTCAGGCGGCCGTTGTTGAAGATCGGCGCGGCCAGCCCTGCCGCAAGGTTATAAAACGGGCTGCGCAGCACGTCACTCAAGCGGTCGGCGCCCGAGCCCAGGCTGGCGCTCAAGGTCAGGCTGGGCAGCATGGCAGCACGCGCGACCGTGATGTCGGCGTGTGCCGCCGCCAGTTTGGCTTCGGCGCTGGCTATGTCCGGGCGTCGGCTGAGTAAGTCGCTGGGCACGCCGCTGCCGAGGGTTGGCCAGTGCAGGCGGGCGAAAGACGTCTCCCCCAGGTGCAGTTGTTGCACGGGTTTGCCCAGCAACACCGCCAAGGTAATGCGTGCTTCTTGGGCTTGTTGTTGCACACGCGGCACCTGCCGTTGTTGGCTGGCCACCAGGCTCTTTTGCTGGGCGAGTTCCAGCCCCGTGGCCGAGCCTGCGTCATGGCGCGTTTGCACCACCTTGAGCACCCGTTGAGCGTTAGCGAGGCTGAGGCGGGCGATACGCAGTTGTTCCTCCAGGGCCAGGGTCTGCACATAACCATTGGCGACGCTGCTGAGCAGCGTCAGTTCCACGGTTGCACGATCGAACTCGGTGGCCCGAAGCGCCTGTACGGCACTGTCCCGGGCAGCGGCTTTGCCCCCCCAGAAATCCACTTCATAGCTGGCGGTCAGGTTGGCATCAAAGTAGTCCACGGCTTTATTGTCATCGGTGGCATCCAGCTGGCTGTAGCCTTTGCCGCGCAGGAGTTTCTCCCGGTTGCCGCTGCCGCTGAATTTGACCTCCGGCAGCAGCGGCGCACCGGCAATCACGGCGCTGGCGTGGGCTTGCTGCACGCGGGCGACGGCGGCCGCGAGGTCGTAGCTGTCCGCTTGGGCCCGGGTAATCAAGCGATTCAATTCGGGGCTGCCAAACTGTTGCCACCACTGTTGGCTGACGGTTAGAGAGGCGCGGACAGCTGCGGATTGCCACGTCGCCGGTGGCACCACGGCCTTATCGTCGCCTGCAGGATTCTGGCTGCAGGCGCCCAGTAACAGGCACACGGACAACACACTCAAGGACGGCTTCATCAATTGTTTATTCACTGGTCAGGGCCGTGACCGGGTCGAGCCGGGCAGCTTTGCGGGCCGGCATAAAGCCGAAAATGACGCCAGTTACCAGTGCGCAGCCAAAGGCGCCGAGGACGGCAACCCACGAGAACGCGACTGCGACATCGCACAGAGACAACACGGCGCCGACGATAAATGCCAGGCCGACCCCGGTCGCACCGCCCACCACCGAGAGCATCAGGGCTTCGGTGAGGAATTGGCGCAGGATGTCGCGTTGGCGCGCCCCGGTGGCCATGCGAATGCCGATTTCACGGGTGCGTTCACGCACCGTCATCAGCATGATGTTCATCACCCCGATGCCGCCCACCAGCAGCGAGATCGCAGCAATCGAGCCGAGCATCAACGACAGGGTGTTGCGGGTTTTGGCTTCGGCCTGAATCATTGCCGCGTTGTTGGTGATTTCGAAATCACGATTGCCGCCGTGCAACTTGAGCATCAATTGCTCAATGGCTTTTTCGGTCTGATTGACCTTGCTCGCGTCGGCCGCGGCGATCACCACGTACTCAGGGTTGTGGGTGCCAAACAGGCGCACACTGGCCGCGGAGTAGGGCACCACGATGCGCGAGTCACTGTCAGAATCCCCGGAGCTGGCGCCTTTTTCGGCCAGAATCCCCACCACGCGAAACGGTACGTTCTCCAGCAGGATGTAGCGCCCGATCGGGTCGGGCACGTCCTTGAGTACCTTTTCCCGCACTTTCTTGCCGATCACGGCCACGGCGGCCGCGGCATCCTCGTCGGCCTGGGTGAAAAAACTGCCTTGCACCACCGGCCAATTGAAAATGGCCGGGAAGTCAATGCCGTTGCCCCCCGTGTACATCGTGTGATCGACATTGCCATAGCGCACACCGATCTCGGCGCCGTTGATCGGCATGATCATCTTCACGTGCGGCAGCGTAGACAGCGCGGCCACGTCATTGAGCGTGACAATCCCCAGCGGCGCCCGTGGGCGCGGCGACATGCCGCTCAGGTAGATGATGTTGGAGCCAAACGCGCCCATTTCGGCCATGACGTGACGCTTGCTGCCTTCACCCACGGCCAGCATCACCACCACCGACGCCACGCCAATGACGATACCGAGCAAGGTCAGGGCGGTGCGAAAGCGATTAATCCACATCACCCGCCAGGCCGCGTGGACGGCATCCAGCAGCTCGCCTTTCCAGGCGCCACGGGCTTCGCTGCCTTGATTGAGGCGCTGGCGCAGGTCGATGGCCTGCAGGGTGTTGGGGTTGTCCGTGAACGGTTGTGCACCGTGGGCGCTGTCGCTGATCACCTCGCCATCGCGCACTTCGATGATGCGTTTGGCCCGTGCCGCGACTTCCCGGTCGTGGGTAATCAGGATCACCACATGGCCCTGACTGGCCAGTTCGTCGAGCAGCGTCATGACGTCGGCGCCACTGTGGCTGTCGAGTGCGCCGGTGGGTTCGTCAGCCAGGATAATGTGCCCGCCATTCATCAAGGCGCGGGCGATGGAAACCCGTTGTTGCTGGCCGCCGGACAGTTGGTGCGGCCGGTTGCCGGTGCGCTCGGCCAGGCCCAGGCGCGACAGCAGGGCAGCCGCGCGGGCATGGCGTTCGGCGGCAGGTATGCCGGCATAAATGGCGGGCATTTCGACGTTTTCCTGGGCCGAGGCAGAGGGAATCAGGTGATAGCCCTGAAACACAAAGCCGAACGCTTCACGGCGCAGCCAGGCCAGTTCGTCGCTGTCCAGGCTGGCCACGTCTTGGCCCGCAAACAGGTAGCGCCCGGAGGTCGGGCGGTCGAGGCAACCGAGGATGTTCATCAACGTCGACTTGCCGGAACCCGAGGCACCGACAATGGCCACGAATTCGCCGGCATGGATCGACAGGCTGATGCCTTTGAGCACCTGCACCTGCGGGGTGTCGACGCCGCCGTACACCTTGCGGATGGCATGCAGTTCAATCAGGGGCGTGGTCATTTAACCTCCGTCGCCGGGGGTGGGGCCGATCAGCAGGTGGTCGCCCTCGTTGAGCCCTTCAAGGATCTGTACGCGCAAGCGGTCGCTGATACCGGTGCGGATCTGGCGGGCTTCGATGTCACCGTTTTTGGCCACCACCTGGGCTGTCTGGCGATCGCCGTCGTTGCTGCCTTGCAGGGCCACGATGGGCGCCAGCAGGACATCTCGGGCCTGATCGGCGACAAAGAACACTTGGGTCGTCATTTCGGGCATCAGCGCTTGATCGGTGTTGTCGACATCGAGCAGCACGGTGTACAGCACCACCCTTGCACTGCCGCTTTTGCCTGAACTGGCAGGGCTGCCGCCGCCCTGGCTGGCCTCGTTCAAGGGCTTGGGCGGCACGGGCAGGATTTGCCGCACAGTGCTGGTCCAGCGCCGGTTGCCGCCGCTCAATGTTGTGAAATAGGCCTGCATACCCGGTTTGATGTGGCCGATGTCGGCTTCCGAGACTTCGGCCCAGACCGTCATGGGCGACAAGTTGGCGATCCGCAGGATCAGCGGCGTTTGCTGCTGGGCATTGAGGGTTTGTCCTTCGCGGGCGTCGATGGCCACGACAGTGCCGGACATGGGCGCAAAGATGCGCGTATAGCCCAATTCGGCTTCGTCACTGCGCAAGCTGGCCTGGGCCTGACGGATCTGCGCCTGGAACATGTCGATGCGCGCCTGAGTAGTGCGCACCTCTGCCTGGGCACTTTGTATGTCTTCTTCGCGCGTGGCGCCGCCTTGGGCGAGGCGCTGCTGGCGCTGGAATTTCTGCCGCGCCAGATCATGCAGGGCGCGCTGCTCGTGCAGTTGAGCCTTGAGGTTTTCAATGGCGAAGCGGCTGGCGTCGAGCTTTGCGGTTTGTGTCGACGGATCAATCTCCACCAGCGGCTGACCTTGCGTGACCTCGGCGCCGACCTCGACGTGGATCTTGCGGATTTGCCCGGACGCCTGAGCGCCGACATCCACGTACTGACGTGGTTGCAGCGTGCCAAGTGCCGTGACGCTGTTTTCAATGTTGCCGCGCGTCACCGTCACCGTGTCATACGCTTCGCGGCCGGGTGTCAGAAAGGGCCAGGCAACAAAGGCACCGACCAGCAGTGAAGAAAATGCGATCAGTACAGCGTGGCGGGTCTGTCGGGGGCGTTTCATGCAGGGTTCCGGCCAATGGGATTTGGCCCGTCGTCAGGTCGTCGAGCCGAAATGCCCTACAGCTAACGCTGTCACGAGCTGACAGTTACGGGGAGCTGTTGAGTAGACGTAGAGCTGAACAACGAATTTAAGGCGGGGCAGAACAGGTTATTTCTGAATATTTCCTGTTCGTCTCAACAGCCGGACTTTAAATCTATATGAGAATTACTATAAATTACGTCCCCTTAAGTGCCATCATCATGCCGCCATCTGATTCGGCCTTGTTTCAGCGCTCATGGAAAGTTGCCGCACCGGTTGCGGTCAGGAGTTACGTTGGAAAACTACTACCGCGAGCTGGTCAGCTTTTTGAGTGCCAGACTGGGCAATGCGCAGGCCGCCGAAGATGTGGTGCATGACGCCTATGTACGCGTTCTGGAGCGTTCCAGCGATGAGCCGATTGAGCAGCCGCGGGCCTTTTTGTACCGCACGGCCCTCAACCTGGTGATCGACGGGCATCGACGCAACTCCTTGCGCCAGATCGAGCCACTTGAGGCGCTGGACACCGACGAGCGCTTTTACAGCCCATCCCCTCACGCCACCCTGGCGCAGGGCCAGCGTCTGGAAATGGTGCAGCGTGCGCTGAGTGAATTGCCTGCGGTATGCCGCGACAGTTTCTTGCTGCGCAAGCTTGAAGGCTTGTCACATCCGGAAATTGCCGAGCGCCTCGGTGTCTCCCGCAGCGTGGTCGAAAAGCATATTGTCAACGCCATGAAGCATTGCCGGATTCGGATTCGGCAGTGGGACAACGCCTAAATTTTATTTCTGTAGTCTCGTTCCTACTCAACAGACGACCTGCCGTGCTGCCACAGCGCAATCGGGTCATGGGCTTTTTCTCCCCCCTGTTGAGGGGTAATCCAGAGGACACTGGAAATGACACAGGCAATCGCTTCGGCCGTCGTTCATGATCTGATCGGCATTGGTTTCGGGCCTTCCAATCTGGCCTTGGCCATCGCCCTGGAAGAACGCGGGCAGGTGCAAGGCCCGCTGGATGTGCTGTTTTTGGACAAGCAGGCGGACTACCGCTGGCATGGCAATACGCTGGTCACCCAGAGTGAGCTGCAAATTTCCTTCCTCAAGGATCTGGTCACATTGCGCAACCCGACCAGCCCGTATTCGTTCGTCAATTACCTCAATGCCCACGGTCGTCTGGTTGATTTCATCAATCTCGGCACCTTTTACCCGTGCCGCATGGAGTTCAATGACTACCTGCGCTGGGTGGCGTCGCACTTTGAGGCCCAAAGCCGCTACGGCGAGGACGTGTTGGCCATCGAGCCGGTGTTGCATCAGCAACAGGTCCAGGCGCTGCGCGTGATTTCCCGCGATATTTCAGGCCAGCAGCACGTGCGCACGACGCGTTCGGTGGTGGTCAGTGCCGGTGGTACACCGCGTATTCCTGAAGCATTCAAGGCACTCAACAGTGACAGCCGCGTCTTCCATCACTCGCAGTACCTGGAGCGCATGGCTGCGCAACCTTGCGTGAGCGGCAAGCCCATGCGTATCGCAATCATTGGCGGTGGCCAGAGTGCCGCTGAAGCATTCATTGATTTGAATGACTGCTTCCCGTCGGCGCAGGTGGATTTGATCCTGCGCGGCTCGGCCCTCAAACCGGCCGATGACAGCCCGTTCGTCAACGAAGTGTTTTCTCCGGCGTTTACCGACCTGGTGTATCAACAGAACACCACCGAACGTGAGCGCCTGATTACCGAGTACCAGAGCACCAACTATTCGGTGGTCGACATTGACCTGATCGAGCGTATTTACGGGATTTTCTACCGTCAAAAAGTGTCGGGTATTGCCCGCCATGCGTTTCGTAGCCTGACCAGTATTGAAGGGGCCGTTGCAGATGCGCAGGGCATCACCCTGGCGCTGCGCAACACCGCCACGGGTGACCTCAGCGCGCAGCAGTACGATGCGGTGATTTTGGCCACAGGCTATGAGCGCCAGTTGCACCGGCATTTGTTGGCACCGCTGGCCGAGTACCTGGGCGACTTCGAGGTGGACCGCGATTACCGCATTGTCACCGACCAGCGCTGCAAAGCCGGGATTTACATGCAGGGCTTTTGCCAGGCCAGCCATGGATTGAGCGACACCTTGTTGTCGGTGCTGGCAATTCGTTCCGAGGAAATAGCCGCGTCGCTGTATGCCCACGTTAAACGCCATACCCAAAGTCACCTCAACGCCGAGCAGCTGTTGGCGGCTGTATAGCCTTTAAACAAACGGGCTGTGTCACTCATTGAAGGGGCTTTTGCGGTTGAGGGTTCAGGGGGGCACTTGAACCCTCACTGGAATCTGAACCCTTCCTGAAGGGTTTTCCGATTTACCGCACGGACGTATGCCTGCGGTTTACTCTCTAAAGCGTCAGGCGTAAGCTGCCGGCGTTTTCATCCATAGCGGAGTCCCTCAGTGGGTACCAGTTCGAGTGACAGTAGTCGGCCGGTCTTCAAGACTGGCAAACATTCGGCAAGTTAACGCGCAGATTCCCCTGCCGTTTCTTGCTGAACAGCGAGAAATGGCGTCTAGAACCGGTCCCCTGTGACCTGATCCGGCAAGCCCTCTCTTCGACACTTAAACCTGTGTGACCAACGCCTTTCGCCAGGCCGGTTGCCTCAGGAAGCAGGCCCATGCCCCGCGTTTGCGGCGTAGCGCCTGTGCTCGTCTGCACCTGCCGTGGAACACCGCTGACGTTGTAAGTCAGAGGACTCACCATGGGCCACACCCTTATGCCAATCCGCCGTCGCCATCATCGACCTGCATTGCCGGGCCGGGGGCGATTGCCCCGTTAAACGCAGGTATCCGACCTGCACACGAGTATTGACACCATGAATGACGGTTCGAGATTAAGGCCGCCTGCGTAAGCCCCGATCAGGGTGAGCGCAGGCGGCGCAGGAGTAGCACGATGAAACTCACCCTGAAAGAATTTTTCGCAGGTTTTCTGCGTACGCGTCACATTGCACGGCACTTTCGCCGCCTGGCATTGCTGGACAGCGTGACAGACACCACGGTCAGCCGCGAAGTGCCGCCCACCCTGGCGCAAACCCTGGTGGCGGCCGCCCACCGCGACAGCGCGCAGTTGATCGACAGTCTCGGTACTCACACCGATGGCCTGAGCGAGGTCGAAGCCCAGGCACTGCGCCAGCAACACGGGCTTAACGAGGTAGAGCACGAACAGCCCTTGAGCCGTTGGGGGCACCTGTGGCACTGCTATAAAAACCCCTTCAACTTGTTGCTGACGCTGCTGGCGGCCGTGTCGTTGGCCACCGATGACGTCCAGGCCGCTGTGGTGATTGGCACGATGGTGGTGTTGTCCACGGTGTTGCGCTTTTGGCAGGAAGCCAAATCCAACAAGGCCGCAGATGCGCTCAAGGCCATGGTCAGTAACACCGCCACAGTGATGCGCCGCGACTTCAGTGCCGATGCGGCGCCGGTGTTTGGCAAGTTTTATGGGGCGTCGTTGCACATCAAGGGCGCGCAACGCATCGAGCTGCCGATCAAGCAACTGGTGCCGGGCGACCTGATCGTGTTGTCGGCCGGGGACATGATTCCGGCAGATTGCCGCGTGCTCAGCGCCAAGGACCTGTTTGTCAGCCAGGCCGCCATGACCGGCGAATCCATGCCTGTGGAAAAATTCCCGCACCAGGCAGACCGTGACACCCGCAACCCGCTGGAACTGGAAAACATCGTGTACATGGGCACCAACGTGGTGTCCGGTGCGGCAACTGCCGTGGTGCTGACCACCGGCAACAACACCTATTTTGGTGCATTGGCCCAACGGGTCGGCGCCACGGACCGTGGCCCGACGTCGTTTCAGACCGGTGTCAATAAAGTCAGCTGGTTACTGATCCGCTTTATGTTTGTGATGGCGCCGCTGGTGCTGTTCATCAACGGTTTCACCAAAGGCGACTGGCCAGAGGCCCTGCTGTTTGCACTGTCGGTGGCCGTGGGCTTGACCCCCGAAATGCTGCCCATGATCGTTACCTCGACGCTGGCCAAGGGCGCGGTGTTTCTGTCGCGTAAAAAGGTCATCGTCAAACGGCTGGACGCGATCCAGAACTTTGGTGCAATGGATGTGTTGTGCACCGATAAAACCGGGACCCTGACCCAGGACAAAATTTTCCTCGCCCGTCACGTGGATATCTGGGGGCAAGAGTCCGACGACGTGCTGGAAATGGCTTACCTGAACAGCTATCACCAGACCGGCCTGAAAAACCTGCTGGATGTCGCAGTGCTGGAGCATGTTGAGGTGCACCGTGAGTTGAACGTAGGCACGGCCTACAGCAAGGTCGACGAAATCCCTTTTGACTTTACCCGCCGTCGCATGTCGGTGGTGGTGGCCGAGCAAGACCGCCCGCACGTGCTGATTTGCAAAGGCGCTGTCGAAGAAGTCCTGTCCGTGTGCAAGAAGGTTCGTCATGGCGACTCGGAAGAAGCTCTGACGGATGAACTGTTGGCGCGCATTCGCCGCGTCACGTCAGCGTTCAATGAAGAAGGGTTGCGGGTGGTGGGGGTGGCGGCGCGCTCAATGGAGCCGGGGCGCGACACTTATACCCTGGCGGATGAGCAGGAGCTGACCCTGATTGGCTACGTGGCATTCCTTGATCCGCCCAAGGAGAGCACGGCGCCTGCGCTTAAAGCCTTGGCTGAGCACGGCGTGGCGGTCAAAGTGCTGACCGGTGATAACGAGTTGGTGACGGCGAAAATCTGCCGGGAAGTGGGGCTGGACCAGCAGGGCTTGTTGCTGGGCAATGACATTGAGCGCATGAGCGATGCTGAACTGGCGGTTGCAGTGGAAACCACCAATGTGTTCGCCAAGCTGACGCCCACACACAAGGAGCGCATCGTGCGCTTGCTCAAAGCCAATGGCCATGTGGTCGGTTTTATGGGCGACGGGATCAATGACGCCCCGGCTTTGCGCACCGCCGACATCGGGATCTCGGTCGACAGTGCCGTGGACATTGCCAAGGAGGCCGCTGACATCATCCTGCTGGAAAAGAGCCTGATGGTGCTGGAGGAGGGCGTGCTGGAAGGGCGTCGCACCTTCGCCAACATGCTCAAGTACATCAAAATGACCGCCAGCTCGAACTTCGGCAACGTGTTCTCGGTATTGGTGGCCAGCGCCTTTATCCCGTTCCTGCCGATGCTGCCAATGCACCTGCTGGTACAGAACCTGCTCTACGATGTGTCGCAGATTGCGATCCCGTTCGATAACGTCGATGACGACCTGTTGAAAAAACCACAGCGCTGGCAGCCGGCGGATGTCGGTCGTTTCATGCTGTTCTTCGGACCGATCAGCTCGATCTTCGACATCCTGACGTTTTGCTTGATGTGGTACGTGTTTCAGGCCAATACCCCCGAGCATCAGACGCTGTTCCAGTCGGGCTGGTTCGTGGTTGGCCTGCTGACTCAAACCCTGATCGTGCACATGATCCGCACGCCGAAGATTCCGTTCCTGCAAAGTCGCGCCGCCACGCCGTTGCTGGTGATGACGGGGGTCATCATGGCCATCGGGATTTTCCTGCCAATGGGGCCATTGGCCAGCTACTTTAAGCTTGAAGCTTTGCCACCGTTGTACTTCGTGTTCTTGCCTGTGATTTTGCTGGCGTACATTGGGCTGACCCAGGCGGTGAAAGGGTTTTACATCCGCAAGTTCGGCTGGCAGTAACGTCAGTGTTCTTCCATCGCCGCCTGGTAAGGCGGCGATGATATCCAGCGATTGAGTCAAGGATGAAAGCTATGCAAGCACTCAACAATATCAACCTGGTTTCACTGGTCGACACGCTGGTCAGCCTTAGCGCAGCGTTTGTGTTGGGCGGATTGATCGGTTTCGAGCGTCAATACCGCCAACGCACCGCAGGCTTGCGCACCAACGTGCTGGTGGCGGTGGGGGCGGCCATTTTTGTCGACATGGCCAACCGCCTGGGCGGTGCCGAAGGCGCCGTGCGGGTGGTGGCGTATGTGGTGTCCGGCATCGGTTTTTTGGGCGCCGGCGTCATCATGCGTGAAGAAGGCAATGTGCGCGGGCTTAACACGGCCGCCACGTTATGGGCTTCTGCCGCCGTGGGCGCCTGTGCAGGAGCCGACCTGATTCTCGAGGCCCTTCTGGGCACGTTGTTTGTGTTGGCGGCAAACACCTTGTTGCGTCCGATTGTGAACAACATTAACCGTCAGCCGTTGGACGTTATTTCGTCTGAAGTCACTTACATGGTCTATGTCATAGCGCGCCGTCATCAGCAAAAAGCCGTACTCGCCTTGCTGGAAGCCGAGCTTGAGCGCAGCAATTACCCGGCGCGGGATCTGGATATACACGCGTTTGGTCAGGAGGATGTCGAGATTGAATGCACACTGGTCGCCACGTCAGTGGACGGTGACGAGCTGGACGCATTGGTCGCACGCATCTCCACCTCCACGTTGGTGGTTCAAGCCTTTTGGAGCCCGAGTACCACAGAGTAAATCCGGGATAACGAATGACTTCTTAAGGGAATTCTTACAACAAGAGTCACCAATGCCCTTCCTCTCCAAGGCTTTTAATTAGCCATTATTTGCAGCTTGGCTGGATGAAGGTTAAAGCCGGGCAGCCAGCAAGTGTTGAGATGGGTACGAGCGCTTTGTAGGATTTTTCCTATACTCAGTTTATGTCTCAATAATATTGTCTGTTTGAGTTGATATTGAATCGTGTCCATTCAAAACGATATTTTTCGCTCGGTGTACACCGGCATTGAAGCCACTGGCTGGGGTACGCATGACTAAAATTTTGATTGTTGACGATCATCCGTTGATCCGTTCTGCCGTCAGCGCAATGTTGAGCAACCATGGCTACCACGTGGTGGCTGAAACAGACAGCGGAATTGATGCTGTCCAGCTTGCCCGCGAACATTCTATTGATCTGATCATTCTGGACCTCAGTCTGCCCGGGCTCGATGGTCTTGAAGTTATCAAACGCATACGCCTCTCAGGGCTACAAAGCCGGATCCTGGTACTGACTTCCCAGCCCGCGCTGCATTATTCAAAGCGTTGCATGAGCGCCGGAGCGACCGGTTTTATCACCAAAACCAAGGGGCTGTCCGAGGTGCTGCAGGCGGTGAAGGTTGTCTTGGGGGGCTACACTTTTTTTCCTGATTTGAGTGATAGCTCGGTGCGCACCAGCGACTGCGGCGTGTCTGAAAAAGAGTTGATCCAGCTGTTATCCCCCCGCGAGTTAGAAATTTTGATCAAGCTTGCGCGAGGCCAGCGCAACATTGAAATTGCCAATAACATGACGCTCAGTAGTAAAACCATCAGTACTTATAAGTCACGCCTGAAAGAAAAGTTGAACATGAAGTCGGTTGTGTACCTGGCCGAGTTTGCCAAACGTAATAACCTGATCTGAATGAACACGTTCATCCTCCAGGCCCGGGTGGGCGTGTTGCTGCTGATGTTCGGATGGCCGCAGGCGCATGCAGAGGTTTCAGTCCAGACGTTGCAGCTTTTGGGGCGTTCGAATGTTGAAGACTACAACGTGGTGCTGGAGGCTGCAGATAAGCACTGGTTACAGCAAAAGGGGGTCTTGAAGTTGGGGGTGTCTGCCCCTGACAACGTCCCTTTCGAGCTCACCGAAGATGAGCAGTACCTTGAAGGCATTACGGCTGACTACGCTGAGCTGCTCTCGGAGTTGTTGCACATTGCTATTGACGTCAAGCGCTATCCCTCGAGACCGCTGGCTGTGCAAGCCCTCAAGCAGGGGGAAGTTGACCTTCTGGGCAGTGCCAATGATTTTGAAGCCCAGGACTCCACCCTCAAATTGACCCAGGCGTATGCCGAAGACGCTCCCACGCTGGTGACGCAAACTGCGCGCAAAGGTCATTTGCCCACCGATCTGGCGGGACTGCGGGTGGCACTGCTGGATCATTATTTGCAGCCGCAAAAAGTCCAGGCGTTCTACCCCAAGGCCACGCTGCAACTGTACCCGTCGACCCTGACCGCGATCGGCGCGGTAGCCTTCGGGCAGGCAGACGTCTACCTGGGCGATTTCATTGGGGCCAATTACCTGATCAACAGAAATTATCTGAACAATGTGCAACTGGCGGACTTCTCGCGTCTCGAGGTGACGCCTTATTCGTTTGCACTGGAACGCGAAAACGTCAGGCTGCTGCGCATTGTTAACGCGACCCTGTCCGCCATTCCGCCCAGCGAGCGCATGACGATCCTGCGCCGCTGGAGTTCCGAAGGGCCTCAGGTGAGCGGCCATTGGCGATTGAACCTGAGCAGCAATGAACAGCGCTGGTTGAATGAACACCCGCGACTGAAAGTGGCCATTAACGACCACTACCTGCCGTTGTCGTTTATTGATGAGCAGGGCACTTTCAAAGGTGT
Organism: Pseudomonas lundensis; assembly: GCF_002269125.1. Taxonomy (GTDB): domain Bacteria; phylum Pseudomonadota; class Gammaproteobacteria; order Pseudomonadales; family Pseudomonadaceae; genus Aquipseudomonas; species Aquipseudomonas lundensis_A. Next base: position 18,069 of record NZ_NQKI01000014.1, on the reverse strand, counting down.
GAGTGCCGATGTATTACGCAATATCAGCACTCGAACCGGGCTGGTGTTCGAACCGGTGACCGGCAAGTCGGTTGAAGAATTGATCGAACAGGTGGTCACGGGCGAGGCCGACCTGATGGGGGCCTTCACACCCAGCACCGTCCGTGAAGGGCAGCTGCGCTTTACGCGGCCTTATCTCACAACGCCGTTTGTACTGGTCACGCGGGTGGGGCCGGGCAGCCCGGCGACGCTTGACCAGATGGCCGGCCAGCGCGTGGCCATGGTACGGGCCAATGTACTGCGCGATTTCGTTTTGCATCACTACCCCAAGGTTCAGGTGGTCGAGGCGCAAAATGCGTGGGAAGCCATGAACATGGTGGCGCAAGGTCAGGCCGATGCGGCGGTGAATGCGTTAATCAGCGCGCGTTTCATGATTTCACGCCATTTCAGCGAACAATTGCACATCACCAGTACGGTAGGCACCCAGCCTGCGCAGATCGGTTTCGCCACGGCGCGCCATTCATCTGAATTGAGCTCCATTCTCGATAAGGCGCTGTTGAGTATCAGCCCTGAAGAAATGGCCACCTTGACGCAGCGCTGGCGTACCACCGGGCCAGAAACAGACAGTTATTGGTTGCGTAACCGTGCTGCGATTCTTCAAGGGTTTGCGATTGCGGCTGTTTTGTTGGCGGTGGCGCTGTGCTGGATTGCCTATTTGCGTCGCGCGGTCGTTAAACGACAGCACTTGCTGGAGCAACTGCAAGCCGCCAAACAAAGTGCCGATGAAGCGAATCGCGCGAAAACCACGTTTTTGGCCACCATGAGCCATGAGATTCGAACGCCCATGAATGCCGTGATCGGCATGCTCGAACTGGCCATGAAAAAAGCCGAGCAGGGTGTGCTGGACCGTTTTGCTATTGAGGTGGCTTCCAGTTCGGCGCAAGAGTTACTGGCGCTGATTGGGGATATTCTGGACATCGCGCGCATTGAGTCCGGGCACTTGTCTTTGAGTCCTGAGCGGGCGGACGTGCAGGCATTGATAGCGTCTGTGTTGCGTATGTTTGACGGGTTGGCGCGTCAAAAGCGCCTGAGTCTGGTCAGTCAAATTGTGTGCGAGGTGCCCGATACCGAGGTGTGGATGGACCCGCTGCGCTTCAAACAGATTATTTCCAATCTGCTGAGCAATGCCATCAAGTTCACGGATAACGGTGAAGTGAGACTTGTCTTGAGCGTGACCCAGGGCAGTGACCCTTCTGAACTCAGCGTATGCGTGCGCGTCAGCGATACGGGCATGGGCATCTCTGAAGCCGATCAGTCACGTTTGTTCAGTCCGTTTGTCCAGGCCAGCAACAACACCCAATCCGCCCGCAGCGGTTCAGGCTTGGGCTTGGTTATTTGCCGAACCCTCTGCGAAATGATGGGCGGTACGTTGCGTTTGCAAAGTGCAGTGGGCATGGGGACCCAAGTTGAAGTGCAGTTGCAGGTCCCGCGCCTGGAACCCATGGCAACCAGCGTTGAACCCGCACCGCAAACGGTACAACGCCATTCGTTAACCATTCTGGTGGTGGACGATTACCCGGCGAACCGCATGTTGCTGGCTCAACAGATGCGCTATCTGGGCCATCAAGTGATCGATGCAGAAAATGGTGCGCAGGGGTTTGAAACGTGGCGTGCGGGGTCGTTTGACGTGGTCATCACTGACTGCAACATGCCAGTTATGGACGGTTATGAGCTGACGCGTGCCATACGCGATCAAGAACGGCTATTGGGGATCAACCCTTGCTTGATCCTGGGGTTCACGGCCAATGCCCAGCCCGAAGAGGTGGGGCGTTGTCTGGAAGTCGGGATGGATAACTGTTTGTTCAAACCCATCAGCCTCAAAGATTTAAGCGACTGTCTGGCCTCGCGCGCGATGAGTAAAGAGGCCGATCCACTCGCCGCTCAGTCTGAAATAGACCTGAGGTACCTGCTCGAAACAACTCAGGGCAATCGATTACACGTGCAAAAAATGCTGGAGGCGCTGGTCGGGAGTAATCATCAGGACATGGCCCGGCTGCTGGCGTTGTTTGTGGCAGATGATCGCAAAGGGTTGATGGCGCTTGCGCATGGGATCAAGGGCGGTGCGCGGCTAATTGATGCGCGGGTTGTCATTGAATGCTGTGAGCGCCTTGAAGCGGCGTGTACTGCCAGTCATGCGCCCTTGCTGACCGAGTATGTAGACGCTCTGCATGACAGCATGGAAAGGCTTGATGAGGTCTTGGCGACTTATCTGGAGCAAGAGGAATGACCCGCTTGAAAAGACAAGCGGTCCCTTGAAATGCTGCGGGCTGTACTTATCTTGCTGTTGCCGTGACGCAGAGCTGTGTGGCGCCGGTAGAACATTCCAACGACACACTTGCTGATGGTTCAACTGAAATGCCAACTAAATCATTACGAATCTTGATCGCCGATACAGAGCGAACAGAGGCTCTGAAGATAGAGAGGGCGCTTAACGGATTGGGCTATTACCGCATTGCGCCACTGGACCGCATTGAAGCCCTGCTGGGGCTGAGGGATGCCGAGAAACATGCGTTTGATGTGTTACTCATCAGCCAACGCATGGCGAATCTGGCGGGGTTGGACTGCCCCGAAGCGCGTAAAGAGTGAGTGCACTTCAAGCACGTGCTGCTGTATGACAGTGCGCCCGCCATCCTTGAGCAACTCAACGCCCTGATGCAGGCCATTGATGTGCAAGGCGCCGCTTCCTCGCGAGGCTTGTCGGCCTGACGCTGGCCGCGTTAATGTCCCGGTCTTCTTAAGCGGTCTCATAGAGGAGCCGGTGGTATGTCAGACATCGTAGTGGTGCAAGCGGACTATTTGAATCCTGTTCATGCGCAGGCCGTCAGGGAGGTGCTCGACCACTACGCCCAGGATCCAATGGGTGGCGGCGAAGCGTTATCGGACGCGGTGTTGCAAGCATTGCCTGCTGAGCTGGCCAAGCGCCCGCATGCGTTCAGCGTGCTGGCGTTTGTGGATGGCCAGGCGGCAGGGCTGATTAACTGTTTTGAAGGCTTTTCAACTTTTGCGGGCAAACCGCTGGTCAACGTACACGACGTGTCGGTAGTTAGTACCTTTCGGGGATTGGGGTTGAGCCAGAAAATGCTGGGGAAAGTTGAAGCCATCGCCCGTGAACGCGGTTGCTGCAAAATCACCCTGGAGGTACTTGAAGGCAACCCGGTGGCGCAGGGGGCTTACCGCAAGTTTGGCTTTAGCGACGGCCAACTGGATCCGGCTTACGGGCGCATGCTGTTCTGGAACAAACATTTGGATTGAAGGGTTTCGCTCATTTGAGGGGCAGCCCTGTGAAAAAGCGATAAGGGTGCAAATCGTCCAAATGAGAAGGCTTCTTATCTCAACGTATGTCTTTGCGGAACGCAACGTCAGCGAGGCGGCATGGCCGCCTCGCTGTCGGGTTATTGCTTGGCGATTTCGCCGGGCGCCGGGTGTTTGGGTTTGATGAGGCTGAAGTCAATCAAAGCTTTTTGCGGGCGCGAGTACGGGTCGCCGATCAGTTGCGGGCGCGCGACGAATTGGTCGCTGACCAGACTCTTTTTATCGTCCAGCTCATCGGCGGACAGACCGGCCAGGTCGGTCCAGGTGTGAATGAACTGAGAGCTGCTGTACGGACGACTCAGGTCACGGGTGAAATTCCACGGGTGGTTTTCGCGCCATTTCGGGCTGGCCCAGGCCATGAAGGGAATGGTGTACATCGGGGCCGTCGGCTTGGCTTCGTTACGCCCAAGCGTGCTGTGGCCGACCGAGTCGAACACGTCTTCGCCGTGGTCGGACAGGTACAGCAGGAAGCCGTTGGGGTCGGTCTTGGCGAAGTCCTTGATCAGGCTCGACACTACGAAGTCGTTGTACAGCACCGCATTGTCGTAACTGTTGTAAGTCGGCACCTGGTCATCGGTCAGGCCCGCAGGCACGCCCGTGCGGTCTGTGAACTTGTCAAAGGTCGGCGGGTAACGGTACTGGTAGCTCATGTGCGTGCCCAGCAAGTGAACCACGATCAATTTGCGCGGCGCGCTGTCGGCAAGGATTTTTGAAAACGGCTCCAACACATCGCCATCGTACTGACGGGCGTTCTGATTGCGGTTGTTGTTGAGGTAGACCTGCTCGTCCGCCTGCTCGGAGAATGTGGTGAGCATGGTGTTACGTTTGGTCATGGTCTGCTGATTGGTGACCCAGAACGTTTTGTAGCCAGCTTGCTTCATCACACTGACCAGCGACGGCGTGCTCAGGTACAGGTCCGGGTTTTCTTCGTCAGCAAACGTCAGCACTTGCTGCAGGGCTTCGATGGTGTACGGACGCGGGGTCACGACATTGTCGAAAATCGACAGCTGATCGCGCAGTGCATCAAGATTGGGCGTGGTTTTGCGGTTGTAGCCGTACAGGCTCATGCGCTGGCGGTTGGTGGACTCGCCAATCACCAGCACCAGGGTCGCGGGCTTACCGGCTTCGCTGTCTTTGAGGTGGGTCAGCGGCGGAATTTTGCTGGCGCTGGCCAACATGCCCTGCATGCTGTCCAGTTGCTCGAGGTAACGGCGATACGCCACGACCATCTGCCATGGCACCGCAGGTTCAACGCGACTTTCAAAGCTTTCCATCGCCGCGGCCAGGGTATCGTGCTTGAGTGTTTGCTTGATCAGCGGGTGACCCACGATGGCGACCAAAATACCGACGGCAGCGGCCCATGCCTGAATGCGGGGCAGGTACACCGGACGTAAACGCGTCCACAGGAAGATGGCCACAGCGGTATGCGCCACAAAAGCCAGCAGCATCCACCAGGCAAAGTATTGGGTCAGGTATTCGCCTGCTTCAGAGATGTTCGATTCGAACATGATGAAGATGACGCTTTGGGAAAATTCCTGCTGATAGATGAAGAAATAGCCGAGACTGGCTAACGAACAAGCCCACAACACAACCCCAATAATCGCGGCGAGCAAGCGGGTGCGGGCAGGGAAGAGCAGCATCGGAGCCAGCCAGATTGCACTCATGACGAATGCCTGACGGAACCCCGAAAACCCTGAGGTGCCTGTCAGCTGGATCAGCAGTTGAGTGATTCCGGAAAAGTACCAGAAGAACAGAAACAGCCAACCCAGGCCTGCCCAGTCGAAACTTTTAACCGAGGTGGTGCCGCGTTTGAACATCCCCATACAGCGCTCCAGCTGATAACCACTTGGATGGTTGGCACAGCAAGGCGCGGCCAACGCGTCAGCGCTGCATCAAAAGTTGAGCAGCATTCAAGGGGGCAAGTATCAACAAGGGGATGTGAAAACTTTGTCGCGAAAAGGGCGAGTATTCACTCGCCCTGGCAGGCAGGTATCAGTTCAGATGCGCGGTCTTGTGCGCAAGGGACAGTGACGATTGCCCGAGGGCCAGTTGCTGGCGTAACTGCTCGACCTGTTGCAGTAGCTGTGCGTGTTCGTCCTTGAGCTGACGCAACTCATCACGACGGATCGTGACATAGAGGGTTTGCGCGGGTCGTGCGGACAGTACTGTGGTCATGGTTCACCTCGTTTTTGACATCTTCGATCGCGTACCCGAACGGCCCGCTGCGGGTCGTGGGTCACTGCCGGGGTGAATTGTGATTTCTTTTGTTGGCGAAGTGAACTTTTATATTTTTTGTTGTCAGCGTGCCTTCGTCCGTCGCCAGAACGTATTGAATAGGGAATCTGTTACCTCTCATGTGCGAAACTATGCGCCATGCGCTAGGACTAATCCTCAGCGAGGCACTTTAAGCATCGCTGCACTAGAGTGTTGTAACCCTTTTTTATTTTGTGTTTGGAGCATCAGTACATGCAGTTGGGAATTATTGGATTGGGCCGTATGGGCGGTAATATCGCACGGCGTCTGATGCTCAATGGGCATACCACCGTGGTTTTTGACCGCAATACCGATTTCGTCAGCGCGCTGGAAAAGGACGGTGCAACCGGTGTTGCCGACCTGCAGGCGCTGGTCGACGGCCTGTCCAAGCCACGTGCAGTGTGGGTGATGCTGCCCTCCGGTGCACCCACCGAAGACACCATCGAGACCCTGAGCCAACTGCTTGACGCCGATGACATCATCATCGACGGTGGCAACACGTTCTATAAAGACGACATCCGCCGTGCCGCATCGCTGGCCGCCAAAGGCATCCGTTACGTGGATGTCGGCACATCCGGCGGTGTATGGGGCCTGGAGCGCGGTTACTGCATGATGATCGGCGGTGACACTGAGGTGGTTAAGCACCTCGACCCGCTGTTCGCTACGTTGGCGCCGGGCATGGGGGATATCCCGCGGACCAAGGACCGTGTCTCTGACGATGACCGTGCCGAACGTGGCTACATCCATGCGGGCCCTGCCGGTTCGGGGCACTTCGTGAAAATGGTCCACAACGGTATCGAGTATGGCCTGATGCAGGCTTATGCCGAAGGCTTCAATGTGATGAAAATGAAGGCTTCCGAAAACTTGCCGGAAGATCAGCGCTTTGACCTGAATCTGGCTGATATCGCTGAAGTCTGGCGCCGTGGCAGCGTGGTGTCGTCCTGGTTGCTGGACCTGACAGCCGATGCGCTGGCAACCGACGCGCCGCTGGACGGTTTCTCGGGCGCCGTGGCTGACAGTGGTGAAGGTCGCTGGACCATTGAAGCGGCCATGGAGCAATCGACGCCGGTTCCTGTGCTGTCGAGCGCTTTGTTTGCCCGTTACAGTTCCCGTCAACAAAGCCTGTACGGCGACAAGATGTTGTCGGCTATGCGCTTTGGTTTCGGTGGCCATGTGGAGACCCCTAAAAAATGACCGACCTGTCCAGCCAACCCGACGCCAAGCCAGCACCGCCCACCACGCTGTTTCTGTTTGGTGCGCACGGTGACTTGGTCAAGCGCTTGCTGATGCCTGCGCTGTACAACTTGAGTCGTGACGGTTTGCTGGACGATGGCCTGCGCATTGTGGGCGTAGACCACAATGCGATCAGTGATCAAGGCTTTGCCAAAAAACTGGAGGATTTCATCCGTACTGAAGCCTCCAGCAAAGTCGATCATCCTGATGGCCAAGGTTTGAATGCCGAGTTATGGGCCTCGCTGGCAAAAAACATCAGCTACGTGCAAGGCGATTTTCTCGACGACAGCACTTACGCAGCGCTGCAGCAGAAGATTGCTTCAAGCGGCACGGGCAATGCGGTGTTTTACCTGGCCACTGCGCCGCGCTTCTTCAGCGAAGTGGCGCAGCGTCTGGGGGCCAGCGGGTTACTCAAGGAAGCCCCGGATGCATTTCGCCGGGTCGTGATTGAAAAACCCTTTGGCTCGGATCTGGAAACAGCTCAGGCGTTGAACGCTTGCCTGCTACAGGTGATGAGCGAGAAGCAGATCTACCGGATTGACCACTACCTGGGCAAAGAGACTGTCCAGAATATTTTGGTCAGCCGTTTCTCCAATGGGCTGTTCGAAGCCTTTTGGAACAATCATTACATTGACCATGTGCAGATTACCGCGGCCGAAACCGTGGGGGTCGAGACACGTGGCAGTTTTTACGAACACACGGGTGCGTTGCGCGACATGTTGCCCAATCACCTGTTTCAGCTATTAGCCATGGTGGCCATGGAGCCACCCGCGGCGTTCGGCGCAGATGCGGTGCGGGGCGAAAAAGCCAAGGTGATCGGTGCGATTCGTCCGTGGTCAATTGAGGACGCGCGCAAAAACTCGGTTCGCGGGCAGTACACCCAAGGTGAGTCGGGTGGTAAGCCGGTGCCGGGTTACCGCGAAGAAAACAATGTAGCGCCCGACAGCACGACGGAAACTTACGTCGCCCTCAAAGTGATGATCGATAACTGGCGCTGGGTGGGCGTGCCGTTTTATCTGCGTACCGGCAAGCGGATGAGTGCCCGGGACACGGAAATTGCCATCTGCTTCAAACCTGCGCCCTATGCGCAGTTCCGTGACACTGAGGTTGAGCGCATGCAGCCCAACTATTTGCGGATTCAGATCCAGCCCAATGAAGGCATGTGGTTTGACTTGCAGGCCAAGCGGCCGGGGCCGGGCCTGAAAATGGCCAAGATCGAGTTGGGATTTGCCTACAAGGATTTCTTCAAGATCCAGCCTTCCTCGGGTTACGAAACGTTGATTTACGACTGTCTGACAGGCGATCAGACGCTGTTCCAGCGTGCTGACAATATCGAAAACGGCTGGCGAGGCGTGCAGCCTTTTCTGGACGCCTGGCGTGAGCACACTGAAGTCCAATCCTACAGGGCTGGCGAAGATGGCCCTGAAGCAGCTAAAGACCTGCTGGCCCGTGATGGCCGGGTGTGGCTGAACATAGGATGAGTGACGTGAAACACGATTCAATTGAATTGGTGCTGTGTGACATGGACGGTACGTTGCTGCGCCCGGACCATACCCTCAGCGAGGCAACCGTCAAGGCGGTCAGGCAGTTGCAGAAAACCGGGGTGTATTTCACGCTGGCCTCGGGACGCCCGCCTCGTGCGATGCTCGACCAGATCGCACAACTCGATATTAAATTGCCCACGGCTGCTTTCAATGGCGCGGTGTTGGTGGATGCTAATGGACGCTACCTGGAATCTCACCACTTACCAGTGGAAGCAGTGCGCCATAGTTTGAAGGTTTTGGCAGCGCACCCGGTTGATCTTTGGGTGTTCGCCGATGATGAATGGTATTTGCGCGACCCAAACGGGCCGATGGTGGCGCACGAGAAGAGCGCGCTCGGCTATGGGCATGTGTGGGTCGACAGCTTCGAACCTCATGTGCACCGCGTCGACAAAATCGTGGCTGCCAGTCACAACGTACAACTGCTGATTGATCTTGAGCATCGCCTGCAGCGCGAGTTGACAGGCAAGGCGTTGGCCAGCCGTTCTCAGGCGTTCTATCTCGATATCACTGCGCTCAAGGCGAACAAGGGCGAAGCGCTGAAAGCACTGGCGCAGCGGCTGAATGTGCCGTTGTCGCGGACCATGGCTATCGGTGACGGGGGCAATGACCCCGCTATGTTTGAAAGGGCCGGGCTTTCCATTGCCATGGGGCAAGCGGATGAATCCATCCGGCTGCAGGCCGACCACGTCACAGGCACCAACGTGCAAGACGGTGTGGCTCAGGCGCTAGAGCGGTTCATTCTTCAACACACGTAACGTGGAGCATGTCATTTTGTCCGGCGTTTGGCAGGATCGCGGCCTGCTAGCGAGGTTTGTGGCTTGTTATAGTCCTTGGCTTATTGTCCGGCAACGGCACTTAACAAAGGATTCAAGTGATGTCCAAGTACCAGGCGTTTGAGGTTGAGTTAGACGGTAATATCGCTCACGTGCGGATCAATCGACCGGACAAGGTCAACGCGATGAATGCCGCGTTCTGGACCGAAATCATCGACATTTTCCGCTGGATCGACGAAACCGATGCTATTCGGGCTGTGGTCATCAGTGGTGCCGGCAAGCATTTCTCGGCGGGTATCGATCTCATGTTGCTGGCTTCGGTTGCCAACGAAATGGGCAAGGACGTCGGGCGCAATGCGCGTCTGCTGCGTCGCAAAATTTTGCAGATGCAAGACTCCTTCAATGCCGTGGATCGTTGTCGCAAGCCTGTACTGGCGGCGGTTCAAGGTTACTGCCTGGGCGGTGCAATTGATCTGATTGCCGCGTGCGACATGCGCTATGCCGCCGAAGACGCGCAGTTTTCGATCAAGGAAATCGACATGGGGATGGCCGCCGACGTGGGTACTCTCCAGCGTTTGCCGCGCATCATCGGCGATGGCATGCTCCGCGAAATGGCCTACACCGGGCGTATGGTAAGTGCCGAAGAAGCACGTGCCATCGGACTTGTTAATCGTGTTTACCCCGACCACGAGGCGCTGCTTGCCGGGGTGATGGGCATCGCGCGTGAGATTGCTGGCAAGTCGCCTATTGCGATCGGAGGGACCAAGCAAATGATTGGTTACATGCGTGACCATCGGGTGGACGACGGGTTGGAATACGTCGCCACCTGGAACGCAGCCATGCTCCAATCCACTGATTTGCGGGTAGCCATGACGGCGCACATGTCCAAGAAAGCGCCGCAATTCCTCGACTGACGCCTGCGCGGCGTCAGCGTTTAACCCTGACAAGGACCTTGTATGACACCGCGTTGGACCACTGCAGTACTGGACAGCAACCTTCCGGGCGGCCTTGCCGTGGCGCGCAGCCCGGAAGGCTTTCTGGTTAACGATAATGGACCGCTGTTTTCGCGTGAGTGGCTTGGCTCACAACCGCTGCCGGTGATGGCCGAACACGGGATCGGTCATCTGGATGGCGAGCCGGTGTATGTGTTGGAGCTGGAACGTGCGGTGGAGGTGGAGGGCTGTCGCTGGCAAGGGTTGCGCGCCTTTATGCTGGAAGGCGATCACACGCTTTATAAGGTATTGGGCTATGCGGCCCAGATTGCTACGTGGGCTCGCGAGCATCGGTTCTGCGGGAGCTGCGGCCGGGCGACGACTCAAGTGCCCGGGGAGCGCGCGATGTACTGCGCACCCTGTGAGTTGCGCAGTTATCCCCGCATTTCGCCGAGCATGATCGTGCTGATTACACGGGGTGATGAGGTGTTGTTGGCACGCTCACCGCGCTTTGTCCCCGGTGTCTACAGCACCTTGGCGGGGTTTGCCGAGCCGGGGGAGTCGGCGGAGGAGTGCCTGATTCGCGAGGTGCGTGAAGAAGTGCAACTTGAGGTCAAAAACATCCAGTATGTGGGCAGCCAGTGTTGGCCGTTCCCGCACTCCATGATGCTGGGTTTTCACGCGGAGTATGCAGGCGGAGAGATCGTCCCGCAGGCCGATGAGATAGAAGATGCGCAGTGGTTCAACGTGCATCAACTGCCGCCGTTGCCGGCCTCGCGCTCAATCGCGCGCTACCTCATCGACCTGTATGTGGCGCGCCGTTCAGGCTTGGCCGAACCAGTGCTGCCAGGCTAGACGTACAGTCAGCCCCAGTACCACGGTGATGAATACCGGACGAATGAACTTGGCCCCGCCGCTGATCGCGCTGCGGGCGCCAAAGAAGGCGCCAACCATCACTGCAAGGCCCATGCTAAGGCCGATAATCCAGTCCACGTGCCCTGAAAAGATAAACACCGACAGGGCTGCAATATTGCTGACGAAATTCATGCTGCGGGCTACCCCGCTGGCTTTCACAAGATCAATCGGATAAAGCAGCATGCTGCTGACGGTCCAGAACGCCCCTGTGCCGGGCCCCGCAACACCGTCGTAGAATCCTAGGCTGAAACCCTGAGGCAACTGCCACTTCTTTTTGATTGGTGCATCGTTGTCGATCGGTGTTTTGGGCGTGCCGCCGAACAGCAGGTATAGGCCGCAAGCGAAGACAATCACTGGCAGCATTTTGTTGAGCCACTCGGCAGGCATGTAATGGGCGACGATGGCGCCGATCAGTGCGCCGACCAATGTGCCGAAAATCGCCAGTTTCCACTCGCGTGGGTGAAACAGTTTGCGCCGGTAAAAAGTGAAACTGGCCGTGGCGGCACCAAAGGTCGAACTGAGCTTATTGGTGCCCAGGACCAAATGCGGCGGCAACCCTGCGGTGAGCAATGCAGGCGTGGTGAGCAGGCCGCCACCGCCGGCGATGGCATCGATGAAACCGGCCACAAAGGCCACGGCTGCCAGAATGGCGAGGGTGGTCAAATCTACGCTGAGTTCAAAAGGCATGGTATCGACTTAATTCGGCGGGACGTACAGCGCAGTTGCGCGGGAAGGCCAACATCTTACCCATAACCCGACAGGGCGGCGACAGGCATGTCGACGATTTGCTATGTGCTGCTCAGGCAACAGGCATTCAATAACCGTGGCGTTTAAGGCATTGACCGTGTGCCTGATCCTCGTCGGGTTTCTGCATGTTCAGGAGGGAATCCAGTATTGGGTCTGCGCGTAAAACCTTGGCTGCGTAAGCCGCAAGCTGAACGGTGCTTGCTGGACGGCACGACCTGACATCTTTTGAAGCCGCTGCCCATTGCGGCTGCTGATGACTTAAAACGTGCTCGCGGTTTCAAGGCGACGGGTGTTGACGGTCAATGCTCCAAGCTTGATCAAGCGGGTACGGGTGACATTGCGGCTGAGCCCCAGCAGTTTTGCCGTGTGCACCTGATTGTGATGGCAGAAGTCATAGGCTGCGCGTAGCAGGGCGTCTTCGACGGTTTCGTGCAGCGCTTCGTTATGCTCTTCAAACAACTTGCGCAAGGCCCGTTGCAACAACTCTTTGGCAGAATCAGGCGGGGCGGCGGGGGCGGGTGATCTTCGCTTGCTGCGTGGTTGCGGCATGCGCAGGTCGTCCGCTGTCATGGTGGCCTGGCGGCTTAATAGCAGACTGTGATGCATAACGTTTTCCAATTCGCGGATATTGCCTGGCCATGGGTGGTCAGTCAGTGCGCTTTCTGCGCACGCGCTTAGGGAGGTCGGACCGTGGGCCAAGCGTTGGCGATACGTGTGCAGAAAGTGGCGTGCCAGCGGCAAGATGTCGCCCGGTCGCTCACGTAAGGGGCGCAGGCAGAGGCTGATGACGTTTAAGCGGTAGTAGAGGTCTTCGCGAAAATGCCCGGCTTCAATGGCGTGTTCCAGGTTGACGTTGGTGGCTGCGAGCACGCGCACGTTGATGGGCGTGCTCTTACGTGAGCCGAGGCGCACCACTTCTTGTTCTTGCAGTACCCGCAGTAACTTCACCTGTATGGGCAGAGGCAAATCGCCAATTTCGTCCAGAAATAGAGTTCCGCCATTGGCTTCCTCAAACCAGCCGGCCTTTGCACTGAGAGCGCCTGTGAAGGCTCCCTTTTCATGACCAAATAACTCGGCCTCAACCAGGGATTCTGAAAATGCACCGCAGTTCACCGCTATAAACGGTTGCTGGTGGCGCGTGCTGAGTTGATGTATGTGCCGTGCAACAAGCTCTTTGCCTGTACCGGTTTCACCCATGATCAGAACACTGGCATCGCTTGGGGCAATATGTTGCAAATGGACCAGCAAGGCTTTTGAGGACGGATCTTCGAACACCTGCGCAGTGGCCCGGATTGAGGTGGCCAGAGAGGGTGTGGGAGGTAATGTTAAAAGCTGCATCGACAACGCCTTCTATCGGGGGCTTTGCCCACAAAAGGTAAGCCGGAAACAGCTTTATAAGAGGCTTTACATATTCCGTAAACTAACCTAATTCCATATTTATATATCCTTATTGCATATAAGACTTGCGCAAGATGCGGGTTCTGGCGCTTTATAAAGGTCATTGCCGTGCAAAATTTGAATTTGGGAAACCTCCTACGATTTTTCTAATACGCGTCTCTTTTTTCGCAGGCTTCGATCGGGTACTTGTAAAGGCCCTCAAACCTGTTTGCCTTCAGCCTCTGTTATCAAGCAATGCCTGATGCCGGAACTCGATCAGTGGATGTTCACAATGGATAAGCGACCTCTTTATTTCGATTACGCAGCGACTACGCCCGCCGATCCTCGGGTCATTCAGGTAATGGTTGAATGCCTCGGTTTTGATGGCAACTTCGGGAATCCAGCTTCAGGTTCCCATGTATATGGCCGCCAGGCGCGAGCTGTGGTTGAGCAGGCGCGGGAACACGTCGCCCGGCTGGTCAGGGCCAAGGCATCACAGATTGTCTGGACATCCGGGGCTACAGAGTCCAACAACTTGGCACTCAAAGGTGCGGTATTGGGCAGTGGCTTGACGCGTGGGCACATAATTACCAGTCAAATCGAGCACAAGGCAGTATTGGACACAGCGTTGTTTTTGCAGCAGTCAGGTTTTGATGTGACCTGGCTGAAGCCTGACTCTAACGGGCTGATCAGTGCCCAGCAGGTCCGGGATGCGTTGCGCGAAGATACCCTGCTGGTTTCCTTGATGCTGGTGAACAACGAGCTGGGAACAGTCAATGATATTCAGTCCATCGGGCAACAGGTTCGGGAGCATGGGGCTCTGTTTCATGTGGATGCTGCACAAGGTGCAGGAAAGCTAGCGATTGACCTCAGCCGCTGGCCAGTGGATTTGATGTCCTTTTCAGGGCACAAGATTTACGGGCCAAAAGGGATTGGCGCTTTGTATGTTGGTCCCGGGGCGCAGGACCGGCTACAGGCGCAGATGCATGGTGGTGGTCATGAATTTGGCCTGCGCTCAGGCACGTTGGCCACTCATCAGATTGCCGGGATGGGGAAAGCGTTTGCGCTGGCAGACCAGCAGTTCAGTGAAGAGCTGGCTCATATCGCTCGGCTGCGCGAGCGTTTACTGAGTCAATTGGCCGGTATTGCAGGGTTGAGGTGTAACGGTTGTCAGACTCATCGTATTGCTCACACCCTGAGCCTCACATTTGTTGAAGGCAATTTTGACAGTACTGTGCTGGGGGCTGCCGTGGCGTATTCGTCAACCTCGGCGTGCAATTCAGCCAGTCATGCGCCGTCCCATGTACTGCTCGCTTTGGGATTAGATGCCAATGAGGCCGCGCGCACCATTCGCTTGAGTTTCGGACGCTTTACGTCAGATGAAGATGTCGATGCTCTGGCCAGGGCTATCCACGCTGCGACTCAGGTCGCCGCCCCGTTTTGGGCAGTTGCTCAACCTTAGTGGCTGATACATGATCGGGGCTTCATAACAATGACCATTGACCTGCAGGAGAGAGGATGAGTACTCAGTTGTTGAATCAGGGATCGGTTGTGCAGCGTCTGGCACGGGTCCGGTCAGTCATGAGCGAGCATGGAGTCCACGCGTTGCTGGTGCCTTCCGCCGATCCTCATCTATCGGAGTACTTGCCTGCGTATTGGCAAGGGCGGCAGTGGTTGTCGGGTTTTCAGGGGTCAGTCGGCACATTGATCGTGACGCCGACATTTGCAGGTTTGTGGGCCGATAGCCGCTATTGGGAGCAAGCAACCAAAGAGCTCGCAGGCAGCGGTATCGAGTTGGTTAAATTGATGCCCGGTCAACCGGGGCCGCTTGAGTGGCTTGCCGAGCAAACCCCCAAGGGGGAAACCGTCTCGGTCGATGGCTCAGTGCTTGCCTTGGCCCCTTCACGCACGCTGGAGAACAGGCTGAAAGAGCGCGGTGCGAACTTGCGTACCGATATCGATCTGTTAAATCTGGCTTGGGAGGATCGTCCCTCACTGCCTGTTCAGCCGTTGTATGAACATGTTGCACCTTGGGCGAGCGTAGGTCGGGTACAAAAGCTGGCTCAATTGCGTGAAACGCTGCAACAGCGTCATGCCGATGCGCACTTTATTGCGACCCTCGACGATATCGCCTGGCTTTTTAACCTTCGAGGGTCGGACGTTTCCTTTAATCCGGTCTTCCTGTCGTTCGCATTGATTGAGCAAAGACAAGCCTCCCTGTTTGTTGATCTGAACAAGGTGAGTCCAGAACTCCGGAGTACGTTGCAGCGTGAAGGCGTGACGCTACGTGACTATAGAGACATTGCAGCGGCGTTGGCTGCATTGCCTGAGTCAACGCGGTTATTGCTCGATCCCGCGCGGGTCACATGCGGGTTGATTGCCAATGTGCACAAGGGCGTTACGCTGGTTGAGGGGATAAACCCGACCACGCTGGCTAAAGCCCAAAAGAGTCCTGATGATGCAGTGCATATCCGCCAGGCAATGGAGCAGGATGGTGCAGCGCTGTGCGAATTCTTTGCGTGGCTGGAGTCGGCTTGGGGTCGCGAGCGTATTACCGAGTTGACCATTGATGAGCGACTGACGGCGGCGCGGGCTCGGCGTCCGGGATTTGTTTCGTTGAGCTTCAATACCATTGCAGCTTTTAACGCAAACGGTGCAATGCCTCACTATCACGCGACCCAGCAGGAACATGCTGTGATCGAGGGAGACGGGCTGCTGCTGATTGATTCTGGAGGGCAGTATTCAGGCGGCACAACCGATATCACGCGGATGGTTCCGGTGGGCCATGTCAGTGATGAGCAAAAACATGACTGTACCCGTGTGCTTAAAGGCGTGATCGCATTGTCCAGGGCCCATTTTCCGAAAGGTATTTTGTCGCCTTTACTGGATTCGATCGCGCGCGCACCCATTTGGGCGGACGGCGTCGACTACGGACACGGAACTGGGCATGGGGTTGGTTACTTTCTGAATGTACATGAAGGCCCGCAAGTGATCGCCTATCAGGCAGCTGCTGCTCCACATACCGCCATGCTGCCGGGCATGATTACATCCATCGAGCCGGGTACTTACAGGCCGGGCCGCTGGGGCGTGCGGATTGAAAACCTGGTCTTGAACAGGGAGGCGGGAGTATCTGAGTTTGGTACCTTCTTGAGGTTTGAAACGCTCACGATGTGCCCGATTGACACGCGTTGCCTTCACGCTGATTTGTTGACGTGCGAGGAGTTGAATTGGCTCAATGCTTATCACGCAGAGGTGCGTGAGCGCTTGTCGCCGTTGCTTGCAGGCGATGCTCTGAAATGGCTGAACGCGCGCACTGAGGCTGTGGCCAAACCGGTTTTATAACGAGAGTGGCCACGCAAACGATCAAAAAGTTGCGTGGCTGAATTGCCTGGCTGTTTTATTTACAGATGATGATCAAGCTGCGGCTGGTGTAGCCCGCTGGATTCAAGCCGAAGGGGTAATCACCGGGCTCTTCGGCAGAATCGCCTGACTTTGCGATGGTACGGAAACCTTTTTCGCCACAGGAGCGTGCTGCTTCGGCATAGCATTTGTCCCATGAAGACGACAAACCTGAGCAGTTGATATGCATGCCTCGCTTGCCATGTTTTACAGTGGTTTCTGAGGTTGCTGCACAGCCTGCTATTGCCAATGCTGCCAAACCTATCAAAAAGCGTTTCATTCCTGTCCTTAAGCGTTAGCGTCGGGTTGCGGATGTGGGTGCCGAACTGCCTTTGCCGTGGCTATTTATAGATCTCCCTGTCCAGAACCGCCCCAATTGACTCTCACGGTGATCAAACATCGCTTAAATGAAGGTCAATTACCAGCGGTTGTAGTGATTAGATTGTCATTCGGCTTTGGTCACAGGTTTTGTGTGGCCGCGCATGGTTAACGTTGCACCGACTGAGGCCATGATGATGCACAGAATGGCCATCCATTGGGCGAAAGACAGTATTTCGTTGAGAAAAAGCAGGCCTGACAGCGCGCCAAAAGCGGGTTCGATGCTCATCAGTGTGCCGAACGTACGGGTAGGCATGCGGGTAAGTGCCACCATTTCCAGGGTATAGGGTAATGCGGTCGACAGGATTGCCACGCCGATAGCGATAGGGATCAGGCTTGGAGTCAGTAAAGTTGCTCCTGCATGGACGATTCCAATCGGAGCAATGAAAAGCGCTGCAATCATCACGCCGAGTGCGGCAGTCTGCACGCCGTTGTCCGCTCCCGCTTTTTGACCGAACAAGATGTACAGTGCCCAGCAAACGCCAGCACCTAAGGCATAACCGGCGCCAATCAAGTCAATGCTGTGAGTGCTTTCGCCAACAGGAATCAGCAGTAGAAGGCCTGTGATAGCAAGTCCAATCCAGACGAAGTCGATCGCCCTGCGGGACGCGTAAATGGCGACGGCCAAGGGGCCTGTGAACTCGAGTGCCACTGCAATACCGAGAGGAACCGTTCGCAGTGACATATAGAAGAGGAAATTCATTCCGCCTAACGCTATCCCATAAACAATCACAGTCTTTAAGGACTTGGCTGTGAGTTTGGCCCTCCATGGGCGCAAAATGAGCAGCATGATAAAACTGGCAAAGATTAGACGCAGGGTCGTTGTACCCTGTGCGCCCACGATCGGAAACATGCTCTTGGCGAGTGAGGCGCCTGATTGAATAGACGCCATGGCTATCAGAAGTAAGCCAACGGGGAAAAGAACTGATGCAAGGCTTTGAGGCTGCTTGGTCATTTAAGGGTGGCCTAAGAGTGATAGACAGTCTGGTGATGAAAGGCATGATGCTCAAGTAATCAAGGTTGTGCAATATAGTGCGCATCAAGGTGCGGATTAGTTTTTGAACTTCTTGTGAATAAAGCAAACATAGCACTTGACTCAGAATTCCATCGGCCTATAATTCGCCCCACTTCCGGCGCAGTCGAAACGGAAAACTCCTTGAGATTCAA
>NZ_NQKI01000013.1 GCF_002269125.1 Pseudomonas lundensis | reverse complement strand
GGCTGGCTGAAGGAGAACCGTCGCATCGTGACGCGCTTCGACAAGCTCGCAACAAGTTTTGCGGCGATGGTCTCATTGGCCTGCGCTATGCGGTGCTTGCGACAATACTTTACGTACAGAGCCTAAGGCGGAAGGTGCGGAGTTCACACTTATACCAACCTGTATGTACAAGTGAATGCAAGCGAAGGGCCAACATGACGCAGGCGACACTGACTAGCGTGCGCGACGATGAGATAAATATATTTAAATCAATGAGATAGGTTTATTGAGATTTTTGGCGAGATAAATGGGCACGCTTAAAACCAACAAAAAGTTGCCGCAACTTGGTGCATAGATCGGCAAAAAGGTAACGAGATTGCACCAAAAGTAACGCGGGTAACACAGGATTACCCGCACACGCAGGACCTCAGTGACCTCAGTGGCCGCACTGCCCTTGCAACCGGTAGCGAGAGCCGGGATACACCAGCCGCGCACAGCCCACGACCCCTTGAGACGACCACGTGCGGCGGCGAATCATCAGGCAGGCTTCGTTACGTTTGATGCCCAGTAACCGGCACTCCGCCGAGGTGGCATGAATGGCTTCCACCACATGCTCGCCCCCGGTCAAGGGCGCAAGGTCCATCAAGTAGGCATAGGCGGTGGTGCGGGTGAAGTCTTGCTGCAAATAAAGAGGCGCAATGTGCGCATTGACGAAACGCTCTTCGATTTGCACCGGCACACCGTTTTCGTAATGCACGATCACCGAATGAAACAGGCGCTCAATGCCGTCCAGCGCGAAGGGCAAGGTGGGGCTGGCCCTGGGCGGGACCTCTTCAAGCACGATCACGTCGCTGCGGTGCACATGGCCGCGATCGGCAATTTCCTGCGCGATATTGTGAATCTCAAACAACGCCGCTGTGCCCTTGGGCACCGCCACAAAGGTTCCCACACCTTGCATGCGCACCAGCAGGCCTTCGATGGTCAGCTCGCGCAAGGCACGGTTGATGGTCATGCGGCTCACGCCCAACTGGTTGAGCAGCTCGCTTTCGGAGGGCAGTTTCGAATTGGGCAGCCAGGCACCGGAACGGATTTTCTGCACGATGGCCTGTTTGACCCGTGCGTACAGAGGGGCCGGGCTTTCGATTGAGAATGACTCGAGGGGCGAATGGTCATCGACAGACTGGGACACAACAACTCCTGCTTATTGATTGGGGCATGCCCGTGCGTCGCGCCAGTCTACCCTCAGCGCGGCTGCAGACAAACGGCGGGCTTAGCGCGGCATGTAATCGCGCTGCCAGCGGCGCGGGATGCGCAGAGAGATTGCGCCGAGCACGCAGGCAAATCCCGCACTGAATAGCATCGCCTTAACCCCGAATCGAGCCTCCAGCCAGGCACCCAACACCGCACCCAGCAACATGCCGCTCCAAGGCACCAGTTGCACGCGCCAGCCACTTTTACGCTCGCCCAAAAGCCAGCGCCCCAAGCCGCGGCCGAAACGCGACAGCGCCCCGGTCACGTAGGTCAGCCCCACCGGCAACCCGTTGACCTGCTCCACAGCGGCGTTGAGCATGCCCATTGCCAAAATGGCGGCCAGCAAGGCCGGGACCTGCGACGCAAAAGGCACCAGCCCGGCCGCACACAACAGCCCGGCGATAACCAGCATTAAGGGTAACGCACGGCGCCCGCCCCAACGCCCGAGCAAAATCCCCAGCGTGTTGCCGGCGATAAAGGCCAGCACCGCAAAAAACAGGCGTACCACCAGGCTCATGTCCCCCTGACTGATCGCCACCGCCAGCCGCGTGGTGTTACCGCTCATGAACGACACAAAATCGCCCGTGGCCAGAAACCCGATGGCATCGGTCATGCCTGCCAGCACCGAAAGGCTTGCCACCAGCCCCAGCCCGACACGCCCTCGCCAGGCACGCACGCGCAGGTGCACAGGGTTGATCGGGCGTCTCAGCGGAGCAGGTAACATCGGCACAACCTCTTAAGGATGAAGGCCGCTCAATGATGGCCAATTGAACACTGCCTTGCCAGCACTCGTATGTTTATTCCCAAGAAGCATTCAGAAACGTCTGCAACTAAAGTGAGAGCGAACCAATTTCCAAATGCGCGTCTAATGAACACTTTGTTCAAGGATGACGGGCACTGCGGTGTTTTTACGACAGGGAGGCCCCCGCCAGGATTGATACAGAAGACCTTATGCTCCCGATCAATTGGAAAAAAAAACGCGTTGCCTTAGCCGCTGTCCCGCTGCTGCTGATCGCAGGCACTGTCAGCCTTTCCTCGCATGTCGAAGACGCCTTTGCCCAACCGGCCGACGGGGTCCAGACGCTGGTGTTCATGCGCCACGCCGAGAAGCCGGCTGACGGTCTGGGCCAACTCACATGCCAGGGCCTGAACCGCGCCATCAATCTGGCCACCGTGCTGCCGCAAAAGTATGGCAAGGCGGATTACGTGTTCGCCGCCAACCCCTCGCGTCAAGTTGAAGAAGGTGCCGAGGATGACGCCTACAGCTATGTACGGCCGATGATGACCATCAACCCCAGCGCTATCAAACTGGGCTTGCCCATCAACCTTGAGTTTTCGGCCAACGATACGCGGCAATTGGCCAACGAGCTGACAGACGACAAATACCACAACTCGACTGTCTACACCGCCTGGTCCCACGGTTACCTGCCGGAGCTGATCAACACGGTCGCCGGCAAAGCCACCGGGAAAAAAACCTCGCTGACTGAGGACTGGGCCGACAGCGATTTCGATTCGCTGTACGTGCTGACCCTGACTTGGCACAACGGCAAGGCCACCCTGCTCAGCCGCGTCGACAAACAAGGGCTGAACAACGGCGCCGAAGCTTGCCCGAGTTGATCAGGCCAGTGCTGCACGGCCTGGCGCATGGCGGCGTACGGCCCAACTGACGCCACTCAACAGCAAGAGCACAGCCAGGGTTTCCAGCGCCGTGGGCCAGCGCTGCAAAAAGACAAAGCCATAAAACAGCGCGAACAGTGTTTCAAACACGATCAACTGGCCGCTCAAGGTCAGCGGCAGCCGTCGGGAAGCCGCATTCCACATCCGGTTGCCGAACCATGAGCCGACGACCGCACACGCCAGATTGATCGCCCAGAACCCCTGCCAACGGGCATCACTGACGTCTATGTGCACGGCATCCAGCGACAGCGCACTGGCCGCACCCCAGATCAATAGACCCAGCACGCCCGTGGTCACGCCCCCAAGCTCGACCATTCGCTGCTGGTGAACTGACTGTGTTTAAGGTATCGCGCGTTGGCCGTGGCAAATCCCGTCCAGCACGCCAGCGCGCCAATGGCACAGGCAATGCCCAGTACTTTTTCCGCCATCGGTTGCCCGCCATTGGCGCCAGACAATGCTTCAAGGTTGATGCACAACATCCCGGCCAGCACCAGCAGCAGCGGCCAGATCAGGCGAGTCAGCGGCACGGCGCCCGCATCACTGCGGCCCAGCCAGCTGATGGTCAAAGGCAATACGCCAATGATCAGTGACGCCACGGCGATCCCCACCCACTGGATGGAGGCGGCCAGCAACATGTAATAAATCAGGTTGCCCAGCAGGGCGAGCTTCACCAGTGTCACGACGTCACGCCGGGTCAGTTGAGGGAGCAAGCGCTTGGCGTCGGGCAGTATCAGCAGCGCAGACACCGCGCCGTACAGGATGAAACGGGCGCAACTGAGGAGCAGCGGACTGAACTCCGGTAATAACGCCGGCACCAAAAACACCAGCCCCCAAACAGCACCTGCCATGCCGGCGTAGACTATCCCGCGCTTCATTACGTATGCTCGAACCATTGATGAGTCTGCAAGCATAGGCATTTCACGCATCAGTAACTAAAGAACAGTTGGCATCCATGCATTCCCCACAGGAATGGGCTGAGATGCCCTTCCCCTTTGCCTGAGAACCCGCCCCCACAGGACCCCCCGTGAGCCGCTACCTCAAACACCTGCCGCCGCTCGATACGCTGATCACCTTCGAGGCGGTTGCCCGTAATGGCAGCTTCACCCGCGCCGCAACCGAGCTGTGCCTGACCCAAAGCGCCGTCAGCAAACAGATTCGCGTCCTTGAAGATGCCCTCAGCCTTTCTCTGTTCGAGCGCCAAGCCCGGGGTATCAGCCTGACCCGCGCGGGGGCCGGGCTGTTTGCCGAAGTCAGCGCGATGCTTGAGCGACTGCAACACAGTGTCAACCGGATCAAGGTGGAGCATGCACCCAATGCTGTGACGGTGCAGTGCACCCACGCCGTGGCGCAATTCTGGTTATTTCCACGCCTACTGGCCTTTAACACCGCTCACCCGGGAATCACTGTCAACATCCACGCCAACAATGGTCTGGACGAGTCGAGCACAGCAGATTACGATTTCTCGATCCTGTACGGTAATGGCAAATGGTCATCACTGGATGCCCATCGATTATTTGCCGAATGCGTGTACCCGGTGGTCAGCGCCGCCATCCCTGTGGCAGACATTGGCTCACCTGCAGACTTGCAAACGCTGCCCCTGATCGAGCTGGATTCATCCGGATGGAATTGCATGGACTGGCGCGACTGGTTTGGGCATTTCGACCTTGAGCACACCCCCGCGCCTGACAGCCCGCTGTTCAACCAAGTGACACTGGCCTATCAGGCAATCCTGCAAGGCATGGGGGTCGGGCTAGGTTGGGACTTCATGGTCAGGGGCAAAATCGACAGCGGAGATCTGCGTCGCGTCGGCCCTTATGAATTTATCAGTGGCAATGCTGACTACCTGGCGCACTCTCGGCATAAAACGTTGTCAGAGGCAGCAGTTATTTTCCGGCACTGGCTTTTACATGACGGCCGGTGTGTATAACCCTTACGTTCGAATGCTCAAGGAGCTTGCATGAAGATCAATGTGATCGCTTTACCTTTGGTGATGGCGGCAATGCTGGGGCTGGCCGGGTGCGCCTCACCCAGCGTCGTGACCCTGCAAAACGGCACGCAATACCTGACCAAGGACATGCCAAAAACCAAAACCAAAACCAATGATGGTTTCTACGAGTTCGTGGACATTGCCGGCAAGCACATCAAGATCAAGGCTGACGACGTGGCGACCATCAAAACCGACGATTGATCGGCCGGCAACGGCAAGCAACTGCTTGCCGCTACGGTTGTCAGTTCAAGGCATCAAGCATGCGGTAGTAGGTGATCCCAGCCGCGACGTACAAGCGTTGCAGGCTGTGGAACGGAATGCTGCGAATCGGTGTGACCGGGAACGGGAAGTCACTTTCAGTTCCCGCCACTCGGGCAGCCAAGTGCTTGCCCAGTACGGTCGACATGGCTATCCCGCGACCGTTATAGCCCATCAGTATCGACAGGCCCGGCTGAGGCTCATGCAATTGCGGCAACACACTTTGATTCAGTGCGATGCGCCCGCTCCAGCGGTACTCGACGGCCACCCCGGCCAACTGCGGAAACAGCATCACCATCGAACGCTCCAGATGCGTCCAGTCCCCGGCCCGGGTCGGCTCCGCGAACGGTCCTCGCCCGCCCAGTAACAAGCGGCCTTGGGCATCCATCTTGAAGTACAGCAACAACCGTCGCGCATCCGAACACACTTCCCCACCCGGCAAAATGGTCTTGCGCAATTCAGGGGGCAGCGGACGCGTGGCAATGATGAAGCTATTGGCCGCCAGCACAGTCTGGCGCAACCCCGGCCACAGGTTGTCGGTGTACCCGTTGGTAGCGAGCACCACGCTGTCGGCGCTGACCGTGTTGCCTTGCGCAGTGGTCAATTGCCACTGTGGCCCGACGCGACGCAAATCCGTCACCCGGCTTTGGCTATGAATCGTGACGCCACGGCCCAACGCTGACTTGGCCAACCCCCGGGCATAGTTCAACGGATGCAAACTGCCCGCACGCGGGTCGACCCAGCCACCCAGGTAATTTTGCGTGCCCAGGCGTTGACACACCGCGTCACGGTCCAGCACCTCGGCCGTAATCCCACGCTGCTGCCATTGCCGGGCCCGGTGTTCCAGCGCTTTCATGGACACGGCAGAGACAGCGGGCTGGATCCAGCCTTTACGGCTGGCTTCACAGGCAATGCTGTACTCGCGGATCAACGAAAACACTTCATCGGCCGCGCCACCACAGGCTTCAATGATGCGTTCACCCCGCTCCTCGCCATACCGCTGGATCAACTGGTCAGGGTCGTACTTGAGGCCCGGAATCACTTGCCCGCCGTTGCGCCCCGATGCGCCCCATCCGGGTTCGCCAGCGTCCAGCACGCAAACGCTGATACCGGACTCGGCCAGGCGTAATGCTGTGACCAACCCGGTGTAACCGGCCCCCACAATGGCCACATCCACCCGCTTGTTTTCACTGAGGGGCGGCGTCATTGCGCCGGGCCGGGCCGTGGCAGACCACAACGAGGGCGGCAACTGGCAGCTGGAAGCAGACTTCATGAGCTAACCTCGTCCGTCTGGTTCAGCAGACGTCGCAGAAAATCCTGGGTTCGTGGATGTTGCGGGGCACTGAGCACCGTTTTTGCAGGCCCGGCTTCGACAATTTGTCCGCTGTGCAAGAAACACACTTTGTCCGCCACATCCCGGGCGAATCCCATCTCATGGGTCACCACGATCATGGTCATGCCCTCATCGGCCAGACGTCGCATGACCGTGAGTACTTCACCGACCAGTTCCGGGTCGAGGGCCGAGGTGGGTTCATCGAACAAAATGGCTTGCGGGTTCATGGCCAGCGCGCGGGCAATCGCCACGCGCTGCTGCTGACCACCGGACAAGGCATCCGGGTAGGCGTCCATGCGGTGCGCCAAACCTACTTTTTCCAGCAGGGCTGTGGCCTGTTTGCGCGCCGCTTGCGGGTTTTGCCTGAGGACGTAAATCGGCCCTTCCATCACGTTTTCGAGCGCCGTGCGGTGCGGGAACAGATTGAAACGTTGAAACACCATGGCCACGCGTGTGCGCAACTGATGGATGCTTTTGTCGTTGCGATCCACCCGTTGGCCGCTGACCAGGATCTCGCCTCGGCTGTAGCTTTCCAGGCCGTTGATGCAACGCAGCAACGTCGACTTGCCCGACCCTGAAGGGCCGATCAGGCACACCACTTCGCCCTGCCCGACCTGCAAATCGACACCTTCAAGCACCGGCACGCTGCCGAAATTCTTGTACACACCCTTGAGTTCGATCATGACGTTCTCCGCGTCGCAAAGCGTGCTTCCAGGCGGCGCAAACCGAAGGACAAGGGCAAGCTCATGGACAGGTAAAGCAGGGCCACCAAGGTGTAAACCGTCATGTTTTCGAACGTGGAAGAGGCGATCAACTGACCCTGACGAGTCATCTCGGCCACGGTGATGGTGGACACCAATGAAGAGTCCTTGAGCATCATCACCAGCGTATTGCCGTAGGGTGGCAAGGCAATGCGGAACGCCTGGGGCAACACCACCCGGCGCATGATCATCATGCCGCGCATGCCGATGGATTCGGCGGCTTCGATCTGCCCGTGGTCAATGGCCTGAATGCCAGCCCGGAAGTTTTCAGCCTGATAGGCCGAGTACGCGATACCCAGACCAATCACCCCTGCCTGCATGGCGCTGAGCTGGATGCCAAAGTCGGGCAAGACGAAGTAGATGTAAAACAGCTGAACGATGATGGGCAGACCGCGAATCACGTTAACCACGCCAATGGCGAACAACGCCACCGCGCGGATTTTGGAAACCATCATCAAAGCGAATACAAGACCGATCAGCGAACTCAGCACGAACGATCCCGCAGTGACTTGCACAGTAACAACCGCCCCTTTCAACAACAGCGGGAGGAAGTCCAACGCGTCCTGGAGAAACATAAGTTACCTGCGAAACAACACATGAAACAGCCCGCTACGGTAAGCGGGCCGAGGAATCATCAGTTCAGTTTCCACTGCTCAATGATGCGGTCCAGCGAACCATCAGCCTTGATCGCGGCGATGCCCTTATTCACCTGCGCAAGCTTTTCGGGGTCGTTCTGGCGCATCACGATGCATACATCACCCACCACCGGTTGATAGGTTTGCGAGAGTTTCAACCCCCTGGTCTGCTTGGGGTTGGTTGCCATCTGGTAAGCAACGATGGGACGGTCGCCGAATGCAGCCTTGATACGGCCCAGTCGCAAGTCGCGCATCATGTCGGCTACAGAGTCGTAGCTGCGCACTTCCTTGAAACCGCCATGCTTGTTCAAGGCGTCAATAAAGACCGAGCCTACTTGGGCACCGACGATTTCCCCTTTCAGGTCAGCCATGCTGGTGTAGGTTTTAGGGTCTTTTTCCTGAAGGATCAGCCCTTCACCGTAGCTGTAAATCGGGTCGGAGTACTGCACAACCTTTTCGCGCTCAGGGGTTTTGAGCATCGCGGCCGAGATCAGGTCGATCTTGTTGGACGTCAGTGAAGGAATCAGGGCAGAAAAGACGCTTTGTTGAATATCGGTCTGGAAACCACCCGCCTTGCCGATGGCCTCAATCGCATCAACCATCATTCCGCGGGTATCTCCGCTCTTGATGTCAACGAAGGTAAACGGAATGCCTGTGGCGGTGGCCCCTACTTTGTAGGTCGGTGTAGCCAGTGCGCTGGCAGATCCCATCATGCCGGCGGCGATCGCACACACGAGTGTGAGCGCTTGAAATTTTTTCTGCATTGCGAATCTCCCTGTGGTCGCTTTTATTATCCTGATGGCGCCTTGAAACAGCCTCCGCACCCTCTGGTGTTAAAAGCCGGCTTCGACTATAAACAATTTACCTAAATCGTAAAGAGATTTATAAGTATCGAATATCGATATTTATAACGTACACAAACGCCAAGGAAGCGTCATGAGTGAACACATTAACCCCCTTTTCAATCAGTCGTTGGAGAAGGGTCTCGCGGTATTGCGCGGCTTTGGCGCAGCCCGGAGAACCATGAACCTGGCCGATATTGCTCAGGTAGCAGGCATTAGCAAAAGCTCTGCCCAGCGAATGGTGCACACGCTCGAGGAGCTGGGCTATATCCGCAAGCACCCGCAAAGCCGTCGCTTCCAGTTAACGCCCAAAGTTATGGAAATCGGCTACAACTATTTAGCCGCGGACACACTGGTTGACGTTGCAAATCCCTACTTGGCTGAACTTAATCAACTCACTGGCGAAACCGTCAACCTGACCGAGCCTGACGGCGTGTCCATGGTGTATGTCGCGCGTTTTGTGGCCCCCAAGTTCATTCCCATTCATATGCCGATTGGCAGCCGTATCCCCATGTACCTCAGTGGCGGCGGTCGAGCCTACCTGAGCGGACTGAGTGACGACGTCGTACACGCCGTCCTGCAAGCAAGCGATATCCGCCCGTTCACGCAGCACACGCTGACGGACCCGGACGCCATTTTCGAACGCATTCAAGCAGCACGCAGCAAGGGTTACGCCATCAACAAGGAAGAAATGTTCCTGGGGGACATGACCCTGGCCGCGCCCATCTTCGGCAGCAACGGCCTGCCTGTGGCGGCCGTGCATGTGGTAGCACCCAGCAGTCGCTGGAGCATGGAAGACGCCGAGCAAAAAATGGGCGCCGCCATCATTCAGTGCGCACGGTCGATCAGTAACTCAATCAGAACCCTGTAATCAAACGCCGCAGATCGCGCTCTACGGGCGCGGTCTGACAGACCTCACTGACAATTCAACCTCCGGATTGGCGTATGATGCGCCGCAATTTCCTCATGTCCGGTAACTGTTTATGTCCAGCGTCTCTTCAGTCAAACCTTCACGGGGCTGGTCATTCTGGTGCAAGCCCCTGCTGTTTCTGCTGATTGCAGGCATTGGCCTGTATTACGTCAAGTGGTCGCCTTACTACCTCAAAGCCTTTGTGGCGGCAGACAACCACAGCATTGGCGCCTCGATCCTCAACGACAACCAGGGTGAACCCATCGCTGCAGCGCTGGCTTACGCCCAGGTGTATTTTCTGGCGATCTGGAAAGCCGCCGTTTTGGCTGTGATTCTCGGCTCGCTGATTCAAGTACTGATCCCGCGCGACTGGTTGCTGCGCCTTTTCGGCAAGGCCGGTCTGGGCTCGACCCTGCGCGGCGGGCTGTTCGCCCTGCCGGGGATGATGTGCACCTGTTGCGCAGCCCCGGTCGCGGCTGGCATGCGCCGGCAAAACGTGTCGGTGGGCGCCGCCCTCGCCTTCTGGATTGCCAACCCGGTACTGAACCCGGCGACGCTGGTGTTCATGGGGTTTGTGCTGGGCTGGGGGTTCAGCGCGTTACGCCTGGTGGCCGGGTTGGTGCTGGTAATTGGCGTCTCAATGATTGCCCAACGCATTTCACGCCCGCAGAGCATTCCTGACGCGGCGCTGGACGCTGTTTCCGAGGCCACCCGTCAGGGCGATGAACCGCAATTCTTCGTGCGCTGGGGGCGCACGTTATGGCAATTGTTCTGGAATACCATCCCGGTGTATCTGCTGGCGGTGTTGCTGCTGGGCGCCGCCCGCGTATGGCTGTTCCCGCACGTCGATGGCGCCATGAGCGACAGCCTGCTATGGCTCGTGCCCCTGGCGATTGTCGGTACGCTGTTCGTGATCCCCACCGCCGCTGAAATACCGATTGTGCAAACCATGATGGCACTGGGCATGGGCACCGCGCCTGCTGTGGCCTTGCTGATGACCCTGCCAAGCGTGAGCCTGCCGTCACTGTTGATGCTGCGCAAGGATTTCGACACCCGGGTGCTGGTGACAGTGGCTGTCCTGACCATGCTGGTGGGCATCATCAGTGGATTAGTGGGCATGTGGTTGCTCTAAATCCGGCTTTATCCCTTTTGAACTCATGGGCGACTGCACGCCCATGAGCCTGCTTGCCCCCTTCCAATACTTGCTCATTGCCATTACGAAACCCTTGTTCCAGAGCGGTTAATTCAGTTTCAGTTAAGCTTTGAACGGTACTTTTTCACTCAAGTCGCTCACGACTTATTTCTGAAAATTTCAGAAATTTCTCTGTTACACCAAAAGAGGATGAATGATGAGTACCAAGGATAATCAGTCGCTGGCTGCAGCCCCTGCCACCCCCCAAGCAGCGCTGCAGCACATCGTCGAAGGTTTTTTACATTTTCATCACGACGTCTTTCCGCAACAGAAAGACCTGTTCAAAAAGCTCGCCACCGCCCAACGTCCCCGCGCCATGTTCATTGCCTGTGCCGATTCGCGCATCGTCCCCGAACTCATCACTCAAAGCGCTCCCGGCGATTTGTTTGTCACGCGCAACGTCGGCAATGTCGTCCCGCCCTATGGGCAAATGAACGGCGGTGTGTCCACGGCCATTGAATACGCCAATCTGGTGCTGGGTGTTCAGCACATCATCGTGTGCGGGCATTCCGACTGCGGGGCCATGCGCGGTGTACTCAACCCCGACAGCCTTGCAGCCATGCCCACCGTCAAAGCCTGGCTACGTCATGCCGAAGTGGCCAGAACCATGGTTCAGGAGAACTGCACCTGCGCCAGTGAAACCGACAGCATGCAGCGCCTGACTGAAGAAAACGTGATCGCCCAGTTGCACCACCTGCGCACGCACCCGTCCGTGGCTTCCCGCCTGGCAAATGGCCAATTATTTATCCATGGCTGGATCTACAACATCGAAACCAGCGAAATCAACGCCTACGACGCCGAACTAGCGGCTTTCAGGCCCTTGAACGACGTGCACAACATCCCTTCTGCGACGCCCAAAGCGCGCTTTTAACTGACATTGACGTTGCCATGCCGTGGCTGCCTGCAGCCAGGCCCCGTGGCGTCTTGAACCTGCTTTGGGAGCGTTTCCATGCGTGCTGAACACTTAAAAACAATCGTGCCCCGCGAACTGATGGCCTCAGTGGTGGTGTTTCTGGTCGCCCTGCCTTTGTGCATGGGCATTGCCATCGCCTCCGGCATGCCACCCGCCAAGGGGTTGATCACGGGCATCATCGGCGGGTTGGTGGTGGGCTGGCTGGCTGGCTCGCCGTTACAGGTCAGCGGCCCGGCCGCCGGGCTGGCGGTGCTGGTATTTGAAATCGTGCGCCAACACGGCATGGCCATGTTGGGGCCGATCCTGCTACTGGCGGGCCTGCTGCAATTGCTGGCCGGGCGCTTGCGTCTGGGCTGCTGGTTTCGCGTCACGGCCCCGGCCGTGGTGTACGGCATGCTGGCCGGGATCGGCGTGCTGATCGTGTTGTCCCAACTGCATGTGATGCTCGACGGCACGCCGCAGCCTTCAGGGCTGGCTAACCTCACGGGCTTCCCGCACGCGCTGCTGGCTGCCCTTCCGACGCTGGGCGGCGGGCTCGGCTGGCAAGCAGGGGCATTGGGCCTGGGCACCATCGGGGTGATGGCCTTGTGGGACAAGTGCCGACCGCAGCGCTTGCGGTTCGTCCCCGGTGCCTTGCTGGGTGTCGGCCTGACCACCGGGCTCAGCCTGCTGCTGGACCTGTCGGTCAAACGGGTCGACGTTCCCGACAACCTGGCCGATGCCATCGACTGGCTGCGCCCTGCCGATCTGCTGAATCTGGCCGACCCGGCCCTGTTGCTGGCCGCGTTCACCGTCGCCTTCATCGCCAGTGCCGAGACCTTGTTATCAGCAGCGGCGGTGGACCGCATGCACAACGGCCAGCGCTCGGATTTTGACAAAGAGCTCAGCGCTCAGGGTGTTGGCAATATGCTATGTGGCCTGCTCGGGGCATTACCGATGACCGGGGTGATCGTGCGCAGTTCGGCCAACGTTCAGGCCGGTGCCACCACGCGGCTGTCAGCGATATTGCACGGTGCATGGCTACTGGCGTTCGTGTTGTTGCTGTCCAGCATGCTGCAACAGATTCCGGTGGCGAGCCTCGCGGGTGTACTGGTTTACACCGGGATCAAGCTGGTGGACTTTAAGGCCTTTCGCGGCCTTGCCCGGTATGGACGCATGCCGATGTTTACCTATGCCGCGACGGCGCTGGCGATCATCTTCACCGACTTGCTGACAGGGGTGCTGGTGGGCTTTGCCCTGACACTGGCCAAACTGGCCTGGAAAGCGGCGCGCCTGAAAATCAGCCTCACTCCGCTCGCGGCCGCCCATGAGCTGGAACTGCGGCTGACAGGTGCGGCGACTTTTCTCAAAGTCCCGGCGTTGACCCGCATCCTTGCGCAGGTGCCTGCCGGTTCAACCCTGCACGTGCCCTTGACCAACCTCAGCTACATCGACCATGCCTGCCTCGAACTGCTTGAGGAGTGGGCGCGGGCCAATGCGGCCAGCGGTTCAAGACTGATCATCGAACCACGCGGGTTGAAACGCCGGCTGGAAGGACGAACCCGAACCACTGCCGGTCTCGGCTCGACCGCTACCTGATCGTGCTGCACAGGCCTGCCGCGGCCACCGTGGCAGGCCTGTTCAATTGACGCCCAGAATCAGGGTGCGGTAATGCCCCGGATTGGTCCCTGACCACTTGCGAAACGCTTTGTAGAACGAGCTGGTGTCGGCAAACCCCAGGTTGGATGCGATGTCGGCAAAACTCAATTCAGGCTCGGCCAGCCAACCAATGGCCAGCTCCTTGCGCACCCCGTCCTTGAGCCCCTGATACGTCTGCCCTTCTTCGGCCAGACGTCGGCGTAACGTTGAGGCTGACATGCACAGCGTGTGCGCCAGGCCTTCGGTCTCGGGCCACTGTGCAGCGGGCAACTGCCGCAAATCCTGCTTGATCTGACTGGCCAGGCTTTGCGGGTCACGGTACTTGACCAGAATATTGGCCGGTGCCTGCGCCAGAAACCGCTGTAATTCATCTTCATTGCGCTTGATCGGCGCATCCAGGCAATCGGCCGCGAAAATCATCCGTGTACGCGGGCGCCCGAAACGCAAATTCTCGGAAAACATCACCGCGTAATCATCGCCATGGGCAGGCTGCGCACAACGCAGCTCGATGGCCAGGATCGGAATACGCCGACCGACCAGCCAGCACGCCACCCCGTGCACCATCATCCAGTATGTAAAGTAGGTGAAGGCCCGCGCCGGATCTTCAGCAGGCTCCTGCAAGACGATTTCCGCCAGGCTCTGGCGACGCACCAATGTGGCGGGCAGGCGTTCCAGCATCAGCGACAAAAAGCCCAGCACCACTTCCAGCCCCTGCACCAGCGTGGGCTGTGCCATGGCCGCACGGCACATGAACGCCAGGCTCCCGGAGCGCAGCTTGCGCGGGTCCATGCCAAAAAACTCATCATCCAGACGGTGAGCCAGCAAGCGCCACATACGCGCATAGGTATGGGCAGGCACGCGACCTTCGGCGTCCTCCAGCAGCGCGGGATCCACCCCCACCGCGTGCAACACGTCCTGCATGGTTTGCGGCGAAGCACAGCTTTGCAACAGCGCTTCGCGCACCAAGTGAATGGAGATGGTGTCTTTGTTCAACATTGGCCCTGATCCAAGCCTGATGGTGATGAGCTGTCGGCCATCTTAAGCAGCGTGGATCAAAAAGCCAGTGTTGTTCAGCGATTATCCACCGTGGTGTACTCGCGGCACTCGGCCATGCTGGCGGGGACGCTGGCCTCATCGGTGAAGAACTGCTGATACCACTCGCGCAACTGGTACACCGGGCCGTCGCCTTCGGCCAGCACCGGGTTGTTGACGCGAATCTTGTGGGTCCAGATGTCCACGTCCTGATAGAACGAGTCGCGGTTGCGCTGCACGTAATCGATGGCCAGTGCTTCGTTTTGCGCATCACTCCAGCCCGGCACTTTTTTCACCATGCAACCGAAGCGCAATTCGAAACTGTTGGGGCCGATCGGTACGTGGCAGTTGAGCAGGATGGACTTGATCTCTTGACCGTCGAACATGGCACTCATGCGGGTGAAGTGCGTGGCCGGGCCGTAGTAGGCCGATTCGGCCACCAGGTCGCCGCCCAGGCGCTCGGAATCGCCGTGGAAAATTTGCTGGGCGATGTGGCCCTGAAAGACGTTGTGAAAGTACTTGGTCGGGGTGCCATGGACCGGACCGAAATGCTGCGCATCCACCAAGTTGTCGACCAGCTCGCGCGGTTGGGTGTTGATGATCAGTTTGTCCATGTGCCAACTGTGCAGCCACTCGTCACTGTCCATTTCGGGCAAGTACGGAATGACCACGTCTTCGGCGGGCGGTTTGCCTTCGGGGTTATTCCACACGAACAGCAACTTGTTGACTTCACAGGTTTGCCAGGCGCGGGTTTTGGCTTTGGGCGGGATGCGTTTGCAATAAGGGATTTCGACACACTTGCCGCTGGCGTCGTATTGCCAGTGGTGGAACGGGCACACAACACGGTCGTTCTCAATCGTGCCCTTGGACAAATCTGCGCCCATGTGCGGGCAATGCGCGTCAAGTACGCTGATCTCGCCGGTCGAAGTTGCAAAGGCCAATAGCCGGGAGCCAAAAACATTCAAGGTATGCAGCTTGCCATCACGGTACTCATCCGCTTCGCCCAAACAATGCCAGCCCCGGCCGAAGCGCGGCGACAATGCATTTTCGACGTGGATTTCTGCGAGTTTGGTCATTTTTATTATTCCTCCGGTTAACGGCCTCGAGACGTGCCCGATGATCTTCAACCAGGGTACGGGCGGGTTCATCGTTCAGATGGACTAGGCGCCGTGGGAAATGTACCTACCCTCGGTCAGGCGGCATTGAAAGCAGGACGTACAGCCCCTGGAGCGCCCCCTCCACACCTCACCCTTGAAAGAGGGGTGGAGGGAAGCCGATAAGCGTCTACCACTGCACAATCCCGTGCTCGCGCGCAAAAGGCTGGCAATGAATGGTCTTGCGTTGATGGTCCACCGCTGCTGCATCAGTGGCCAGCCAGAGCATTACGGCCGCTGGCACCTCGGGCGGTGCAGACCCCGCACGCAGGGCTATTACGCCTTTGTCGCCAATGGTGGCGCGCAAAGCGTCGGTGGTGACCACCCCCGGATTGAGCGTAAAAGCGCGAATACCCTGCTCACCCAACTCCACCGATAAAATCCCCGAGAGCCTGGAAACCGCAGCCTTGCCCGCGCCATAGGCATACCCCCAGCCACCTTTACCGGCTGCCACCGGTGGATCGGATTCGCCCGCACCGGACGTCACGTTGATCACCACCCCGCCGCCCTGTTCCAGCATGGCGCTGACCACGGCGCGGGTGAGCAGGAACGGCGTCATGACATACCCTTGAAACACGCGTTCAAGGGTGTCAGGGGCCAGTTCCATAAACGGTGCATTCAGGTCGCTGCCCTGGTAAATGGCGTTATTGACCAGCACATCGACCCGGCCGTATTCAGCCAGTACCGCCGTGCTGGCTGCCAGCACCGACCCGCTGTCGAGCAAGTCCATGGGCACCACCAACGCCTTGCGGCCCAGTGCGCGAATCGCCTGGGCCGTGCCATTCAAACTGCCGGGCAGCGGCGTGCCGTCGGGGTTAGATAAGCCGTGGCGATGGCTTTGGCCTTCTTCCACGCTGCGAGCACTGATGGCCAGGTCAAACCCGGCACGGGCAAACGCCAGTGCGGTCTCACGGCCAATACCACGGCTGGCACCGGTCACAAATGCCACTTTATTCATGGGAATTCCTTGGGCTCAAAATCGTTGGGGACGCGCCATGGCGTCCATCCCGCCGTCGACAAATAGCACACTGCCGGTGATGAAACTGGCCTGCGGCGATTGTAAAAAGGCCACCGCTTGGGCGATTTCAGCCGGTTCTCCGGCACGCCCCAACGGCGCTACAAACTCGCGCACGGCTTTGCCAAACCGGGCGTCGTCTTTGGCGGCTTGATGCAGCGGTGTTTCCACGGCGCCCGGAGCAATCACATTCAAGCGTATGCCCTGTGCGGCCCATCGCACGGCTTTGCGGCGCGCATCGCAGGTGACAGCATATTTGGAGCTGGCATAGGCAATGTGGGGCTGCGCCAAGGTGTTGGCCAGCTCCAGCGCTTGGGCTTCATCCCCAGCAAGCATGGCCGTGACCATGGGTTGCTGATCAGCGCCAGCATGGGTCGAGGCTACTGAGCCGATCACCAGCGCGGCCGGGTGAGCACCTTTGGACAATGCATCGGCCAGTCCCTCCAGCAATTCGCTGACGCCAAAGTAATTCACCGCCAACACCAGGCTGCTGGATGACGCAGTGACCCCCAGGCCGGCGCAACACACCAGCCCGTCCAGCACCCCGCCGCACTGTTCCAGGACCTGCGCTACCGCCTGTTGCCTGCCGGCTTTGCTGGACAAATCGGCAATCACGTCAGCCTGTGCGCGGTCGATCCCGATGATGCGATGCCCCGCTGCACGCAATGCCTCACACACGGCAGCCCCGATCCCGGACGCGGAGCCGCTGACAGCTGTCACTGGCATAAAATCTTCCTCGATAAGTACAGGCCCTTGGTGGCCCGATGGACGATCAACAGACGGCGGTTTCAACCTCTGCGTCTATTGGCTTAAGAAGCGTCAGGCGGTCTGTCGTACAGAACGTGCCAGTTGCGGAGCCGGGACCACCACTTTGTCAGGCGTTCGCAAGGCGCACTTGGGCTTTCCCAACGCGACCACGCTGTTCAGCAAAATCCT
The DNA here is from genome assembly GCF_002269125.1 of Pseudomonas lundensis. Taxonomy (GTDB): domain Bacteria; phylum Pseudomonadota; class Gammaproteobacteria; order Pseudomonadales; family Pseudomonadaceae; genus Aquipseudomonas; species Aquipseudomonas lundensis_A. The sequence continues at coordinate 104,468 of NZ_NQKI01000013.1, read as the reverse complement.
CACCAGTTCGGTCTGACGCCGCACGCCGGTTTTGGAGAAGATCGAGCGCAAGTGCGCCCGGGCCGTGTTGCGCCGAATATTGAGGTTTTCCGCGGCTTCTTCCAGCGACAAGCCATTGGCCAGCTCCATCGCCAGGGCGGTTTCGGCCTTGGTCAGGTTGAACAGCTGCTTGGTCACCACTTCGCTGGCCAGCGACTTGCCCACTGCGTCGCGGATGTACACCACGGCAGCGGGCTTGCTTTTACCCTCGGCCCACTCCAGCGACGGAATCGCTTCCACGACCACCCCGAGGCTGACCTGACCCGATGGCCGGGTGACGGACATGGCGTCCGCCGTCACGCCACCGTCGCGCACTTCGGCGCTGAAGGCGTGTTTGACCAGTCGCTGCAGCTCGCGGTTGTCACTGGGGTACGTCGCTTCCAGACGCCCGCCCACCAACTTCAGGCCGTCGGCGCTGCTGAGGATTTCTTCGGCAACCGGGTTCAGGCGCAAAACTTTGCCCGTCTCATCGAGCACGATGGTGGCCACCGACAGGCGACTGATGGCCTGGGAATACAGTTCGCTGATGGACTCACTGCGGTCCAACAGGTTGTGCATGTGCAGCGCGCGGCGTAAATGCGGTAGAAACATGCTGCACAGTGCCCGTTCAGACGCTGAAAACGCCGGTGAGGTTTTGGGTCGGGTAATGCGAAAGCGCAGTTTGCCGCCATCGGGCGTGGAAATATCGGCGCCCATCACGTGGTACACGTTCTGCGGCCCGCAGTAGGCCTTGAAATACGCTGAGGCGACCCAGTCGGCCTCGCTCATGATGTCTTCGACCGTGAACACCTGATCCAGCGCCTGCCCGGTAAACGGGGTATTGGTTTGCGGGTAGGTCTGGTAGGTCAGCTCGCCCTCGCCCTCAATGTCCCCCGCCACGATCATCAGGCCGAGGTCGGGCTGGTCCGGCACTCGTAAAATCAGCGTCGCGTAGTTGGCCTTGAACATCGTCCTGACGGCACACAAGGTGCGCCCCATGATTTTCGGGTCCAGCGCGCCGTCATAAAAGCTGCCGACCATGTGATCGTAATCAGTCAATTCAAGTCCCAGGCTGGCCAGGGTCTGATGGTTCAAGGTCACTGTATCCATGGACGTTTCCTCGCAATGGGCGCAGTTCAAGACCTGCCCTTTTTTATTGTTATTGTTGCCAGCCGACCGACGCCGCAGCGCCTGTCAGTTAATCCGTTACGCCGTGCAAAGCGGGCCCAGTGTGGCGTTAATCCTGAACGGATCGCAATCCCGGGCCGCCCTGTGTTTTACCGGTTTGTGATGTCCTTGGCAGCGACGCTGGGTTTAAGCGGGTAATGCCCGCACGCGCGCTCTTTGGCAGCGTTTTTGACCTTGACCAGCGGCCGTCCGAGATTGAACCAGGCCGCCAGCGCCGGCAGCAGAAAGATCGCGCCCAGCACGTTGACCAGGAACATGAACGACAGCAGCACGCCCATGTCGGCCTGGAATTTCAACGGGGCAAACGCCCAGGTGCAGACCCCGATGGACATGGTAAGCGCGGTAAATACCGCCGCAGTACCTCGCTGGCACATGGCTTCATAAAAAGCGGTGCGCAGGTCCTTGCCATCGGCCATTTCATGCTGGATGCGCTCATACAGGTAAATGCCGTAATCCACCCCGACCCCGACCCCCAATGCCATCACCGGCAACGTTGCGACTTTCAGGCCGATGCCCAGCGTGGCCATCAGCGCATTACACAGAATAGCGACAATCGCCAGCGGCACCAGAATGCACAGCACTGCGCGAAACGAGCCGAACGTCAGCCAGCAAAACAGCGCCACCGAGCCAAACAGGGCCGCCAGCATCACCACTTCGGCCTGCTTGACCGCATCGTTGGAGGCCGCCATGACCCCGACATTGCCCCCCGCCAGCAGGAACTCGACGTGTGGGCCCTGCACGCTGGCGATGATGCGCTTGGTTTCGTCGACCACGTGGCTTACCGTGGCGCCTTCGTGGTCGGTCAGAAACACCAGGATCTGCATGCGCTGGCAGCCTTCAGTCACCAGACCGTCGTCCGGCATGTAAGCGCGCGCGCCTTGGCTCAGACCGCGTTCAGAACCGGGGATCGCTGACCAGCGCGGGTTGCCTTCGTTGTTGCCGGCAATCACGTTTTTACTCATGCCGGCCACGCTCTGCACCGACTGCACACCGGGCACGCTGCGTATCTGGAAGTCAAACGACTCGACAGCGCGCATCACCTCAGGTGCCAGGCAACCTTCTTCAATGCCCTTGACCTGCACGAACACCGACATCACGTCCAGACCGATGGAGTAACTGTTGATGATCTTCTGATTGTCCTGGTTGTAGCGCGAATCCGCCCGCAGTTCCGGCGCGCCAAGGCCAATATCGCCGACCGCCAGATCCCGTGCTTTATAGGCGCCGATGCCGAGCAGCATCAAGCTCACCGCAAACACGGCCATCGCCGGGCGCGGCTCGGCCAGTGCTGAAAGGCGCCACCACAAGGCATGCCTGCCGCGGGCCTGCAAGCCTTGACGCAGGGCACTGCGCTCCAGGGTCAGGTACGACAGGATGATGGGCAGCATCAGTTTGTTGGTGATGATCATCAGCATCACCCCAATACAGGCTGTCACCCCCAACTCATGCACGATGGGAATGTCGATCAGCATGATCACGCCGAAGCCCAAGGCATTCATCAGCAATGCCAGCGAGCCGGGGATGAAAATCTTGCAAAACGCACTGTGCGCCGCCTGAACCGAGGAGCTGCCAGCCAGTACGTCCTGTTTCCAGGCGTTGGTCATCTGCACCGCATGGGACACGCCGATGGAGAAAATCAGGAACGGCACCAGAATCGACATCGGGTCGATGCCCAGACCCAGCAGGGGCAACAGGCCCAACAGCCAGACCACCGGCAGCAAGGCCACCACCAGCGCCACCAGCGTCAGGCGCCACGAGCGCGAATACAACCACAGCAACAGCCCGGTGATAACGAAGGCAATCACGAAGAAGCCGATAACCGTGTTCAGGCCCTCGACCACATCGCCCACCAGCTTGGCGAAACCGACAATATTGATTTCAATCTCGTCGTTGCTGTATTTGCTGCGAATGTCCTCAAGGCGCTGCGCGACCTCGGCATACGACACCGACTGGCCAGTCGTGGGGTCGAGGTCCTGCAAGTCGGCCCGTACCATCGACGACTTCAGGTCATTGGCCACCAGCCTGCCGATTTGCCCGGAACGCGCCACATTACTGCGCACTTGACTCAGGTCGTCGTCCGAGCCGGTAAAGCGAGGGGGCACCACAACATCCCCGAAAAAACCGTCTTCGGTGATTTCGATGTAACGCACGTTGGCCGTGAACAGTGACGTGACACTGGCGCGGCTGACGCCATTGATGAAGAACACGTCATCCGTGACTTTATTCAGGGTTTCGAGAAAGGTGCGGTTGTAAATATCGCCCTCGCCCTTCCAGCGCACGCTGACCAAAAAGCGGTTGGCGCCGGTGAAGTACTGGCTGAAATTGAGGAAGTTGACCATGTACTCGTTGCGCACCGGGATCTGCTTGTTAAAGCCCGGGTCGAGACGGGTGTGCGTGGCGCTGTAGCCCAGTGCCAGCGTCAGCAATACAAACAGCGCCAGCAGCGCCTTGCGCCAGTGGATCAACAGGTCGGCGGTGCGCTCGACCATGCGCGTGACAGTGGATTTAGCAACGTTCATTTAGCGCCTCTCATTGAGCTCGCGCAGCAACGCTGCTGTCCGTGCCCTGGAATACTCCGCGTTCACCGCCCACCAACAGGCGGTTGGCCCCCACCAGCACGGCCGAGGTCAATGTCCCCAGCCCCGACAGGCGCGTGGCACTGACCAGTTGGCCCTGGCCATCCAGGCGCACCATGGAACTGCCTGCGCCGACGATCAGCACACCCTCACCATTGGGCAACAGCGCATGGCCGTACAGCGGCAAGCTGTTGCCCACTGCCACCTGGTGCCAGGAATGACCGAAATCCTGCGTCACAAAAACATGGCCACGCATGCCGTAGGCCACCCAGCGCTGCGGGTTCAAGCGCACCACGCCAAACAGAGAACCGTTGTAGAACGGCGGCAGGGTTTCCCAGTGCTGGCCCGCGTCGTCGGTGCGCATCACCAACCCTTGTTCGCCCACCAGCATGCGCCGGCCGTCCGGCCCGCCGTCCATGCCGTTGAGGTGAGCGCTGTCCACGCTCAAGGCGGCGGTTTGCCAGGTGCGGCCATCATCGTCGGACTGATAGAACTTGCCGAAGCTGCCAAAGGCCAACACGTGCTTGCCGCCTGCGCTCCAGATCCCCAGCAGCGGTTCACCCAGCTCGCTGTCGTGACGCACCTCCTGCCACTGAGCGCCCCGGTCGGCGGAGCGCAGAATCCAGCCGTCATGGCCAACGGCCAATAAGCTGTCATCCGCCAACGCCACCACTGCTGTGAGGGTCAGGTCGCGCTGCGGCTGGACCGTCGCCGGCTGCCAGGACACGCCCTGATCATTGCTGAGCAAAATCGTCCCGCGCTCCCCCACCGCCACCACGCGCTGGTCGAGGTAGAGCATGCCGTTGATTTGCAGGCGATCCGGGCGCAGTGGCTCGGCGGCGACGTCCAGGGTTTTGCGGGGGGCGAAGGTAAAGCCGATGGTGGCCGCGACGATCAGGCACACCAGATAACCGATTATCGAGCGCATGGTCGAGACCTCGTCACACGAGGCAGTTGCAGGGCGAATTGCATGCGGCCAGTCCTCTTCTTTTTATAGTCGTGGGTGCTCTGGCGAACTCAGCGGCGAGGTCGCTGGAACCTGGCCCCGATCATCGGACTGGTCAGTCACAGGCACATCGTCCAAATGGCCTAGCTGTCTGGAAGGAGGGTTTGAATCAGCGCGGGTGGCCGTTACAGTCGGCAACGGCCACCCATCACGCGGCAGATCAGATCAGGCGCTGGATCTGTTTGTGACGCCACACCAGGCGGTAGTAGGCGGTTTGCAAGGCCAGCATGGTGAGGTACGTAATCGGGAAAGCCATCCACACCCCTTGCAGGCCAAACTGCGCGTCCAGCAGGTACGCGACTGGCAACTCCACGCCAAGCACGCAGAAAATCGTGATTCCCATGGGCACCAGCACGACACCGCTGGCGCGCATGATGCCGCCCACCACCGCCTGAAAGCCAAAAAACAAAATGCTCCAGAGCATGATGTGCAACAGGTGTTCTGCCCGCACCCGCGCATCGGTATCGGTAATGAACAAGCCGAGCAGCCAGTGCGACAGCGCATAGCCCACCACTACCAGAGCGCCAGTCAGCCACAGATTGATCAGCAGCCCGGTGCGCAGGATCGGCCCGATGCGCTCCAGACGGCCCGCACCAATGGCCTGTGCGCCGAGGATCGAGGCAGTAATGGCGATCGACAACGCCGGAAATTGCACATAGTTAACGATTTGCGTCACCGCACCGTAGGCGGCCGTGGCCTGCGAACCGTGACTGTTGACCAGCGCCAGAATCACCAGCTCCGACAGCGACAGCACCACCATCTGCACACCGGTCGGCAAACCGATGCGCAACACCTTGCCCAAGATGGCACGATCAAGGCGCAGTGCGGCCCACAGCTCACGGTCCGGCGCCATCACGCTGTTTTTGTAGCGCAAGCGCAGCCCGAGGAAGAGCATCGCCAGCACGTTACCCGCCAAACCGGCGTAGGCAGCACTTTGAATGCCCATGCGCGGCAAACCGGCCCAGCCGAGAATCAGTGCTGGGGTCAACAACAGCCCCACGGCCGTGGACACCATCAGCGCCAACAGCGGCGACACGGTGTCGCTGACACCGCGCAACAATTGAGTAAACAGGATAAACACCAGCAGCAGCGGCATGATCAACATCATGATGCGCGCATAGGCCACGGCATCGTCCAGCACATCGAGCGGCGTGCCCAAGCCTAGCAACGCGGGCCGCGCAAACAGACTGCCCACCACCGCCGCAAGCAAACCGATCACTAATCCCAGGGTCAGCGTGGCGCCGGTGATTTTCTTCACCATCGTCGTCTCGCTCGCGCCCCAGGCCTGCCCGATCAACACCGATGCCCCGGCGCCCAAGCCAATCACCAGGGCAATAAAGAAAAACACAATCGGAAACATGCCCGACACAGCCGCCAGCGCCTGAGTCCCCAGCATCTGCCCGATATAAATGCCATTGAGCGTGCCGGAGAAGCTTTGCAGGAAGTTAGACAGCACCATCGGTGCCAGAAAAATCAGGTAGATCTGCCACAGCGGCCGTTGTGACGGGGATCGCATAACCGGTTGACCTCAAAATAAAGCAATGAGGGGTTATACCGTAAATGGCGTGCTAATGGCGGGTTGTAGGCCATCTCGGCGGGCGCAGGCTGAGCGCCGGGCGGATGATCCTGACACCGCCCGGCCCGCACGTGAGGCTGTTTCAGGTGAGTTCAAACAACCCCGCCGCGCCCATCCCGCCGCCAATGCACATGGCCACTACGGCAAACCGGGCGCCGCGACGACGGCCTTCGAGTAAGGCATGCCCCACCATGCGAGCCCCCGACATGCCAAATGGATGCCCGATGGAAATAGCACCACCGTTGACGTTCAGGCGCTCGTTGGGAATGTGCAGAACGTCCCGGCAATGCACCACCTGACAGGCAAACGCCTCGTTGATTTCCCACAGGTCGATGTCCGAAACCGTCAGCCCGAAGCGCTTGAGCAGTTTGGGAATGGCGTACACCGGGCCGATGCCCATTTCTTCGGGCGCGCAGCCGCTCACGGCCATCCCGCGATACACGCCCAATGCTTCAATCCCGCGTTGCCGGGCTTCAGCGCGGCTCATCAAAAGGACTGCCGAGGCGCCGTCAGAAAATTGCGACGCATTGCCCGCAGTGATGAACGCTCCTTGTTGCACCCAGTTACCGTCTTTCCATACCGGTTTGAGCGCGGCCAAATCGGCCAGCGTGGTGGACGGGCGATTGCATTCGTCGCGGTCCGCCACTACGTCCTGGTGGCCAGCAGGCTTGCCTTCTTTATCAAACAGCAGCTTGCGCGCCGCCAGCGGCACGATTTCATCGGCAAACAGTCCTGCGGCCTGGGCTGCAGCCGTGCGTTGCTGGCTTTGCAGCGAATAGGCATCCTGCACCTCGCGGCTGATGCCGTAACGCGTGGATACAATCTCGGCGGTTTCCAGCATCGGAATATACGCCGTCGGCATGCACTCAAGCACTGCTTCGGACTGCGCCCGGTAGGTGTTTTTGTATTTGTTTTGCGTCAACGACAGCGACTCGACGCCCCCGGCCACGGCAATCGAAAGGTCGCCCGCCAGGATGCCGTTGGCCGCCAGGCCGATGCTCATCAACCCCGACGCGCACATGCGATCAATCGCCATGCCAGGCACCGTGTCGGGCAAGCCGCCGGTGTAGGCACACAAACGCCCGATGTTGTAGCCCTGGGTGCCCTGCTGCGCCGCCGCACCCATGATCACGTCCCCGACAGCGCCCGGTTCAATCCCCGCACGCTCGACCACGGCGCGTACCACATGGCCGCCGAGCACGGGCGCCTCGGTGTCATTGAATGAACCACGAAACGACTTGGTCAACGCCGTACGGGCAGTGGAAACGATCACGACATCATTGGCATTCATGCACAGGCTCACTGTTCAAGAGGGTTGAAGGTGTAACGGCTGATGGTGTCCACCACACAACCGGGGCGATCGCTACCCTCGATTTCGACACTGATGCGCACCACCGCTTGCAGTGTGTCGCCCAGTGTTTCAACACGCAGGATTTCTCCGTGGCCGCGCACCCGCGAGCCCACCTTGACGGGGGCCGGGAAGCGCAAGCGGTCGCTGCCGTAATTCACGCCCATGGCCAGGTTGGCGAACTGCATGAGCTGGGGCATAAACAGGTTGGCCAGCGCCAGGGTCAAGTAACCGTGGGCGATACAGGCCCCGAACGGTCCCGTTGCAGCGCGTTCGGGATCGACGTGAATCCATTGATGATCGCCGGTGGCTTCGGCAAACAGGTTGATGCGCTCCTGGGTCAGTAGCAGCCAGTCAGTGCGGCCCAAATCCTGCCCCTGTGCCGCCAGCAACTGCTGCGCACTGTTAAACAGCGTACTCATGCGCGGCTCCTCAGGCTTGTTGCGAACTGACCGGCAACACTTCACCGACCATGTACGAGGCGTAATCACTGGCCAGAAACACCATGACATTGGCCACTTCCCACACTTCGGCGGCACGGCCAAAGGCTTCGCGACTGGCCAGTTGTTCCAGCAGGTCATTGCTGGAGGCCTTCTTTAGAAAATCATGCAAGGCAATCGACGGCGCCACGGCGTTGATACGCACCCCGCTTTCGGCCGCTTCCAGGGCGCTGCAACGGGTCAGGGCCATGACCCCGGCCTTCGCGGCGGCGTAATGCGCCTGTTCTTTCTGCGCCCGCCAGCCCAGTACTGAAGCGTTGTTGACAATGGCCCCGGCGCCGCGTTTTTCCATGTACGGCAACATGGCGCGGGTCATGCGCATGGTGCCGGTCAAGGTGATATCCAGCACCGATGACCACTGTTGGTCGGTCATGTCCGTCAGGCGCACCTGCCCCCCGAGCCCGGCGTTGTTTATCAGCACATCGACACCACCCAGCGCGTCTTCGGCAGCAGCGACCAGTGCTTGCACCTCGGCTTCTACTGTGACGTTGCACAGTTGCCCGAACACCGCCTGCAACCCGGTTTCGGCCTTAAGGCGTTCAACGGCTTCTTCGAGGCGACGCGGATGAATGTCGGAAATCATCAACGCGCGACAACCTTCTTCAGCGCAACGCTTGGCGGCGGCATAGCCGATCCCTGCGCCTGCGGCGGCAGTAATCAGAATGGACTTGCCGGCCAGCAGTTGGTGGCCGGGAACATAGGGAGGCGCCTGTTTCATGGTTGTGACTCTCTTGTGTAAGGTTTCAACATTTCAGCTTCCCCACACCCGTTGCGGCCTGGGCGCTTCGACAAGGATCTGATCCAGCGCTTGCCCGACCTCTTCTGGCCGCCATTGCGCCCCTTTGTCCCGGGTCACCCCGGTACGCCAACCGTCGCCCAACGACAGGCGCCCGCCCTGACTCTCAATGACCTGCCCGGTGACGTGACCCGACAGCGCGCTGCCCAACCACACCACCAACGGCGCCACGTTTTCCGGCGCCCAGGCATCGAAGCCGCCGTCCTGGGGCTTTTTCACCACGTCCGGCATCGCACTTTCAGTCATGGACGTGCGTGCTGCCGGCGCCAACGCGTTGGCCGTCACACCGTAGCGCGCCAGTTCCGCGGCCTGCACCAGCGTCAACGCGGCAATCCCGCCCTTGGCTGCGCTGTAATTGGATTGCCCCACCGAGCCCTGTAAACCGGCGCCCGAGCTGGTGTTAATGATGCGTGCTGCCACTGGCTGACCGGCTTTAGCCTGATCCCGCCAGCGCTTGCCCAGAATATTGGCGAGGCAAAAGTGCCCCTTCAAATGCACCCGCATCACCGCGTCCCACTCCTCTTCACTGAGGCTGATAAACATGCGGTCGCGCAGGATGCCAGCGTTATTGACCAACACATGGACATCGCCAAACGCTGCCAGCGCGGCATCGACAATGCGCTGCGCAGTCGCAACCGTGGTGATGTCGTCAGCGTTGGCGATGGCCTGGCCGCCGCCCTCACGGATTTCTCCCGCCACCTGCTCGGCGGCTTCCTGACGAATGTCGTTGACCACCACATTCGCGCCTTCTTGCGCGAACGCCAGCGCATAAGCGCGCCCCAAGCCACCGCCCGCCCCCGTGATAATCACGGTACGTCCTTCACAAATCGCCATCTCTCTGCTCCTAAAGACGCTCAATAATCGTCACGTTGGCCTGTCCGCCGCCTTCGCACATGGTTTGCAAGCCATAACGGCCGCCCGTGCATTCCAGTTGATGGAGCAAGCTGGTCATCAGCCGCGCACCGCTGGCACCCAACGGGTGACCGAGGGCAATGGCACCGCCATTGGCATTGGTGCGTGCAGGGTCGTAATCGAGTTCGCGGGCCCACGCCATCACCACCGAGGCGAAGGCTTCGTTGATTTCCACCGCGTCGATCTCATCCATGCGCATGCCCGCTTTTTTCAACGCAGCGCGGGTGGCGGCAATCGGCGCAGTCAGGTGCCAGATCGGGTCATCGCCCATCACTGATAGATGATGAATACGCGCGCGCGGGGTGAGGTTGTAGCGTTTTAGCGCGGCTTCGGAGACCACCAACAGGGCGGCCGACGCATCACAGGTCTGACTGGAAACCGCAGCGGTAATGGAAGGAAACTCCGCAGCCACCGGTTCGAGCTCGGCCATTTTGGCCAGGCTGGTGTGACGTGGCGTTTCGTCGTCCACTAACCCTTCACAAGGCACGATTTGCGCTGCAAAACGGCCGCCGGCAATTGCCTCCAGCGCCCGACGATGACTTTCCAGCGCATAGGCTTCCATGTCCTGGCGGCTGATCTGCCAGTGATCGGCAATGCGCTGCGCAGCGTAAAACTGGTTCACGGGCTGATTGCCAAAACGCGCCTGCCAGCCCTTGCTGCCGGAAAACGGGTCGCTAAACCCCAGCGGCTGACCCGCCAGCATCGCGGAGGAGATCGGAATCTGGGTCATGGTTTGCACGCCGCCGACGGCAATCACGTCCTGCGTGCCGCTCATGACCGCCTGCGCCGCAAAGTGCAGGGCCTGTTGCGATGAACCGCATTGCCGGTCAATGGTGGTGCCCGGCACATTCAACGGCAGACCCGCCGCCAGCCAACTGGTGCGGGCAATGTCACCGGCTTGCGAGCCGATGGTGTCGACGCAGCCGAAGATCACATCATCGTATTCGTCGGCGGGTATCGCGTTGCGCGCTACCAGCGCCTTGAGTACATGGGCGCCGAGGTCGATGGCATGCACATGGGCCAGCGCGCCTTTGCGCTTGCCGGTCGGGCTGCGCAGCGCGTCAACAAGGTAGGCTTGGGGCATTGTTTAATCCTCGAAGGTATGGCCGGGGCCCAAGGGCGCGCCGCTCAGTACATGGGCTGCCACCCGGGCTTTATGCAAGGCGCGATCACCCCATGCGCTGTCGAGCGCCCATGCGCGCTTCATGAACATTTGCAGGTCGACTTCCCAGGTGTAGCCCATGGCGCCATGCACCTGAATGCCGTGACGGGCCGCCAGCCAGCTGGCTTCGCAACAGGCCAGACGCGCCTGAGAGACCCACACGGGTGCCGTGCTCTGGCCATGTGCCAGCGCATAAGCCGCGCGATAGAGCACGGGTTTGGCGAATTCCAGTTGCGTGGCCACATCGGCCAGATGATGTTTGACGGCCTGAAAACTGCCGATGGGTTTGCCGAATTGCTTGCGCTGGGCGGTGTAATCCACCGACAGGTCCAGCATGCGCTGGGCCAGCCCCAACAGTTGCCCCGCCACGGACAATGCGCCGCGGCTGAGTGTTTGCGCCCACAAGGTGCGACCCAATTCACCCTCGGCCACTAACGTGGCGGCACTCGGCTGCCAACTGACCTGCCCCAGACGTCGCGAGGCATCAATGCTGGTGTGGTGCTGCACATCGACCTGCGAGCGCGGTACGGCATGCACTTCGTCGTCATGGGCCAACAGCAACAAGTCAGCATGCCCGGCGTCGGCTACCCACGGGTTGACCGGGTGCCCGACGGCAACCCGCAAACTGCCGTCGGCGATACCCGCCAGCCATTCGCCTCGCTTGAACAAGCTGTCCGGCAACCCGGCAATCAGCGCGCAGGCCACGTAAGCCGTGTCGGCCAGCGAATCAGGAATCGCGTAGTAACCCAATTCCTGGGTCATCAGGGACCACGCCACATCGTCCATGTCCAACCCGCCAAACGCTTGCGGCACCGACAGCGCCGTGAGGCCCTGGTCGGCAATTTTGTTGCGCAGGTCCGGGGAGCGGCCGACGTCGGTCTCCCAGATTTCACGCAGCATTTCCGGCGCGGCTTCCGTCATCAGAAACCGGCTGATGGCTTCGCGGAAGGTGAGTTGGTCGTCGCTAAAGGTAAAGTCCATACCCGCCCTCACTTCGGCAGACCGAGCATGCGCTCGGCAATGATGTTGCGCTGGATCTCATTGGTTCCGGCGTAGATCGGCCCGGCCTGAGCGAACAGGAAGCCTTCAAGCCAGTCATGGCCATCGCTGGCAGGTCCTGTCAGCTCGCCTTGGGCGCCCAGAATGCGCAGGGCCGTTTCGTGCATGCGCAGGTCCAGCTCCGACCAGATGATTTTGTTGGTGCTCGACTCAGCGCCGATCTGTGCACCACGGCTCAGCCGTCCAACCGTGTGATAGGCCGACAAGGCATAGGCTTGCGCGTCCATCCAGGCTTTGCACACGGCCTCGCCGAGGCCCGGATCGCGGTCGGCGCTTTCGCGGTTGGCCTGGTACAGCTCCACCAGTTTTCGGGCGGTGTATTGAAAGCGGGCCGGGGAACGCAGCAACAAGCCCCGTTCGAATCCGGCGGTGGCCATTGCCACATGCCAACCCTGCCCTTCCTCGCCGATGCGGTTTTCCAGGGGGATGCGCACATCATCAAAAAACACTTCCGCGAACGCGTCTTTCCCGTTGAGTGCCTTGATCGGGCGCACCGTCACCCCCGGTGCATTGAGCGGCACCATGACAAATGACAGCCCGTGGTGACGGCTCGAAGTCGGGTCGCTGCGAAACAGTCCGAACAGCCAGTCAGCAAAGATGGCGCGGGTGGACCAGGTTTTTTGACCGTTGAGCACATACCCATCGCCATCGCGTGTGGCTTTGCTGGTAATGGCCGCCATGTCGGAACCGGCATTAGGTTCCGACCAGCCTTGCGCCCACATATCGACACTGGCTGCCATGCGAGGCAGAAACCGTTGCTTTTGCGCCTCGGTGCCGAACTCCATCAACGTCGGGCCCAACAGCAACTGGCCGTTCTGGTTGACGCGCATGGGCGCTCCGGCGCCGTAATACTCTTCTTCAAAAATCAGCCACTCGATCAGGTCACAGCCACGTCCACCCAACGCCGTGGGCCACATGACCATCGAAAGCCGGTTTTCAAACAGGGTGGCTTCCCATTGGCGGTGCTGCTCAAAACCTTCGCGGGTGTCATAGCTGGCCAATGGGGCCTTGGGCGCATTCGCGGCGAGCCAGTCGCGCACTTCCTGGCGAAAGGCGTTTTGTTGCGGGGAGTACGTCAGATCCATCGTCAGCACCTCAAAACGTAGCGTCGCGTTTTTCGACAAACGCACGGCGGGTTTCCGCGGAATCCGCACAGGTGTAGGCCTGCAACGTAAACCCCTGCTCCCAGCGGTATTTATCTTCCAGATTGCCGTCTTCGATGCCGTTGAGCGCCTCTTTGGCGATACGGATCATGGCGGGGCTTTTGCTCGCGATGGCGCGTGCGATCTGCAAGGCGGTTTCGCGCAGTTGTTCGCGAGGCACCACGCGCTCGATAAACCCGTACTGCTGCGCCTCGAGCGCGCCGATTTTGTCGCCCGTAAAAAACAGGTAACGCACTTTTTGCACCGGAAACAGACGCTGCAAATGCGCACCGCCGCCCATGGCGCCGCGGTCGACTTCTGGTAAGGCGAATGTGGCACATTCAGATGCCACCACAATGTCAGCGGCGCCGGTAATCCCGATGCCGCCGCCCAAGACAAAACCATGCACCGCGACGATCACCGGCACCGGGTTGCGGTGTACGGCTTTAAACGTGGCGTAATTGCCCGCGTTGACGTCAACGATCAGTTCCGGGTGCGCGTCCAGTTCCTTGATGTCGACACCCGCGCAAAACCCGCGCCCTTGTGCGCGGATCACGATGACTCGCACGTCGGGGTTTTGCCCAAGGGCATCGAGGGTGTTGGCCAGTTCCCGCCACTCGCGACTGTTGAGCGCGTTGACCGGCGGCCGGTCGATCACCAGTTCAGCGATTCCCGCGTCGATACTGGTGTGAAATGCGGTAGAGATTGCGCTGTTCACATGTGCTCCTGAGGTGGCGAAGGCATGGGAGCAGTATGGGAACGCAGACAGTGAGGATCATCGTCCGTTGAGACTAAACATACCCTCTGTACAGCGGCTTTCTGGCCACTGCCGCAGGCGCTCAGCGCGCGGGCACTCGCGCTGCGGCAGCAAATGATTACTGGCCGTCGACGATGGCTTTCGCCGCGTTGTTGAGCAGGTTATGCACCCTCTGAATCTCCTGAGGGCTCCAGCGACCATGATGGAGTTGCAGGGCATGGCGCACATTGTGAATTGCCTGATGAATCTCGGCTGGCCGGTCCTGGCCGCACAATGACCGGCGGCTGACATCCATACGCATCCTTACCCCATTGAGCGCCACCGTTTGCTGACTCAATGAAAAGCGCCCGGCATCGGTAATGCGGTAACACTTCTTGCCACCATGAACGCTGACATCAACGAGTTGCCCCGCCTCAAGATGGGCCAGTGTGGGGTAAATCACTCCGGGGCTGGGGCTGTAGGCCCCCTCAAACAACCCTTCTATTTGCAGGATCAGGTCATACCCGTGACAGGGCTGTTCAGCAATCATCGCCAGTATCAAAAGTTTTAAATCACCCGGAGCAAATACACGCGGACTTCGAATACCGCGCTCGCGAACCGCGCGCCTTTCAAATCCATCAGGGCTTTTCTCCCCTTGCCGCTCCTTATAATGACCGACCATAACTCCTCTCCCCTTGCGTTAAAAACGCCACATAAAACACACCTTAAAACACAACTCAAGCCACACTTGTAACGCCCATCCAAAAAACAGCTTACTTAACCTCGCCACGATATAACTTCCTTAAAGCTTTAAACTATTACACGGACTTTTCCACGCGATATAACGCAAATCAATCATTAAAAATACGCTCCCCACGCCCCATACAAGCTGAAGGACGCCATCACGAGCAATATCAATCAGAAATCATAAAGCCATCTCATTGATAAATAACAACTTTATTGCGTACAGAATCGAAATATCGTATTCAACCAGAAAGTTCATACAAACATAAAGGGATGCGCACTACGCAACGAAAAGAAAAAAACCACTCAAAGATTTATAGGCAACCTAACTAAGTTAGTTAATACTCTCGCCGCACTTTAAGTTCACCGCCCTTGACTACTTCAAAGTTGAGACTGTTGTTATACCCGCCGCCTACCTTACGGCCAATGGCGTGTGTTTAAACATGCGGTGACTTCGTGCACTTCACTTTTACTCATCACTGGATTTCAAACATGTTGAAGAAAATTGTGGCTGTCTCCCTGTTTGCCCTTACCGTTGGTTCCACCGTTGCCCAGGCTGCTGGTGAAGCCAGCAGCCTGATCAACATCAAGGCAACCATCCCGACTAAAACCTTCTTCGTCCTGCCGCACGACCCTCAGTTCGGTAAAGATGAAACCCTGCACTACAACCCCATCAACGGCACCTTGGGCAGCGTGAGCCAGCCATTCAACGTCAAAAATACCGACGGTTCCATTCACGCTTACATCGAAGGAGGCCCGGCCAACCTGTTCAACGGCAACCCGACCCAGAACATCGCCCTGAAGACAACGTTCAACGGCGTCACCCTGACGGCGTCGCCTCAAGAAGTGGTTGACGATGCGACCTCAACTCCCGGGGCCCGTGCAGACCTCGTCATCACAGCCGAAAAGCCCCAGGACGGCCAGGTCGGTGACTACACGGCGTCGTACACCGTGATCTTCGACAACGTCCCCCGCGTCGTCACGCAGTAACTACCGACTGCCCGTGGCATGACGGCGTTGCTCATGCCCTGCGCCCGGAGTCCATCCGGGCGCTGCGGGGCGCTTAAATTGCCTGCAATCAGAGTAATAAGTGAATGTTACCGATGACTCCCATCGCGGCGGCGCTTGCCTTGATTTTCGGCACGTCTGCGTTTGCTGCTCCTCCGGCAACCGGCACAACCCCACGTAGTCTGCTGGCTCAGGCCAAAGGCTTGCCTGCCGACTTCGAGGAACACTTATTTGATGTTCCGCTGGCCGTTCAAATCGAACGCGATCAACAACAGGTGGGAGAAGCAATGATCGTCCTGACACGCGATGATCGACTTACCCTGCTCGAATTCACCGAGCATGCAAGCAGCCCACTGTCCCTCGACGAACGTGAATTATGGGCCAATTACCTTAAACAGGGAGTGCAACTGGGCAACTGCACGGGCGAATGCCCGGAGCGACTGCTGGCCGTGCATTACGACCTTGAAAATTCACGCGTGTCTCTGCTAACCGAACGCGCAGAACGCGAGAGTCGAATCAGCCATTACTACAAACTGCCTGCCCAGGGAAGCCGGGGGCTGATTATGCGCAACCAGCTCAATCTCAGCGCAGGACAGGATGAACACCTCAACGGGCGGTTGGCAGTGGAAGCCAGCAGCAGCCTGGGCAATTGGTCCCAAGGCTTCAACTTGCAATTGTCCCGTCAAGGCGACCCTGAAGACAGCACGCTTTATCACGCTGTTTATGAAGCGTTTACGCAACGCGAGCTGGAAGGCAACTTTTTACGCCTGGGTTATTTCACCCCGAGCGCCGAAGGCCTGACTCGCCAGATCCGTACATTCGGCGCCACTCCGGACACCGCCCTGGGCGTGATGTATGGCAGCTCAGACAGCCTGGCTATTTCAATGCCCAAACCCAGCATTTATCCGGTCTACGTCACCGCTAACCGTCAGGCGTCAGTAGAGATCTACCGCAACGGCGTGCTGATTAACACCCAGATGGTCAACGCCGGGTTGCAAAGTCTGGACACCCGCCCACTCCCAGGGGGGATATATGAAGTGCAAGTGCGCCTGATCGAGGACGGACGCGTTACCAGCACCACCCCGGAACTCATCTACAAACCCAACAATTGGCGCAACCCCGACCAGCGCTGGCGGTACAACGTTTTCGCCGGGCGCGAGAGTACGCTGCTGAGTAATTGAGAGGAGCAAGCCAGCGGCGACATGACCGCCGGGGCCGCATTCAATTACCTGTTGCACCCTCGGCTTGTGGTCGGAGGGTCAGGGCGTCAGGTGAAACAAAATCTGCAACTGGGCACCTCCTTCGACTGGTCCATCGCGAACAACGCCAATCTGTACGCGAATGTGTACGAGACACAGAACTATGGCACCGGCATTGACCTGAACGGACTCTACAACTATGGCAACGGCAGCCTGGTGTTCAACCATACCCGCAGCTGGCTGGATACCCGCAGAACGTATGAAACCTTGCCCGACGGTACGCGCATTCGACAGCGCTCAGTGTTTGTTGGCCAAACCAGCAACTCATCCCTCGCACTGAACCACCGCTTTACCCCCAAAAGCAGCCTGAGTGCCCGGGTGTCCCACAGCCAGGGTTACACCGAAGGCATGGGCCTGGATGTGGGCTGGACACAAGTGGCTCATTGGTTTGGCAGCGACGGTAACTGGCGGTTTTCTTTATTTGACCGACCCGCCAGTGTGAGCTCCGGTGCAGCCCGCAATCGAGGATTTGACTTGACCTTCAGCCTGGCCCTCGGCGCTCCGGGCGAGCGCTGGTCTGCCAGCGTTGGCAGCCGCTCCGATCGTGACGGGGGACGCGACAACAATGCATCGGTCACCTACAGCAAGGACGTAAACGGCCACGTGCTGCAAAGTGTTTCGGCAACAGCGTCCGCCGATACCTACGGGGTGGGGTTGGCCGGCCGCGCCAGCTTTCAGACCGACACCCTGGATGCAGACGGATTTGTCCAACGCTCGTCCTACAAAGGCAACCTGACAGGTGGACTTAACCTGGACAGCACATTCGCTGCCGGGGGAGGCAAAACGGTCATCACCCGCCAGCATCAGGGTCAGGGCTCCGGCATGATTGTCGACGTGGTAAGCGATGTAGAAGACATCCTGTTGCGCGCGGATGACCTCAGCGGTAGCAGTACAACATTGCGTGCGGGGCGTAACTTCGTACCCCTGACTGCCTATAAAAACAGTTCATTAAGTTTCGACTTCGAAGGCAACCACGCTCCGGCGGCCACGATTGCACCTGCACGCACGCGCTATCACTTGAATAAAGGGGGGGTGGGCTATCAAACAATCAATGTGCTGCAAACCGTCACGGTACTTGGCCGTCTGATTGATCCCTCGGGCCATCCGCTTAAAGGTCATCACATCATTAATCACGCAAGCCGTGGCGTCAGTGAAGTGGATGGGTTCTTTTCCATGGAGTTGAATAAACAGGCCCCCACACTGGAGGTACGCAAGGGTGATCGTGTGCTGTGCATGTTCCGTATCAATACCAATAAACGGTCGTCATTAAATGATGTCGTGGAGATCGGCGACCTGCGCTGCCATCCCGATACGTTGGCGCAGCCTGTCAATAAAGGTGAGGTTACAGGGTGAAACCACAGACACATATAAATCACACAGGCCATACCCCTGGCCTACAGTCGTCCCTGACGCGGCCTATTAAAACCGTGCTCATTCGCTGCTTTATTTCGCTCAGCTGTTTACTGGCACTCATTCCGGCGGCGGCGCTTGAGATGAACATTAGTGCCCAATTCAAACCGGACCCGTCGAACCCTCAGCACAACGTATTTGAGAATTTAACGCCCAACAATGGTGGTTATTGCAAATGGTACCCGGCCGCCTGTGAGGCAAAGGGCATTAAAAGCTTAAAAATTAAAACATTCTTCAGTTCAATTAATCCCATCGCGGCCAATCATACAGACCCCCGACAAGGTGCAATGGTCAGCGCGCCTTCAGAGTGGCGTTCATTAACGGTTACCCATAACCAGACGGGGGAAGTAGAAACCGTCAAGGTCCGAATTAATGGCTTGGGTTCTTCGGTTCGAACTGCTGCTGTCATGTCACTGGTCGAGGGCAGCGCCGGGTCTCCCTGGCAGGCACACAATGTGCTTTGGAATGGCGGCAACTGGGGAAATGCGCCAGCGCCGTGTGCCCGCCTGATGAATGGCAGTTTATATACCGTTGACTCGTTTGATTTCTTTTGGCAGATGCCCAGTCAGGGTGGCAGCTGTGGCAAGTCGCCCAAATACCCTATTCCGTGGATGCGATTTAACTACATTGACTTCTCTTATGAACTGGTCACCCCGAATCCACTGAGTATGTCATCCGGCGACTACACCGGCAGCATTACCTATACCCTGGGGCCCCGTCAGGATTTTGATATGGGCGATAACTTCCTGCCCGACGACCCGATACTGACATTGAATTTTTCACTCAGTGTCAAACACGTCATGAAGATTGAACTTCCTCCCGGTGGCAACCAGATCGTTCTTGAACCCAAAGGAGGCTGGCAACTTTGGCGTGCGGGGCGCAGGCCCGAAACATTATTTCGCGATCAAACCTTCCTAGTGTACGCCAGTTCACGTTTCAAAATGCAATTGGCCTGCGAGCGTGTTATCGGCGATACCTGCGGCCTGAGTAACGGCTCGCAACATGCAGTGCCCGTCAATTTATTTGTGTCACTGCCCAACGGATTACGACACGCCAATGGCGCGTCTGTTAATCGCCAGCCGTTATTGTTGAGCGGTGTAGGCACCGAGATGTTTGAACCCACTCAATACGTGGATCGAAAACCGGGAACATTGCACTTCGAAATAGACAACGCCTACGTCGCCGAGATGTTATTTCAAGAAGGCACCTATAAAGGAAGCGTCACGGTCATTTGGGATTCTGAAGTTTAAAAACTCACGCCACACACTTTTTGAGAACAAGAGCATGATCAGAGCACTCACGGGCCTATTGAGTATTTGGCTCATTTCACTGAACACGTTGGCCGGTCCCAATATTAATGTGGGCATGGTGTATGACTATATGGACGGGGACAAAAGCACGTACTTGAAACGCGTATTCAATGGGGGTGATAGTACCGCCTTTATCCGGGTGTCAATCAAGGAGATCGTTTACAAAGCGGACGGTTCCCGCGAAGAAGTCGAGGTCAAGAGCCACACAGACAGACGTGCACGCAATGGTTTGATGTCCAGCCCTTCGCGTTTGATCGTGCCCCCCAACGGCACACAAGGCGCACGACTTTTGTTCATGGGGCCACGGGATCAGGAGCGCTACTTTCGCGTGCGCTTCATACCTGTTGTACCCGAAAAAGAAGACGAGTTCGCATTGTCTGCCGACCAGGCCAATGACTATAAAAAAAACCTGTCGGCAGGCGTGAATGTATTGGCCGGTTACGGCACCGTGTTTTTTGTCAGGCCTGAAAACACCCACTTTGATACGTACATTGAAAACACAGCGAAACACTACCTGCTGCGCAACCAAGGCAACAGCGTGATTGTGGTCGACGAATTCAAGGACTGCGCTGCGAACGACATGCTGCAATGCAACCCCACCACTAAGACCCACATTCTGCCGGGACGTACGCTGCGCTTCGACAAACAGTCAGGGCGGCATTACCGATTCACGCTGGTGGAAGGCCATGCGCAAAAAAATATCGAGGTCAAACGCTGATGCGCCAGCTCCGCTTACCGGCGGCGCTGCTCACCGCGGCAGCCCTGTCTATGTGCACATCCTTTGCTTATGCAGCCCGGGATGAACACCGGTTTGATATCAGCGTCACTATCCCGACCTTTGATTTCTATGCCATCCCGGCGGACCCCGAGTTTCTTCAGCATGAACAACGCATGCCCTGGAATCTCGCCACAGCGACGCTGGATCCCTTGCGGACACAGTTCGACATGATCAATTCATCAGACCCCATGACAGCCCGTTTGGGGTATGAACCCGTACTGTCTAATGGCCGTAGTACGTTTGGGCTAAAGGTCACGTTCAATAAGCAAGTCCTGACGTTATCCGACACCCTTGTCGTTTCTGCGGCGGATGCCTACCACGGCATACGCGTGCCGGTGCGCATTGACGCCCTGCCCCCTGCCGCGGGTTTTGAGCCGGGGGACTATTACGGCAGCGTGCAATTGATCTTTGACACAACGCCACCTTGATTGTGCTGGTTTGTCGGGTTCAAACGGACTAGTCCGGGTCAGGGTTTACGCGTGGATCACGCAACTTCATGCTGGCCGCCTCAATGCAATAATTAGGATAAGGAGCCGGTATGCAGCTTGCCCTGACAGATGAGCAGCGGATGATCCAACAGTCTGCGGAGCGCTTTCTGGCGCAGGTCGCCAGCTCCGATGCCGTACGCAGCGCCATGGCCAGTGAACGCGGTCAAGACCCACACACCTGGACGCAGATTGCGCAGGAACTCTATTGGCCAGCCCTGGCGATTCCAGAACTCTACGGTGGATTGGGATTAGGGTTTGCTGAGGTCTGTTTGTTGCAGGAACAACTGGGGCGCTGCCTGCTGCCCTCTGCGTTCTATGCCACTTGCTGCCTCGCGCTCCCCGCCTTGTTGCTGAGCCGTAACGAGGCACTCAAATCTCACTGGCTGCCGTTGATGGCAGCCGGCGAGATCACCGCCAGCCTGAGCTACACCAACACTCAACGCTGGGACGACAGCAGCATCGTGGTGTATGCCACGCCTCATAAAGGCGGCTACCAGCTCAGCGGCGAGTACCTGAATGTCATCGACGGCGCCGATTGCGACTTGTTGATCATTGCGGCCCGCACGCCGGGCAGCGTCGGGGAAGCCGGCATTCGCGTATTCGCCTTGCCTGCCGATACACCGGGGCTCATCAGAGAAACCTTGCCGACCCTGGATCAGACCCGTCGCCTGGCCCGCATCACCCTTGAAAACGTCGTATTAAGCGATGAGCAGCTACTCAGCGAACCCGGCCAGGGCTGGGCGCTGCTGCGCGACACCTTGCATTTTGCCTG
Source organism: Pseudomonas lundensis (assembly GCF_002269125.1). GTDB lineage: Bacteria > Pseudomonadota > Gammaproteobacteria > Pseudomonadales > Pseudomonadaceae > Aquipseudomonas > Aquipseudomonas lundensis_A. Next base: position 82,683 of record NZ_NQKI01000013.1, on the reverse strand, counting down.
CGTGGGCTTGGCGGCCGAACAAACCGGCGGCGCCCAACAGTCGCTCGACATGACGCTGGCGTACATCGCCGAACGTCAGCAATTCGGGCGAAGCATTGCCAGTTTTCAGGCCATCAAACACCGCTGCGCCGACCTGATGCTGGCCGTTGAATGCGCACGCTCGGCCAGTTACTACGCCGCGTGCATCGCTGATGCGTGCCTGAACATCGATGCAGACCCTCACGTGCGCGAGCAACTGGCTGAGGCCGCCGCCACGGCCAAAATTCACGCCAGCGAAGGTTTCTTTCAATGCGCGGGCGAGTCGATTCAATTGCATGGGGGGGTGGGATTCACATGGGAATACGACCCGCATTTGTACTTCAAGCGCGCGCGGGCCAGTGAACAATTGTGGGGATCACCCGCCTTCCATCGCGAGCAATTGGCCAGACAGATCTTCGGGGAGCAGGCATGAATATTGGCTTCAGCGCGAAAGACGAACAGTTTCGTCAACACGTGGCGCAGTGGATGCAACAGCACCTGAGCGGTGAATTCAGCATTCTGCGTTTTCGCGGCGGACCGGGCGATGAGGATTTTGCCCCGCAGTTGCGCAAACGCTGGGAGCAAGAGCTGGCCAAAGGCAGCTGGATTGGCGCCGGGTGGGCTACTGAACACGGCGGCCAGGGTTTGAGCATCAATCAGCAAGTGATCTTTTACGAAGAATATGCACGCGCTGGCGGCCCTGGGCGCATGGGGCATATCGGCGAAGGCCTGGTAGGGCCGACGCTGGCGGCCTTCGGCACAGCGGAGCAACAGCAGCGATTTTTACCACCGATTTTGGCCGGTCAACAGTTTTGGTGTCAGGGATACTCCGAGCCCGGCGCGGGCTCCGATCTGGCCAACATCAAGACCCGCGCCAGCTTCGACGCGCAGCGCAATGAATGGTTGATCAACGGGCAAAAAGTCTGGACATCGCTGGCCCATGAAGCCGACTGGTGTTTTGTGCTAGCGCGCACCGAGCCCGCCAGCCAGGGTCATCACGGTCTGTCGTTTTTGTTGGTGCCCATGGCCCAGACAGGCATCACGGTGCAACCCATCAAACAATTGACCGGCACCAGTGAATTCAACGAAGTGTTTTTTGATCAGGCGCACACGGGGGCAGACAACCTGATCGGTCAGCCCGGCGAAGGCTGGAAAATCGCCATGGCGCTATTGGGGTTCGAGCGCGGCGTCTCAACGCTGGGCCAGCAGATGCAGTTTCAAAATGAGTTGGACGAGGTGGTGCGCATTGCCAAGGCCAATGGTGCGGCGCAAGATCCGGTTCTGCGCCAGCGCATTGCGCAAGCCTGGAGCGGTTTGCGCGTGTTGCGCTACAACTCGTTGCGCATGTTGTCCGGCCCGCAGGACGGGAGCCTGCGCCCCGAAGCGACCATCTACAAATTGGCGTGGTCCACCTGGCACCTTGAACTGGGCAAGCTGGCCATGGACGTACTGGGGCCACAAGCCGAGCTGCTGGCTGGCGCGCCCTATGCGCTGACACGCCTGCAGTCGCTGTTTTTATTCACCCGCGCCGACACCATCTACGGCGGCAGCAACGAAATTCAGCGCAATATCATTGCCGAACGCGCCCTCGGGATGCCCAGGGAGCGACGCTGAACCTGCCAGTCAGGGTGCGTCCTGCAGCCGTGCCAGCTCGCGACGCACCATGCTTGCGTATTCTGCCGGGCGCAGCGTGTACAACTGCCCGGCGACCCACGTAAGCCAACCATTGCCCATCTCGGGCTGCCGGGCCAACAGTTCAACAGCCTTGGCCGTTGCCTGTTCTTGATGCTGGCGATGAAATTCGCCGCGTGGCACTGTCACTCTTTGCTGGCCTTGAAAGTCAATTCATCTTTGCGCCACTTCGCCACTTTGCCTATGACCAGCTTCAGGGGTTTGCTCAGGCCGGTGGCCGGTTTTTCATTGGCGGCGAACACCAGCATCACCCGCTGACCTTCCTTGAACACAATGCCTTCGCCTTGCGGCGAGCTGACATAGGCATAGTCGCCAATGCCATAAATGGTCATTTTGACATCGCGGAACTTGATCTCGAACTTCCCGCCTTCACGGCTGGCAAGTACCGCCGCAGTGAAATGATCGCCTACCTTCAACTTCAGGCCCGGTTTGTCATCGACGACCAATGCGGTTTCGGTATCGATTTCGGCCATGTAAAAAGTTTCAGCCGACTTCTCGGCGACATACACGAAACGGGATTGAAACAGTTTGACCAGACGCGCTCGCAGGTCACCCAACACAAACAACGCATGCATCTCTAGATTGCTGACTGCCAACGAAAAACCCTCGAAATATGAAGTTGTACTGCCAAAAAAGACAGGCAGCGAATAGCAAGCCTTAACTTGCCGATTTTGAAATCTGCGTTCAGCAAAACCTCCTGGACCACGGGTTCAGAAGTGACTGCAAGCCATCAGAGTGAAGGATTCCCGCCCCGACGCCACGCGCAATATGTACGGGCGTTTGTAGTACGTAGCCGCAGATTTAAACGACGAAACGGACTAGCGCAGTTAGGGGAGAAACCTGCTTTTAAAGACGTAATGTCTGACGCAGCGTTTTAAAAAAAAACCTTACAAATAGACGAACGCCGAAGGCCGACGTTTCAGTGCGTCCCAGCCTCGATACGAAAAACCTGTTGCTATGACAATTTAAACAAAGGAAGTCGTTCCATGGACAGATCAGATTTTCGTGCCTCACCCGTCAATGACGCTCATCGCACAGGCGACCCCGTTGACGGTGGGCCATTCTACCGGCTCCACACCGATTTTGGGTATACACAATCCCACCACTATCAAGTGATACCGATCAGTCACGGCTTTTTTCATGTGCGAGAAGCCCATACCGGCCAGATCAGGGGCTTTCGTTGCTCTCACCACGAAGCCTGCGCACTGGCAAGCCAGCTTGAAAGAACACAGCCCGGTTTACCGGGTTCAGCCCCTCTTTGAAAACATCGCTTTCGTCAGTTCAATGACTTAACTGCGCCACTGCCTGTCAACAACTGCCATACTCGCGCAACAATCGACCCGGCCCATGCCGCCGGGTCGACCTGGCTCCATTACCTCCAAGGGAAAGTGACACGTGACGGAATTTGATATTGGCGAATTTTTTATCCGCGGTGAAGCCAGAGAAGTTGATGGCGAGTTTCAGGCAGTGATTGTGATGCGTGCCAAACCCCCTCTCAAGACCATCACCTACCACCAGGTCGAGAAAGACCGCTGGTTCAAAACTGCCGATGTTGCTGAAGTCGCAGGCAAAGAAGCTGCAAAAGCCCTGAAGGAAGCCGTGGATGCGGGCGCCTTGAACGCCTGAGCCCCGCCCTTTCGCTCAAGAAGCGCAGCAGCAGGCCGATAGCCTGGGTGAGTAGTGTTTAAGGGCATCACTGATGATTAACTTGAATTCAGCCCCTCGCCTTGCTGACTATCGTGCGGTTCTGACGGAAGACTCCGTGGCACCTGCCGCAGCGCCCAGTCTGGTGCAGCACATGCTGCGTGCTGATACACAACGCCCGGATTCGTCCGGCGACAGCCCGATAGAAGCCTTGCAAAAGCGCATCAAACTGCTGAAGAAACGCCTTGAACAGCTTCAGCAGCAACTGCGCCAGGCCAATGCGCGGATGGCCGCTGTCAAAGCCGGGCGCTATCGCAATGATGAGGCACGCATGGCCGCCATCATGAAGGCGAAAAGCCAGGTAGTCTCGCTCAACAGTGCGGCCTCTGTTGCACTCAGCTCACTCTTCGAAGCCGAAAAAGCATTGATCGGCAGCGTTAATCTCGCCATTTGAAGCCATGGTCTACAGTGCTACACGCACATCGGGTCGAACTCTCAGGGTTCAACGGCCTCAGATACCGTGTACTCACTTAGTTGCCTCAGGAGATGAACATGGACGAGACACCCATCACGCTGGAAAACCTGTTCAACCAGCTCGGCCTGGATGCAGATAGAGCTTCCATCGAGCAATTCGTTGCAGACCATTTTTTGGCTGAAGACGTGAAGCTGGTCGAGGCGCCCTTCTGGTCAACGGCGCAAGCGAGTTTTCTGAAAGAGAAGCTGGATGAAGACGGTCCGTGGGCGCTAGCGGTCGACGAACTGAATGTACGCCTGCACGAATCGGTTCACGCCTGAAGGCGTATTCCCACAGGGTTGGCGCTTAACTGCGCCAACCAGGCTGACTGACACTCTTCGGCTTCAGCGCGCGTTGAAAACGCGGTCCCGCGTTGCTCTCCATTAACCAACACCACCCAGCAGGCTTTCTGTCCGGCGTCGCGCATGCCCTTGGGCACCCCGCTCCCAATCATTACGGCGATATCGACTTGATTACGCATGATGGCTACTCCACCTGATTAGTTAGTCTCCTAACGATGTCGGCCATCTTAGTGACTAAATGCCGCAGGAAAAAGCTATGCCACGCATAGCTGAATTGCATGAGCGGTAACAATACCGTCACACGCTCAGGCTAAAAGTGGATCGTGTTGATCGTAAACCAGACGCCCGCCGTCTTGAGGCAGGTTGAAAAATGCTTGATCGACTGCGCCAATCCCGTCACCAATTGCTGCATTCCAGTTCGCAGACTGGTGAATGTAGCGCTGGCGAAGCAACCGCTCGTCTTCATGGCTCAACGCTATGCGCCCGGTCATTACGTGCATCAGAAGCTTGTCTGCAATGGGCAGCAACGCTTCAGGCAATCGCGTATCGGACGTGTCTGACAGTGCCTTGAAAGGCACCCCTTGCTCACGGGCCAACGTGTGCATGACCCGTAAATACACCCGTGACAGATGCCCATACACACGCCGTCGCATATAAATCGCTGCCTGCACGCGCTGGAGCGGATCTTTGCGGGTGCCTAGCTGATGCGAGGCTGTGCGAATTTCCAGCAGGGCCTGAGGGTCCGTATCGTCCAGTAAATCCCGCGCCTGCCACAACGGCAACTCAGCTGCAGTGGCCTTCCAGGCCTGGGTGAGCATTGGCGAAGTGCCCGGGCTCACCAGGTTGGTTTTCCACCGCGTGAGTAAGACGTCTTCCAGCATCTCCAGGGGATAGCCTCCACCGACGTCCGCATGTACGCCCGGAACGGCGACGTCCATCGGCCACTGCGGGGCAATTCGACTGAGAGCAAAATTGCGCCGCACCTCATCCCGCGCACTGAGCTGCACCACGTGGCGAGCACTGTCCGGGCCCAGATACAGATTGAGCCCGGGGTTCACGTCATCACTGATATTGCCCACGTCTACCAGACCGCCCATGGCCGCCACTGTGTCAAATAGCCCGATGAAATTAATCTCGCAGGTGAATCCCGGGGCCAGTTCGAACAGCGTATCGAATCGGGTGGCATTCACCTCATTGGCAAAATGCCGCGCTGCCGCCGCCCCCCGGCTGAAGCCGAACAGATCCAGCTGCACACGCTGCAAGGCACGAGGCGGCAATACCTCAACAGCCTCCATCAGGCACTGCAACAGCCGTGCGTGCGCCTCTTTCGCCTTGCCCACTACACCGGTACTTCCACGGCCGTAGGTCTGCGCCGGAAAGCGTGTATCCGCCTTGCCGGTGGTGGTCCCGATACCGCTGATATAGAGCGACGTCATCCTGATGCCATCAGCCTCAAAGGCCGACTGCACGGGGTAGTGCCGGTAAAGAAGGGCAATATTGGTGGGGACGCTGGCATAGCTGCTAGTGGGGTCTACCGTCAGGCCTTGTGCCCGACGCGCCTGCCCCAACTCGCTGTTGTACTGGTTATTGGCCGTTCCATCAAAAAAGACACCGACCCGCAACACCCTTCCTGTGTTGCTGGAATGACTCATCACACCTGTGCCCCTCTAGTAAGTGGTCCTCGTGCACACTGCGCGAGCCAATATAAGGGTGCAAAAATGCGCCAGCCAGCTCAATGTTGGACGGATGTGTACGCAGGTGTCACAAGAAAATGCCGAGTGCCAGCCAGGACGGCTGCTTGGCCAATAGCGCTACCGGGGCCGCTTGGCGCGGCCCGGCGAGGTCAGGCTCAGGCCTGACGCTGATGCTTGTCGATTTGCTCGTGACGCTCTTGAGCTTCGATGCAGTACTTGGTGGTCGGGCTGATCAACAGGCGTTTGAGGCCAATGGCGTCACCGCTGTCGTCACACCAGCCAAAGCTGTCGTCCTTGATGCGCTCCAGCGCTTGTTCCAGCTGAGGCAGCATGCGCTGGTCACGGTCAATCGCGTTGACCAGCCAGGTACGCTCTTCTTCAACCGAAGCGGCGTCTGCAGGGTCGGCCGGGGTGTCCAGGCTCTCGATCGCGATGCGATTCTGCTCAATCCGCTCGTGGGTTTCGACCTTCATGTTTTGCAACAGCTCAGTGAAAAAAGCATGTTGCTCGGCATTCATGTAGTCATCCGCCGGCATGGCCAGCAACTTATCCTTTGTCATTGATTTCTCTATAAAAAATACGTGCATTAAGGCGAATTAGGGAGCGTCCTGACCGATCTTCATCCCAACCAGTTAGGTGCTATCTATTTCAAGCGCCACCCGGCACTCAATTTACGAGGGGCGGCAGTCTACGGCCGAGTTATCGACTCAGCAACTGAAATGACAGCAATTTGTCCAGCAAAACCTGGAAAAAGACGAAAAACATGTCACGCAGAGGCTAATGGAGTGCATTGACGGCAAGAAATTCAATGCACTCACTGAAATCGCCCCCTTTTAAAGCACAAAAACCTGACCCTCGCGTGCGTTATCGCCAACGAGGGTCAGGTTTAAGAGACGGCGATTGCCGGGGACGCTACACAGCCCTGTCAGCGCTTAAGTTTGCGCTTGTTGCGGTACTGGTCGATCACCACCGCCACGACGATGATTAAGCCCTTGATGATGTCCTGAATATAGGCATCGACCCCCACAAAGGTGAAGCCGCTGGCCATGACGCCCAAGATCAGCGCGCCAATCACGGTGCCGGTAATTCGCCCTACCCCGCCTGCCAGACTGGTGCCGCCAATCACGGCCGCCGCAATGGCGTCCAGCTCATAGGACATGCCCATGCCCGCCTGGCCCGTGGCCGCGCGTGCCGAGGCGACCACGCCCGCCAACCCCGCCAGCAACCCGGCAATGCTGTAGACGATGATCAAGTGACGCTTGACGTTGATACCCGAGGTGCGCGCCGCCTGCATGTTGCCGCCGATGGCATAGGTGTATTTGCCGTATTTGGTGTAACGCAGGGCAATGTGGAAGATCAGCGCCACCACCAGAAAGATGATCACCGGCATCGCGCCATGGCCGATGGCCGTGTAGGAATCAGACAGCATGCTGACCGGTTGGCCTTCGGTGTAATAGCGCGCCAGACCGCGGGCGGACACCATCATGCCCAAGGTTGCGATAAAGGGCGGTATGCCGGTAATGGCGATGATGCTGCCGTTAATGGCACCGGCCAGCAGCCCGACCCCGAGCCCGGCGACCACCGGGATCCACACAGGCAAGTCGGTCAGCGAAGGAAACACGGCCCGGCTGAAGTCCGAGGTTTGCGCCAGACTTGCGGCCACCATGGCCGACAAGGCCAGCACCGACCCCGAAGACAGGTCAATCCCGGTCGTGATGATGACTTGGGTCACGCCAATCGCCAGCAAACCAATCACTGACACTTGCAGGATCATCAGCACCAGGCGCTGGGAGTTCATCAAAAAGCTCTGGTCACGCACGATCCAGCCGAACAATTCGAATACCAGACCGATGCCGATCAGCACCAGGAAGATGCTCAGTTCAGTCGGAAAGCGGCGACGGGATTTACTGGGTGCCATGGCAGGTTTGTTATCAGTTATTGCGTTCATGGACATGTGCCCTCTCACTCTGCGGTACGACCGGCCCAGACGCGGCCGGCGTGCTGAAACGGTTAATGAATCGCCGTGATGCCGGAGGCCAGTTGCATGACACGCTCTTGAGTGGCGTCGGCCCGATCCAGCGTGCCCATTTGCTCACCTTCATGCATGACCATGACCCGGTCACTCATGCCCAGCACTTCAGGCAGCTCCGAAGAAATCATGATCACAGCCATGCCTTCACTGGCGAGCAATGAAATCAGCCGGTAAATCTCGACCTTGGCGCCTACGTCAATGCCACGGGTCGGTTCATCCAGAATCAACAGCCGCGGGTTGGTCATCAACCAGCGCGCCAGCAAGGCTTTTTGCTGGTTGCCTCCGGACAGGGTGTCGATGCACTGCTCAAGCGACGGGGTTTTGACCCGCAGCTTCTTGCACATGTCCTCGCACAACGCGCGCAGAGCTTTTTGCTGGATGAAACCGTTGCCGGCGTAATGCGGCAGGATCGCCATTTCCATGTTTTCCAACACGGAAAGGCAAGGAAACAGGCCCGTCAACTTACGGTCTTCGGTCAACAGCGCGAAGCCCTTTTCAATCGCCAGGTTGGGGCTGGTGATGCGCAGTGCCTGACCGTCAAGCTGAACCTCACCGCCATCACTCGGGGTGATACCAAACAGGGTTTCGGCGATGTTGGTGCGGCCCGAGCCCATCAGCCCGGCGATCCCCAGGATCTCCCCGGCATGCAGATCGAACGACACACCGTCAAACACCCCGTCCAGACGCAAGTCACGCACTGACAACAGCAACTCCCCCAGCGGGTTTTCCCGCACCGGGAACAATTGCGTCAGCTCGCGGCCTACCATCATTGAAATCAGGCTGTCGCTGTCCATGCTGTCGGCACGTTGCAGGCCGATGTAGGCGCCGTCACGGAACACCGCCACTTCATCGGCGATGGCGAACACTTCGTTCATTTTGTGGGTGATGTAAATGATGCCTTTGCCCTGCGCCTTGAGGTCGGCAATGATCGAAAACAGGTGGTCGACTTCTTTATCGGTAATGGCCGAGGTCGGTTCATCCATGATCAGAATGTCCGAGTCATAGGACACCGCCTTGGCGATTTCAACCATCTGGCGCTCGGCAATGCTCAGGTGGCCGACCAGCTCCTGCGGATCAAGGTTAATGCGCAAGCGCTCCAGCAGTTGCGCAGTGCAACGGTACATTTGGCGGTGATCGATCATGCGCAGACTGTTCAGCTGTTCGCGGCCGATCCAGATGTTTTCAGCGATGCTCATGTGCGGCATCAGGTTGAGCTCCTGATGAATCATGGCAATCCCGGCCTGCAAGGCCGCCAGCGGCCCATTGAAGGAGACGGGTTGGCCACGCAAGCGCAACTCCCCTGCGTCGGGCTGGTAGATACCGGCGATGATTTTCATTAGGGTGGACTTGCCGGCGCCGTTCTCGCCCATCAGCGCCAACACTGAGCCGGGGCGCACGCGCAGCTGCACGTCATCCAGGGCAATCACACCAGGGAAGCCCTTGCTGACACTCACCACTTCCAACAGGTAGGGCGCATCCTGCGCGGTGGCGTCAGGGGCAGACGCCACGGGCGGGGTCCTTGAAACAGTCGCTGACGCGAGCATAGCCAGTACTCCTCAGGCGCCCCGGTCTGTGCCGGGACAGCGGGCGAGGCCTGAGCCTCACCGCTTATTGTTGTTGTGGGGTTGAGTTGACGACTACTTTTTATACTGGTTGACGTTGTCTAGGGTGATCCGTTGGAACGGCACCCAGACCGCTTGCTCGTAGGGCTCCTTTTTGATCATTTTCAGCGCCGTCTCGACTGAGCCGTTGGCCTGCCCGGTGGCGTCCTGGAATACCGAGAGGGTTAAATTGCCCTTCTCGACCGCCCGCACACCGTCTTCAGTACCGTCGACGCCCGCAATCAAGACCTTGCCTTGCGCAACGCCTGCCTGCTTGAGCGCCATCGCGGCACCGATGGCCATTTCGTCATTGTTGGAGACTACGGCATCGAACGCCTGGCCCTGGGTGATCCAGTCATTGGTCAGGGTCATGGCTTTGTCCCGTAACCAGGCGCCGGTCTGCTCCTGAGCGATTTTGATATCGGGGTACTTGGTCAGTACCTCTTTCACACCCTTGGTGCGGTTAGTGGTGGAGTTGTTGGCCAGATCGCCGAGCAGAATCACAATATTGCCCTTGCCGCCCATCTTCTCGGCCAGGTACTGCATCTGCATGCGCCCGGCTTCAAGGTCATCGGAAGCCACTGTGGCTACGCCCTGCGGCAGGTCGGGGTTGTCGGGACGGCGGTTGACGTACACCAGCGGGATCCCTGCCGCGACGGCGGCGTTGGTAATACGGTTGGTAGTCGCCGTGTCCACCGGGTTGACGATGATCGCGTCGACCTTTTGGCTGATAAAGTTTTCGACCTGACTCAGTTGCTTGACCACGTCTGCACGGGCGTCTTCAAACTGCAACTTGACCCCTTCGGGGTAGGTTTTGGCTTTGTCGTTCATCGACTCGCGCAGGTACGTCAGGTAAGTGTCATCGAACTGCGACATGCTCACGCCAATGTTGACATCGGCCAGGGCCGCGCCGCTGGCGAAGAGGATCGAGAGGGCAAGGGATGCGATACGTAAGCTGGGTTTCATTTGGGGCAGTCTCCACATTCTTGTTGATTTTATAGATGCGGTACTTGGTGGCGCTAAGCTGAAATTGACTCTATTGGAAAATAATTTCTACATCAACTGATTTTAGAATTTATAGCGTTCTATTTTCTATTTTAACCCTCAGCCAACGTCACAACTTCGCCCAGCTGCGCACCGCGTCGCGCAGCATCCAGCACCTGCAACGCTTGCACGGCTTCCAGCGGTAACACCGGTACAGGCCCTTGCCCTTGTACGGCCGCGATCATTTGCCGATAGAACTGATCCCAGCCCCCATGCTCGGACGGCACCCTTTCCCGCTCCTCGCCCTGTTCAAACCACCCCCAGCGTCGATGTTCTTCAGCCCCCCAGTGATCCCCTTCGCTTTTGGGGGTGCGACCTGCGAGCAACGCCGCTTCTTGCCCGTCCAGTCCTTCAACGCTGTAACAACCCGAAGTACCGCTCACCCGAAAACGCGGGCGCGGGCTGTTTTGCAGGACGCTGGCGCCGAGGTGGGAAACCACGCCATTGCGATGGGTCAATGCCATAAAGAAGCTGTGGTCAACGTCCGGGGCTTGAGGGCTGCTCGCCATCTCGGCGTACACCGACCTCACCGGGCCAAACAGTTGCAGCGCTTGATCCACGAGATGACTGCCCAAATCGCGCAGCACACCGCCGCCGCTGGTAGTGCCTGCCGACGCAGGCGCATACCGCTCGATGAATGACTCCAGGCGCGTGACCGTCCCCAATGCCCCGGCATCAATCAGCTTGCGCACGGTCAGAAAGTCCGAATCCCAGCGCCGGTTTTGATACACACTCAGCAACACGTTTTGACGCTCTGCAGCGTCCATCAGCTGTTGCCCTTGCACAGTGTCGGCAGCGAATGGTTTGTCACTCACGACCGCAATGCCCAGCTCGATGGCTTGCATCACCACCTCGGCTCGCCCGTGCAGCGACGTGCTGATCACCAACAGGTCAACCCCGGCCTCTGCCAGTTGCGCCAGGCTGTCAAAGGGCCTGACTGCGGGGTAATCGTTGGCCAGTAATTGACGGCGCTCTGCTGAGCGCGTGACCACACCCGCGAAGGTCACGCCGGGCAGACTGGCGATCAACGGCGCATGAAAAAAGCGGCCACCCTGGCCAAATCCGACCAGTCCAATGCGCATGGCAATACTCCTTGATAGATCTGTGATCGGATTTGAGCAGCGCAAGGATGAGGGAAAGCTAGCAGCCTCACGCTACTCGGCAGCGACTACGCAGGGGGGGACAATAAAGAGGCGTCAGCCGTAAAAGCGCGGACGTTGCGGCAGTTCAACCTTTACGATTGCCCCGCTCTGCTGCGCTTCGATGCAGGCATCGGCTGCCACGGCGGCGGCAAAACCGTCCCATGCCGAAGGGCCACCAACGTGCCCGGCACGCACGCCGTCAATAAAGGCTTGCAGCTCGACGTCATAGGCCGCGATGAAGCGATCTTTCCAATCCATCAGAATCGCATTCGACAGTTTGGCCTCACTGCGCAGCTGCACTTGCGACGGCTCCGGGAGTTTGGCAATACCGGTTTCACCCACCACTTCGCATTGAATGTCATAGCCGTATTGGCAGTTCACGAATACTTCCACATCGATGCGCGTGCCTTTGGCGGTTTCCAGTAGCACCACTTGCGGGTCCCGCAGGTGCGCCAACGCTTTGCTGGTTTTGCGCGGGAAGACCACTTGTACCGACACATAATCGTCGTCGAGCAACCAGCGCAACACGTCCAGCTCATGGATCAAAGTATCCGTGATGGCCATGTCAGTTTTGTAGTTCTCACCCACTCGCGGGTTGCGGTGAGCACAATGGAGCATCAGCGGCTCGCCGATCTGGCCGCTGTCGATGACGGCCTTGAGCGCCTGATAACCCGCGTCGTACGGGCGCATGAAACCGACTTGCACCAACCGTGTGCCATGGGCGATTTCCGCGTCGACGATGTTGCGACAACCGGCCGCCGTTACTGCCAGCGGCTTTTCGCAAAACACCGGTTTGCCGGCCTGGATAGCCGCCAGCACATATTCTTCATGGCTCGGCCCCCAAGACGTGACCAGCACGGCCTGGACCTCAGCCGCCTGAATCAGCGCGTGCGCGTCCGGGTACACCTCGGCGCTTATGCCCAGCTCGGCAACCACCTGCGCCGCCTGTTGCAGGTTGATGTCCGTGACCGCCACCACCTGACTGCCGAGCAAGGTCTGGCTGCAACGACGAATATGATCACGGCCAATCGCGCCGGTCCCGATTACGCCCAACTTCAAGGCTTGAGTGTTCAACGACATGTGCAGACTCCTGTTGGATTTATAAGAGAGCGTTGCAATCAGTACTGCCGCACGTGGGCGAGCTGACGGTTTAGGTGCTTCGCGGCTTCGGCCGTGCGTGCGCTGGTGGACACTTGCGCCACGCCCACACGCCACCACGACAGGTAGCCGTGGATCATGGTTTTGGGAAGCACTTTGATATCAATGAGGGTGGACACCGTCTGCTGCCGGGCATCGGCCAGCGCCGCATGAAGTTGCTCAAGGGTGCTGACTTTATAGGTTTTGCAGCCGTAAGCCGCTGCACTCATGGCAAAGTCCACCGGTACCAGGCCGCCGTCCAGCTTGCCGGTCTCAGGGTTACGGAAACGGAACTCAGTGCCGAAGCTGTCCATGCCGTTGCCCATCTGCAAGTTGTTGATGCAGCCGAATGCCATGTTGTCGAGCAGCACCACGTTGATTTTCTGGCGCTCCTGAATCGAAGTGGCTAACTCGGAGTGCAGCATCATGTAGGAACCATCACCCACCAACGCATAGACCTCGCGCGCAGGCTCGGCCAGCTTGACCCCCAATGCGGCGTTGACTTCATAGCCCATGCACGAGTAGCCGTACTCCACGTGGTAAGTGTTCACGCCCTTGCTGCGCCAGGCCCGTTGTAGATCCCCGGGCAGGCTGCCTGCGGCCGCGACGATCACAGCGCTGTCGTCGAGGCTGTGATTGAGTACGCCCAACACCTGGCTTTGGGTCAGGCACGAACCGGTCAGCTCGATAAACTCACGCAGCACGGCGGGGTCCATGTGGTCACTGATTTCGGGCGTGAAGTCCGGCTGTTGGTAGTCGACCTGAAATACACGGTCCACTTCAGCCTCCAGTTGTGCCCTGGCCTGATGCGGTGCGTCACCCCATTGCGCGTGGTAGCCGCTGGCCGCCAAGCATTCACTCAGCCCTTGCAGCCCCGCCAGGGCATCGGCAACCAGTTGCACGCCATCAAGCTTGAGCGCGTCACAGGGGCTGACGTTGAGGTTCAGAAATTCGACTTCCGGGTGCTTGAACAACGATTTGGACGACGTGGTGAAATCGGTATAGCGGGTGCCGATGCCGATAATCAGGTCCGCCTGCGGCGCCAGTAGGTTGGCCGCCAAGCACCCGGTTTCACCGATACCGCCCATGTTCAGCGGGTGCGCTGACACGATGGCACTTTTACCAGCCTGCGTTTCTGCGAACGGAATCCCGAAGCGTTCGGCAAACGCCTGCAACGCGGCATTGGCGCCTGCGTATTTAACGCCGCCGCCACAGATGATCAGCGGCGTGCGCTTGCGCTGCACAATCGCCTGCGCATCGGCCAGCATCGCTACCGTCGGCACGCGTCGATCAATACGGTGCACGCGTTTTTGCAGAAAGTAATCCGGGTAATCGTAGGCTTCAGCCTGAACGTCCTGCGGCAGGGCCAGGGTCACGGCACCCGTCTCGGCGGGATCGGTCAGCACACGCATCGCATGGAGAGCGGCGCTCATCAACTGTTCCGGGCGGTTGATGCGGTCCCAGTATTTGCTCACGGCTTTAAAGGCATCGTTGGTGCTGATGCTCAAGTCATGGAACTGCTCGATCTGTTGTAAAACCGGGTCGGGCTGGCGACTGGCGTACACATCCCCCGGCAACAGCAACAGCGGGATACGGTTGGCAGTGGCCGTGGCGGCGGCCGTCAGCATGTTGGCCGCGCCGGGGCCGACCGACGCGGTGCAGGCGTAGATTTTGCGCCGCAGGTGTTGCTTGGCAAACCCGATGGCCGCGTGGGCCATGCCCTGTTCGTTACGGCCTTGATGCACCACCAGGCTGCCGCTGTCTTGTTCCAGCGCCTGCCCGAGGCCCAGCACGTTGCCGTGGCCAAAAATCGTAAACACCCCGGCCACAAATTTGCTCTCGACCCCGTCCACTTCGACGTACTGGTTATCGAGAAACTTGACCAGCGCCTGGGCCATGGTCAGTCGTGTTGTCGTCATGTCTGCACCCTTGAAATTGCACAGCAGCTGCGGCAACCGGCGGTCCGGTTGCGCAGCGTTGTGAGCGATGATTATTTGGCCGTTGGCATGCTGAATTCAGGGCCTTTGGCGATGCTGTCAGGCCAGCGTTGCATCACGCTTTTGTAACGGCTGTAGAAACGAATGCCTTCTTCGCCATACGCATGATGATCGCCAAACAGCGAGCGCTTCCAGCCGCCGAACGAGTGCCAGGCCATGGGCACCGGAATGGGCACGTTAATCCCCACCATGCCGACCTTGATCGTGCGTGCAAACGCCCGCGCCACGCCGCCATCGCTGGTAAAGCAGGACACACCGTTGCCAAACTCATGAGCATTGATCAACGCCACCGCACTCGCGAAGTCCGGTACGCGAACGATGCCGAGCACCGGGCCGAAAATTTCCTGCTGATAAATGCTCATGTCGGGCGTCACCTGGTCGAACAGCGTGGCGCCGACGAAAAAGCCCTGCTCGGCACCCGGCACCTTGAGCTCACGACCATCGACGATGAGCTGTGCGCCTTGGGCCACGCCCTGATCGATAAAGCCGATCACCTTGGCCCGGTGCTCCGCCGTCACCAGCGGGCCCATTTCGCTGTCGGGCTGAAGGCCGTTGCCGACTTTGAGCCGGTCGATGCGCGGCAACAGTTTCTCGATCAACTGATCGGCCACATCACCGACTGCGACGGCAATCGAGATCGCCATGCAGCGCTCCCCGGCCGAGCCATAGGCAGCTCCCATTAATGCGTCTGCCGCTTGATCGAGGTCGGCATCGGGCATCACGATCATGTGGTTTTTGGCCCCGCCCAGCGCTTGAACCCGCTTGCCGCGCGCTGTCCCTTGCTGATAGATGTACTCGGCAATGGGGGTTGAGCCGACAAAAGAAATGGCTTCAACGTCCGGGTGTTGCAACAGTGCATCGACTGCGGCTTTGTCCCCTTGCACAACGTTGAACACGCCGTCCGGCAGGCCGGCTTCGGTCAGCAGACGTGCCATCAACAGACTGGCGGACGGGTCGCGCTCCGAGGGCTTGAGGATAAAACAGTTGCCGGTCACCAATGCCAGCGGAATCATCCACAACGGCACCATCACCGGGAAGTTGAACGGCGTTACACCTGCACAGACGCCCAGTGGCTGGCGCAGGTTCCAGTTGTCGATACCGCCGCCGATGTTGTCGCTGAAATCGGTTTTGAGCAGTGTCGGCGCGCCACAGGCGTACTCGACGATTTCGATCCCGCGGGTGACTTCACCCTTGGCGTCGGAGAAGACTTTGCCGTGTTCACGGCAGATGATTTGCGCCAGTTCGTCGTGATGCTCGTCCAGCAGTTGCTTGAACTTGAACATCACCCGGGCGCGGCGCAGTGATGACTGTTCCGACCACGCCGGGAACGCCTTGAGGGCGGACGCGACAGCGTCATCGACGGTGCGCTGGGTGGCAAGGGCCACACGCGCCTGCACGCTGCCCGTCGCCGGGTTGAAGACATCACTGAAGCGTTCGCTGCCAGCATCCTGAACGTGGCCGTCAAGGTAGTGGCCAATCACCGGGGTCGTGCTCATGCGTAGTGTTCTCCTAAAAGTTAAAGGTCCATCAGCCAGCTGTGTTGCGGGTCATTGTGGAATTGCCAGACCCGCTTGGGCCCTGCCATCACGTTCAAGTAATACGACTCATAGCCATAAGGCACGCTGACCGGGTGATAGCCCTTGGGCACCACCACCAGGTCGCTGTTCTCTACGGCCATTGCCTGATCGAGGCTGCGGTCATCGGTGTAGACCCGTTGAAACACAAAGCCCTGCGGTGGATTGATCTGGTGGTAATAGGTTTCTTCGAGAAAGCTCTGGTGCGGCAAGTCGTCGGTGTCGTGCTTGTGCGGCGGGTAGCTGGAGGAGTGTCCGGACGGCGTGCGCACCTCCACCACCAGCAGCGAATGGGCAGGCTCGGTGTCGGGCAGGATGTCGCACACATAGCGGGTATTGGCGCCCTTGCCGCGCACACTGCGTTTCATGCTCTGCGGGGTAATCAGCCGAGGCCCAAGCCCGGCCGTGCTGGCACCGGGGGCGGCGCAGACGGCGATATGGACCTCGTTAAGCGCGTGCACCTGCGCCTGACTGCCGGGTGGTAGATAAACAGCAAAGGGCGATTTGTCCTCAAACACCGACTCACGATCGCCAATACCCTCCCACTGAAACACGCCCTGCCCGGGCGCTTCACCGGAAACGTTCGCCCGCCCGCTGAGCAACACCAGGCACAGCTCTTGCTGCCCGGCCGTCACCGGCAAGGTCTCGCCCGCGTGCAGCCGATAAGCACTGAACCCCACATACTCCAGCGCACCGGAGGGCAGCTGCACCAGGGGCTGGCCCGTTTTCTGGCGTTTAATCAGTAAATTCATGCCAGCACCCTCTCGTCCAGCAGCGCGCGCAAGGTTTGAAACCCTTTTTGCGCGTAGGCAAAACTGGGCGCCACGGCCGGGTCCTGTTCGGCTTCTACCACCAGCCAGCCGTGGTAGTCGGCGGCCAGCAGGACGTCCAACAACTCGCCAAAATCAATGTCGCCGTCCCCCGGCACCGTGAACGTGCCGTTGATGATGCAATCGGGGAAGCTCCACAGGTTGTTGCGCGCCAGTTGCACCACAGGCTTGCGCACGTCCTTGAAATGCACGTGGCAGACACGGTCAATGTGCGTGCGCAACACCTCGACCGGCTCACCGCCGCCCATGTAGCAGTGGCCGGCGTCGAACAGCAGGCCGACTTCAGGCCCGGTCAGGCGCATCAGGGTATCGATGTCCGCAGGGGACTCGACGTAAGCGCCCATATGATGGTGATACGCCAGGCGGATGCCGTGCGACAGGGTGTAGCGCGCCAGTTCATTGAGCTTGTCGGCATAGTCCTGCCAGGCCCGTTCGGTATAAAAACGCGGGCGTTCAACCAAGGGAATGCGCTGGCCCTGAATCGAGTCGGCCACTTCGCCGTACACCAGCACCTTGGCGCCGTTTTGCGCCAACAGCTGCACGTGGCTGGCAATGGCGTCGATTTCTTCGGCGGCCGAACGTTGTGCCAGACGGCTGGAGTACCAGCCCGACACCAGGGCCAGGTCGTAAGGGCGCAGGACATCAGCGACGCCCTGAGCACTCTTGGGGAACTTGCCGTTGAGTTCAAACCCTTCATAGCCGATCTGCTTGCCTTCACTCAGCGCGGTGCTGAGGGGTGTCTCACCGCCCAGCGAGGGCAGGTCATCGTTGCTCCATGAAATCGGGTTGATGCCAATACGGATAGCGGGCATGGCTGCACCTATTATTGTTTTGGAAGGTTTGCGGGGCGTCGCGGCCGGATCAGCTGCGGGCCGTTCGCCACGCGTCGATCAGTTGCACAAAAGTGCCCTGTACCTGCTCGATCAGCGTCGCGTCGTCGATTTCACCGGCCAGCCATGCGCGGCCCGGTTCCTGGAAAATCGTGCGCCCCACCGCGAAACCACGGCACGTGGTGCTCCGGGATGCCTGGCGAAAGCCTTCGGCCAGCGCACTGGCAGGCGCGTTCAGGCCCAGAAGCACAACACCGCGGCAATACGGATCACGCGCTTGGATCAAAGCATCCAGTTGCTGCCAGACCTCGGCCGGTTGGGCTTCGATTTTCCACCACGCCGGGTAAATGCCCAGGTTGTACAAGCGCTTGATGGCGCGGTAGAGCACATCCGGGTGGGTAGAAGGGTGATCCTTGGGCGGGATGATTTCCAGCAGCAGCTCATGGCCGCTGGCCAGCGAAGCCTGATACAACCCCTTGATTTGCGCTTCCTGTTCCAGCCGCAGCAAAGGCTCATCGTCCGGATGGAACTGCACCAGGCATTTGATGATTTGTTCGTGCGGCCAGGCGATGAGGTTGCTGCCAATGGAGCGCCCGTGTTCAAAAGCCAGCGGTCGCGAACCCTGCACCTCCACCGGACGGGCAATCCACCAGCCACGGCCGCTGGCGGCATTCAACGCGTCCTGGCCAAACCGTTGATCGGCCAGCAGGCCCACATCGGCTTCGATGCCCTGGCGCCGCAAATCGGTTTCAACACGCTCGACCGCCTGGATGAACAGCTGCTTCAAGGCGCATATGCTGTTCGGGTCACGGCCGTACTGCTGCGCTATTTCCAGCAGTTGCCAGCGATGATCGAAGGCAAACACAAACAGCTGTTTCCATTGCTTGCGAGGGACGCTGACTTGATGCAGACGTTGCAGCGCAGTGTCCTGATCCGGCCGGGTGATGGGCACCGGGCTGTTAAACAGGTAGTCGAGTTCAGCCCGGGTGGGCATGGCGGGCGCGCAAGCATGCCGTGACACCACCAGGCCTCCGCAGGCATTGGCTAACTGGCAGCAACGCTCGTCACTGGCGTCTTCCAGCCAACCACTGAGAAAGCCCGACATGAAGGCATCCCCTGCCCCGAGTACGTTGAGGACTTCAACGCGCACACCGGGGTAAATGGCGCCGTCTTCCAGGCGGGCCGGGATCTGGCCATGAATCACCGTGCAACCTTGCGGCCCCAGCTTGACCACCAACGTGGCGTCGGTCAGCGAACGCACCTTACGCAAGGCCGCCAGCAAATCCGTGCCGCCCCCCGCGATCAAAAATTCTTCTTCGGTGCCGACGATCAGGTCGAAACGCGGCAGGATCGATTGCACGTGGGCGCTGACTTTCTCGTCAGCGACAAAGCGCGTTTCCCCGTCAGCCTTGCCGGCCAGCCCCCACAACACCGGGCGATAGTCGATGTCCAGCACCCGTTTGACGTTGTGCTGCGCGGCGTAATCCAGGGCCTGAATGCTGGCCTGATACACGCCCTCGGTAGAAAAATGGGTCCCGGTAATCAGCAGCGCTTTGCTTGAGGCAATAAAGGCCGGGTCGATGTCGTCGGCGCGCAGTGCCATGTCGGCGCAGTTTTCGCGGTAGAACACCAGGGGAAAGGTTTCGCGGTCTTTCAGGCCCAGCAATACCAGCGCCGTCAGACGCTGCGGGTCAACCGTGATGCCGCTGACGTCACAGCCTTCACGGGCCAGCGACTCCAGCAGGAAACGCCCCATATGATCGTCCCCGACGCGGCTCAGCATGGCCGAACGCAAGCCCAGCCGTGCCGTACCGAACGCAATGTTGGCCGAAGAGCCGCCGAGGTATTTGGCAAAGCTGCTGACATCTTCCAGCCGCGCCCCGACTTGTTGCGAGTAAAGGTCGACGCCCAAACGGCCCAGGCAGATCACATCCAAATCACGGCCTGCGGCAAAACGAGTCTGTCCCATGGTGGCTCCTGTTATTTTTATCAGCCTGCACGTGGCACCCGTCAGGGCCCAAGCGCTGTAAGTGGGATGAAGACTAAAACGTCACAGCGCAATAAACAATATTTATTCCATAATTTTTTAATGTAGAATTTTTGTTCCATATTGCATGCGCCGCGATGATTTTCCCGCGTGCATCGATTCAGCCCACGCTGGATTGATCGGCTGGTCAGGATTTTATTTGCACCTACCCTGTAGACTGCGCAGCTAAAAAACCTGCCCCCGTGACCACCCAGCGCCATTGATAAGGACACCTCTATGTCATCCACCGATCAGCCGGCATCCGTCGAGCCAACGCCAGAGCGCGCATTGACCAGCCCGCCGGTGAGTGCCGAGCGCCTGTTGCAACTCATTACCGAGGAATACGAAAGCCTGCCGCGCCAGCTCAAGCGGATCGCCAGCTACATGAGCCAGCAAAGTGACCGCATCATGGTGGATCGCATCAGCGATATCGCCCGCGAGTGCGACGTGCACCCGTCGGCCATCGTGCGGTTTTCCCAACGCTTCGGGTTCAGTGGTTTCAGCGAAATGCAGGCCCTGTTCCGCGAGGCGTACACCCACAAAACCACCCCGGTGCAGAATTACCAGCAACGCATTCGCAACATGATTGCCAACAAGTCGCAGAAAGCCAGCGGCGGCGATCTGGCGCGCGAGTGCATCAATGCCACGCTGTCCGGCATCGAACGCCTGGGGCTGGAACTGGATGATCTGGCCTTCGACAAAGCCGTGGACCTTGTCGTTAATGCCGACAATATTTACGTGGTCGGCGTACGACGTTCCTTCGCAGTCGCTGACTACCTGGTCTACAACCTGCAACACACCAACAAGCGCATTCATCTGGTCTCAGGCCTGGGTGGCAGTTACCGCGAGCAAATGCGCAGCGTGCGCGCCAACGACCTGGTAATTGCCATCAGCTTCACTCCCTATGGCAAAGAGACCCAGCATTGCCTGCGCATTGCCCAGCTGCATCAGGCCAAGACCCTGATCATCACCGACAGCAACCTGTCACCGCTGGCCAAGCGCGCCAACAGTGTGTTGCTGGTCAATGAAGGCAGTTCCTTTGCGTTCCGTTCGCTCAGCGCGACGTTGTGCTTGTGTCAGGCATTGTTCATTGCAGTGGCGTATCGCCTTGAACTGAAGGTTGACGAGATCCATGAGCAGGTCGGGTTTGATGATTAATGCGATCCCGATGCAAAAGCCTGTAACCCAATAGGGCTGAGGGCGGTCGACTAGTGTTGTAAGGCTTTTGCATCAACAGGTGTCCAACCTTGGATCGAATAGCGTCAGTAAAGGGCAACCGAAAACCCTTTCTTCGATATTTGAAAGATCCTACGACTTTCTCCGTAAATCTTATCGTCAGCTACTCACTGCCTGACAACATGTCCCTCGCAAGCGGCCTTACAATCGCCCCTTTGGATCTAAGATCTCGGGCCGTGTAAACGCCGTTTGTGTCACCCGTTGTATCGCTGCCAGATCTGCCGCTGGCTGCTGCCACGCGATGTGTTCCCACCCTTAAACCGATTCGCTGAGCCCACCACCCCAGACCTGTTGTTTCAAGGGATTGCACACCTGTGTGCGGCCCTTGAATTGTCATCAAGGAAGCGCGCCCAAAGTCCCTGGATAAATGGAGTACAACATGACGAGTGAAGTTTTTTTGGCCAACGACCGTGACCTGCCCGAGCAATCCGCCCATGCACTCTGCCCCCCCGTGAAATCGTCCGGCCATTGGCCGACAGGCGAGAAATGATGCACACACCTGAACTAAGCAGGTTGGTTAAACTTCGCGATGCTTTGCTTGTACTCAAAGGTTCAATGAGCCCCAGCGTCGACCTGCATGAATTTCTGGAACATCAATTGTTGAGCAATGACGTTCATGACCGGGTGCTTGGCAAACTGGCAGAGACACGACCGGGCCTGGCCAGCTAAACCAAACATCAAAACTATTGCACTCAACCCTCATTATTATGAATTTGCGGATTGTATCGGCGCAGGTCAGACTACGCCGGTCCCTTCCCCCATGAAGGAACAGTTCAAGGGCTTGCCGGGTCCCCCGCCAAGCCCTTTTTTGACCTGCTGCCTGACTCTCCCGGACGTTCTCCACCATGCCAATCCGCTGGATCAGCCGCCTTTTGCCTGCGGCTACAAATACCCGCCCCATCGAATGGAGCCGCGCCGCCATTGGCGTCTCCCTGGGTACCCTGTTCAGTGTTTGGCTGTGCAGCCGTTTCTTCGGCCTGCCGGTCGCCCTGCACCTGATCGGACCGCTGGGTGCCTCCGCCATCCTGTTGTTTGCCGTCTCTTCCGGCGCCCTGGCACAGCCCTGGTCCATACTCGGCGGCTACCTGTGCGCCACAGTTGTGTCCTTGCTCGTTGCACATTATTTGGGCCGCGACCTGACCAGCGCTTGCCTGGCAGTCGGCCTCGCGCTGGTGGTGATGTGCCTGTTGCGCTGCCTGCATCCGCCCGCCGGTGCGCTGGCCTTGCTGGTGGTACTGGCCGACCCGGACAGCGCCCGCCTGGGCTGGGAGCTGCTGGCCCCGGTCATGCTCAGTGCCGTGTGCATGCTGCTGGCGGCGCTGGCCTACAACAACCTGACCCGGGTGCGCTACCCGAAAAAAACTGCCGAACCGGCGCCCAACGTGATCGCCCCTCCTGTCGACGGTGATCCGGGCATTACCGCCAAGGACCTGCAACAGGCATTGGCCGAGATGGACGCGTTTATCGACGTCACCCCGCAAGACCTCGAAACCCTGATCCGTACCAGTGAACACTATGCCCGCCGTCGCAGCGTGGGCGAGGTGCTTGCGCACGTCGATTGAGCACGCGCCTTTCTTTGGCCTGCCCCTGAACGATCCGCACGGCTAACCCTCCAACTCCTGCTAGGGTTATCGGTGCGTGGTCCGGGAGGCGTTGTCTTGGCCCCCTTGATGACTCGGACCCACGACCGCTGAACGCTCCCTTCAACGACCGTGATCAAGGCTTGCAATGCTCAAGACCCTGGAAAATGAAATCTCAAAGCACGCCGCGCCGCCCGCCTTGCAAGCTGAATTCGCTCAACACGACTTTGAAAAACTACGCACCTTTTGCCGTCTTACCTACATCTCCAGCATTGTCATCTGGCTGCTGTTTGATCTGATCGTCAGCTTTAAGGGGCTTCAGGGCTTTACCGCGCTCTCTATGCTTTTTTTCGGCACCATGGTGGTCTTGACCATCGTGCTCGGGTTTATCCGCAAGGCCCGTCACTTCGACGTTCTTAACCTGATTTATGTGCTGGTAATCACCACGGGCATCCGCCTGATCGTGTTTGGCTTGCCCAGTGACGCGCAGCCCATCTGGCTGATCCTCGCCACCTCCAGCCTGCTCTACAACGCTGCGGTGTTGCCGCTTAGCCGTTGGGGATTTTTCTCGGTCGTGGGCGTGACCTGGGTCGTACTCAACCCTTTTTGGATGACCGACGTCGAGTTCTTTGACCTGCGCGGCACGTTGATCCTGAGCTACTACGTGTTTCTCAGCGGCCTGACCATCTACAGTTTTTTCAAGCTGCGACGTATCAAACTCTACAACTACACGATGTCCAAACTGTTGCTGACCCAGGCCTACATCGACACCCTGACCGAGATTCCCAACCGACGCTCCTTCATGACCCGCGCCACTGAATTACTGACCCACACGCCGCGCGAACAGGATCATTATCTGGCGATGATCGACATCGACAATTTCAAAAAAGTGAATGACCTGTACGGGCATGACATCGGCGATGAGGTGCTCAAGCGCACCGCCGCCAGTATCAAGACCGTCATGCAGGGCTATGAATATGCGCGGTTGGGCGGCGAAGAGTTCGCGGTGTACTTGTCCGGTGTGCGGCGTGATGATGTCGAAATGTTGATGGCGGCGCTGTGCAGCCGGGTGCGTAACGACCCGGCAGCACATCCTGTGACCGTCAGCATCGGCCTGGTCAGGGTTGGGGACCTGGACACCCTTAATCAGGCGTTGGCCAAGGCCGACAAGGCGCTGTATGAATCAAAAAACGCGGGCAAGGACCGGTTTACGTTTCACCGTTAGCAGCCAATGGCGTTACGGCCTGTCAGCTTTTTCACGGGCGCTCAGATCGGTATTGCCGTCCCAGCCACCGCCCAGCGCGGCAATCAGTTTCACACTGGCGAGCAACCGATTCTGCTCCAGCGTGAGCATGGTGCGCTCCGCATTCAGGGCCGTGGCCTGAACCACCACCACATCCAGATAGGCAATCAGTCCGGCCTTGTACTGATTGCGGGTCAAACGCAACGACTCGCGGGCCGACTCCAGTGCCTGACGTTGCACCACCGCCTCGTCCTCCAGCACTTTTAGTTGCACCAGATAGTTTTCCACTTCGCGAAAACCATCGAGTACGGTCTGGCGGTATTTGGCGACCGTCTGGTCGTACACCGCTTCATTGCGATCCACCTCGGCGGATCGCTGGCCGCCATCGAATAACGGCAACGAAATTTTCGGCCCCACCGACCAGAAGCGGTTGGGCACGCTGATCCAGTCTTCGTAGGTGCTGCTGCTGTACCCACCTTGCAGGCTCAGGCTGAAATCCGGGTAATACGCAGCCTTGGCTACTCCGATATTGGCGTTGGCGGCGATGATCGCCCGCTCGGCCGACGCGATGTCAGGGCGTCGCTCCAGTAATTGCGAAGGCAGACTCAGCGGAATGCGCGGCAAGTCCGGCACGTTCTGTATTTCAGCCAGTTTGAAACCGGCTGGCGGTTGGCCGGTCAGCACAGCGATTGCGTTTTCAAACTGCGCCCGTTGCCAGATCAGGTCGATCAGGTTGGCCTGGGTATTGCGCAACTGGGTTTGCGCCTGCGCCACCGCATCTTTCCCGGAGATCCCGGCCCGGTATTGGTTTTCGCTCATTTTCAGTGAGCGCTCATAGGCCTGCACCGTGGCTTCAAGCAGACGCTTTTGCTCGTCGATTACCCGCAATTGCAGGTAGTTCTGCACCAGTTCCGACTGTTGGCTCAGGCGCATGGCGGCCAGGTCGGCCAGGCTGGCTTCGGCGCTGGCCTGGTTGGCCTCCAGCCCGCGGCGCAGTTTGCCCCACACGTCAGCCTCCCAGCTCACGCCGACTTGCGCGTTGAGGGTGTCGCGGATGCCGCTGCTGGAACTGGTCAGGCTGGAATTGGAACTGCCGGTTCCCTGGCTCGAACGGGTCTTGCCCACACTCAGGTCGGCGCTGGGAAAGAACGCACCACGCGCGCTGCGCACCAGGGCTTGAGCCTGACGGAACTGCGCTTCGGACTGCGCCACGCTCTGGTTGGAACGGTTCAGGGTTTCCACCAGCGCGTTAAGCTGCGGATCGCCGTATAACTCCCACCAAGCGCCCCTCTCCAATGCGTCACTGGGATTGGCCTGGCGCCAGCCCGCGGCTTCCTTAAAGGTCACGGGTGTGGCCGCTTCGGGTCGCTGATAGTCCGGGCCTATGGCACAGGCACTGAGCAACAGCCCGGACAACACCAGCCCCAGCAGGCGCGAGCCACGGGCCAGCGCCCAACGTTGTGGCGACAGGGCCGGAGCGAGGGTAAGCAAACGAGACGTCATAGCGGAGTTTCCAGGGCTGCATCAGTGCGCACGCCGCGCCATTGATTGAAGCGACGGCGTGCACGGTCGAGATAGAGGTAAACCACCGGAGTGGTGTAAAGGGTCAAAATCTGGCTGAAAATCAGGCCGCCGATAATGGTCAGGCCCAGCGGCTGCCGCATTTCAGCGCCTTCTGCATGGCTGAGCATCAGCGGCAAGGCGCCCAGCAACGCGGCAAGCGTGGTCATCAAAATCGGCCGCAAGCGTTGCAGGCACGCACTGCGGATCGACTCCTGCGGGTTCATGCCCGAATGGCGCTCCAGTTGTAACGCCAGGTCGATCATCAGGATGGCGTTTTTCTTGACCACGCCGATCAACAAGAACAGCCCCAACAGCGATATCAGGCTGAATTCCCCGCCGGTGATGTAGATGCTCAACAGCGCACCCACCCCGGCCGAGGGCAACGTCGACAGAATGGTCAGCGGGTGAATGTAGCTTTCGTACAAAATCCCCAGCACCAGATACACCGCCACCAACGCGCCGAGAATCATGAAGGGCTGACTCTTCTGCGTGGCGGCGAAGGCATCGCCGGTGCCGGCCATTTTGGCAATCACGTCTTCGGGTAAACCGAGTTTGGCAATGGCCCGCTCGATGGCCGCCGTGCCCTGTTCCAGCGACACGCCGTTGGCCAGATCGAAGGCTATGGTTTCAGAGGCAAACTGCCCTTCGTGTTCCACCCGGTCGTCTTGCAGGCTGTTTTCATAATGAGCGATGGTGGACAGCGGAATGCGCTGCCCGTCCGCCGTGATGACCTGCACCTGATTCAGGGTTTGCGGGTCCCGGGCGTATTTGGGATTGACCTCCATGACCACCCGGTATTGGTTCAGGCTGTCATAGATGGTCGATATTTGACGCTGGCTGTAGGCGTTATTGAGCACGGCCGTGACCATGTTCATGTCCACCCCGAGGCGCTTGGCCTGATCGCGGTCGACGACCAGGGTAACTTGCTGCGCACCGCGACCTTCGCGGGCATCAATCGCAGTCAGTTCGGGCAGCGCCTTGAGGGCTTCAACCACTTTCGGGTACCAGGTGCGCAGCTCACTGAGGTCGCCACTTTGCAAGATGTACGAATACTGCGAACTGGTTTGCTCGCGACCGCCACCAAACTGCAAATCCTGATCCGCCATTAACATCAGGCGCCCACCCGGGACTTTAGGCAGGGTTTCGCGCAGACGCTCAATGACCTTTTGCGCCGAAATCTTGCGCTCCGAAATCGGCTTGAGGCGCACGATCATGATTGCGTTGTTGGTGCCGCCGTTGCCGCCGATAAAGCCCGCGACGCTTTCAACCGCCGGGTCAGCCAGCACGGCTTTGCGGAAGGTCTCCATTTTTGGCTGCATCACGCTGAACGACAGACCGTCATCCCCGCGTACGAATCCGATCAACTGCCCGGTGTCCTGCTGCGGCATGAAGGTTTTGGGCACGACCACGTACAGCGCCACGTTCACCCCAATGGTGACCAGCAAACTGAACAGCGTCAGCCGCTTGTGCCGCAGCACCCAGTCCAGACTGCGGGCATAGCCGCTGACCATGCGCTCGTTGAGCCTGTTGCTCCAGCGCTGCATGGCATTTTCAGTGCCCGGCACATGGGGCTTGAGCCAGCGGGCACAGAGCATCGGGGTCAGGGTGAGCGACACCACCAGCGACACCACGATCGAGGCCGCCAGGGTGATGGAAAACTCGCGAAACAGGCTTTCAATGATGCCGCCCATGAACAGGATCGACAGGAACACCGCCACCAGCGACACGTTCATCGACAACAATGTGAACCCGACTTCCTTCGCTCCCAGGTACGCAGCCTTCATGGGCGCGATCCCGGCATCGATGTGGCGCGAGATGTTCTCCAGCACCACAATCGCATCGTCCACCACCAACCCGGTGGCCAGAATCAGCGCCATCAGCGACAGGTTGTTCAGCGAAAACCCGTAGAGGTACATGATGGCAAAGGTGCCAACCAGCGAAACCGGTACAGCCAGTGTAGGAATCAGTGACGCGCGGAAATTGCCGAGAAACAGAAACACCACCACAATCACCAGCGCCACGGCGATCAGCAAGGTCATTTCCGCCTCATGCAAGGTGGCCTTGATCACCGGGGAGCGGTCCATGGCCAGGTTCAGCTTCACGCTGGCCGGCAACACCGCTTGCAGCGCAGGCAACTGGGCCTTGATCGCGTTTACGGTCTCGATGATGTTGGCGCCCGCTTGCCGATTGACCACCAGCAACACGGCCGCGTCATTGTTGAAGAAACCACTGTTGTAGCGGTCTTCCACACTGTCCTGAACCTTGGCCACATGGCTCAGGCGCAGCGCTGCGCCATCCTGATAGCGGATGATCAGCGGCTCGTAATCCTTGGCCTTTTCCAGTTGATCGTTGGCCTGAATCTGCCAATTGCGTTCACCATCGGACACCGCGCCCTTGGGGCGTCGCACGTTAGCGTTGGCAATGGTGTTGCGCACCTCGTCCAGCGACACGCCGTACTGGTTGAGCAACTGCGGCTCCAGCTCGATACGCACGGCGGGCAGCGAACTGCCGCCGATCTGCACTTCGCCCACCCCCGGAACTTGCGACAAGCTTTGCGACAAGATGGTTGAGGCCAGGTCGTACAGCTCGCCCTTGGACAGCACATCCGAGGTCAGCGAGAGCACCATGATCGGGGCTTGCGACGGGTTGACCTTTTTGTAGGTCGGCATACTGCGCATGCCGCTGGGTAACAAGTTGCGTGACGCGTTGATCGCTGCTTGCACTTCACGGGCGGCGCCATTGATATCGCGGTCCTGATCAAATTGCAGAATCACCCGTGTCGAGCCCTGACTCGAACGGCTGCTCATGGTGTTAACCCCGGCAATCGCGCCGAAAGAACGCTCCAGCGGCGTGGCCACCGTGGATGCCATGACCTCGGGGCTTGCACCCGGCAAGCTGGCCGACACCACAATCACCGGGAAGTCTATCTGTGGCAGTGGCGAAACCGGCAACAACCCGAAACTCACCCCGCCCAGCAACATGATGGCGAGACTCAGCAGCATGGTGGCGACGGGCCGCCGGATGAAAGGGCCGGACAAATTCATAGCGGCGCCTGCTCAGGTTCGGCCGCGTCACCGCGCCAGCGGCGGCCCAGACGGTCGAAGTACAGGTAAATCACCGGCGTGGTGAACAGTGTCAATACCTGACTCACCAACAAACCGCCGACCATCACCAGGCCCAATGGCTGGCGCAATTCCGCACCCGAGCCAGTGGCCAGCATCAACGGCACAGCACCGAAAAGGGCCGCCAGCGTGGTCATCAGGATCGGCCTGAAACGCAGCAAGGCCGCCTGATAAATCGCCTGCTCCGGGGCCATGCCCTGATTACGCTCTGCGTCGAGGGCAAAGTCGATCATCATGATCGCGTTTTTCTTCACAATGCCGATCAGCAAGATGATGCCGATGATGGCGATCATTCCCAAGTCATTGCCACTGAGGATCAACGCTAGCAAAGCGCCGACCGCCGCCGACGGCAAGGTCGACAGAATGGTAATCGGGTGAATGTAACTCTCGTAGAGCACACCCAGCACGATGTACATGGTCACCACCGCCGCCAAAATCAGCAGCAAGGTGCTCGACAACGAGGCCTGAAACGCTTGCGCTGCGCCCTGGAACTGGGTCTGGACGCCCACCGGCATGCCGATGTCTTTCTGCACCTGATCAATCAGCTCAACCGCCTCCCCCAGTGCCACGCCGGGAGCAAGGTTGAAGGAGACCATAACGGACGGAAACTGGCCGATATGCGAGACCGCGAGTTGCGCCTGACGCTCTTCGACTTTAGCCAGGCTCGACAGGCGAACTTGCCCGCCGTCAGTGGTTTTGACATGGATCTGGTCCAACGCCTGCGGGCCGATTTTCTCGCCGTCCTGCGCTTGCAAGACCACACGGTATTGGCTGGCCTGGGTGTAGATGGTGGAAATCTGCCGCTGGCCAAATGCGTCATACAGCGCATCAGTAATGTTGGCCACCGTCACCCCGAGCCGCGAGGCGGCATCACGGTCAATCACCAGGTACACCTGCAAACCTTTGTCTTGCAGGTCGCTGGCAACGTCGGTCAATTGGGGCTGGTTGGACAGCGCGGTAACCAGCTTTTGGCTCCAGGTGCTCAGCAACTCGGCATCCGGGGATGACAGGCTGAATTGATACTGGGTACGGCTTACCCGGTCTTCAATGGTCAAGTCCTGCACCGGTTGCATGAACAACCGGATGCCCGCCAGTTTGTCGATCTGCGGCTGCAAGCGCGCAATCACGTCCGAGGCGCTGTCGCTGCGTTCGCTGTGGGGCTTGAGGTTGATCAGCATGCGGCCGCTGTTCAGCGTGGCGTTATCGCCGTCAACACCGATGTACGACGACAGGCTTTCTACGTCCGGGTCCTGCAGGATGATGGCGCCCAACGCCTGCTGACGCTGGCTCATGGCGCTGAACGAAATGGACTGCGGCGCTTCGGAAATACCCTGAATCACCCCGGTGTCCTGCACCGGGAAGAAGCCCTTGGGCACGATCAGGTACAGGAACACGGTCAGGGCCAGCGTGCCGATGGCCACCAGTAACGTCAGCGGCTGGTGTTTGAGCACCCACTGCAACATGCGGCCGTATTGCGCAATCATCCAGTCAATCGTGGCGCCGCTGGCCCGGTAGAAACGGCCCTGCTCTTCTTCCTTGGGTTCAGGTTTGAGCAAACGGGCGCACATCATCGGCGTGAGGGTCAACGACACCACCAGCGAGATCAGGATCGCCACCGCCAGGGTAATGGCGAACTCGCGAAACAGACGCCCGACCACGTCCGCCATGAACAGCAACGGAATCAACACGGCAATCAGCGACAGCGTCAGGGAAATCAGGGTAAAGCCAATCTGTTTGGCGCCCTTGAGCGCCGCCTGCATCGGGCTGTCGCCTTCCTCGATGTAACGCGAGATGTTTTCCAGCATGACGATGGCATCGTCCACCACGAACCCGGTGGCAATGGTGAGTGCCATCAAGGTCAGGTTGTTGATGGAAAACCCCGCCAGGTACATCACCCCAAAGGTGCCGATCAATGACAGCGGCACGGCAATCGACGGAATGAGGGTGGCGCTGGCACGCCGCAGAAACAGGAACGTCACCATCACCACCAGGGCAATGGCGATCAGCAGTTCGTGCTGCACGTCGCGCACCGAAGCGCGAATGGTTTGCGTGCGGTCGGTCAACACCGTGACATCAATACCCGCAGGCAAGTTGTCGGTAATGCTGGGCAGTAAGGCCTTGATGCGATCGACCACTTCAATGACGTTGGCGCCCGGCTGACGCTGGATATTGAGCAGGACCGCCTGGTTCTCGTTGGCCCAGGCCGCAAGGCGCTCGTTTTCGGCACCATCGACAATCTCGGCCACGTCCTTGAGTCGCAAAGGCGCGCCATTGTTGTAGGCGAGGATCAGCTCGGCATACTCCTGCGGTGTTTTGAGCTGGTCGTTGGCATCCAGCATCGATACACGGGTCGGGCCGTCAAAGTTGCCTTTGGGTTGGTTGACGTTGGAGGCACCGATCAGCGAACGCACGTCCGCCAGATTCAGGCCATTGGCCGCCAGCGCCTCGGGGTTGACCTTGATCCGTACTGCCTGACGCTGACCGCCCGCAATGCTGACCATGCCCACACCGCTGATCTGGGCGATCTTTTGCGCCATGCGCGTATCGACCAGGTCATTGAGCTTGGGCAAGAGCATGGTTTTGGATGTAATGGCCAAGGTCAGTACCGGCGTGTCGGCCGGGTTGACCTTGTTGTACACCGGCGGTGCTGGCAAATCGCTCGGCAACAGGTTGCTCGCGGCATTGATCGCGGCCTGCACCTGCTGCTCGGCCACGTCCATGTTGATGTCGAGGTTGAACCGCAACGTCAGCACCGAGGCGCCGCCAGAACTGGTGGACGCCATTTGCGTCAGCCCCGGCATCTGCCCGAACTGACGCTCCAGGGGTGCCGTCACCGCACTGGTCATCACATCCGGGCTGGCGCCGGGGTACAGCGTCATGACGCGGATGGTCGGGTAATCCACCTGGGGCAAGGCCGATACCGGCAACAGGCGGTAGGCGATGATCCCGGACAACACGATGGCCAGCATGCACAGCGTGGTTGCGACCGGGCGCAGGATAAACAGCCGCGACAGATTCATTCGTGGGCCTTGGTCTTGGCAGCGTCGGCAGCAGGCGTTGCCGCGTCACCCGCCGCCGCACCGCCTTGCAGGTGCGAAGCCGGGGTGGCGGGTACGTCGGCGCTGTCATTGACCACCTCTACCGCCCCGCCATCGCGCAGGCGGTCAGTGCCCTCAAGCACCACGCGATCGCCGGGCTCAAGCCCCTCCTCGATCACCGTCACATCACCGTCAGTGGCGCCCACTTTCACGCTACGAATCTTGACCTTATTGTCGCCGTCCATCGCATACACGAACGAGCCGTTGGTGCCGAACTGGATAGCCGCCGACGGGGCAAGGATCACATCTTTCAAGGTGTCTGCCAGCAAGCGCACGTTCACGAACTGATTGGGGAACAGCGTCTGGTCGCGGTTTTCGAACAGCGCCTTGAATTTCAAGGTGCCGGTGGTGATATCAATCTGGTTATCGATGCTGCTCAACACGCCCACTGCCAGCTCTTTGCGATCCCCGCGGTCCCACGCCTGAACCGGCAGCTTGGCACCCGAGCGATAGCGCGCAATCACCAGCGCCAGATCGTTCTCGGGCAAGGTGAAACTGATCACGATGGGCTCGGTCTGGGTGATGACCACCAGGGCCGTGGTGTCATTGGCCGCGACCAGGTTGCCGACGTCCAGTTGACGCAAGCCTACGCGGCCGCTGATGGGGGCACGGATCTTGGTGAATTCGAGGTTGAGCTTGGCATCGTTGACCGCTGCCTGATTGGTTTTCACCGTGCCCTGATATTGGCTGACCAGCGCTTCGGCCGTGTCCAGCGTCTGCTTGGCGATACTGTCTTCGGCATACAGGCCGCGATAGCGCTGCACATCGACCTGAGCATTCTTGAGTTGGGCCTGGTTCTGCAACAGCGTGCCTTCAGCCTGAAGCAAGGCGTTTTGATAGCTGCGCGGATCGATTTCAGCCAGTAACTCGCCGGCTTTAACCATCTGGCCTTCCTTGAAGTAAACCTTGACCAGTTCCCCCGCCACGCGGCTGCGCACATTGATGGTATTGAGTGCTGTCACGGTGCCCAGCGCCTTGTAGAACACCGGAAAATCCCCGCGCTTCACGTCAGACACCCGCACCGGCACAGGTTGGGTCGAACCGCCAAACCCCGGACGCATCATCCCCGACTTACTGGTACGGCCCTCAGGCTGGGCAGCCTGTTCTTTTTTCGACGAAGTCGGCCACAGCCACCAGCACAGACCGATGACGATTAACACGAGCAAAAGGCCAACCAGCCAACGACGGGATTTGTGTGAAACAGTGGATTGCATGGAATGATCAACCATTGGGCGCGAGGGCTTCTATTCAGGAAGGCTGAACGATAAGCAGTGTGGACCGTTAAGAAAAGGTTCTTTACCGGGTATTTACGTAAGCGGGACGTCTGGACGGGTTAACTGCTGCGTATTGAACGGCTTGCAGGGAGTGACGGCACCTGGCGGGACGCAAAAAAAACGGCCTGGCAGCGAGTGCCAGGCCGTTTTTTGCCGTGCAGGTTTGAACTTACTTCAGAACAGCCAGGGCTGCTTCGTAGTTCGGCTCATCAGCGATTTCTTTAACCAGCTCGCTGTGCAGCACGTTGTCGTTTTCGTCCAGCACGACAACGGCACGCGCCGTCAGGCCTTTGAGCGGGCCGTCAGCGATGGCCACGCCGTAGTTCTGGATGAACTCTGCGCCACGCAGGGTCGACAGGTTTTGAACGTTTTCCAGACCTTCCGCGCCGCAGAAACGCGCCTGCGCGAAGGGCAGGTCGGCAGAGATGCACAGCACGACCGTGTTAGCGATGTCATTGGCCTTGGCGTTGAACGTGCGCACCGA
The DNA here is from genome assembly GCF_002269125.1 of Pseudomonas lundensis. Taxonomy (GTDB): domain Bacteria; phylum Pseudomonadota; class Gammaproteobacteria; order Pseudomonadales; family Pseudomonadaceae; genus Aquipseudomonas; species Aquipseudomonas lundensis_A. Next base: position 49,006 of record NZ_NQKI01000013.1, on the reverse strand, counting down.
GGTCGCGCAGGTCGGGGTATCAACGCTTGGGAAGATGTTCAGCACTTTGCGCTTGCCGGCAAAGCTTGCCAGCGTTACATCGGACAAATTACCCGCTACCAGCGAAAACGCCGGTGCCTTGGAGCCTACTGCTGGCTGCTCGCCGTTAACCTGAACAGGATTGCCTTTAAGCGTCACTTGAGCCATGAACGATGTCCTTCTTGACGGTTTTTGGAGAGGCCGAAGTTAAACACGAAACCTACTCTCGACCTATGCCCTGCATGCAAATTGTCATGCAGCACTTCACAAAAAGACGAATCTTAATAGTCTGCGCATAATTGCCTACAAAACAGCCCGGCCAGGTTCAGGTGCATCGTTCAGCACCAGCCTGGCCGCACGTTCTGGACAAGGTACGTTACTTTTTAAGCTTCAAATACGATTGGTGCAGGTCGTCTGCCCAACCATCAATGACGTTTTTCACGTCGTCGGCCTTCATCACCTGGCTGTCGTTTTCCAGCGGCTTGCCGGTGCCTTTGCGCACCACCTGTGCAACCACAGCTTGCGATCCGCCGTCGATAAAGACCGCCTCGGTGGCCAGATCCGTTTCTTGATCGCGAATACCCGAGGCCGTGCTCACCGCTGCCGCGACAAACGCGACCGGGATGTACTCGTAAGGCTTAAGGCTTTGGGTCTGGCTGCTGACCGCGGTAATCGCCGGACGTACCACAATCACACCCGGGCCTGGGGCGCTGGCCAGCGGCAACGACTTGCCCAGCTCACGCTTGAGTGCCTGATCGTAATACTGGGTAATGGCCGTGAGGGTGCTTTGAGGGATCTTCGCACTGGGCTTGGGGGCCGGGTAGAACTGGCTTGGCTCGATATACACGCTGCGGTACTGACCCGCCTTCAAATGAGGATCAACCCAACGCATCACGTCCGCACCCGACGGCGATTTGGCTTGCTTGAGGCGACTGTAGTCCTTCAAAAAACCGGAGTACTCATCCGGTTGGGTCACATTGCTTGAACAACCGAGCAGCCCGATTGAGGCAAGGCACAACGTACCGATCATTAAGCCGAACTTCATGGTGAAACTCCTGTAGAAATCGCCACCGCATGCGCACGGTGTTTTAGGTATAGCCAACCCGCGCAAAACCGTCATTCATTCGTACGTATTTGCATGACAGCGGTCATCAGGCCTCCAAAAACCTGACCACGGCCTTGCCTGCGTCAATACAGCGCAGACGCAGGATAAAAACCGCCAAGTGCAAAAAAACAGATCAGATGCGCACTCAAGCCCAATAAAACGCCTTTTAATCTGATCCGTAATATTTAACTTTTTCTGGATCTGTTTTGTTCTGCGTCGGGTTCCTACAGTTCACCCTGCGCCAGACCACGGGGTCTGGCAGGACTTTGAACCGTGGAAGACTTGAGCATGAGCACAGCACTAAACGGGCAGGCCTATAACTATAAGGTCGTGCGCCAGTTCACCATCATGACCGTGGTGTGGGGCGTCATCGGCATGGCCATGGGCGTGTGGATCGCGTCGCAACTGGCCTGGCCCGCCATGAACCTCGACCTGCCCTGGACCACTTTCGGCCGCTTGCGACCGCTGCACACCAGCCTGGTGATTTTCGGCTTTGCCGGCAGCGCGCAGTTTGCCGCCAGTTACTACGCCGTGCAGCGCACCTGTCAGGTACGGCTGTTCTCCGACAAACTCGCGGCCTTCACGTTTTGGGGCTGGCAGTCGGTGATCGTGATCATGCTGGTCACCCTGCCGCTGGGTTACACCACGACCAAGGAGTATGCCGAGATCGAGTTCACCGGCGCGGTGTGGATGACGGTGGTGTGGGTGGCTTACGCCATCGTGTTTTTCACCACGGTAGTGCAGCGCAAAACCAAACATATTTATGTCGGCAACTGGTTCTTTGGCGCCTTCATCCTGGTGATCGCCATGCTGCACGTGGTCAACCACCTGGCCATCCCCGTGGACTGGTTCAAGTCTTACCCCGTGTATGCCGGTGCCACAGACGCCATGGTGCAGTGGTGGTATGGACATAACGCCGTAGGCTTCTTCCTGACAACCGGGTTCCTCGGGATGATGTACTACTTCGTTCCGAAACAGGTCGGGCGCCCTATCTACTCTTATCGCCTGTCTATCGTGCATTTCTGGGCACTGATTACGCTTTATATCTGGGCGGGCCCACACCACTTGCACTACACCGCCCTGCCGGACTGGGCTCAATCGCTGGGCATGGCGATGTCGATTATTCTGCTGGCTCCGAGCTGGGGCGGCATGATCAACGGCATGATGACCTTGTCGGGTGCCTGGCATAAATTGCGCACCGACCCGATCCTGCGTTTTCTGGTGCTGTCACTGGCGTTCTACGGCATGTCGACATTTGAGGGGCCGATGATGGCGATCAAGACCGTCAACGCCCTCTCTCACTACACTGACTGGACCATCGGCCACGTGCACGCCGGGGCCTTGGGCTGGGTGGCAATGATCACCTTTGGCGCGGTCTACCACATGATCCCCAAACTCTACGGCCGCGAGCAGATGCACAGCGTGGCGCTGATCAACCTGCACTTCTGGCTGGCCACCATCGGCACCGTGCTGTACATCGCCTCGATGTGGGTCAACGGCATTACCCAGGGGCTGATGTGGCGGGCAATCAACGATGACGGCACCTTGACCTACTCGTTTGTGGAGTCGCTGCAAGCCAGCCACCCGGGCTTCGTGGTGCGGCTGGTGGGCGGAATATTCTTCCTTACTGGGATGTTGCTGATGGCTTACAACGTGTGGCGCACCGTTCGTGTCCCTGACTTCAAAAAAGCCGAGCTCTCGGCACAAATCGCCTGACCTACGCAGCGCACACCTGCGGGTGTGCGCTGCACCAAGCACGGAGCGGTGACGATGATAGAAATAGCCCTGAACATGCTGGTGGTAACCGGCCTTTACTTCGCCATCAGCGGATGCCTGAAGCATCAGACTGAGCGTGATATCGACGACGCCAGCTTGATCCCGTTCGCCGACGACCCGGAGGTCGCGCGCCGGGTCGAACAGGCCACAGGCAAAACCATTCAGACGGTACAGGTCAGCGACGAATCAGCACGCCCACCAGGCTGGGGCACAATGAAGCTCTAAAACGGGGGGTTGCGAACACCTGTAAAGGCGCTTGAGCGCAGACATCGGTTGCATAACCCGGGTCATCGGCGGCATTCTGCCAGACCTGATGTTTTGCGAACTTTTGATCGACGACGCACTCAATCTGTACAGCCATTACACTTTTTCGGACAGAGCACGCTCATGACTTCCAAGCTGGAACAACTCAAGCAGTTCACCACCGTGGTCGCAGACACCGGCGACCTCGACGCGATTACCCGCCTTAAACCCGTAGACGCCACCACCAACCCGTCCCTGCTGCTCAAAGCAGCCGCGATGCCGGGCTATGCCGAACTCTTGCAAAACGCCGTCAGCTACGCCAAGGGTGATGTCGGCCTGGCCTGCGACCAGTTTTCGGTGTCTGTGGGTAGCGGTATCTTGAAAGTGATTCCGGGCCGTATTTCGACTGAAGTCGATGCCCGCCTGTCATTCGATGAACCTGCACTGCTGCAAAAAGCCAACCAGTTGATCGAGCTGTATGACAAGGCCGGTGTGAGCCGCGACCGCGTACTGATCAAGCTGGCATCGACATGGGAAGGCATCCGCGCCGCTGAAAAACTGGAGAAAGCCGGGATCCAAACCAACCTGACCCTGCTGTTCTCGTTCGCCCAGGCGGCAGCGTGTGCCGACGCGGGGGTGTTTCTGATCTCACCATTCGTGGGCCGGATCTATGACTGGTACAAAAAATCCACCGGCATCGACTACACCGGCGCCGAAGATCCGGGCGTTCAGTCCGTGACCCGCATCTACAACTACTACAAAGCCAATGATTACGACACCGTGGTCATGGGTGCCAGCTTCCGCAACCTGAACCAGATCGAACAATTGGCCGGTTGCGACCGTTTGACCATCAGCCCTGAGCTGATTGAAAAGCTTGCTCAGGAACACGGCACGCTGGAGCGCAAACTGAGCCCTGGTAACCCCGGCGAGCCGCGCCAGATCCTCAACGAAGCGCAATTCCGCTGGGCATCTAACGAAGACGCCATGGCCACCGAGAAACTGGCCGAGGGCATCCGTCAGTTCGCCCGCGATCAGGAAAAACTGGAAGCCCTGTTGTCGGGTAAATAACCCGCGGCTGCTCCCGCTCCCGCTCCCGGCGTGCGGCAGCGACGACTGACCCTGCACCTTAGGTGCACGCGCATGCAGTCGCTGTTCCGCAGCCCGGGGCAACCGGACGCTAGGGTGTCAGCAATGCCTGAACATAGCGGCCCACGCCCTCCTCCAGTCCCAGCATTGGCTCGCGGTATCCCGCCTCACGCAGTTGAATCAGGTCGGCGCAGGTGTACACCTGGTATTTGCCCTTCAAGCTGTCCGGGAATTCACAGTAATGAATCACCCCTTCCAGTAACGCCGCCTCCAACGTCAGCGGTGGACGGTCTTGTGCCGCCCGTACGCCATTAATGGTTGCTAGCGCCAACGCATTAAATGCCCTGGCCTGCCCTGTGCCCACATTGAAAATACCGCTGACATGCGGGTTATCCAGCCAGTGAAGATTGACCTTGACCACATCGTCCACAGACACAAAGTCACGCAAATGGCCGCCTGCCGGGTAGTCACCATACTCGCCGAACAACTCGACGTAGCCCCGCTCGCGGTACTGATTGAAGCAATGCCAGACCATCGACGCCATGCGGCCTTTATGCTGCTCGCGGGGGCCGTAGACATTGAAGTACCGCAACCCCACCACCTGACTGCGGACTTTGGGCAGTAACTGCCGCACGTTCTGGTCAAACAGGCTTTTGGACCACCCATAGACATTCAGTGGCCGCTCGCAGTCGCGCACTTCGCGAAAATCCCGATGGGCGCCATAGACTGCCGCCGATGACGCGTAGATCAACGGGATCGACTGGTCCTGACAGGCCTGCAATAACGCGCAGCTGTAGCGGTAATTGTTTTCAATCATGAAACGACCGTCATTTTCCACGGTGCTGGAGCACGCGCCCTGATGCAAAACGGCACGGATCTCGCCCAACTGGCGGTCCGCAAATCGTTGCACGAAATCACGTTTGTCGAAGTAGTCCGCAATATCACAGTCGGCCAGATTGCGGCACTTGTCGCCGTCAGTCAGGTCGTCTACCGCAATAATGTCGCGCTCGCCGCGATCATTGAGTGCCTTTACCAGGTTGCTGCCGATAAAACCCGCAGCCCCGGTCACGATAATGCTCATCCAGGACCTCCTGCCGATGCATGAAAGGTTTCAGCCTAGGCGTGTTTGCAGGTCAGATATTGATGCGGGTCAAGGCTCTTTCAAGCATTGAGACCCCGAGGGGATCGACGGCGCACTGAAGGCGCCGTCGCGGTGCACGAGGGGGTGTCACTGCACACCGGCGCAGTGACAACAGCGCCCGTCAGGCGAGGAAGGTTTGCGCCAGGGAATAGACCAGCGAGGAGATGGCCACCAGACCGATAACGGTCACAAATACGTTGGAGATCTTGCCCGAGTACTGACGCATGGCTGGCACGCGGCGGATGGCATACATCGGCATCAGGAACAGGATGGCCGCGATCACCGGGCCGCCCATGGTTTCGATCATGCCCAGGATGCTCGGGTTAAGGGTCGCCACCGCCCAGCACACGATCAGCATGAACGCTGCGGTCATGCGGTCCAGGGTTTTGGCCGCGGGACGCTTGCCGGTTTTCAGCACCAGGCCTTTCAAGCCTTCACTGGCACCGATGTAGTGCCCGAGGAACGACTTGGCAATGGCCACAAACGCAATCAACGGCGCAGCGAACGCAATGGTCGGGTTGCTGAAGTGATTGGCCAGGTACGACAGGATCGACAAGTTTTGCGCCTTGGCTTCGGCCAGTTGCGCCGGGGACAGGGTCAGCACGCAACTAAAGACAAAGAACAGCACCATGACCACCATCAGCAGGTGCGCACGGGACAGAATCTGCGAGCTGCGCGCATCGGCGTTGTCGCCGTAGCGGCGCTTCTGGTCGACGGCAAACGCCGAGATGATCGGTGAATGGTTAAACGAAAACACCATCACCGGAATCGCCAGCCACAGCGTGTGCAGGAACGCCGAAGGCTGCGGCACAGTGCTCGCCGTGGCGAGAATGCCTCCGTTCCAGTGCGGGATCAGGAACACCGCCAAAAACAGCAGCGCCACGATGAAGGGGTAGACCATCATGCTCATGGCCTTGACGATCACTTGCTCGCCGCAACGGACCACTACCAGCAGCCCGAGGATCAGCACCAGCGACAGAATCGCCCGTGGAGGCGGCGTGATAGACAGTTGATTGAGCATGAAACTGCCGACCGTGTTGGTCAGCGCCACGCTGTAGATGAGCAAAATGGGGAAGATGGCCAGAAAGTACAGCAGCGTAATCACTGCACCGGCCTTGAGACCGAAATGTTCCTCGACCACGTCAGTGATGTCAGAACCTTCGCGCCCGGAGAGGACGAAGCGGGTCAAGCCCCGGTGGGCGTAAAAGGTCATCGGGAATGCCAGCAACGCCAGAATCAACAACGGCCAGAAACCGCCCAGCCCGGCGTTGATCGGTAAAAACAGTGTTCCTGCGCCAATCGCTGTGCCGAACAGGCCCAGCATCCAGGTGGTGTCTTGGCGGTTCCAGCGAGTGAGCGTCGCGGGTGTCTCGTCGAAACGTACGTCGACGCTATTAGCCTGGTCATTCATCCGGTCGAATCTCCGCTAGCCGGTCGTTACCACGCGGCCGGGGCGGACAAAACACACCTTACAGACAACGCCCCAGCCATAAGAAGGGCGCGATTGTCCGGGATTAGACATAAGAAGCAAAGGTTTAGCTGAGCAAAGGTAAAAAACATTTGCTATGCCAACGCACTGTCCAGACACCTGTTGATACACTCTGGCGACCCAACATACGCCCATAAGGTGTGTCCATCATGACTGTCTCGCACCGCTGCACAGCACTGCTCGGACTCTTCTGCGCCCTCGCCCTGCCCGTAGCCCTGGCCGACGCAACGCTCATCACCTGGCCCGCCGGCTGGGAGATTCAAGACGTGCCGCCTGCCCCGGACGACAACGGCCAGCGCCAGCGCGCCGTGAAGAACGACGCCAACGGCGACCCGCTGATGGTGATGGAACTGACCCAGACCACATTGGCGCCCGAGCATCAGGTCAATATGGAGGCCGTTCTGCTGCAAATGCGCAAAACCTTGCAGCAAAATTTCGCTAAGGGCGGCTATCAAAGCGCTTGCAACAAGATCCACCCCAGCACGCTGGGGGGCCTGAACGCGCTCGAAACCACCTGCAAAATCACCCAGAACGGCAACCATGTCATCACCCAAACCCTGGTGGCCGCTACCCGGGAAGCGCACGCCTACGCGCTGTCTTACGCTGGGCCCGCCGAGGGCTATAAAGCCACCGAGCCAGAAGTGCGGGGGATTCGCGGCAGCTTGCGTTTCACTCAATAAACGCCCCACTGCACCTTGAATCCTTGGCAACCCTCCCCAACCTGACAAAACTGTCATCCAGCCATCAGTTGACTGACAGCAGGTGTCGGTCAGGCTGACATTTTCTCAAGGTTGCATGTGCGCCTTAATAAGCGAAGAGGACCCCAATGAAAACCCCACTGCGCGTTGCCGCACTCTCGGCCCTGTTACTGAGCGGCATGGCCCACGCCGCCGACCCTTTGACCATTGACGTTCACCGCGATGCCAATTGCGGCTGCTGCAAAACCTGGATTTCTCATTTGCAAGAACACGGGTTCAAGGTCAATGACCATGTCGAAGCAGACATGAGCAGCGTCAAGCAGCGCCTCGGCGTTCAGCCCCGCCTGGCTTCCTGCCACACCGGCGTGATTGATGGAAAATTCGTGGAAGGCCATGTGCCCGCAGACCAAGTGATTGCACTGACCAAACGCGACGATCTCAAAGGCATTGCCGTCCCGGGCATGCCCATAGGCTCTCCCGGTATGGAAATGGGTGATCGCAAAGACGCGTATCAGGTGATCGGCGTGAACCATCAAGGCCAGGATGTGATCGTGGCCGATTACCCGGCCAACTGACCTTCCTCACGCTAACCCGCTCCTGCCCGGGCATCTGAACCCGGCGGAGCGGTTAGCGCACCGGCTTAAACCGTCTGGTTATGAGCAATACCCAATCGTTCTAACCCGCGCTTGGCGTCGACCGACGATCCTTGCTAGAACGGCATCTATCGACAGTCGATAGGCGCATGGCTGTTACACGCTGCATGCATCGGCAGCGATCAGCCGCCATCGACCGGCATATACACGCTTAAACACCCCTTGAATGTCCGTTGGCCTGCACCTGCTTGCCTGAGGATTAGGGCTCGCCCTGTGCGCCAATAGTCGCGAGCCCGATTTTTGAGAGAAGTTTCGCACGCTGCATAAGGCAGTCATCCGCCCTATTTTCAGCTTCTCTCCTACACTCTGAGGTCGGTAATCCGTACAGGAGTGTCGCTTTTAAAAAAAACGAACCTTCTGCGATGCCGCTGGGTCAGCTTAAAAGTAGGGTCTTTGATTTCTGGATCATTCCTTGCAACGCCCTCCTCACCCTTTGCGCATTAACCCGCGATCAACAAAGCAGTGTTGTGCCTGCCCACAGGACGTGAGTAAGAGCCCGACAATGGGTCGGGCAGATCAATAAATACAACGGGAGAACACCATGATCAGTGCTGCTGCGACAAACCCACAGAATTGCCTGAATACGCTGGTCAATGAGGTCATAACCGGTGCTGGCCGGACACCGGCTGGCAATCTAGCAGTACCGATCGCACAAGCGCTCCCGAGTAATCCGAACAAAAAGAAAGTCTTGTTTGTGACCTCCGAGCTGGCCGACTTGGTCAAGACTGGAGGTCTGGGCGATGTTTCAGCGGCGCTCCCCCGCGCCATGCGCCACCTGCACGATGTACGGGTGTTGATTCCGGGCTACCCACAGGTGATGAACAGTGACAACCCGATCCACGTGATTGGCGAGCTGGGCGGCCATGCAGCCTTACCGCCCTGCAAGATCGGGCGCATGGACCTCAAGGACGGGCTGGTGATTTATGTCCTGATCTGCCCCGAACTCTATGAGCGCGAAGGCACCCCGTACGGCGCAAACAATGGCCGTGACTGGCCGGACAATCACATCCGATTTGCGCGCCTGGGACTGGCCGCTGCCGACATCGCTGCCAACCTGGCGCAGATCCACTGGCAACCCGACCTGGTGCATGCCCACGACTGGCCCGCCGGTCTGGCCCCGGCGTACATGCACTGGCGCGGCCAGCGTACCCCGACGCTGTTCACCATTCACAACCTCGCCTATCAGGGCGTGGTCAGCCTCGCTTGCGGCCCGGAACTGGGCATCCCGTCCCACGCCTTGCAACAGGAAGGCATGGAGTTCTATGGCAAGTTGTCGTTTCTCAAGGCCGGGATGGCCTATGCAAGCCACATCACCACGGTCAGCGCCACCTACGCCCAGGAAATCACCACCCCGGCCTTTGGCTGCGGGCTGGATGGCTTTCTGGACAGCAAAACCCAGCAAGGCCTGCTCAGCGGCATTCCCAATGGCATTGATGAAAGCTGGGAGTCGTCGACCGACCCGCACCTGATGGCGCCTTTCGCCATTGGCGAATGGCAAGGCAAAGCGACCAACGCCGATCACGTGCGCACACTCTTCGGCCTGAACCCTTCCAAAGGCCCTTTATTTGCCGTGGTCTCGCGACTGGTGTACCAAAAAGGCCTGGACCTCACCGAAGGCGTGGCGGCCTACATCGTGGCCAACGGTGGGCAAATCGCAATCATTGGCCGTGGCGAACCCGAAGAAGAGCAAGCCATGCGTGATCTGGCCCTGCGCTTCCCCGGCCAGATCGGCGTGCGCATCGGTTTCAATGAAACCGATGCGCGGCGCATGTTTGCCGGCAGTGACTTCCTGCTGATGCCTTCGCGCTACGAACCCTGCGGCCTGAGCCAAATGTATGCACAACGCTATGGCTCCTTGCCCGTGGCACGCAACACCGGCGGGTTGGCCGACACCATTGAAGATGGCATCACCGGCTTTCTGTTCAACGAATCCACTGTGCACAGCTACGAGCAGGCATTGAGCCGCGCGTTCAAAGTGTTCGCCTTCCCCGATCTGCTCAACGCCATGCGCTGCCGCGCCATGTCAGCGCCTTTCAACTGGTGCCAGGCCGTGGAACCCTATGCCCATCTTTATGAACAACTGGTGGTGAAATCCCTGAACAGAGCCGGCAGACCCTGAACCGAGGCTTGTACCGATGCCTTTAAAAACCGTGGAACACGGCTCCCATGGTGCTCAGCGACTGGACGCGCACCACACGCGCTTCACCCTGTGGGCGCCCGATGCTTTTTACGTCAGCCTGGAGCTGCGCGACGGACGCTCTTTGCCGTTGATTCCTCAGGCCGATGGTTGGTTCGCGCTGGAGGTTGCGTGCCCGGCTGGCACCCGCTACCGCTTCAACATAGATGGTGATATTGAGGTCCCCGACCCGGCCTCACGCGCCCAGGACGGCGGTTTGACGGGCTGGAGCGTGGTGGTCGATCCGCAGGCCTATCACTGGCGCCACCCTCACTGGAAAGGGCGCCCATGGCAGGAAGCCGTCATCTACGAGCTGCATGTCGGCGCCCTGGGCGGTTATGCCCACGTCGCCCGGCAACTGCCGCGACTGGCTGAAATGGGAATTACCGCCATTGAGTTAATGCCGCTCGCGCAATGCCAGGGCGAACGCAATTGGGGGTATGACGGCGCGCTGCTGTATGCGCCGCACGACACCTATGGCTCGCCGCAGGCGCTCAAGCAGCTAATTGACGAGGCACATGGCTTGGGGTTGATGGTGATTCTGGACGTGGTCTACAACCACTTCGGCCCTGAAGGCAATTTCCTGTCGCACTATGCCAGCTCTTTTTTTCGCAAGGACAGCCACACCCCGTGGGGCGCCAGCATTGATTATGAGCGCCCGGCCGTGCGCGAGTTCTTTATCGACAATGCGTTGATGTGGCTGCTCGAATACCGCGTTGATGGCTTGCGTCTGGATGCCGTACACGCCATTGGCGACCCGGACTTTCTGCATGAACTCGCGTATCAGGTGCGGCGCCACACAGCCCCCGATCGCCATGTATGGCTGACCCTTGAGAACGAATTCAACCAGGCCAGCCTGCTGGAAAAATCCTTTGACGCGCAGTGGAATGATGATGCCCATAACGCCTTGCACGTATTGTTGACTGGCGAAACCGACGCGTATTACGCCGAATTCGCTGACAACCCGACGCACAAGCTGGCGCGCTGCCTGAGTGAGGGTTTTGCGTTTCAGGGCGAGGCCAATCGACATGGCGCGGCGCGGGGCGAACCCAGCGCACATCTGCCGCCCAGCGCCTTTGTGCTGTTCCTGCAAAACCACGATCAGATCGGTAACCGTGCACACGGCGAACGCTTGCACCATTTATGTGCACCGCAAGCCCTGCGGGCCGCCACCGTTTTGCTGCTCTTGTCGCCGATGATCCCCTTGTTGTTCATGGGGGATGAAAGTGCCGCGCCCGAGCCGTTTCTGTTTTTCACCGATTACCGCGGCGAATTGGCCGATGCCGTGCGTGAAGGCAGGCGCAAGGAATTTGCCGAATTCAGCACCTTCAACGCGCAAGACGCGGACTCGCTGATTGCCGACCCAAATGACCCCGAGACCTTTGCCCGCTCGCGCCCGGACTTGCGTGTGCCCGAACGTGGCCCGCGCCGCGAGATGCTCACGCTGTACCAACACCTGCTCGCGGTGCGTCGCCAACAGATCATTGCGCGCCTGGAAGGTTCCCAGGCGTTGGGCTGCAAAGTGCTGGCCGACGGCGCCGTCACCGCCAGCTGGCGGCTGGGCGATGCCAGTGTCCTGCACATCACCCTGAACCTGAGCGGGCAGTACGTGCCCTTCGCGCCAGCCCCTGACCAACCTGTCCTGTTCCAGACCCCACCCGATATGACCCTCGACGTGCAGCAGCATCAGCGGCTGGCGCCTTACAGCGCGCTGGTCAGTCTGGTGCCGCCACCGACCCTTTCGCCCTTGATGGAGAGCGCTTATGAGTGACGCGCAACTGGAAATACTGGCGAGCCGTGCCGGACTGGCCGTGGACTGGGTGGATGCCAACGGCAACCCGCAGCGCGTGTCACCCCACGTGTTACAAGCCGTGCTCGCTGGGTTGGGCTTGCCCGCCGACAGCGACGAGGCCATCGAGACCAGCCTGCTGAACCTGCAACTGGAGCAACAAAACAAACGCCTGCCGCCCCTGCTGACCGCCGACGTGGGCAGAAGCCTGGACCTGACTCGCTATTTCTCCCCCCACAGTCAATGCATGGTTCACCTCGAAACCGGGGGTTCACTGGACATTGAACTGGATGCCGATGCTTACCTGCCCGGCATGATCCCGGTGGGCTATCACCGCGCCCACGTCGGCGAACAGCATTTCACACTGGCGGTCGCGCCTGCACGCTGCTTCAGCATGGCCGATGCGCTGGACAACGACACGCCGCGCACCTGGGGCTTAAGCGCGCAGCTGTACAGCCTGTTCCGCCCGGGCGACGGCGGGCTGGGAGACACGCAAGCGCTGGAAACTTTCGCCAAGGCCGCCGGGGAACGCGGGGCCGACGCTCTGGCCATCAGCCCGATGCACGCCATGTTCAGTTGCGACCCAGACCGCTACAGCCCGTATTCACCCTCCAGCCGTTTGTTCCTCAACTATTTATATGCCGCCCCGGCCAGCGTGCTGGGCGACAGCGTGGTGCAGCAGGCCATTGATGACAGCGGCCTGCGCGAGGAATGGCAGCGTCTGGAACAGTTGCCCCTGATCGACTGGCCCGCTGCCACCCGCGTGCGGCACACCTTGCTGCGCAACCTCTACGAAGATTTCGTGGTCGGCGAACAGCCGTTGCGAGAGGATTTCAACGAATTTTGCGACAACGGCGGCGAATCACTGGAAAACCATTGCCGGTTTGAAGCCTTGCAGGTTCAACGCCGCAACGAGCACTTAAGCCAGGACTGGCGTGACTGGCCTGAGCAGTGGCGTGACCCCAACAGTCCGGCACTGCTGCTGTTTGCTGAAGAACACCGCCACGACATCGGCTTTTACGCATTTTGCCAATGGTTGATCGCCCGCTGCCTGGCCAAGGCCCAAAAAGCTGCACGGGATGCAGGCATGGCCATTGGCCTGATCGCGGACCTGGCAGTCGGTGCCGACGGCGCGGGGAGCCAGGCCTGGTGCCGACAGGATGAGTTGCTGTCGCAGCTTACCGTCGGCGCGCCGCCCGACCTGCTCAACCGCAAAGGTCAAGGTTGGGGCATTTCGGCATTTTCACCGGATGGCCTCAAGCGCAATGGCTTTCGCGCATTCATCGAAATGCTACGCGCCAACTTTGCCCATGCGGGTGGCCTGCGCATCGACCACGTGATGGGCCTGCAACGGCTGTGGGTGATTCCGCGGGGTGCGTCACCCAGCGAAGGCGCCTATTTGTATTACCCGGTCGATGACCTGCTGCGCTTGCTGGCGCTCGAATCCCTGCGCCATCGCGCCATCGTCCTGGGTGAGGACTTGGGCACAGTGCCTGACGGGCTGCGCGACAAACTCAGCGAACGCGCCATCCTCGGTATGCGCATTCTGTTGTTCGAACAAGATTATGGCGCCCGCTTCAGGCCGGTGCTGGAGTGGCCCGACACGGCGCTGGCCACCACCAGTACCCACGACCTGCCCACCCTCAATGGCTGGTGGCAGGAACGCGATATCGACTGGAATGCACAGCTGGGGCTGGTGGACGCCGAAACCGAAGACCATTGGCGGGATAACCGCGCCCACGAGCGCAACGGCCTGCACCAGGCGCTGAGCCTGGATCCGCAAAATTTTCAGGAGGAAGCCACGGGCGCCGATCAAGTGCTCAACGCCAGTGCGCGCTTCCTCGGCCATACCCGCTCGCCCTTGGTGTTGCTGCCCGTGGAAGATGCGCTGGGGGTGGTCGAGCAGGCCAATCTGCCGGGCACCGTGAGCACCCACCCCAACTGGCGGCGACGTTTGCACATACCCTGCTCGACCCTGCTCGACCGTCCTGAAGTTGCCCGCCGCCTTGAGCTGCTGGCCTGTGCGCGCCTGCAAGCGCAGGAGCGTGATGAATGCAGACGTTGAGTTCCCCGGTTTTGCGCGCCACTCAGCGCCTGCAATTTCATGCGGGCTTCACCCTGGACGATGCGCGCGCGCAAGTACCTTACTTTGCCCGAATGGGCATCAGCCACCTGTACGCGTCGCCGCTGCTCACGGCCCGCGAAGGTTCGATGCACGGCTATGATGTGGTGGACCCCACACAAGTCAGCCCGGCGCTCGGCGGCGAGGCGGCCTTGCGGCGTCTGGTGGCCGACTTGCGCACCCATGGCATGGGCCTGATTCTGGATGTGGTGTCCAATCACATGGCCGTGGGCGGCGCTGATAACCCGTGGTGGCTCGACCTGCTGGCCTGGGGCCGCGCCAGCCCGTATGCCGAGTTTTTCGACATCCAGTGGCACTCGCCCGACCCGTTGCTCGAAGGGCAATTGCTGCTGCCCTTTTTAGGTAACGACTACGGCGCCACGTTAAAAGCCGGCGAGCTGCCCCTGCGCTTCGACGCGCAACAGGGTCGCTTCTACGCCGAGCACGGCCATCACCACTTCCCGATTTGCCCGCTGGATTACGGCTTTTTGTTGCAGATCAGCGGCCAGCCCGACCTGCAGTTTCTCGGTGAACGGTTCACAGCACTGCAACCCTTGGCCAACCCCCGGGAGCGGGCGGCGCCGCTGCATGCCGAGCTGGCCGTGCTCAGTGCCCAACCTGAAGTGCGGGCCGCCATCGAGCAGCAACTGGCGTGTTTCGACGCCCGCCAATCCAGCGGCCTAGAACGCCTGCATGCGCTGCTCGAACGTCAGTCCTATCGACTGGCCAGTTGGCGCACGGCAGCCGACGACATCAACTGGCGGCGGTTTTTCGATGTCAACGAATTGGCCGGGCTGCGTGTCGAGCGGGCCACCGTTTTTGAAGCCACCCATGAAAAAATCTTCGCGCTGATCCGCGACGGGCTGGTGGACGGGCTGCGCATCGACCACGTAGACGGTCTGGCCGATCCCAGGGGCTATTGCCGCAAGTTAAGACGCCGCGTGGACGCGCTCTCACCGGATCGCCACCTGCCGATTTATGTCGAAAAAATCCTTGGCCCGCACGAATCCCTGCCCGATGACTGGCGCGTAGACGGCACCACCGGCTACGAGTTCATGGATCAGGTGTCGCTGTTGCAACACGACCCCGCTGGCGCCGTGCCGCTGGCCAGCCTTTGGGCCGAGCACAGCGAACGGCCCGGTGACTTCCGCGAGCAAGCGCTGCTGGCCCGGCAACAAATTCTCAAGGGTTCGCTGGCGGGCGATTGCGACCGCGTCGCCCTGGCCCTGCGTGACGTGGCCCGTGATGACCTGATGACCCGCGACCTGACGCTGGGTGCCATTACCCGAGCGTTGCACGCGCTGGTGGTGCATTTCAGTGTGTACCGCACCTACATCAACGCCGCCGGGCGCAGTGCCGCAGATGACGAGGTGTTTCGCCGCGCCATGGAGGGCGCACGCAATGACCTGAGCGAAGCCGACTGGCCGGTGCTCGACTCCCTGCAACGCTGGTTGGGTGGCGATAACTGGCGCACCCGGCCCTACGGTCGCTCGCGCAAATTACTCAAGCGCGCCTGCATACGGTTTCAACAGCTCACCTCGCCTACGGCTGCCAAGGCGGTGGAAGACACAGCCTTCTACCGCTACGGGGCCCTGCTGTCGCGTAATGATGTGGGTTTCCACGCCGAACGCTTCAGCGCCCCGCCGCAGGTTTTTCATCAAGCCTGCGCAGATCGCTTGCAGCATTTCCCGGACAATCTGCTGGCCACGGCGACCCACGACCATAAGCGCGGCGAAGACTGCCGCGCACGATTGGCCGTCCTCAGCGAGCGCAGCGACGACTACGCGCAGTGCATTGCCCGCTGGCGCCCGCTGGCCCGTCAACTGCGCGGCCAACGCGAAGGGCCTTCAGCAGGCGATGAGCTGCTGCTGTATCAGATTGTGCTCTCCACCTGGCCGCTGGCGCTCACGCTCGACGATCAACCCGGGTTGGCGCGTTACAACGAACGCCTGTGGCAATGGCAGCTCAAGGCCCTGCGTGAGGCCAAACTCGACAGCCAGTGGGCCGCACCCAATGAAGCATACGAGCACGCAGTGCAGCATTTTATTGAGCAACTGCTGTTAGACCCCGCCGGTGCTGCCCTGCGGGCCGACATTCATGCAGCCAGTGAACGTCTGGCCCCGGCGGGCGCGTTGAACAGCCTGGCGCAATGCCTGCTCAAGCTCACCACACCGGGAGTGCCGGACATCTACCAGGGCACCGAGTTCTGGGACTTCAGCCTGGTGGACCCGGATAACCGACGCGCCGTGGACTTCGCCCTGCGTCAGCATTGCCTGGACGTCAACGCACAGGCACCTGCCCAGCTCAACGACTGGCGCAGCGGCTCGATCAAGCAGGCCCTCATCGCCAAAGCCCTGGCCCGGCGTGCCGAGCATCCCCTGCTGTTTGCACGCGGCAGCTATGAGCCGTTGAACGTGACGGGCGAGCTTGCCGGTCACGTGCTGGCCTTCGCACGCCGTTGGCAAGACCAATGGGCCGTGGTGGTGGTGCCCCGCTTAAGCGCAAAACTCACTCAAAAAAGTGGGCAGCCATTTATAGATCCACTCATATGGGCAGATACCCGCATCGAATTACCGTTCGACGGAACTCAGCGCAAATTAAATGGATTTTTTGCGCAGCCCGTAGTCATTACCAATAAGACGATAAGGGTCAGCGACGCTCTCGGCTCCTTCCCCGTCAACCTCATGATCACCACTTGATTCCAGGAGCTTTGCGATGAATAACGACGACAAACGCATTCGTGAATTTGCCTACCAGATCTGGGAATCCGAAGGCAAACCTGATGGCCAGGATGCCCGGCACTGGGAAATGGCCCACAAGCTGGCCCAGGCCGAAGCACTGGCGCCCCAAAAAGCCGCCGCGAGTAAAGCCAAACCCAAGGCAGCCGCAGCTGCAAGCGGTAAACCGGCTAGCAAAGAGCCCGCGGCGAAAAAACCCCGGGCACCCCGCAAACCCGCTTCTTGACACCCGGGTGCGTCACGCCCTGACGCACCGCACCGTAAACCGTTTTTAACAGGACAGTAATGCCTGACGGCCGCGCTTTGCCTGCCGTTTGTGAAGGCCTTCGATACAGCCAGGAGTCACCATGACCAAGCGCAAGTCAGCCCCACCCGTTACACCGGACGTTGAACCCTCGCGCCTGAGGGAGGGCCTGCCCTTCCCGCTCGGCGCCACTTGGGACGGGCTAGGTGTTAACTTCGCGATTTTTTCGGCCAACGCCACCAAAGTTGAGCTGTGCCTGTTTGATGAAACAGGTGACGTGGAGCTCGAACGCATCGAATTGCCCGAGTACACCGACGAGACGTACCACGGCTATTTGCCCGACGCGCACCCGGGGCAGATTTATGGCTATCGGGTTTATGGCCCGTATGACCCGCAAAACGGCCACCGTTTTAACCACAACAAATTGCTCATCGACCCGTACGCCAAACAATTGGTCGGTGAACTGAAGTGGTCCGAAGCCCTGTTCGGTTACACCATCGGCCACCCGGACGGCGATTTGAGCTTCGATGAACGCGACAGCGCCCCGTTCGTGCCCAAATGCAAGGTCATCGACCCTGCCCATACGTGGGGCCACGATCACCGCCTGATCGTGCCGTGGGACAAAACCATCTTTTATGAAACCCACGTACGCGGCATCAGCATGCGCCACCCCGACGTGCCGGAGGCCGTGCGCGGCACGTTTGCCGGGCTGATGGTGGACGAGGTCATCGAGCACATTCGCAAACTCGGGGTGACCAGTGTCGAGCTGCTGCCAGTGCATGCGTTCGTCAACGACCAGCACCTGCTGCAAAAAGGCATGACCAACTACTGGGGCTACAACAGCATTGCGTTCTTCGCCCCGGACCCGCGCTACCTGGCCAGCGGCAAGATCGCGGAGTTCAAGGAAATGGTCGCCCACCTGCACGAAGCCGGGCTGGAAGTGATTCTGGACGTGGTCTACAACCACACCGCCGAAGGCAATGAGCAAGGCCCGACGCTGTCCATGCGTGGCATCGACAACGCCTCCTACTACCGCCTGATGCCTGACGACAAGCGCTACTACATCAACGATTCAGGCACCGGCAACACGCTGGACCTGAGCCACCCCTGCGTGCTGCAAATGGTCACCGACTCGCTGCGCTATTGGGCCCACGAGATGCATGTCGACGGCTTCCGTTTCGACTTGGCCACCATTCTGGGCCGTTACCACGAAGGGTTTAACGAGCGCCACAGCTTCCTCGTGGCCTGCCGTCAGGACCCTCTGCTGCGCCAAGTGAAAATGATTGCCGAACCCTGGGACTGCGGCCCCGGCGGCTATCAGGTGGGGGGCTTCCCGCCGGGCTGGGCCGAGTGGAACGACCGGTTTCGCGACACCGTACGCGCTTTCTGGAAAGGCGATGACGGGCAACTGGCCGACTTTGCGGCGCGCATGACCGGCTCGGGCGAGCTGTACAACCAGCGCGGGCGGCGGCCTTATTCCTCAGTCAATTTCATTACCGCCCACGATGGCTTCACGTTGCACGACCTGGTGTCCTACAACGACAAGCACAATGAAGCCAACGACGAGAACAATCAGGACGGCAGCAACAACAACCTGTCGTGGAACCACGGCGTCGAAGGCCCGACCGACGACCCTCAAATCAATGCCCTGCGCTTGCGCCAGATGCGCAACTTCTTTGCCACCCTGCTGCTGGCTCAAGGCACGCCGATGATCGTCGCCGGGGATGAATTCGCCCGCACCCAGCACGGCAATAACAACGCCTACTGCCAGGACAGCGAAATCGGCTGGATCAACTGGGACCTGGACGAGGATGGCAAATCGCTGCTCAAGTTCGTCAAGCGCCTGATCAAACTGCGCAACAACTACCCGATCCTTCGGCGCGGGCGCTTCCTGGTGGGGCATTACAACGAGGAGCTGGGGGTCAAGGACGTGACCTGGCTGGCGCCTGATGGCAGCGAAATGTCCATCGAACAGTGGGAAGACCCGCAAAGCCGCAGTTTCGGCATGCTGCTTGACGGCCGGGCGCAGGTCTCCGGCGTGCAGCGTTCGGGCGCCGATGCCACCTTGCTGATTGCCTTCAACGCGCAGCATGACGGTGTGGACTTCATCCTGCCGCAAGTGCCCGAAGGCACTGGCTGGATCTGCAAGTTCGACACCTTCGATCCGGACTTCAAAAGCCCGCACACCTTGGCGTTTGGCAGCACCTACGGGGTGAATGGCCGCTCGGTGGCGCTGTTCGAACTGGAGCATCACAAGGACGCGGGCTAACCATGACTCTGCATGATTTTCTTGAAGACTGCGCATCGCCGGTGAACACGCCGCAGGCGCTGGGCCAGTGCTTGCAGCGCATGGTCGAAGCCGGGCTGGATCAATTGCCGTTGCCCGGCAGCGGGATGACCCTGCAACGGTGGCAACAATTGGCACTGGTGGCCGGGCATGACTTGGGGCTGTGCAAGGTGTACGAAGGCCACACCGATGCGCTGGCCACGATGCGCGAGCTGGGCGCCAAACCGGTCCCGCCGGGCAGTACTTGGGGCCTGTGGGCCGCCGAGCCGCCCAACGCCCGGGTTCTCCTGCGCGTTGTTGACGGCCGCTCGCTCATTAGCGGGCGCAAAGCCTGGTGTTCGGGTGCGGGCGTGGTCAGCCACGGGTTGCTCACGGCTTGGGATGAACAAGGCGGCCAGCAACTGGTGGCGGTCGACATGCAGCAGCCAGGGGTCAGCGTATCCCGTGAAGGCTGGGAAGCGGTGGGCATGGCCGCAACGGCCAGCGTCGACATTCTGTTTGAGCACGTACCATGCACCCGCGTGGGCCAACTCGGCGACTATTTGCGTCGCCCCGGTTTTTGGCAAGGCGCGATTGGCATTGCCGCGTGCTGGTATGGCGCTGCGTACCGGCTGGCCGAGTTCCTGCGACAGCAATGCGCAAAGCGCGCCGAACCCCATGCACTGGCGCATTTGGGGGCGGCGCAGGCTGCGCTGTTCGGGGCCCGCAATACCCTGATCGTCTGCGCAGGGCTGCTGGATGAAGCGCCCACTGCCGACCGCCAGGCACTGGCCCGACAAACCCGGGCCCAGATCGAAGAGTGCGCCGAACAGGTGCTTCGCCACGTAGGCCGCGCACTGGGCGCCGGGCCTTTTTGCAAAGACCCGCACTTTGCCCGCCTGAGCGCCGACCTGCCGGTTTATTTGCGCCAAAGTCATGCTGAACGCGACCTCGAAGCCTTGGGCGAATGGGCCGCGCAAACACCCGGGAGGCACTGGCCCCTATGAAAGAAAACCTGATTGTGGGCAGCGGCACCCCGCTGCAACACTGGCGCGACTCTCAACGGCTGGCAAACTTGCCGGCCGTGGACGTCACTGAGCTGCTGCCAGAAGGCTCACGTGCGGTCATCGTCGCCCCCCATCCGGACGACGAAGTCCTGGGTACCGGCGGCTTGCTGCAACTGATCAATACCCTTAATCGCCCGCTGTTGTTGATCTCTGTCACTGACGGCACCGCCAGCCACCCCGGCTCCAGCTTATGGCCAGCGTGCGATTTGGCGTATCAACGCGCCCTCGAATCTGAAGAGGCCCTGAGCCGACTCGGCCTGCCGGTGCCTGAGCTGCACTGGGTCAGGGGCGGTTTCCTCGACAGCCAGGTGGCTGCCGATGAAGCGCTACTCACGGCCTTCATCGAACAGCACCTCAAGCCCGGCGACGTGGTGTTCAGTACTTGGTGCCGCGATGGTCACTGCGATCACGACGCCGTCGGCCGCGCCAGCGTCAAGGCGGCTGCGAACGTGGGCGCCCGCATGCACGAACTGCCGATCTGGACGTGGCACTGGGCCCACGATGACGACCCGCGCGTGCCGTGGGCGCGCGCCCGGCGCATCGACCTCAGCGCCCAGGCGGTGGCACGCAAACGCTATGCAGCCAAGGCCTTCACCAGTCAGATCCATAACGACCCAAGCACGGGTGCCGAACCGGTGCTCAGCGAACACGCGCTGGAACGGTTGCTACAACCCTATGAAGTTGTTTTTGTACAGGGATGAATCATGAGTGTCTCGACTGCTTTTTTTGATCAGCTCTACGCCCACAACAACGATCCGTGGGCCTTTCGCGAACGCTGGTACGAACAGCGCAAACGGGCCATTACCCTGGCCAGCCTGCCGCGCCAGCATTACCCGGCGATTTTTGAAGTGGGCTGCGCCAATGGCGAATTAAGCGCCGGGCTCGCCCAGCGAACCGATTGGCTACTGGCCTGTGACACCTCAGCCAAGGCCGTGCAACTGGCACGCCAGCGGCTGAGCAACTGCGCCAACGTGGAGGTGCGGCAAAACCGCGTGCCGGAACAATGGCCCGAGCGTAGCTTCGACCTGATTGTCATCAGCGAGGTGGCTTATTACATGGACCCCAAAGCGCTGGAAGAAATGCTCGAACTGGCGCTGCTTAGCCTGGCCCCTGATGGCCAGTTGCTCGCGTGCCACTGGCGACCGGCTATCGAAGGCTGTGCCCTGACCGGCGACGAGGTGCACGCGCGGGTGCACGACACCTTGGGCTGGCCGCGTCTGGTACAGCACCTGGAAGACGATTTCATCCTTGAAGTGTGGGGCCGCGACCCTATTTCTGTAGCCAGCCTGGAGGGATTGCGATGATCGGCGTGCTGATTCCCGCACATAACGAAGAGGCGCTGATTGCCCACTGCCTGCATGCCGTGCTCAGCGCCAGCCGTCATCCGCAGCTTAAGGCAGAGCCGGTGCGCGTGCTGGTGGTGCTCGACAGTTGCGACGACCTGTCAGCCGACATTGCTGCGCAATACGACGTCGACGTGCTGGCGATCAATGCCCGCAACGTGGGCGCTGCCCGTGGCGCCGGGGCGCAATGGTTGCTGGAACGCGGGGCGCGCTGGATCTCGTGCACCGATGCCGACAGCCGCGTGGCCGAAGATTGGCTGGTGGCGCAATTGGCGTTGGGCAAAGACGCCGTGTGCGGCACGGTGACCGTCGATGACTGGGGCAACGGCATTGATGAAGCCGCCCGCTCCCGTTACCAGGCGGCCTACGAAGCACGGGACGGCCACCGGCATATCCACGGTGCCAACCTTGGCTTCAGCGCCAAAGCCTACCGCCGTGCCGGGGGCTTTCAGCCGCTGGCTTGCCACGAAGACGTGCACTTGGTGAAGCAACTGGAGGCCTGCGGCGCGTCTATCGCCTGGAGCCACCGCCCACAGGTCATCACCAGCGCCCGGCTCGACTGCCGCGCCTCTGGTGGCTTTGGTGATTACTTAAGGTCACTGCTTAGCGTGGCCGAACATGACCAACATCAAGGGGGATCACGCCCCGACGCGCTATAAAAAAGGCAGTGCCGATACTGAACGCGCTGTCTCGGCATGCGTCGAACCCACGTGACCCCACGCACAGGAGAGACCATGAGCCTCGATATAGCCGGTAACAATCTTAAGCCCCCTGCCCCGGTCGCCGCGCCCGCCGTGCACCGGATGAAGGTGCTGACTGTCAACACGCACAAGGGGTTCACCGCCTTCAATCGACGTTTCATTCTGCCGGAACTGCGCGAAGCGGTGCGCAGCACCGGGGCCGATCTGGTGTTTTTGCAGGAAGTGCTCGGTGAGCATGAAAAACACGCTTCGCGCTACGACAAGTGGCCGGCCATGTCGCAGTACGAGTTTTTGGCCGACAGCATGTGGAATGATTTTGCCTACGGCCGTAATGCGGTCTACCCGGACGGCCACCACGGCAATGCCGTGTTGTCCAAATACCCGATCAAATCGTGGCGCAACCTCGACGTTTCCATCACCGGCCCCGAGCGGCGCGGGCTGCTGCATTGTGTGCTGGACGTACCCGGTCATGAACAGGTGCATGCGATCTGCGTGCATTTGAGCCTGCTGGAAAGTCATCGCCAGCTACAGATCGTGTTGCTCAACCAATTGCTCAAATCCTTGCCGCCACAAGACCCGGTGATCATCGCCGGGGACTTCAACGACTGGAAACTGCAAGGCAACGCCGCCCTCAGGCAGCGCGATGACCTGCATGAGGCCTTCGAGCGCCATCACGGCAAGCTGGCGAAAACCTACCCGGCGCGCTGGCCATTGCTGAGGCTGGACCGGATCTATTTGCGCAATGCGAGCAGTCGCAACCCGAAAATCCTCGACGGCAAGCCCTGGACCCACCTCTCGGACCATTTGCCCTTAGCCGTCGATGTGCATTTGTAGTCACTGCCCAGGCGCACCCCGGCAGTGGCAGGTCAGTTCGGTTTAAGGATCAAAACCCCCAACGGCGGCAGGTTCAGCGCCAGTGAATGGGTTTGCCCGTGGCTGGGCAGCGGGTCGGTGTCCACGCCTCCGCCGTTGCCGTAATTGGAGCCCGCGTAGGTGTCGGCATCGCTGTTGAGCACCTCCTGCCAAGTGCCCGCAGACGGCACGCCAATCCGGTATCCCTCACGCGGAACGGGTGTAAAGTTGGCGACCACCAGCAGCGGTTGGCCGTCCTTGCTCCAGCGCAACCACGCGAACACGCTGTTGGTGGCGTCATCGCCGATCAGCCATTGAAAGCCTTGGGGTACATCATCCTGATCGTGCAAAGCCGGGTAATCGCGGTACAGGCGGTTCAGGTCGCCCACCAGCTTCTGCACGCCCTTGTGTTCCGGGTATTGGAGCAAGTACCAGTCCAACTGCTGATCGTGGTTCCACTCGCGCCATTGGCCAAACTCACAGCCCATGAACAGCAGCTTTTTGCCTGGATGGGTCCACATGAAGCTCAGGTAGGCCCGCAAGTTGGCAAATTTCTGCCAGCGATCGCCGGGCATTTTGTCGATCAGCGAGTGTTTGCCGTGCACCACTTCGTCGTGGGAAATCGGCAGGACAAAGCGCTCGGTCCATGCATAGACCAGCCCGAAACTCAGTTCGTTATGGTGGTGCGCCCGGTACACCGGGTCTTGCTGAATGTAATGCAGCGAATCATGCATCCAGCCCATGTTCCATTTGTAGGCAAAGCCCAACCCGCCTTCATCGGTGCGCTGGCTGACGCCTGGCCAGGCGGTGGACTCTTCGGCAATCATCAGCGCGCCAGGGGCTTGCAGTGCAACCACATCGTTGAGGTGGCGCAAAAAGTCGATGGCTTCGAGGTTCTCCCGCCCACCATGCCGGTTCGGAATCCACTCACCGGGTTGGCGCGAGTAATCGCGGTACAACATGGACGCCACCGCATCGACCCGCAGCCCGTCGATGTGGAAATCTTTGAGCCAGTGCAAGGCTGACGCCAGCATGAAACCGTGGACTTCTGTGCGGCCCAGGTTGTAGATCAGGGTATTCCAGTCTTTGTGGAAGCCTTCCAGCGGGTTGGCGTATTCATACAGCGCCGTGCCATCAAACTGGGCCAGACCGTGCTCGTCATTGGGGAAATGCGCAGGCACCCAGTCCAGAATGACGCCGATGTGCGCGACGTGACAGGCGTTAACAAACGCGGCGAAATCATCCGGCGAGCCATAGCGCGCACTCGGGGCGAATTGCGACAGCGGCTGATAGCCCCACGACCCCCCGAACGGGTGCTCCATGATCGGCATCAGTTCGATGTGGGTGAAGCCCATTTCTTTTACATAGGGGATGAGCCGTTGCGCCAGTTCCTGCCACGTGTATTGACGGGCCACTTCGCCCACCTCGTCCACTTCGCACTGCCACGACCCCACGTGCAACTCGTAGATCGACAGCGGCGCATCAGGGCGTTGCACGTGGCCGCGTTCCTGCATCCACTGCTGGTCCTGCCAGTCCACCGCCAGCGGCGAGGCCACTTTGGACGCGGTCAGCGGCGGCAGCTGCGTGGCCAGCGCCATGGGGTCGGCCTTAAGCGGCAAAATCCCGTGTTCACCGAGAATCTCGTACTTGTAGGCTTCACCCGCCTGTAGACGCGGAATGAAGATTTCCCACACCCCGCTCGGGTGGCGCAGGCGCATCGGGTGGCGGCGACCGTCCCAGATATTGAAATCGCCGACCACCGACACGCGTCGGGCATTGGGGGCCCACACGGCAAAGCGCACGCCGGGCACGCCGTCCACGCTCATCACCTGTGCGCCCAGGCAATGGCTGAGGTCTCGGTGATTGCCTTCGGCAAACAGGTACAGGTCCATTTCACCCAGTAGCGGACCAAAGCTATAGGGGTCTTCGCTGGTTTGCTCACCCCCGGCCCACTGGATGCGCAGTGCGTAGGCACGCGGCTCGGTAAAATGGCCGACGAACAACCCCGGTACGTCGGGACACGACAACGGCCCCAGCACATCGCCGGTGTCGCGTGCGATTACGCTGACGCTCAACGCCTGTGGCAGAAACGCCCGAATGTATTGCCCGCCCTGGCCGTCCGCATGGGGGCCCAACACCGAAAAGGGATCGCGGTGCTCGGCGTTAATCAACGCTTCAATGTCTTGCCGAGTGGGCAATAAACCACCACGTCCTTCACCCAGATCCTTGCCAGCACTCATTGTTTCTCTCCGTTCAAAGGCTTGGACATGCCCGGCACCTGACTGAGCAAGGTGCTCAGCCCGCGCAGTGGAACCTGTAACCAGGCAGGTCGGTTGGCCGCTTCATAGATCACTTCATAGGCCGCCTTTTCCAGACTGAAGAGGGTCAGTGCAGCCTGCGGGCCACTCTCCACTTCCCAGCCTGAAGCCAGCGTAGCCGTTGCATGGGAATACGCCTGCGTCAAGGCACCGCGGGCTTCCTCTAGGTAACGCTCCACCACACGTTGACGGGCCACATCGGCCTCGGGCGAATGGTCCGCCTGTTGCACCTGCGCCACCGCCATGGCTGCGGCGTAATCAAAGGAACGCAGCAGCCCGCTGAGGTCTTTGTAAGGGCTGTGGCGGCTGCGTCTCTCTTGCAAGGGCCGCGCCGGTTCTCCTTCGAAGTCGATGAAATAGGCATCGCCCTGTACCACCAGCACCTGCCCCAGGTGGAGGTCGCCATGCACGCGGATCCGTGGGCCGCCGAGGGTGCGGTCGGCCAGCGCCTTGATGTAAGCGCTGATGTCACGCCCGTGCTTGAGCCAGTGTTTGACCTGCGCCTGATCTTCAACCGACAACAGCGACAGGTGCCCGTGGAGTTGCTGCAACGCCGCGTTGACCTGCTGACTGATGACCGTCGACCAATGGCGCACGTCTTTCGCGCTGGTGATCTGCGGGGTGAAATCCGGGTTGTCGGTCTCGCTGGCCAGCACCTGATGCAGCTCACCCAGGCGGCGGCCCAGCACAGCGGCAAAGTCAGCCAGCTCACCCAGTGCGTTGTAGTGCTGATCGTGTTCGGACATGGCATCTGCCAGTTCGTCGCGAATGGCACGTTCCAGGTTGTTTTGAGTCCAGGTCCAGGCATCGCCCTGATTGCTCAGATAGCCTTGGGCAATCATCAGCAACGTGCTTTCGCCGTCGCTGCCATGACGCTCCACGGCGCCCAGCAAGGGGGAAATATTGGGGTAGCCCGCGGCCGTCAGGTAAGCGCCCATTTCCAGCTCGGGGTGGATGCCGCTGCTGAGCTGACGAATGAGTTTGAGCACCAAGGTGCCGCCGACCACCACCGAGCTGTTGGATTGCTCGGCCGACAGGTAACGAATCTCGCTGTTTTCATCCAGCCCCAGTTCGGCCAATTGCGCGGTCGGGGTGAAACGAATGGGCCCTGCGCTGCTGTCCAGCGCCGTGCCCGCGTGTAAGTGACCCAGCACAGCGCGCACAAAGGGTTCAAGGCTGAAGGCATCCGTGATAAAGCCCACCTGACGCACCCGTCGCGCCCGGCACAGTACCAATTGCTGAGCCAACGCGCTGACGGGCTGGTCTTCACCCACAACCCCGAGCGGTAGTTGGTAGCGGTACTGCTGGCCGCCTGCGGTGACCAGCACCTCCGTCAGCAACATCGGCGTATCGGCGTGCCCCAAGCGTGTGCCATACAGCCACTCCACCTGTTCGATCGGCGCGCCTTTTTGCCCGAACCAGCGCTGCTTGGGCAGCCAGGCCGGCAAGGTCACGCGCTCCAGTGTGGTGCGTGCGGGTCCGTGCAGCACATCTTCGAGGCTTTTTTTGATCACCAGCGTGACCAGCTCGGGCAAGCTTTGTACGGGCTCGGCGTGCCAACCCGGCATTTGGCTTTCAGGTGCCAGCAGGAACCAGTAGAAGCCATATGGCGCCAGCGTCAGCATGAACGGCAACTGGCCAACCGGCGGGAAGGCATTGCCGCCCAGCATTTCCACAGGCACCCGCCCACCGTACTCGGACAGGTCCAGCTCCACGGCCTGTGCGCTGCGCGACACGTTGGCCACGCAAAGAATGGTTTCGTTCTTACCTTCGCTGTCGGTGTAGTCGCGAATATAGGCCAGCACCCTGCGGTTGCTCGGTGACAGCATTTTCAGGCTACCGCGGCCGAACGCTTGTTGTTGCTTGCGCACGGCCAACAACCGGCGGGTCCAGTTGAGCAACGAATGCGGGTCACCGGACTGAGCCTCCACGTTGACGGACGGGTAGCCGTAGAGCGGGTCCATGATCGGCGGCAGCACCAGGCTGGCCGGGTTGGCACGTGAAAAACCGCCGTTGCGGTCAATCGACCACTGCATGGGGGTGCGCACGCCGTCGCGATCGCCCAGGTAGATGTTGTCACCCATGCCGATTTCGTCGCCGTAATACAACGTGGGCGTACCGGGCATCGACAGCAACAAACTGTTGAGCAGTTCAATGCGCCGACGGTCGCGTTCCATCAAGGGCGCCAGACGCCGACGAATGCCCAGGTTGATGCGCGCGCGGCGGTCCGCAGCGTAGTAATTCCACAGGTAATCACGCTCTTTGTCGGTGACCATTTCCAGGGTCAGCTCATCGTGGTTGCGCAAAAAAATCGCCCACTGGCAATTGGCCGGAATTTCTGGGGTCTGGCGAAGAATGTCGGTGATCGGGAAACGATCTTCCTGTGCCAACGCCATGTACATGCGCGGCATCAGGGGGAAATGAAACGCCATATGGCATTCGTCGCCATTGATGCCGTCGCTGTCACCGAAATACTGTTGGGTGTCTTCCGGCCATTGGTTGGCTTCGGCCAGCAGCATGCGGTCCGGGTAATGGGCGTCAATTTCGGCACGAATCTGTTTCAGTATCTGATGGGTTTCGGGCAGGTTTTCGTTGTTGGTGCCGTCGCGTTCGATCAAATACGGAATGGCATCCAGGCGCAGGCCGTCGATGCCCATGTCCAGCCAGTAGCGCATCACCGACAACACTTCTTTCATCACCTGCGGATTGTCGAAGTTGAGGTCGGGTTGATGGGAATAGAAACGGTGCCAGTAGTACTGACCAGCAACCGGGTCCCACGTCCAGTTGGAGCTTTCGGTGTCGAGAAAGATGATGCGCGTGCCATCGTACTTCTGATCGGTATCAGACCACACGTAATAATCCCGGGCCTTGGAGCCGGGTTTGGCGTGCCGCGCTTTTTGAAACCAGGGGTGTTGGTCGGACGTGTGGTTGATGACCAGCTCGGTGATGACCCGCAGGCCGCGTTTGTGGGCTTCGGCGATGAAGCGCTTCACATCGGCCAGGGTGCCGTAATCCGGGTGTACGCCGCGATAATCAG
The DNA here is from genome assembly GCF_002269125.1 of Pseudomonas lundensis. Classification (GTDB taxonomy): domain Bacteria; phylum Pseudomonadota; class Gammaproteobacteria; order Pseudomonadales; family Pseudomonadaceae; genus Aquipseudomonas; species Aquipseudomonas lundensis_A. The sequence continues at coordinate 20,144 of NZ_NQKI01000013.1, read as the reverse complement.
CGATGTCGTAGCCATCGTCGCGGCGGGGTGACGGGTAGAACGGCAAAAGCCACAGGGTATTGACCCCCAGCTCCGCGATGTAATCGAGCTTGCTGATCAGGCCCGGAAAATCCCCGATACCGTCATTGTTGGAGTCGAAAAACGATTTCACGTGGACCTGATAAATCACCGCGTCTTTGTACCAGAGCGGGTCGTTGATAAAACTTGCGGTTGCGGCGTTCTTTGCCATGGGTAATACCTGCTGATTCGCACGCGCGAGGCCGCCTGAGCAGCGGCTCAAGGCTCGGTTAAAGAGGTTTGATGCGCCAGATGCCGAAGGGCTGAACCTGAGGGTCGAGGCGGGTCCACTGGGTTTTCCCGTGCCAGGTCCAGCGGTGGCCACTCATCAGGTCTTCACCTGCGGTCGCGGCATCGTCGGGCAAGCCCAGTTCCCACAAGGGCAATTCAAAGTGGGCTTCCTGCACGTGGTGCGGGTCGAGATTGATCGCCACCAGCACAAAGTTGCTGCCATCGGCGCTGCGCTTGCCGAAATACAGAATGTTGTCGTTCCAGGCGTTGTAGAACGTCAGGCCCAAATGCGTGTGCAAGGCCGGGTTTTGGCGGCGGATGCGATTGAGTTGCGCGATCTCGGGCACGATGTTGTCGGGCGCCGTGAAATCCCGTGGTCGAATCTGATATTTCTCGGAGTCGAGATATTCCTCGCGCCCCGGCAAGGCCGCGGATTCGCACAATTCAAACCCCGAATACATGCCCCACAAACCCGAGCCCATGGTTGCCAGCGCGGCACGGATGAGGAACCCGGCGCGCCCTGACTCTTGTAAAAAGCGTGGGTTGATGTCCGGGGTGTTAACGAAAAAATTCGGGCGAAAGCACTCGCGCAACGGGCTCTGGTTGAGCTCGGTAAAGTACTGGGTCAGTTCGGCCTTGGTGTTGCGCCAGGTGAAATAGGTGTAGCTCTGGGAATAACCCACCTTGCCCAGCCGCGCCATCATCGCCGGGGTGGTAAAGGCTTCAGCCAGAAAAATCACGTCGGGGTGGGTGCTTCTGATGTCGGCAATCAGCCATTGCCAGAATGGCAGCGGCTTGGTGTGCGGGTTGTCCACACGGAACAGCTTGACCCCCTCTTCAACCCAGCCCAGCACGATGTCACGCAATGCCAGCCACAGTGACGGGATCGCATCCGGGGCATAAAAATCGACGTTGACGATGTCCTGGTATTTCTTCGGCGGGTTCTGCGCGTAGCGAATCGTGCCGTCGGGGCGCCAATTAAACCAGCCGGGATGCTGGGTAAGCCACGGATGGTCCTGCGAACACTGGATGGCGAAATCCAGCGCAATCTCCAGCCCGTGTGAAGCGGCGGCCTGCACCAGACGGCGAAAATCCTCACGCGTGCCCAATTGAGGGTGAATCGCATCGTGCCCGCCCTCTTCGCTGCCGATGGCATACGGACTGCCAGGGTCGTCGGGGCCGGCTTGCAGGGCATTGTTCGGCCCCTTGCGATGACGGCGGCCGATGGGGTGGATCGGCGGAAAATACAGCACGTCAAAGCCCATGTCGTGGATCATCGGCAGCCGATCAATCACGTCATTAAACGTTCCGTGCCGGGCGGGATCGTTGGTCATCGAACGCGGGAACAGTTCGTACCAGCTGGCAAACTCGGCCAACGGGCGCTCCACGTCCACCGGGTACTCAGGGCTGAGGCTGACGTAGGCATGGTATTGCGCCTGCGCCATGAGATGGGCGCTGCTTTCATGGAGGAACAGCGCCACTTGTTCGGTTTCAAGCAAGCCGGCGAGTTGAACCAATAAAGCCTGCAACTGCGCCTTAAGCGCATCCTGCGTGCGCTCGATCGCTTGTTGGACCAGCACCCGTCCTTCTTGCAGCTCAAGGCTGACGGGGACCCCGGCCTGATGCTTTTTCTCCAGTTCATGGCAAAAGCTGGCAAAGCGATCAATCCAGGCTTCAATGCAGAACACATAGCGCCCTTGCAATGGCACGCCGAACTGACCCCGCCAGCTATCATTGCCAAGAAATGTCATGGGCGTGGTTGACCACACGTCCTCTTCGACCCGACGCCAATGCAGCCTCACGGCCAGTTGATCGTGTCCATCGGTAAAGACGTTGGTGGTGACCTCAACCGTCCGCCCTTGGGTCGCCTTGACGGCGAACTGGCCGTTATCCAGCACCGGGGAGGTGCTTTCAATGACGATGCGCGGCAGCAACAACGCATGGGACAGAGGCAATACAGCGGTTGAATCTGAATCCGGGAAATCAGCAGTCATCGAGCATCACTCCTCACGCCCATGGACGCTAACGTGTGTCGTTTTGAAGCACTTTCCGGCATTGGCACCGGGCACTTAGCTTGGGAGGCAGCATCCGGTTTAAAAGTTCAGACTGTTTTGCGACGACCCGCTGGTCGTAATGCGGGAGTTTTTTACCGGGGTACGGGGTCAACCGTCTTGAAGACCTGCCGTTAAGCCGCGGCGCTAGCCAATCGAGAGGCCCACTGATGACGATTCCGATCCCTGCACACACACCGGACCCGAACATTGATGATCCGGTGATCCCACCCACTGATACACCGCCCATCCCCGAGCAGGATCCTTTGCCCGAGGCCCCAGAGCCAATGGGCGATCCACCCACTAAAGTCCCGCCAATTAAAGCGTCAGCCATCCTTTGACCTGCTGATTCAGGAGATTGACCCCATGAGCTTAGTTATTGACCGAACCCATAGCACCTGTGTCTTTACCTTGCCCGCCGGCACGCTGCAGGTAGACCTGCCCAAGGTCGTCATTATTAACAGTGACCCTTCTGGCCTGTCACAGGCGTTGGTGGGGGAAGAGAAAATTGCAGTTACCGAGGAACAAGCGGAGGAGTTGGTCAGCGCTGGCGCGATCGATCAACGAGAGATGCTGCATGCCACCACCGACGGCTCACCCATATAAGCCATGCGCACGGTGAGCGACGTTAAGGCGACGCTCACCGCAGCTGTCAACGGACTACGTACAGCGGGTATTCCGGGCTCAGGGTCAGGCAAGTGCGCAATTGGGTGTCACGCATCAGCGCTTTGGTGGTTTCACTCATTAACAACGTGATTTGCGCTGGCGGCGGCAAAAGGCTCAGTCGCTGGTGAAGTTCGATCAATGGTTGTTGCCGCGACGCGTCACAGTGTTCATACGCCCGAAAAATGTGAGCCAGCCCCAGGTCGATCAGCTCGGCGGGCGATGTGTCTGCCTGCATCGCTTTCTCCAGCGTCAGGCAATACCCGGCGTAACTGTCAATCCATGCGTCAATACAAAACACATGTGGCCCGGGTTGTGCGAACAGAATCTGCCCGTACCACACACGGTTACCCAGCGTATGCATGTACTGACTCTCGCCATCGCAGCTGTCAACGTGCCGCCATCGGACAATGACGGCCAATGGCCCGGAGGTGAGGCAATAGACGTTGCTCGTGACCTTGAACAATTGGCCGACAATCGCTTTGGCCGGCTTATGGCCGTAACTGACTACTGGCATAACCTTTTCAATCACGATTCGCGGTGTTTCCATGCCGAATGCGGATCTTTCAGCACCTGAATCTGGCTCAAACCTTGCCCCAGCGGCCATCTAAAGTAACCCCACTTCAATCATGTGTTTGCGCAAATGTCCGGTTGCAATCCGGACTCACTCATCAGGTGAGTCGCTGTTTCATTGATCCTTGTCAGCATCTGCCAAGACACAATGAGTTACAAGTCGCGACCCAATAAATACAACGGCGTTACCCGGTGCAGCAGGTTGTCGCAGGTGTTCGAAATATGGCATCTGATACGCTTTTAAAACAGATAGCTGAGCCTGTTATGCAAACAGTTCGCTGGTCATAGTGCACGGGCCTGATGGAGGCTGATGAGCGATAGACCATGAGCGAACATATTCCCGTCCAGATAATTGAATCCTTTGAGGCTTCTCGACCCAAAGCCGCAACAGTCAAATCCACACACCGTGATAACGCAATCCATACCCGCAGCTTTACCGGGCTGTTTCGAACCCTGCGATTAGTCGGCGCCGGTTTTCTGTTTCTACTGTTCTTCGGCACTGTCTGGCTCAGTTGGGACGGACGCCAAGCAGTGCTGTGGGACCTGTCTGAAAGCAAGTTTCACATTTTCGGCGCGACCTTTTGGCCTCAAGACTTCATTTTGCTGTCAGGGCTATTGATTATCGCCGCGTTCGGTTTGTTCACTATCACTGTGTTTGCCGGACGTGTGTGGTGCGGCTACACCTGCCCGCAAAGCACCTGGACGTGGCTTTTCATGTGGTGCGAAAAGGTCACCGAAGGCGACCGCAACCAGCGCATCAAGCTCAAAGCCGCGCCCTGGGGCATCAACAAAGTCGCGCGCCGCACCGCCAAACATGCGCTGTGGCTGGCTATCAGCGTGATGACAGCCTTGACCTTTGTCGGTTATTTCACGCCGATTCGTCCGCTGGCCACTGAACTGCTGACCCTCGAGATGGCTGGCGTCAGTTTGTTCTGGGTGCTGTTTTTCACCGGTGCCACTTACCTCAACGCCGGGTGGTTGCGTGAAGCCGTGTGCATGCACATGTGTCCGTATGCGCGGTTCCAGAGCGTGATGTTCGACAAGGACACACTGGCTATTTCCTATGACGTGGCCCGTGGCGAAGCCCGTGGACCGCGCAAACGCGGCGCCGATCCCAAACAGGCCGGGCTGGGCGATTGCATCGATTGCCACATGTGCGTGCAGGTGTGCCCGACGGGCATCGACATTCGCGACGGCTTGCAGATGGAATGTATTGGCTGTGCAGCCTGTATCGACGCCTGTGATTCGGTCATGGACAAAATGGGCTATGACCGCGGGCTGGTGCGCTATACCTCCGAACACGAGTTGCAGGGTGGCAAGACCCACCTGCTGCGCCCGCGCCTGATTGGCTATGCCGTGGTGCTGTTGGCGATGATCGGCGCGCTGGTGGTGGCGTTGAACCAACGCAGCATGGTGTCACTGGATGTGATCAAGGACCGGGGCCTGTTCCGTGAGAACAGTCAGGGCCAGATCGAAAACATCTACAGCCTGAAAATCATCAACAAAACCCAGGAGACCCAGCACTATCGGGTGTCGCTCAAGGACGGCGAGGGTTACCAGTTGCAAGGCAAAACCGAGTTGACGCTTGCTCCCGGGGAAATCACCGACCTGCCGGTGTCGGTGGCCCTGCTGGCCGATCGCCCGACCAGCAGCTCGCAAACCATAACGTTCGTGGTCACTGACACCGATCAGCCCAGCGTGCGTGGCGTCGCTGATAGCCGTTTCGTGGCGCCGCTCAATCGCTGAGTGCACACCGGCCCTGTTTGCGCTGCGATAACCGGCGGCGACAGGTAGAGTGTCGGCGCTGAAACTTTTTGAATAATGCCGGACCGAGCCTTGCCTAGATGAAACGTTACGAAAAATTTGCCGACGATATTGCCGAACTGATCCGCTCCGGGGTGCTCGGCCCCGGCCAACGGGTGCCTTCGGTGCGCTACGCCAGCCAGACGTACGGCGTGAGCCCGTCCACCGTGTTTCAAGCGTATTACCTGCTGGAGCGCCGCGGTTTGATTCGTGCCAAGCCGCGCTCCGGGTACTTTGTAAACGCCCATACACCCAGCCCGTTTTGTGAACCGGCGTTCAGCAGCCACGTCACCGAATCCACGGAAGTGGACGTCAGCGCACTGGTGTTTTCGGTGCTCGACTCGATCAAAGACCCGCACACCGTGCCCTTTGGCTCGGCGTTCCCGAGCCCGACGTTATTCCCCCTGCAGCGCCTGGCCCGTTCCATGGCCACTGCCAGCCGCGAAATGGACCCGCGCATGGTGGTAACCGACATGTCCCCCGGCAACCCGCAACTCAGGCGGCAAATTGCGCTGCGTTACATGGTGGGCGGGCTGATGCTGCCCATGGAGGAGTTGCTGATTACCAACGGTGCGCTGGAAGCCTTGAACCTGTGCCTGCAAGCGGTGACCGAACCCGGCGATCTGGTGGCCATTGAAGCGCCTGCGTTTTACGCCTGCCTGCAAGTGCTTGAGCGGCTCAAGCTCAAGGCCGTGGAAATCCCCGTGCACCCGCGCGAAGGCATTGACCTGGGCGTGCTGGCACAAACCCTGGAACGCCATCCGATCAAAGCAGTCTGGTGCATGACCACCTTCCAGAACCCGATTGGCGCGAGCATGCCGGATGCCAAGAAACAGGCACTGGTCGACCTGTTGCGCACCCATCAGGTGCCGTTAATCGAAGATGACGTGTATGCCGAACTGTATTACGGCCAACACGCCCCTAAACCGGCCAAAGCCTTCGATACCGAGGGGTTGGTGATGCACTGCGGCTCGTTTGCCAAAAGCCTGGCGCCCGGCTACCGGATCGGCTGGGTGGCAGCGGGCCGCTACGCGCAAAAAGTCGAACGCCTGAAACTGATGACCTCGTTGTGCGCTTCCATGCCAGCCCAGGCCGCCATCGCTGACTACCTGCAGCATGGCGGTTACGATCGCCACCTGCGCAAATTGCGTTACGCGCTGGAGGAACAGCAAAGCGCCATGCTGGCCGCGATTGGCCGTTACTTCCCGGCTCAAACCCGTGTCAGCCAGCCAACGGGCGGTTACTTCCTGTGGCTGGAACTGCCCGAACAAATGGACTCGCTCAAACTGTTCCAGATGGCGCTGGCGCAAGGCATCAGCATCGCACCGGGCCCGATCTTCTCAGCGACCCAGCGGTTCCGCAATTGCATCCGCCTCAACTATGGTAGCCCGTGGGATGAAGCGAGTGAAAAGGCCATGGAAACCTTGGGGAAAATCGTGCGCTCGTTTTAGCGCTCCCGCCAACCGAGGCGTCACGCTATCCCGGCATGCAAGTGAAGTCCGCCGTGTGTGCCACTTCCTTGCCCTGCCCATCCACCAGCCGGGCCTTGATGTGCGAGCCCAGGCTCGACTCGATCAGTTGGTAACGGGCGCCAGCCTCGAAGCCCTGGTAGCTGACGTCACCTTGGCAATCAATCTGATTTTGATCACCGCTTGCCCCTTCAAACAACGTGACGTCCAGCCGGTGCGCGCCCGGTGTCACCTCAAAAAAACGCCCATCACGGGTGTTCTTGCCATCCACACGTTCGGCCATCAGGTCGTTGCTGCCCTCTTCCTTGAGGCCAATCCATGCCTCGCTCGGGTCTTGTCTGGGCATTGGCCCGGCACAGGCCGACAGGAACAGGGCAAGGCTCAGGCCAGGAATCAACAGCAAGGGTTTGAAAATCATCGCAACGTGCCTCGCAAAACAGACCATCGAAATGACGGGGCTGACCTTCTCCCGTCGAACAGGCCTTCAGCTTGGCCGCCTTCGAACACAGCGCCAAATGAAGGTCAATGAAGGGATTTTCAGCCGTTACTTAAAGGATCCTTCATGTGCCTGAAAGCGCCGCGTTAGGTGCCAGCGGCAACACTGCCGGGGTTTGCAATTCCACTCCCCGGAGGTTCAGGCATGCTCGGGCTGGTAAAGACCGCACTGCACAAGCCCTACACGTTTATCGTGTTGGCGATTTTCATCTGCATCATTGGCCCTCTGGCTGCTGTGCGAACGCCCACGGATGTGTTCCCGGACATCGGTATTCCGGTGGTCGCCGTGGTGTGGCAATACACCGGGCTGGCACCCGCCGACATGGCGGGACGGGTGATTTACACCTATGAGCGCTCACTCAGCACGACCGTGAATGACATCGAACACATCGAGTCGCAGTCACTGCCGGGCATGGGCATTGTGAAAATTTTCTTCCAGCCCGGCGTCGATATTCGTACGGCCAATGCGCAAGTCACCGCAGTATCCCAGACCGTGCTCAAACAAATGCCGCCCGGCATTACGCCGCCGCTGATCCTTAACTACAGCGCCTCCACCGTGCCGATTTTGCAGTTGGCATTCTCCAGCCCCACGCTGTCCGAAGCGCACATTCGCGACCTGGTGCAGAACAGCATCCGCTTGCCCCTCAGCGCCCTGCCCGGTCTGGCCATGCCGACCCCCATGGGCGGCAAACAGCGCCAGATAACCCTCGACCTTGATCCGCAAGCGCTGGCCGCCAAAGGCCTGTCGGCACAGGACGTGGGCAATGCGCTGGCGGCACAAAATCAGATCATCCCCGTGGGCACGGCAAAGCTCGGCAGCTATGAATACACGGTGATGCTCAACAACAGCCCCAAGGCTATCGACGCACTCAACGACTTGCCGATCAAGACCGTGAACGGCGCGCTAATCACCATTGGCCAAGTGGCCCACGTGCGTGACGGATCGCCGCCGCAAACCAATATCGTGCGGGTCGATGGCCACCGTGCGGTGCTGATGCCAGCGCTGAAAAACGGCAACATTTCGACCCTTTCGATTGTCGACGGCATTCGCGCGATGTTGCCGCGCATCAATGAAACCCTGCCGCCGTCACTCAAAACCTCGTTGCTGGGCGACGCCTCGGTGTTCGTCAAACAGTCGGTGGGCAGCGTGGCGCAGGAAGGTGTGATTGCAGCCTTGCTGACCAGCGCCATGATTCTGCTGTTTCTCGGCAGTTGGCGTTCGACGCTGATCATTGCGGTATCCATCCCGCTGGCGGTGCTGTCGGCCATTGCCTTGCTGGCCCTGAGCGGGCAAACCCTGAACGTGATGACACTGGGTGGGCTGGCCCTTGCGGTGGGGATTCTGGTAGACGACGCCACGGTCACCATCGAGAACATCAACTGGCACCTTGAACAGGGCAAATCGGTGCGCGATGCGATTCTGGACGGTGCGAAACAGATCGTCGGCCCTGCGTTTGTTTCGCTGCTGTGCATCTGCATCGTGTTTGTGCCGATGTTCATGCTGCAAGGCATTGCCGGTTACCTGTTCCGCCCGATGGCGCTGGCGGTGATGTTCGCCATGGGCAGCTCCTTTCTTCTGTCGCGCACGCTGGTGCCGACGCTGGCGATGTTTCTGCTTAAACCCCACGTGCCTGAGCAAGGCCTCGGCCATCATCCCGAAGACCGCTACATCAATCATCACGAAGGCCAACAGCACGCGCAGCCACATTCGCCGCCCGTGCGGGCGTTGCTGCGTTTTCAGCAAGGGTTTGAGCGCCGCTTTTCTGCTGTGCGCGACGGCTACTACGGGTTGCTGACGCTGGCGCTGACGTGGCGCAAGCGATTCCTGCTGGTGTTTATGGGGGGTGTATTGGTCTCGTTCGCGTTGCTGCCCAGCCTTGGGCAAGACTTTTTCCCCGCTACCGATGCGGGCGCGCTGGCCTTGCACGTGCGCTTGCCGCTGGGCACACGCATTGAGGAAAGTGCTGCAGCGTTCGACCGCATCGAGTCGCGCATCCGCGAGGTGATCCCGGCAGATCAAGTCGACAGCATCATCGACAACATCGGCATTGCGCTGAGCGGGATCGACATGGCCTACAGCAGCAGCGGCACCATCGGGCCGCAGGACGGCGATATTCAGATCACCCTCAATGCCCGTCATGGGCCAACGGCGGGGTACGTGAAAACATTGCGCGAAACCCTGCCCGACAGTTTCCCCGGCAGCCAATTTGCGTTTATGCCCGCCGACATCAGCAGCCAGATCCTTAACTTTGGCGCCCCCGCGCCGCTGGACGTGAAGATTTCCGGGCGTGATGACACGGCCAATCGCGCCTATGCCCAGGTATTGATGCGCCGTTTGCAGCATGTGCCGGGCATCGCTGACCTGCGCATTCAGCAGTCGCAGGGGTATCCCTCTTTGCAAGTGAATGTGGACCGTCAACGCGCCAACGGGTTGGGAATTACCGAGCGCGATGTGACCAATAGCATGGTGGCATCCCTTGCGGGCAGTTCGCAGGTGGCGCCAACGTTCTGGCTTAACCCGCAGAACGGCGTCTCCTACGGGGTGGTCGCGGCCACGCCACAATACCGCCTGGACAGCCTGCCGGCTCTGCAAGCGCTGCCAGTAACAGGGAGTAACGGCCAGTCACACGTCCTTGGTGGCCTGGCGACTATCCGCCGCGTGCAAAGCCCGGCGGTGGTGACGCACTACAACATTCAGCCGACCCTGGACCTGTACGCCAACCTTCAGGGGCGCGATTTGGGCGCCGTGGCCAGCGACGTGCAAAAGGTTATTGATGGCGCCGCCGACCTGCGGCCCAAAGGCGCGGTTATCCGCCTGCACGGGCAGATCGACGCCTTGCATGAAGCCTTTAGCGGTTTGAGCTATGGATTGCTGGGCGCGGTGGTGCTGATTTACCTGCTGATCGTCGTCAACTTCCAGTCCTGGCTGGACCCGTTCGTCATCATCACCGCCCTGCCCGCGGCGCTGGCCGGGATCGTGTGGATGCTCTTCCTGAGCGGCACCTCATTGTCTGTACCCGCCCTGACCGGCGCCATCTTGTGCATGGGGGTGGCGACCGCCAACTCGATTCTGGTGGTGAGCTTCTGTCGCGAACGCCTGGCTGAGCATGGCGACGCGTTGAAGGCTGCGCTGGAAGCAGGCTACAGCCGATTCCGTCCTGTCTGCATGACGGCGCTGGCCATGATGTTCGGGATGCTGCCGCTGGCGCTCTCGGAAGAACAAAACGCGCCGCTGGGCCGCGCCGTGATTGGCGGCCTGATGTTGGCCACCGTTGCCACCCTGTTATTCGTGCCCGTGGTGTTTAGCCTGGTACACGGTCGTAACAACACTCGCGCTGCTGGAGAAACGCCCCATGTCGTCTGATCAAAACCCTTCGCGCAAGCGCTTGATGTACCTGGGCATCGGCGGCCTTGCGCTAGTCGCCCTGCTGGTAGCCAACGGGCTGGCGGCCCGCAGCCGGCATGAGCGCGCGGTCAGCCAGTGGACAGAAGCGGCTGCCCTGCCGGTAGTGAGCGTGTTGCAGCCCCAGCAAAACGCCCGGGGCGACACCCTGCGCTTGCCCGCCCACCTTGAGGCCTGGAGCAAGGCGCCCATTCATGCCCGCGTGAACGGCTACTTGAACAGTTGGCAAACCGATATCGGCAGCAAAGTGCAAGCCGGTCAGGTGCTGGCGCTGATCGACAGCCCCGACCTGGACCAGCAATTGGCCCAAACCCGCGCCCATATGCTGCAAGCGCACGCCAATGCCAGGCTGGCGGCGACTACCGCCGCGCGCTGGCAACACTTGCTGGCGTCGCATTCGGTCTCGCGTCAGGAAGCCGATGAAAAGCAATCGAATGCGGCCGCCGCCCAGGCCAATGCGCAAGCGGCCGAAGCTGATTTCGCACGGCTTTGCTCACTGGAGGCCTACAAGACCATTCGCGCGCCTTTCGCCGGGACCATCACTGCGCGCCATACGGACATTGGCCAGTTGATCAAGGCCGATACGGACAGCGACACCGAACTGTTTGACATCGCTGACACCCACCAACTACGCCTGTACGTACCGGTGCCGCAGAATTACGCCAGCGTGATCCGCCCCGGCATGCAAGCTCAACTTTCGGTGCCGGAACACCCGGGGCACACTTTCAGCGCGCGTCTGATTGGCAACTCAACCTCGGTTGACCCGCGCTCGGGCACGCTGCTGGCGCAATTTGTTGTACCCAATCTCAACGGCGCGCTGATGCCCGGCGACTATGCCGAAGCCGTTCTGGCAGTTGCGCCTGACACCCAGGGCGTCAGCATTCCCGCCAGCGCGCTGATTTTTCGCGCTCAAGGTACGCAAGTGGCGCTGCTGGATGCCACGCAGCACGTGCACTTGCGCACCATCCACATCGGCCTGGACCTGGGTGATAGGTTGGTGGTCGATCAAGGGTTGAAACGTACCGACGCTGTCATCGACAACCCACCGGACGCCTTGCGCGAGGGTGATGCCGTAAGGCTCGCGAACCAGGGGGCGTCCCATGCTGCCAAGGCTTAAGTTCGCGCTATTACTGGGGGTCCTGGTGTTGCAGGGCTGTTCGTTGGCACCCACCTACAGCGTGCCGACGATCGCACTGCCCGCACACTATCGAGAACAAAGCCGTGTTGGCCCCTGGCATCCTGCGCGCCCTGCAGATCAACGCCCGCGGCAGTGGTGGTGGGTGTATCAGGACGCACGCCTGAACGCCCTGCAACAACAATTATTGAACGCCAATCCCGATCTGGCAGCGGCGCTGGCGCATTTTGATGCGGCCCAGGCGTATGCCAGCCAACTGCACGCCGGACTGTTCCCACAACTCACGGCCAGCGCCCAACCGTTGCGTGAACGTCAATCAGAGAGCCGCCCGTTGCGGGGTGCGACTCAACCGTCGGTGTACAACAGCAATACGGCTGGCTTCGCGCTGAATGTCGACCTCGATTTGTGGGGCAAAATCCGCAATCAGGTGGCGGCCGGTGGTGCACAAGCGCAGGCGGCGGCCGATGATCTGGCGGTCGCGCGCTTGAGTTTGCAACGGCAGTTGACCGATTTGTATGTGCAGCTCGACGGTCTGGATGCACAACAGCGCATTTTGTCCCGCTCGCTGCAAGATTACAGCCAGGCCCTGCAACTGACCCGTGCCCGTTATCAGGGCCAGATTGCCTCAGAAGTTGACCTCACCCGCGCTCAGACCCAACTGGCCGAGGCACAGGCGCAACTGGATGAGGTGCGCGGGCAACGCAACCTGACTGAGCACGCCATTGGCGAACTGGTGGGCGAACCCGCCAGCACGTTTGAACTGGCCGCCCGCGAGCCGACCCTGTGCCTGCCGGAGCAACCCGACACCTTACCTGGCGCATTGCTGCAACGTCGCCCCGACATCGCCGCGGCGGAGCGCCGGGTATTTGCCGCCAATGCACAGATCGGCGTAGCGAAAGCGGCGTGGTACCCCGACTTCAGCTTGAGCGGATTGATCGGCGGGCAAACCCAGGGCGCTGGCAACCTGTTGGCGGCCAGCAACCGATTTTGGGCGCTAGGGCCGTTGGTCAACTTGCCCATTTTTGACGGCGGCCGTCTGGATGCTCAGGCGCGTCAGGCCAGGGCAGAATTCGAAGAAGCCAGCGCGTTGTACCGCAGCACGGTATTGCACGCTGTACGGGAGGTTGAAGACAACCTGGCTCAGTTGCGCGACCTGCGCCAGCAACAATTGGACGAACAGGCCGCTGCCAATGCGGCACAGAACACCCAGGCGCTGGCCGTGCACAGCTATGAAGCGGGGGCGGTCAGTTATCTGGATGTCGTCACCGCGCAAACCGCTGCGTTGCAAGCGCAACGTCAGGTACAGGCGCTGCGCACCCGCCAATTGCAGGCCAGCGTGGCGCTGTTGACATCATTGGGTGGAGGCTGGGGCAGGCGTTGACACAAGGCAAAACGCATAACGGCGCCGCTGCAAAAAAAATAATTGCACGGTGCCGTCCAAGTCCGCTGGTTGACGCTACGCTTAGGCAGCAAAGCAGCGCACTGATTCGTTAATGGGTGAGTTGATCGGCTGGCAACTCGATAACCTTGGCTTGCAGGTTGTCGAGTTTAGTGGTCAATCGGGTCAACATCGCCTGCGCCTCATCCCGGGTGTTGAAAGGTCCGAGCAGGACGCGCTGAACGCCATCAATGACCGCAATATAAGAGCTATAACCATGTTCCAACAGCCTGGCTGTCAGATCACTGAGCGCTTGAGTCTCGCCCAATTTGACCTCAACCGCCCATTGAGCCATCGGCGCCTGGACAGTCGATGTTTCAGAAGCTGCTTTAGCCCGTTGAATTTTATCGTTAGACTCCTGACCGCAAGCCGTCAGGGCCAATATTGCTGTCATTACGATGACTTTACGCACTGCGTATCCCCTATCTTTTTGAGTGGGTCGATTTTATCACTGGGACAGCGGCCTTTGCTCTCCTTGAACAAATCCAATCTGCCCTTATCTAAGACACATAGGCGAGAGCTTTCCTCGTACAGGGAATTGCCCCTCTGGCTATGACGTCTGTAATGAGCGGCGCATTTATATGCAGTTAGCAGTATTCTGTAGCCATGAACGAAGCCGCACCGTCTCAGAGACGTGCCATACAAAGCCATCAAGGAGAAAAAAATGCTGATACTCACCCGTAAAGTTGGTGAAAGCATAAACATCGGTGACGATATTACGATCACTATTTTAGGTGTCAGCGGCCAACAGGTCAGAATTGGCATCAATGCACCCAAAGACGTAGCCGTTCACCGTGAAGAAATTTACCAGCGTATCCAGGCAGGCCTGACAGCTTCGGACAAGAACGATCAGCAATAAATCTCCGAGGTATCAGCCCTTGGAGTAAGTGTCAGGGCTGCTCAGCCAGCCCTCCTCTTTCCTTTCTCACACACCTTGTTCACCCCTTCGTTAATCCCCTGCTGCGCCCTCCTGCGACAACCTGAACGGTGTATCGACTTGACGGTTTCGAGGTCTGCGACCACGCTCATTGCTCGCAGCTGCTGATGAACTGCTGCATCGCTGCGTAACAAGGTGTTAACCGTGTAGCCACGCCTTGAGGCATACCTCTTGATTCAGCCCCCTCCGGGTTGGAACTGTACAGTCAAGGAATGAAAGACATGTCTGATTTAATCGTAGTGGGATTTGACGATACTGAAAAAGCTGACCGCGCCTTGACCAAAATGGTGTCGTTGAGCAAAGAGCATCTGGTGGAACTGGAAGATGCGGTCATTGTTGTGCGCAACAACGAGGGCAAGGTACACATCAAGCAGAGCGTCAATCTCACCGCCCTTGGCGCGACTTCCGGTCTGGTCACAGGCGGTTTGTGGGGCGCTCTGGTTGGGCTGTTGTTTCTCAACCCGCTGGCAGGCTTTGCCATCGGCGGCGCGCTCGGTGCGGGCACAGGCGCGCTATCGGGATCGTTGAGTGATTACGGTATTGATGACGACTTCATCAAGTCGCTGAGCGAAACCATTCCCAATAACTCTTCAGCCTTGTTCGTGCTGTTGCGTAAGTTCCAGCCAGAGAAAGTGTTGAAGGAACTTGAAGATTCAAACTTCAAGGGCAAAGTATTACGCACTTCTCTTTCGCCCGAACAAGAAGAAAAGCTTCAGGCTGCACTCTCTCAAACCAGCCTGACGAAGTCGTAAAGCCAGCCAGCCGCTCAATCGACCGCCTCACAGGGCGGTCGATCGGTTTGGGCCCATCTCAATCGGTGGGGTTGTTGTCCGCAAACGATTTATTGAGCAGCTTTTTAATCGTTTCATCCGGCATGCCCAGAAACTGCTGATCAAACTCTTCAGCGTTTTCGGCGCGAACTGAGAGCAAACCCCACGCCTGTTTACCATCGGGACTAAACACCACATTCAACTGATTGGCTGCACAATCGTGGGGTTTACACATCTGGCCGACGGTGTAGGTTTTGCCGTCCATGACCACCTTCTCTACGGGGGCCGCTGTGCCCTGACCGATTGTCACCCACTGCGGGTAAGCCAGCATGGCCTGATATGCCTTTTTATAAGGCGCTTGTGTTGTCAGCTCAGGCAGACGGCTTTCAGCGCAGACGCCCGTTGCAATACCCGCCGCAACTAAGCCCAACAACACACGGTTTAAAAATCCAGTCATCCGGTAGCTCCTTCTTATTCCCAAAACCTTACGGCGTGATAAGTGCCACAGGTTTAGCGCAGTTTCAGTTCAAGCGCACGGCAGTACCGGTAGCAAATACCACCAGCATCCCCCCGCGACCTGACGGCATACTGATTTCAAAATTCAATCCCACAATCGCATCGGCCCGCAGCACGCCCGCACGCTCACGAATTTCGTCCGTGACTTCTGCCCGGGCTTCTTTCAATGCACGTTCCAGGGTCTGCGAATGCCCGCCGAAAAAATCCCGCATACCGGTAAAAAAATCCCGCACCACGTTGATACCGTGTACGGACTCCGCACTGACTACACCCAGATACTCCGTAATTTGACGGCCTTCAATTCGGTGAGTGGTGGTAATGATCATTAAAACTTCCTTAGGGCATGTGAGGTCGTACAGCAGGCCTCATCGAAGGACAGGTTACCTCAGACCATGAGGACACAACCGGGTTCATCATCACTCCCCTGCAGCTCTGGTCTTATGAGCAAGCAGTGTTACTGTAGAGGCCGACTGAAAAACAGCCGGCATGAAAAAGGACATGCACCCCGCGCTGGTAGGTTTGAAGGTAAAAACTGCGTCAGGTAATTTTTTGACCCGCTCAAGGAAGTTCTCAATGGTCCAAAGACACGTCATCAATGCTTCGGTCAGCCCCAAAGGCAGCCTGGAGACGTTATCGCAACGTGAAGTGCAGCAACTGAGCGAAGTGGGCTCAGGCACCAGTTACACCCTGTTCCGCCAATGTGTGTTGGCCATTCTCAACACCGGCGCTCATGTCGACAATGCCAAAACCATCCTTGAAGCTTATAAAGACTTCGAAGTCCGTATTCATCAGCAAGACCGTGGTGTTCGCCTTGAGCTGTTGAACGCTCCGGCAGATGCGTTCGTGGATGGCGAAATGATCGCCAGCACGCGTGAAATGCTGTTCAGCGCCCTGCGTGACATCGTGTACACCCAAAGTGGTCTCGACAGCCCGCGCATGGACCTGAGCACCTCCGCAGGCATTACCGACTATGTGTTCCACCTGCTGCGCAATGCGCGCACTTTGCGCCCCGGCGTAGAGCCCAAAATCGTGGTGTGCTGGGGCGGCCACTCGATCAATACCGAAGAGTACAAATACACCAAGAAAGTCGGTCACGAATTGGGTTTGCGGCTGCTGGACATCTGCACCGGTTGCGGTCCTGGCGTCATGAAAGGCCCAATGAAAGGGGCCACGATTTCCCACGCCAAACAACGCCTTACGGGCGGCCGGTATCTCGGGCTGACCGAGCCCGGGATCATTGCTGCCGAAGCACCCAACCCGATCGTTAACGAACTGGTGATCTTGCCGGACATCGAAAAACGCCTTGAAGCCTTTGTGCGCGTAGGCCACGGCATCATCATCTTCCCGGGTGGCGCAGGCACGGCAGAAGAATTCCTTTATTTGCTCGGCATTCTGATGCATCCGGACAACAGCGACGTACCGTTCCCGGTGATTTTGACCGGTCCTAAAGAAGCCGAACCTTACCTGCAACAACTCCACGAGTTTGTGGGCGCCACACTGGGCGAAGCGGCGCAAAAGCACTACCAGATCATCATCGATAACCCGGCCGAAGTGGCTCGCCAGATGACGGCCGGTCTCAAAGAGGTCAAACAGTTCCGTCGCGAACGCAACGACGCGTTCCACTTCAACTGGCTACTGAAGATTGATGAGGGTTTTCAGCGCCCGTTTGATCCGACCCATGCCAACATGGCCAGCCTGCAATTGCGCAAGGACCTGCCACCCCACGAATTGGCCATCAACCTGCGGCAGGCTTTTTCAGGCATTGTGGCCGGTAACGTGAAAGAAAAAGGCATTCATCTGATTGAGCAACATGGCCCTTACGAGATTCATGGCGATGCGGCCGTGATGAAGCCGCTGGACAAATTGTTGCAGGCTTTCGTAGAGCAACACCGCATGAAACTCCCCGGTGGCGCAGCGTATGTGCCGTGTTATCGCGTGGTGAGCTAACCCACGGCGTCATGGCTGGCCGGGCTAAAGGTGCACACGGCGGCACCCATGGCCTGGCTGGCCTTACTGTCTTATTTCAACGGCGTGAACGTTTTAACCTGCTCGATCCACGCAGGGTCCAATCGCGTTTGCTCAGTGTCGATGCTCAACGCTTCAAGCCGCGCCTTATGCAGGTCAATCTCCCGCACCATCTGGCTCAACGCACTGGAATTAGCATCCAGCTGATACATCTGGGTGATCCCCAAGTGATAGAAGCGCAACAGTTTGAGCGCGCTGACATCCCCGGCCATGACACCCGCCGTCACGTGATGCATGGCGTTTGTGACCCGCATGAGGCTGCGTTTGAGTTGCCACCCGTATACCGCAGCCGCCATCCAGGGTTGTGACCAGAACACGTAACGTACCAGCATGAAGGTGACGATCAGTGCGGCGATTACCCCGGCCAGATTCAACCTGAAGTTATCCCCGCCCGGTACGCCTGCCAGCATCACCGCCAGGCCAGAAATCACCAGCGCCAACAGAGCAAACAGTAATGCGATATAAAGCGTGCTGCGCCGGGTTTGCTGACGATAAGCCTCGGGACTCATCGGCTTGATTTCAAACATCACGGTTTAAATACCCCTGCATGGCTGGAAAACAGGCGCGCATTATGGCACCTAACCCGGCCGAGCTGAGCGTTCGCCCCTTTTATAACTCACGTGAACGTCCGGGGGCCTGACTCATCAGGTCCAGGGCTTGTTCATATAACGCTACGCGCTGAGCGTGCCCGTTAAGTCCCCCATTAATAGCGCGTGTCACACGCTCAAAATCATCGCCATCTGCCAGCTCATTGAGGTGTCGAGAACTCCAATACCAACCTGCCGACTCTACTGCCCAGCGCCATTGTTCTAGCAATTGTGGCGTGGTCAGTAAACGTTCATCCCCAAACAGGCCCAAGCTGCATCGTTGATAGTTACTCTTGCCGGTCATTTGAATCAGCCCCCTGCCGCGGTAAAGCCAACCCTCTCCTGACGCCTCATCCCCATTACCCAGACGATTGCTGTATACCCGGTTTGCAATGGCTTCAGGCTTGCGATGCAACGTCTGCGCCTCACTATTGGGAACACGTCGTAAACGACCACCCTCCATGACCGTTACGTACGCGCCCTCGGCATTTTTCTCGGCAAAACGTGAACCCCACGTTGCGGCCAAACCACCCGCACTGTAATTAAGGTTCTCAACCAACACCGTAAAACCTCCACTCTCATGACCCACCTGGGACAAAAAAGCCGCCATACGGCGCGGGGTGTTGATCTCACGCTGCTCCGCCACCCGTAGTAAAAATGGCAGGTAGTCATTCAGGAAGGGGACGCTTTTGGGGAATAACGTCGTCATTAATGCTGGCGTCAACATAGTAAACTCTTTTAGCTATTAAAAATAAAAGCTAAGCATCCGCCTGATACTCACGCACACGACCACCTTATAAATAGATACGCCTTACCATACACAGTACATTTACCGACAATATTCAACCAAACCTAACGAACCAGCTCGTGACCCCTTATGTAATGTACCTGCTTAAGCGGAGTGAACACCGGTGTGTTACACCATATAAACTTCAGCCCACACGTCTGAAAAACTCACCATACTCCAACTAACAAACACCTCATCACTGCCTAACCCACAACAACAGGAGTTCACTCTATGAACAGGCACCCTGACGATACGATGTCTATACACATGCGCTTCATAAACAAAACGGGCTACCGACTGGACTTGGTGTCAGCTCACCACACGGCCCTAGAAGGTGCCTTTCCTCCCGAGTTATCTGACAGCAACCTTGCTGTGCGCGTGGATGCCATTCAATTCATAACCCTACCCAAACTGAGGGGGGATATTCTGATTGACTATGACGTCAAAAAATCTATATTCGAGTCGCGTGCGTCTTATGCCTTCGACAATAAAACCGTTATTTTCGAAAGCAGTTTTTTATATGCTTATGAGAAAAGGCTTAATCATCGCGCGCCCAAAATCCAGTTTTACTGGACGCATCGCATTACTTGCCCCGACCACCCCGACGTGGCCTGCCAATCGCAACTCGTCAAATGCAACACCTCTAGACCCTTTAGCTACAGCGTTGACTTCTATCTCGGGTAACAACCTTATTAAAGTGCCAAGGGCATCTTGCGCAGCGGCTTTACTGACTTGAAAGAGAAACTTGAATAGATTTCCTTTACCGCCGGTAAAGTTTGGAGTACTTCACGCGCAAACTCACCAAACGACTCAAGGTCTTTAGCCACCACTTCGAGCAAAAAATCATAACGGCCCGAGATGTTATGGCATGCCACGATCTCAGGAATATCCAGTAGGCATTGCTCGAACTTTCTGGCAGTTTCCTGAGAATGGGAAGCCATCATGACACTCACAAACGCCGTAACGCCGTAGCCCAAATGCTTGGGCGACAGGATGGCTTGATAGCCGGTAATCAGCCCTTGCTCTTCGAGGATTTTGACCCGTCTCCAACAGGGTGAGGTGGTCAGCGATACCTTTTCCGCCAGTTCGGCAACTGTTAATCGCGCATTGTTTTGCAAGGCTGCTAAGGATGCTCCGATCAACTTGCTGCGCGGCGGCGGCAAGTCGTAATTTGCACGGCACGCAGCGCTATTTGCTCAAAACG
>NZ_NQKI01000012.1 GCF_002269125.1 Pseudomonas lundensis | reverse complement strand
TGGGACAGAAATCAGCAATCCGTCCTGGGTCAATTTTCAATCGGCAGGGTGGGTCAGTTTTCAATCAGCGCCAACACCTGTACTGCACTACATGCAATAAGCCTTGGGACTCCAGTTGGCGCAATGCTTCGCGCACCGGCATGCGGCTCACACCAAACAGATCGGCCAGCGCCTCTTGGCGAATCGCCGTACCGCATGGCAGACGCCCGTCGAGGATGGCATTACGCAATGACTCTTCGATTACCGCGCGAGCTTGATGAGCTGCTACAGGGCCATGAACTTCAATGCTGCTTAAAGGGTTTCGTTTTACGGCCACGTTCGCGCACCTGCGTATGACATTCAGCTTGCTTGTTTGGATCCAAATGAAGGTAGGTACAGACCAAATCCTTGTCAAATCCTGTAACAACAAGTTTACCGTAACGACAGGTGAGTCCATCCATATCGAATTTCAGAACTGTCTTACAGACTGTCTGTCAGAAGACCTTCACGCGGGATAACTCGCCATTTCATTGTTTTTGGTACCACCACGACCGGTGATCATTTGCAGCAAGGCTGAGTAACAGGGCTTCGGTTCACTCAGGCTCGACTATATTCACCTAGGCACGGCCAGGCACGTGCGCAAAGGTGCAGTCAGCGCGCTGTTTAAGAATTAATTTGCAACACTCTTGACTGAAACCCACTCGCCGCGCAAAATTAATAGTTAGCAAACTAACATTATGTGACGCTTCTCTTGTCTGACACCCTTGATTCACTTCAAATGAGCATCAGCACTGGCATGGTGGTCGCGACCCGCCATTGGCGTCGCGTGTGCCAGACCACGCTGGTCAATTACGGAATTTCCGAAGCTTGCGCCATGCCGCTGCTGATTATCGGCCGCCTGGGCGAGGGTGTGCGGCAGGTTACTGTGGCCCATGCAGCCGGTATGGAAAGCCCATCGTTGGTGCGCTTGCTTGATCAGTTGTGCAAAGACGGCTACGTCCGCCGTTGCGAGGACGCCAGTGACCGCCGCGCCAAAACGTTAAGCCTGACAGACTCCGGGCGTGCTCTTGCGCAGTCCATTGAGGCGCAGTTGGTTCAATTGCGCCGTGCGGCGCTGGCCAATGTGCCAGTCGCCGATCAAGAAGCCGCGTTGCGAGTGATCCAGGCATTCGAAGCGGCTGGCCAACTGCCTGATGGGGCTGCTTCTTGAACGGCTTCTTCAGCAGCATGCCGCCTGCACGCGACTGGTTTTACGGCGTACGCACATTCGCCGCATCGATGATCGCGTTGTACATCGCCCTGCTCATGGAAATGCCGCGCCCGTATTGGGCGATGGCAACGGTTTATATCGTTTCCAGCCCCTTCGTAGGCCCTACCAGCTCCAAGGCCGTGTACCGCGCCCTGGGTACTTTGCTGGGGGCATCGGCAGCCGTGTTCTTTGTGCCGCTGTTCGTCCAGACACCGTTTTTACTGGTACTGGTCATTGCGCTCTGGACCGGCATTCTGTTGTTCCTGTCGCTCCATCTGCGCACCGCCAACAGCTACGTGTTCATGTTGGCGGGCTACACCATGCCGATGATCGCACTGCCGATTGTGGATAACCCGCTCAATGTCTTCGACATTGCCATTTCGCGGACCGAAGAAATCATGCTCGGCATCGTCTGCGCCGCCGTCGTGGGTAGCATGTTCTGGCCGCGCCGCCTGACCCCCGTGTTCATTGATGCGGCGGGCAAGTGGTTTGGTGATGCGGCCAACTACAGCAAACACTTTCTGGCCCGAGATGTAGAGCCCAATAAGGTCAGCGGCCTGCGTTCCTCGATGGTGGCCACGTTCAACACCCTTGAACTGATGATCGGCCAATTACCCCATGAAGGTGCGCACCCGCAAACCGTGCGTAACACCAAAGAATTGCGCGGGCGCATGATTCACCTGCTGCCTGTCGTGGATGCACTGGACGACGCGCTGTACGCCCTTGAGCGGCGCACGCCCGAGCTGGTAGAGCAAGTCACGCCACTGCTCTACCGCGCGCGACAATGGCTTGAAAGCACTCGCGAAGGCGCGCCTATTGAGCACTGGAAGGCCCTGCGCCACGAACTTGAGGCCCTGCAACCGAGCGCGGCGGCGCTGGATGATCGGCGTCAGCTGCTGTTGTCCAACGTGTTGTACCGCTTGGGTGAGTGGATCGATCTATGGCAAGACTGCAGAAGTTTGCAGCAGGCCATTACGACGGGAAATCAAGATGTCTGGCGCGCGGTGTATCGACATTGGCGGCTGGGTCGCCTGACGCCGTTTCTGGACCGCGGCCTGATGCTCTATTCGGCGTTCTCGACTGTGACCGCCATCGTGGTGGCGTGCGTGTTGTGGATTTTGCTGGGCTGGACAGACGGGGCGAGTGCCGTGATTCTTGCCGCTGTAGCCTGCAGTTTCTTTGCTGCGATGGACGATCCGGCCCCGCAAATCTACCGCTTCTTTTTCTGGACCTCGCTGTCGGTACTGTTTGCCAGTTTGTACCTCTTTGTGATCTTGCCCAACCTGCATGATTTCCCCATGTTGGTTCTGGCGTTCGCTGTGCCCTTTATCTGCGTCGGCACCCTCACCGTGCAGCCGCGTTTCTACCTGGGCACGTTACTGACGATTGTGAACACTGCGTCTTTTATCAGCATTCAGGGCGCCTACGACGCGGACTTCATGGTGTTCATAAATGCCAACCTTGCAGGCCCTATCGGCTTGCTGTTTGCATTTGTGTGGACGCTGATCGCCCGGCCGTTCGGTGCTGAGCTGGCGGCCAAGCGCCTAACCCGTTTTAGCTGGCGGGATATTGTACGGCTCACCAAACCCGCGACGCTGGCCGAACACCGGCAAATGGGGGCGCAAATGCTTGATCGCCTGATGCAGCATTTGCCGCGCCTGGCCATGACCGGGCAAGACACCGGCATTGCGGTACGCGAGTTGCGCGTCGCGCTTAATCTGCTGGACTTGCTTGCGTATGCACCTCGTGTGACCGGCGGCCCGCAACTGCTGCTGCGCCAAGTGGTCAGTGACGTAGGGGATTACTTTCGCAGCTGCCTGATGGCCGGTGAACGCCTGCCTGTTCCTGCAGGGTTACAGATGACCATGGACCGAACGCGCCGCGCCCTCAATGCCAATGATTTGCAGGACGAAAGTGATGCCCGTGTTCATTTGTTGCACGCGCTAAGCGGTCTGCGGCTGGCCCTGTTGCCCGGCGTCGAATTTATCGTTGACAACGACGACCTGCCCCAGCCGCACGTACAAGGTATTGATGGAGCACCGCTATGATCGGGGATGTGGATATCAGCGGCGTGTTCCTGCCTACCTTTCTGGTGTTGATGGGCATCACCTATTTACTGTTTTTGGTGGTACACGCGGTTCTGACGCGTGTGCACTTTTACCGCCTGGTCTGGCACCGGGCTTTGTTCAACGTCGGTCTCTACGCTCTGCTTCTCGGCGTTGTGGATTCGTTAAGTCGATATTTGATGACATGAAAAAACCGTTATTGACCCTGGGCCGCGTCGTTCTCACCTTGCTGGTGGTGGCGTTTGCCTGCGTCGTGGTCTGGCGCATGACCATGTACTACATGTTTGCGCCGTGGACACGGGACGGCCACATCCGTGCCGACATCGTGCAGATTGCCCCCGATGTCTCGGGCCTGATCAAACAGGTTGAGGTGCGTGACAACCAGCCGGTCACCCGTGATCAGGTGTTGTTTGTGATCGACCAGGAACGCTTCAAGCTGGCGCTGCGCCAGGCCCAAGCCACCCTGGCCGATCGCAAGGAAACCCTGGCCCAGGCCCAGCGTGAAAGTCGTCGTAACAAAGGCTTGGGCAATCTGGTCGCCCGCGAGCAACTGGAAGAAAGCCAGTCCCGCGAAATGCGTGCACAAGCGGCGCTCACCGAGGCCCAAGTGGCCGTGGATAGCGCTCAGCTCAACCTTGACCGCACCGTCGTGCGCAGCCCGGTGGACGGGTATGTCAACGACCGGGCGCCGCGGGTCAACGAATTCGTCACAGCCGGGCGGCCGGTGTTATCCATTGTCGACAGCAGCTCATTTCATATTGATGGCTATTTCGAAGAAACCAAACTCGATGGTATTCACGTCGGCCAGAGCGTGGATATCCGTGTGGTGGGTGACAATGCGCGTTTGCGCGGGCATGTCGAGAGCATTGTCGCGGGCATTGAAGACCGTGACCGCAGCAGCGGCCAGAACCTGCTGCCAAACGTCAACCCGGCGTTCAGCTGGGTACGGCTAGCACAACGCATTCCGGTGCGCATTGTGTTCGACGAAGTGCCGGAAGATTTCCGTATGATCGCCGGGCGAACCGCCACGGTTTCGATTATCGAAGACTCACCCAAAACCACGCCTGCGCAGGAGCAAGCGCAATGAAAGCGGTTCACCTGGCGGCCGTGGGGCTGGGTTTGTTGCTGTCCGGCTGCCAACTGGTGGGGCCGGACTATCACCTGCCCAAAGACGCCGCGCTGCAGCGCCCCGATTTGCAGGGAGGGTTTGCGGGCGAGGGGGCCAACGTGATGTCGGCGCCCGTGCCTGCCGATTGGTGGAAGCTCTATCGGGACCCGAAGCTTAACGAGCTGGTGCGTCAGGCGCTCGCCTCCAACACGGACCTGCGCGTTGCAGCCGCTAACCTGTCGCGGGCACGGGCTCAGGTTGAGCAAGCGCAATCAGCGGGCGGCTGGAGCGGTTCGGCCAAGGCGGGCGCCCAGCGCTTGCAGGAGTCTGGCGAAGCGTTCCTGTTGGCCGATAAGGTGCCTGTGGCCAACGTAGGCGACCTTGGCATCAGCACTTCGTATCAGTTCGATTTATGGGGCACCTTGCAGCGCGGTATCGAGGCGGCACAGGCCAATGCTGACGCCACCCAGGCCGCCGCTGACACTGCTCGTATCACCTTGGTGGCAGACGTGGTACGGGCGTACACCCAAGTGTGCGCGGCCAACGAGGAGCATCACATTGCTGAAGAGTCACTCCAGCTGCAGGCGCAAAGCACGCGATTGACCCAGCAACTGCGCGATGCAGGGCGCGGCGACGAAACTCAGGTCACGCGGTCTGAAACTCAATTCAAATCGTTGCGCGCCGAACTGCCTCGCTACGAAGCCTTGCGCCAGTCCGGGCTGTTTCGTCTATCGATGTTGCTGGCCAAACCGCTGAACCAACTGCCCACGGGCGTAGCCACTTGCGCCGAGTTGCCGCAGATCGCGCAATTGTTGCCCGTGGGTGACGGTGCCGCGCTGCTCAAGCGCCGTCCCGATGTGCGTCAGGCCGAGCGTCATCTGGCGGCAGCCACCGCCGAGATCGGCGTGGCCACAGGCGCCCTTTACCCCGACATCAGCATCGGCGCGAGCATTGGCACTGTTGGCATCATCGACAATCTTGGCACTGCGCCGACCAATCGTTGGGGCTTTGGCCCGCTGTTAAGTTGGACTATTCCTACAAACGGCTCGCGTGCGCGTATCCGTGAAGCCGAAGCCGCCACCCAAGGTGCGCTGGCCAAGTTCGACGGCGTTGTTCTAAACGCGATCCGCGAAACCCAGACCAGTCTGGTGCAATACACCGCGTTGTTGCAGCGCCGCGATGCCTTGGCCGAAGCAGAAGCATCAGCCAAGACAGCCGCCGACCAAACCCACCAATTCTTTCAGGCGGGGCGCGAGTCGTTCCTGGCGGACCTGCAAGCGACCCGGGTTTACACGGATATGCGCGCGCAATTGTCAGCGGCCAACACTCAGGTTGCCATGAGCCAGATCGACTTGTTTCTGGCCCTCGGTGGTGGCTGGGAAAGCGGACGAACGCAAGCGGCGACCCACGCCAAACCCTGATGGCGTTGCTATGCTCTGAGAGGTCGGTATCAAAACGATGGCTCAGGGCGTCGAGACACTTTTAGCCCCTCCCCATCGCGCAAAATGGCTCGATGGGGATTCTAATAATGAAAAACCCTTATGCTCCCGGTTTCTGGTGTGCGGTCGTCGCGGTGGTGCTGCTGTCTGCTACGTACTTCTACGGCATCATGTTGGCGCACCAGATCGACAAGGCGTTGTTCTTCCTGGACAGCGCCAGTGCATTGATTGCGGTATTGGCTATTGCTGTGGTGGCTTGGGCATTGGTGCAAACCCGGCAAATCAAGAAGCGTCAGGTTGAAGCCGGTCAGACCCGGGTTCTGATCTGGGACACCAAAATCGCATTACGCCGCGTCGAAACAGTCTTCGATCGCTACTTCTGGGGCAGCTACTGGCAGCCGGGGCGCACGTTTGAAGCGTTCATGGGAGAACTGACCGGAACGCCACTCGAAAAAAGCCTTGATGCCCTCAAATCTCAATGCCTGCAACTCGATAAAGCCTTGCCCTCGGAAGAGCGTCAGTGGCTCGATAACGCACGCGAGTTATCTGACGTAGCCGCTGCCATGGCCCGAGAGCGGTATCAGTTGGATTACTCAGATTCGTCTGTGAATTCCGTGGGAGAAATATGCGTAGATCATGACCTGGAAGTGTTGGTGTACACCTGGAGCGCCATCCTCAAGAATTTCGATCATCGCCTGGATGAAATAGAGCGTCTCTTGGCCCGCCCAGCATGAATTTTCATGACTGAAAATGTCCGAAAGAAGCGTGTGGCAAGTTGCCAGTGATACCCTGCTGCCACTTTTCGGCCCATGACGGGCTTGGCAAAGACCGCTTTTACTTTCAACACAACGGACATTGAACGGGTCAACTGATGAATAAACCATTAGGCGTGTTAGTAGGGATTGTTGTTATTGCAGGTGCTCTGAATACCGCTGGGGCGTGGTACACCGGCACCAAACTGGAAGGCGTGTTGCTAACGTCGATTCAGGAGGCCAACAAGGAATTGGCGTCTCAGTTGCAAGGTACGCCAACCCACGGCTCGGTCGAACTGGTCTCACTTGACCGTCACCTCTACAACAGCACCGCCCACTACCGCGTAAAGGTTGAGGATGACTCCGCCGGGCCGGATGCCCAGCCTGTAGAGTTGCTGTTCGTGGCCGACATCGAGCATGGTCCGTTGCCGTGGTCGCGCCTCAAAACCTTCAAGTGGATGCCAGTCATGGCAACGACCACGTATGCGCTGGAAAAAACACCGTTCACTGAAAAGTGGTTTGCTGCTGCCAAGGACCAATCGCCGCTGCAAGGCCAGGTCACACTGAATTACAACCGTTCGGTTGAAGGCCGTATGGAGTTTCTGCCGCTCGAAGCCGCCCTGGACGCAAACTCCAGCCTCAGCTTCTCGGGCATGACCATGGAAGGGACGTCCGGTGCCGACGGTCAAAACCTCAAAGGCAAAGGCTACATGGATCACTTCAAACTGCATGCCGTGTCGCTGAACAAACCGCCTTTGTTGATTGAGCTGAACGGTCTGACCGTGGCCAGTGACCTGGACAAAAGTGAATTTGGCTTCTTTCTGGGTCAGAACTTTATCAATTTGAATGAAACCCGGTTTACCTTCGGCAATCGCCAATCGGTGCTCAAGGTCAATAATTTTGAATACACCGGCTCCACCTCGGCCAAAGGCAAGTTGTTGTCAGGGCGACTGGACTACAAAGTCGGTGACGTTTCGCTCAACAACAACCCGGTCGGCAGTGCACAACTGGTCTTGAGCGCCAGCAGCCTGGACATCCCTGCGATGCAATCGATGTTGCAGATTTACCAGACCAAATTTCAGCCTAAACCTGACGGCACACTGCCCGCGACTGAGCTGACCCCGGCCGAGCAAACCCAGCTACAAACCAATCTTGATACGTTGCTGGCGGGTAAACCGCACATGGCGGTCGAGACGCTGACGGTGAAAACGCCGAATGGCGAAAGCGAGTTCAACCTGGCAGTTGCACTGGCTCAGCCTGCTGCCCTTGATCAGCCGCCGGTGGAAATCACCAAGCAACTGCTGACCTCGCTGGTAGCCAAGTTGCAGCTGTCCAAGCCGATGATTGCCGACCTCGCCGGTGTACAGGCGCAACTGGAAGGCCAAACCGACCCGCAGACCCTGGCGCAGGTTGGCACCATGACCAGCAACATGGTCAGCAACATCGCTGTGGGTGCCGGGCTGGCAAAAGTGGAAGGCGACAACATTGTGGCATCGCTTGACTACGCGGCAGGCAACGTGGATTTCAACGGCCAGAAAATGAGCCTTGAAGACTTCATCAACCAAATGACTCTGCGCTTCAACGCGCCGATTCAGTAATTACCCCAGCGTCTCATGCCTCGTCAGCGGTGACAGAAAATCTGTCGCCGCTGGCGTGCAACACGATGCGTCAATACGCCATCGACCACGTCAGGCTGTAGGTCCGACCGCGGCCCTGATAGTCGTACAAGTATTCCGGTCCGTATGTTGGCGAGTAGAACAGCGCTGCACGCTGGCCCCACACGGTGCTGTATTCCTTGTCGAGCAGGTTCTGGATACCCGCGCTGAACGTGCCAAATCCGGTTTCTTGGCTGCCCATTAAATCGAACGTGGTGTAGCCGCTGATTGTGTGGTCGGCATCGTCCTTGAGGGTGAATGCATGGTTGCCTTGCAGGCGTACGTTACGTCCATCTCCGTGCCATCCCACGAACGCGGTGGATTTGGACAATGATGCGTAACGCGCATCGCGCTTCATCCAGTCGCCGTTAGCGTCTTCTTCCTCTGAACGCACCATGTGCAAGGTGCCACCCACCTCCCAGCCGTCGCTGAAGTGACGGGTCAACGCGCCTTCGAACCCAAAGTCGCGGCTCTTCTTGTCTGTTACATCAATCGTCAGTGTGGCGGCATCTGTGGTGATGACCTTGTCCGACCAGATGTAATAAACCGCGGCCTGCGCATCCCAATCCACATCCGCGAAACGCCACCCGGTCTCAACCTGACGGCTTTTAATACCGGCCAGCGGGTTATCTTTAACGCTCAAACCCGGCTTGCCGTAGTACTTGGCCGGATCCGGCAGGTCGAAGCCTTCGCTGTAGTTGATCCAGGTCTGGTGGCCGTTCTGGAAGTCGTAAATGGTGCCCAGGTTGAACAGATTGACCGCGTAGTCGTTGCTGCCCCCCGGTACATTCTTGAATACGCCCACCTCCACGTCCATTTGCTGGCGCCGCGCGCCGCCGGACAGGGTCAGGGCGTCAGTGAGTTTCCAGTCCAGTTGCGCGTACACCGAATGCCCGTCCACGCGGTAGCTGGGATAGCGCGGGGCTTTGCTCTGGGTGACCAGATCAAGGCCGCCGCTTTGCGAGGAAATGGCCGAATCAAATACGCTTTGCTCGGCGTTGAAACGCTCGCGATCCAGGTCCACGCCATACGTCAGCTTCAAGCGGTCCCACTGCTTGGCGAACAGCGCCTTGAGGCTGGTGACTTCAAAGTTTTGCTGCGATGCCGCAAAGTAAACGCCTTTTGAGCCTTGGGGTTTGGCAGTGTTGTAGTAAGGAAACGGGAAGAAGTTGTTGTCCTCCTTGCGGTAAGAACCCTGTAGGTAGAAGTCCTGACCCAGTACGTCGCTGTGATGGTAGTTGGCGTTGAACAGCAGGCGTTTGGAGCGCGGCTTAAGGTCGGTGTCATAGCCGCTGCGGATCTCGGCATCTTCAAGGTTGGAGGGGGCCTTGTCGTGCAGGTTGGGGAAGTAAATGCCCACGTTGCCGTGGTTGCCCGAGTCGTAATACTGCGCCAGCAGGTCGAGGTCCTGTTCATCGTCGAGCTTGATCGCGAGGCTGCCCATCAGGTCAAGGGTGCGGTTGTACTGCAGGTCGGTCTGGGTGTTGTCGATAAACACCTGATCGCCTTTGCCATCGTAAAAGGCTTCATTCTGCTCGCCGGAAATCCCCAGCCGGCCGTAGATGCGTTCCGTGCCGCCGCTCACCGATTGCGAGATGCGGCTGGACAGGTCATCGCTGTTGTTGAAGCCACTGGTGGCTGACAGTTCGGTTTCGAATTGAGCCGGGCCGGGGGTGCCTTTTTTGGTCACGATATTGATGATCCCACCCGTGGCACCGCCGCCGTACAGCGCGCTGGCGCCAGATAACACTTCGACCCGCTCCACGTTGAACGGCGAGATGCTGTCGAATTGTCGCGACAACCCGCGCGAGCTGTTCTGGCTGACGCCGTCGATCATCACCAGCACGTTACGCCCGCGCATGTTTTGCCCGTAGTTACTGCGTCCTTCAGGGGCCAGGTCCAGCCCCGGTACCAGCTTGCCGATGGCCTCCTTCAGGGTGACGCCAGTGTCGAGCTGTTCTTGCAACTGCACGTGGTCGACCACCCACACGGTGCCCGGAATTTCGCTGATCGCTGTGCTGGTGCGCGCGCCGACGCTGACTTGCAGTGCTTTGAGTTGCAGGCTTTGGGCGGGCGCTTCCGGCTTGTGCAGGGTCACCGTCCGTGCATCGCTGAACTGCCAGTTCAGGCCGCTGCCCGCCAGCAAGGTCTGCAACGCCTGCGCGACACTCATCTGGCCTTGCAACGCCGGGCTGTGCAGACCGGCGACTTCAGCAGACGTGAACAGCAGGTGCAAGTCGGCCTGGTCGGCGAACTGGGTAAGGGCTTGGTCGAGGTCTTGAGCCGGGACGCTGACAGTGACCTGACGCGTGCTGATGGCTGTGTCTTGTGCCGTCGCTGTCTGAGCCGTGGCCTGCACGGTGCCGCCCAAGCTGGCGAACAAGGTGGTGGCGATCAACACCTGACGCAGTCGCTGTTCTTTACGTTGTGCACTACGCGGCTTTTTGACGTGCTCGACCATCGCGTTTTCAATCCTTCTTCGGGTTTTTATGTCGCAAATGAGAACGTATTTCGCTCTCAGTCTTACTACGACGATATGCCCGAGCGGATCTTGCAGTGCCCGCGAAGAATTATTTTCAGCGCACCCACGCCACAAACGGCAAATAGGTGATGTTCAGCCCGTAACGTTGCTCCAGGGTATGCAGCAGGTTTTGCGGGTCGTTGAGGTCGAACACGCCGCTGATTTGCAACGCGCCGAGGCTGGCATCAGGAAGGACGATGCGCCCGTATTGATAGCGCTCCAGCTCGGCCAGCACCTCTTGCAACGGTTTACGATTGAAGATCAGTTTGCCGCGATGCCAGGCTGTGAGCGCATGGGCGTCCACCTGATCGCGCTCGGCCAGCGCTTGCCCGGCTCGGTACACCGCTAACTGATTGGTTCGCAGCTCCAGTGTTTGAGCCTGATGCTCGACCTGCGCAGCGCCGGTGGCCACTAGCACCCTTGTTTGATCCGATTCGCGTCGCACGCTAAAGGTAGCGCTTTTGGCTTGCACCCGATCGGCGCCAGCCTCAACGATAAAAGGCCGCGACGGGTCCTCAGCCACTTCAATCAAGGCTTCGCCCTTGCGCAGTGAGAGCGTGCGGCGGTGTTCATTGAAGTCGACGGTAATTGCGCTGGCGCTGTTGAGCGTGACCCGTGAGCCATCGCTCAATACCCATTGCTGGCGCTGGCCAACGCCGGTGTGATGGGTGTCGAACCAGCCCGGCACAGCCTCGGCGCCGCCATAACCGACCACTGCCAGCACCAGCCCGGCCGCCACCCCGCTGGCCCAGCGTGCAGCCCTGCGGCGCGGGCGAGGTGTGACGACGTGAGTGTGAGCCGTTGGGGTCAAACCGATGTCTGCCCACAGCGCTTCGGCCTCTTGAGCAGCCGCTTTGTGGGCGGGGCTTGTGTGCTGCCACTGAACATACGCCAGACGCTGACGCGCCGTGGCTTCACCCGAGTGCAGCAGGGTTTGCCAATCAATGGCCTGATCGTCGAGATCGTCGGAGGGGGGGCAAGGAGGCATTGCGGCGGGCTCAGGCATGGTTGTGTTTGAGCCAGTCACGGCAGTGGCGCAACGCCTGGCCGATGTATTTTGCCACCATACTTGGCGACACGCCCAGCTCAGCGGCGATCTGGGCTTGGGTCATCCCGTCGATGCGGCTCATGAGCAGCGCTTGCCGGGCGTTGGGCGATAACTGCTGCAATGCTTGGTCGAGAATCCCGATGCGTTCCTTGGCCAACAGCAGCCCTTCAGGCGGCAAGCCCGGATCCACAAGTTCCACCGACGGAGGCTCGGCGCTCAAATTACGGGTCTGGCGCTGATCGATCCGTAGCGTATCAATGGCCAGATTGCCCGCGACCTTGAAAATAAAGTGCCGATCATTTTGCACAGTGATTGAGTGTGGATCGATCTTCGCCAATTTGATCCACGTTTCCTGCGCCACATCCGCCGCCCGGTGACGGTCTCGCAGGCGGCGGGTCAGGAACGACAACAGATCGTCGTAATGCTCCTGAAAACTGGCCAGCAAACGGGAAGGAGAAGGCGAGGGCATCAACAGAGACTCAAGCGGCAATGGCGTGAATGAGAAGCCGTATCATTCATGATTGCGCGCCCCGGCGCAATGACCCGCCATGTACGCCACTGAAAGGGAGGACGCCAGAATGCAGCACACCCTTCTTTCTAATCGTGTCAGGGGGCAAGCTCAGTCGCGGCAATGCATCAAGCGATGACTTGCAGGAGAGCGAATAAATAACGGAGGGGTAAAGCGGTTCCCTTGAACAAGGGAAAGAAGAATGGTGCACCAGGCGGGATTCGAACCCACGACCCCTGCCTTCGGAGGGCAGTACTCTATCCAGCTGAGCTACTGGTGCGACGCGGGCGCCATAATACTCATCTGCGTGTCACCCGTCCATGCCGCTGATTGAGCGGGTGTTTCTTGCGCCGATATGGGCTATTAATGGGGGCCGTGCGAGAAAGGGGGTTTAATAGCCGCTTGTTCTTTTTTTCGAACAACCTATTGT
This sequence comes from Pseudomonas lundensis, assembly GCF_002269125.1. Classification (GTDB taxonomy): domain Bacteria; phylum Pseudomonadota; class Gammaproteobacteria; order Pseudomonadales; family Pseudomonadaceae; genus Aquipseudomonas; species Aquipseudomonas lundensis_A. The sequence goes on along the minus strand of NZ_NQKI01000012.1, from coordinate 109,409 downwards.
CCTTTACCCCCTTTGCTCCTAGGATTCGTTTGAGATTTCAAACGCTCTTGTCTGAGTGCTAAACCGCACGCCGTGTGTGTTGTGCGTTTTTTGAACACTTTGGCAGTGAATGACTTCCTGACGGCAGCCACCTCTGGCGCCTTTCTACACTCAATAATTTGCTCCGCGTCCGCGCGGTGCTGTTAAGGAAAGCCCACATGCAGCTCAAAGACGCACAGTTGTTCCGCCAGCAAGCCTATATCGACGGGGCTTGGGTAGACGCCGACGGCGGCCAGACGATCAAGGTCAATAACCCGGCCACCGGTGAAATTCTCGGTACTGTGCCAAAGATGGGCGCCGCTGAAACCCGCCGCGCCATTGAGGCGGCCGATAAGGCGCTGCCAGCCTGGCGTGCCCTGACTGCCAAAGAGCGTGCCACTAAACTGCGCCGTTGGTTTGAGTTGCTGATCGAACATCAAGATGACCTGGGTCGCCTGATGACCATGGAGCAAGGCAAGCCGCTGGCCGAAGCCAAAGGCGAGATTGTTTACGCCGCGTCGTTCATCGAGTGGTTCGCGGAAGAAGCCAAGCGTATTTATGGCGACGTCATTCCGGGTCACCAGCCGGACAAACGCCTGATCGTGATCAAGCAACCCATTGGCGTTACCGCCGCGATCACGCCGTGGAACTTCCCGGCTGCCATGATCACGCGTAAAGCAGGCCCGGCACTGGCGGCCGGTTGCACCATGGTCATCAAGCCTGCTTCGCAAACACCTTTTTCCGCATTGGCACTGGTTGAGCTGGCGCACCGTGCAGGCATTCCGAAGGGCGTGTTGAGCGTGGTTACCGGCAGCGCTGGCGACATCGGCGGCGAGCTGACCAGCAACCCGATCGTGCGCAAATTGTCCTTCACCGGCTCGACCGAGATCGGTCGCCAGCTAATGGCTGAATGTGCCAAGGACATTAAAAAAGTTTCGCTGGAACTGGGGGGTAACGCGCCCTTTATCGTGTTCGACGACGCAGACCTGGACAAGGCTGTTGAAGGCGCAATCATTTCCAAATACCGCAACAACGGCCAGACCTGCGTCTGTGCCAACCGTCTGTACATTCAGGATTCGGTGTACGACGCGTTTGCCGAAAAACTCAAAGCGGCTGTGGGCAAGCTGAAGATCGGTAACGGTCTGGAAGAAGGCACCACCACGGGGCCGCTGATCGATGACAAGGCCGTGGCCAAAGTCAAAGAGCACATTGCAGACGCCGTGAGCAAAGGCGCAACGCTATTGACTGGTGGCAACAGCCTGGAAGGCAGCTTCTTTGAGCCGACCATTCTGGTAAACGTGCCAAAAAATGCTGCTGTGGCGAAGGAAGAAACCTTTGGCCCGCTGGCGCCACTGTTCCGCTTCAAAGACGAAGCCGAAGTGATCGCCATGGCCAACGACACCGAATTCGGTCTCGCGTCGTACTTCTATGCCCGCGACCTGAGCCGTGTATTCCGTGTGGCGGAAGCCCTCGAATACGGCATGGTCGGGGTGAACACCGGTCTGATCTCCAACGAAGTCGCCCCGTTCGGCGGTATCAAGGCGTCGGGTCTGGGCCGTGAAGGCTCCAAATACGGCATTGAAGACTACCTGGAAATCAAATATCTCTGCCTGGGGATCTAACCCGGCGGGTGGTTCAGCAGAGGGGGCACGAGAGCGATGCTTCCTCTGCGTTTCAACGTGTTAATTCCTGTGGCCGGGAGCGCCATGCCAGTCGATCATCGCATGCTGGCCTGGTTGTCTCCCCGGCGCGTCAGCCTTGAACCACGCCGTTTGATGAGCGGCGAATGAGGACACCCATGAGCAACAAGACCAACGCATCCCTGATGAAACGCCGTGAAGCCGCTGTCCCGCGCGGTGTTGGCCAGATTCACCCGATCTTCGCCGAGTCTGCGAAGAACGCGACCGTGACTGACGTTGAAGGTCGTGAATTCATCGACTTCGCAGGCGGTATTGCCGTACTCAACACCGGTCACCTGCACCCGAAAATCGTTGCCGCTGTTCAAGAGCAACTGACCAAACTGACCCACACCTGCTTCCAGGTACTGGCCTACGAGCCCTACGTTGAGCTGTGTGAAAAAATCAACGCCAAGGTGCCGGGCAATTTCGACAAGAAAACCTTGCTGGTCACCACCGGTTCTGAAGCCGTGGAAAACGCCGTGAAAATCGCCCGCGCCGCCACGGGTCGTGCGGGTGTGATTGCATTCACCGGCGCCTACCACGGCCGTACCATGATGACGCTGGGCCTGACCGGTAAAGTCGTGCCTTACTCGGCCGGCATGGGCCTGATGCCGGGCGGGATCTTCCGTGCGCTGTACCCGTGCGAACTGCATGGCATCAGCGTTGACGACTCTATCGCCAGCATCGAGCGCATCTTCAAAAACGATGCCGAGCCGAAAGACATCGCCGCCATCATCATCGAGCCGGTACAGGGTGAAGGTGGTTTCTACGTGGCGCCGAAAGCGTTCATGGCGCGCCTGCGCGAGCTGTGTGACAAGCACGGCATCCTGTTGATCGCGGATGAGGTACAGACCGGTGCAGGGCGTACCGGTACGTTCTTCGCCATGGAGCAGATGGGCGTAACTGCCGACTTGACCACGTTTGCCAAATCCATCGCGGGCGGCTTCCCGCTGGCCGGTGTGTGCGGCAAGGCCGAGCTGATGGACGCCATCGCACCGGGCGGTCTGGGTGGCACGTATGCCGGTAGCCCGATTGCCTGTGCGGCTGCGTTGGCTGTGCTGGACGTGTTTGAAGAAGAACACTTGCTGGACCGCTGCAAAGCGGTGGGCGAGCGTCTGGTTACCGGCCTCAAGGCTATCCAGGCCAAGTACCCGGTCATCGGTGATGTTCGCGCACTGGGTGCCATGATCGCGGTTGAGCTGTTTGAAGGCGGCGACTCCCACAAACCAAACGCAGCGGCCGTGGCACAGGTCGTCGCCAAAGCGCGTGAGAAAGGTCTGATCCTGTTGTCGTGCGGTCCTTACGGCAACGTATTGCGGGTGTTGGTGCCGCTGACCTCGCCTGACGAACAACTGGACAAAGGCCTGGCCATCATCGAAGAGTGCTTCGCTGAACTGGCGTGAGTCTTGGCGTGTAAGTTGTGATACGTGACACAAAAAAACCGCTTCGGCGGTTTTTTTGCGTCTGTAAAGCGCAATTAGGGCATTTGGCCTGTATCCGACGCGCGGCATTGACTAAGGTGCATAGACATTCCCCGGAGCGTATTCATGACTGCTGTTGATGTGTCCACTGCGCCGAGCGTGCTGATTGCCGAGACCGACCCGTGGTCTCGGGATCTGCTCAAACAAGTGGTACTGAGTGTGCGTTGCGACGCGCGACTGGATGTATGTGGCGAAGGTCAGCAGGCGATCGCACTGTTGGGCGAAAAGAGCTGCGACCTGGTGATCGCTGACTGGGACCTCTCTGGCGTCAGCGGTCTCGATCTGTTGCGCCACGTGCGTCAGCGCCGGCGAAGCCCTGTTTTGCCGTTTATCTTGTTGAGTAATCGCAACGACAGTGCCAGCGTGCGGGAAGCCTTGCCACTGGTGCCCACGGCTTACCTGACCAAACCGCTGGACATGCCCGGTCTGACACAGCGATTGCAAGGCCTGCTGCTGAGCGCGGGGCAAGAGGTGGCGTGCGACGTTCCGGCGTTGACCCCCGGTATGACCCTCACGCGGTTTCTGGAACACCGGCGTGCCTCATCGGATGGCGCGCCTTTGCTGGCCGACGTGCAGTTGGCGGTCAAGCGCAGCCTCAATCCGGGTGGCCTGGACCTGAAACTGCTTGAGCAAGAGGTGCGCACCGACCCGCAAATTACGGCGGTGCTGATTGCGGCCGCCAACAGCGCAGCCCAGCATCAGGCCAGTCCGGTGCAGACGCTTGCGCAGGCGTTGCAACGCCTCGGGCCGGCGCAAAGTATGAATCTGGTGCTCGGGTTGACCCTCAAACGCAGCGCTCGTCTCAGCGACCCTTGCCTGGCTGATTACGCGGAACATTACTGGAACGCGTCGCTGCACACCGCTGAATACGGGCGCACGTTGGCTCGCCTGTTGATGCTGGATCAGGAGCGCTGCTACTGCGCCGGGTTACTGCATCGGCTGGGAGATCTGGCGTTATTACGCTGTTTGCAGGAGTGGCAGCAGGCCGGTGGCGCGCTGGACACTCAAGCCATTGACGAGTCGCTGGCTGAGTTCGGCGCGGCCTATGGTTCGGCGTTGCGCACCCGTTGGCGTTTACCGCTGGAGCTGCGCGAGCTGATCGCGGCGATATATCACTTGGGTGGCGGGGTGTATTCGCGGGAAGCCTTGCTGATGAATCTGGCGGGGCAGGTGGCCAGCTTGCAGCCTGGCGAAGGGGTGAACGAGGTGGCTAAAAGCAAAACGGCACGCCTGTTGAAAGTTGGCGTGCCGGAGCTGGAGCGTCTGCTTAAAAAGTCTTGAGCTTGTGCAACTGCTGCCTGTAGCAACGGTTGCACGCTCTCCTTTAAACCGCTGCCGGGCGCAGCGAGTACGTCTTCAACTGCTTGGCGAACTCTCGCAGTGATTGAATCCCGCTGGCCTCAGCTTCGTGGACCCAATCTTTGATTGCCGCCAACATGTCGTGCCCGTTGGAGCTGGTCTTGACCCAGATCTGTTGCAAGGCCAGCCGCTTTTCGTAAATCACTTTCAGCGACTGGCTGTGCTCAAGCAACGTCTCGATACGTTGGTGATGACGGTCTTCCAGCAAACTGGTCTCGCGTGACAGCAAGCGCTTGGCACGGCGGAACTGGTGGCGCACTGAATGATCGACCTTGGCCAGCTCTTGCTTAACCAGCGGTGCAATTACCAACTTGCGGTACTGCGCCATGATCTGAAAACGGTTGTTCAAGATGGCCATGGCGGTGTCCATGTCCAGGCTGCCTTTGCCTTCGACCCGGTGGGCGATGGGGGCAACCCGCTGCACTTTGGCAAGACGTAAAAAGCTGAACACTTTGATCCACGCCCAGCCGAGGTCGAACTCCCACTTTTTCACCGACATCTTGGCCGAGTTCGGGTAGGTGTGGTGATTGTTGTGCAGCTCTTCGCCGCCAATAATGATGCCCCACGGCACCAGATTGGTCGCTGCGTCGCGGCATTCGAAGTTGCGATAACCCACCGCATGGCCCAGACCGTTTACTACGCCAGCGGCCCAGACGGGAATCCACATCATCTGGATCGCCCAGATGGTCAGGCCGATGGCGCCGAACAGCAGCAGGTCGATGGCGAGCATGATCGCAACGCCCAACAGTTTGTAACGCGAGTACAGATTGCGCTCAATCCAGTCTTCAGGGCAGTTCTTGCCATAGATGCGCAGGGTTTCGGGATTTTGTGCTTCTTCGCGATAAAGCTCTGCACCTTTGCGCAAAACGGTCGATAACCCTTTGATGACCGGGCTGTGCGGATCATCGGTGGTTTCGCATTTGGCGTGGTGTTTGCGGTGGATGGCAGTCCACTCGCGCGTGTTCTGTGCAGTGGTGAGCCACAGCCAGAAGCGGAAGAAGTGTTTCAGGCCACCATTGAGCTCCAGGGAGCGGTGAGCTGAATAGCGATGGAGATAAACCGTGACACCAATAATGGTCACGTGGGTCATCAACAGAGTGACTGCCACCAGTTGCCAGGCTGACAAGTCGAGTAAACCGTTGTACCACATAGGCTGTTTGGCCCTCGGGGAAGATGAAAAAAACTGCAACACGCATTATCACTATGCAGGCAGATAAAACCAGTCGGCCTTTCAGATAACAGTCGCGGGATGTTTCTTACACTATAATTCCTCTTTTTTTGTAGGCGTTTTGACTGTCTTATGTCGGTTTCTTATCGTGATGCCATGCGTGCAGCCCTTTTATACGGGCTGTTGTCGGTCTCGTGGCTGTTGCTCACTGATCATTTATTGAACAGTTTTCTTGATGATTCAGCCCAATTGGCGCGCTGGCAGCTGGTTAATAGCTATGTTTGGGTGTGTGTGAGTGCCGGGCTGATATTCGTCGCACGTGCCCGCCTGTTCAGTTTTTTGGGTATGGGCGCGCGCTTGAAACGCCAGCGTCAGGATCAAGAGCGCCTGCGTCAGGCTGCGGTGGTGTTCGACTGCACCCGTGAGGGCGTGCTGGTCAGCGATCACAATGGCGTCATCGTGCACGTGAACCCGGCGTTGGTGAAAATCACCGGCTATGCACCTGACGAGGTACTGGGTCAACGGCCCAACATGTTCAAGTCTGGGCATCATGGGCCGGAATTTTATCAGGCCGTGTTCGAATCGCTGGAAAAAACCGGCGAATGGCACGGTGAGATCTGGAATCGTCGCAAAAGCGGCGAGATCTATCCTCAATGGCAGACAATTCGCCCCGTTCGCGACAGCCAAGACCGGGTCAGCCATTACGTGGCAGTGTTTTCGGACATTTCTGCAATCAAAAACACCCAAACCGAATTGATGCGTCTGGCGCATCACGATCCACTGACTGACCTGCCAAACCGCTTGCTGTTCACTGACCGTGCCGAACAGGCGCTGGCGTACGCGCAACGGCACAAATCGGGTTGCGCGCTGCTGATGATCGACCTCGATCATTTCAAAATCATCAACGACAGCATGGGCCACAACGTCGGTGACCTGTTGCTCAAGGCCGTGGGTGAGCGCCTGACGGCGGTGTTCGGTAAAGGCTTTACCGTGGCTCGTCTGGGCGGCGATGAATTCGCCGTGCTGGTGGAAACCTGCACACAGGTTGCTCAGGCTGCCGGCTTTGCCCAGCAAGTGCTCGAAGTCATGAAGGGCGCCTTTATCATTGAAACCCACCAGCTGTTCATCAGCGCCAGTGTGGGCATCAGCTTGTACCCCAATGACGCCCTGAATGCCGAACAATTGCTGCGCAATGCCGACTCGGCGTTGTTCAAGGCCAAAAGCGCGGGCCGCGAAGGCTACGCTTTGTACACCGAAGAACTGACTGCCCATGCGCAATACCGCATTGAAGTGGCCAGTGATTTACGGCGCGCCCTGGAACAGCATGAGCTGCGCGTCTATTTCCAACCGGTTCACGACTTGACCTCCAGCCGCATGGTGGGCGTTGAGGCGTTGGTACGTTGGCAGCACCCGCAACGCGGTCTGGTGGCGCCGGGCGAATTTATTCCGATTGCCGAGCGTACGGGGTTGATTGCCGAGATTGATGCGTGGGTGCTGGAGCAGGCCTGCTGGCAGATGTGCCAATGGCAAGCGGCGGGCGTGGAGTTGTCGTTTGTCGCCGTGAACATTTCCAGCCGCCTCTTTGCGCGGCCCGAGCTGTATCAGTTGGTGTCTACAGTCTTGACGGACACCGGGCTGAATCCCGCGTTGCTGGAGCTGGAAGTGACCGAAAGTGCGGTCATGGACAATTCTGAAGTTGCGCTGGAGCAGATGCATCGCCTGCGTGAGCTGGGGTTGCGACTGGCGATTGATGACTTCGGCACCGGTTTTTCGTCGCTGTTGCGGCTCAAGCGATTGCCGGTGCAAAAGCTCAAGATCGATCAGGGTTTTGTCGCCGGGCTGCCGAGTGACGATGACGATGTGGCCATCGTGCGCGCAGTCATCGCGCTGGCGCAGAGCATGGGCATGCAGGTGCACGCTGAAGGGATCGAGTATGTCGAACAGGCGCAATTCCTGCTCGACCACCATTGCGACTTGGGGCAGGGCTACTGGTTTGGTCGTCCGGTGCCCGCCCACGCGTTGGATTGGCAGCGGGCGCCGACGATTCGCTCCTGAGTGCCGGCTCAGTTTTTCTCGGGTGGCAGCTCGGGCAGTGCGCGCAACGCGGCTTCGTACCACTCGGTGTTGAAGGCGCGGTCTTCTTCGAGAATCGCGTCAATTTCCACAGCCAGCACGTGGGCCATCATGTTCAAAATGTCATCGCGCTCATAGCCCACTAGCGTCAGCTTGTTGAATGTGGCTTTGGCAGCAGGCGGGTTGTCGGCCTCTATTTGGTTTTCGATGGCCTCGATCAGGGTGTTTTCGGCGAACGCTTCTTCGTCGCTATCGATGTCTGTTGGCTCGCTCATGGGCAGGCTCCTTAAGTAAAGGCGGGCAGTTTAACTGCATTCAGCGCAGTGATGCTGCTAGCCAGTCGAGTGGTGAACCTCTATAACAAACGCTGCCCACCCCCCAACCCGGCCTGGAGGCTTCGCAATGCTCAAGCTTTACGGATTTGCAGTCAGCAACTACTACAACATGGTCAAAATGGCGCTGCTGGAAAAAGGCGTGCCGTTTGAGGAAGTGCCGTTTTTTGCCGCCCAGACCCCCGAAGCGCTGGCCATCAGCCCGCGTGGCAAAGTGCCGGTGCTGGGTGTTGAGCAGGGCTTCATCAACGAAACCAGCGTGATCCTGCAATACATTGAAGACACTCAACCGGGCGCCGCCCTGCTGCCAGCCGATCCGTTCGAGCGTGCTCAGGTGCTGGCGCTGGCCAAGGAAATCGAGCTGTACATCGAGTTGCCAGCCCGCGCGTGTTATCCCGAGGCTTTCTTTGGCATGAAAGTGTCGGAGGAGATTAAGGAAAGAGCTAAAGCCGAGTTGATTCAAGGCATTTCTTCCCTCGGCAGGCACGGTAAATTCGCCCCGTATGTGGCAGGCGAAACCTTGAGTGTGGCGGACATTTTCTTCCTCTACAGCGTGGATCTGGCGTGTGCCGTAGGGCATAAAGTATTTGGACTGGATTTGTTGGCCGAGTGGCCTGCGGCGAAAGCCTTACTCAAGCAACTTGAGCAAACCCCGCATGCGCAGAAGATCGCCGCCGACAAAACCGCGGCCATGCCGCAATTTATGGCGTGGATCAGTAGCAAGAAATAATCGGGCGCCCTTGGGCGCCCGGATGTAGTCGCTGACGAGTTGCACGTGGGTTGACCCCGACGGCTGCCATTGCCCGGACAGCGACTACCGATTGTTAGCGGCTGGCCAGCAAGGCTTTGCCGCGAGCAACCGCTGCCTTTACCTGGGCCGGAGCAGTGCCGCCAATGTGATTACGCGCATTGACCGAGCCTTCCAGTGTCAGCACCGCAAATACGTCGTCGTCGATTTGATCGCTGAACTGGCGCAGTTCGTCGAGGCTCATCTCTGCCAGGTCCTTGCCTGTTTCAACACCGTACTTCACGGCGTGACCCACGATTTCGTGGCAGTCGCGGAACGGCAGGCCGCGGCGTACCAGATAGTCCGCCAGATCGGTCGCCGTGGAGAACCCGCGCAGTGCAGCCTCGCGCATGATTGCGTGCTTGGGTTTGATCGCCGGAATCATGTCGGCAAATGCTCGCAGCGAATCGCGCAGGGTGTCGGCGGCATCGAACAGCGGCTCTTTGTCTTCCTGATTGTCCTTGTTGTAGGCCAGGGGCTGGCCCTTCATCAAGGTCAACAGGCCCATTAGCGCGCCGAACACGCGACCGCTTTTGCCACGTACCAGTTCGGGAACATCCGGGTTTTTCTTTTGCGGCATGATCGAGCTGCCGGTGCAGAAACGGTCAGGCAAGTCGATGAACTGGAACTGCGCGCTGGTCCACAGCACCAGCTCTTCGGAGAAACGCGACAGGTGCATCATCGCGATGCTGGCGGCAGCGCAGAATTCGATGGCGAAATCGCGATCCGACACGTTGTCCAGCGAGTTGCCGCCAACGGCATCAAAGCCCAGCAGTTGCGCGGTAAATTCGCGGTCGATCGGGTACGTGGTGCCCGCCAGTGCGGCGCTGCCCAGCGGCATGCGGTTAGTGCGCTTGCGGCAGTCTACAAGGCGCTCGTAGTCGCGGCTGAGCATTTCAAACCACGCCAGCATGTGGTGACCAAATGTCACGGGCTGGGCGGTTTGCAGGTGGGTGAAGCCAGGCATGATGGTCTCGGCCTCGCGTTCGGCCTGCTCCAGCAACCCTTTTTGCAAACGGGTGATTTCAGCCAGGATGAGGTCGATTTCATCGCGCAGCCACAAGCGGATATCCGTCGCCACCTGATCGTTGCGGCTACGGCCTGTATGCAGTTTTTTACCGGTCACGCCGATGCGGTCGGTCAGACGCGCCTCGATGTTCATGTGCACGTCTTCCAGATCAATGCGCCAGTCAAACGTACCGGCTTCGATTTCGCTCTGGATGGTCTTCAGGCCATCGATGATGCTGTCGCGTTCGGCATCGGTCAGTACACCGACCTTGGCCAGCATGGTGGCGTGGGCCACGGAGCCCATGATGTCGTGACGATAAAGGCGCTGGTCGAAGGTGACGGAGGCGGTGAAGCGCGCAACGAAGGCGTCGACGGGTTCACTGAAGCGGCCGCCCCAGGACTGATTGGTCTTGTCGGTGCTCATGGATTCGCTCGTAATCGGCTGAGGGGAGTTACACAAAAAGTTACCGCGAATCATAACAGGGTTGCCCTTCAAGGCGTTGACGCAGGTCGGCTGGTTTTTGCCTGATCTGAGGTATAAACAAAATACCGAAACGAAATGTATCGATTGAGCACCTTCGGCTTGGCAACCGTCTACAGTTGGTCGTATGGATAAGTCGTTACAGATGTTTGCTGGTGCTTCGACGGATCCGCAATTAAAACGAGCCACAGATACAGGTGAATATTGCTGTGCGGTTTACGGCACTTTTTGGCCTTCGCGCTAGTCTTAGCATCGATCGCCGTGACAGCCGTCACTTCACCTGTCTACGCTATCCTTGTGCGAGACTCACGCAGGAATACAGCGCTATATGAATGTCCTGATCGTTGATGACGAAACCCTGGCCCGCGAGCATTTGAGCCGATTGCTCGGCTCGCTTGAGGGCTATACGTTGCTGGAGCCCGTCGCCACTGATGGCGAAGAGGCATTGAACCTGATCGAGAGCCAGAAACCGGACGTTGTGTTGCTCGACATCCGCATGCCGGGTCTGGACGGGCTGCAAGTGGCTGCGAAATTGTGCGAGCGCGAACTGCCGCCTTCCGTGGTGTTCTGCGTGGCGCCTGACGACTTCCCCGAGCAGGCGCTGAAAGACAGCGGCGTCAGCTATGTGCTCAAACCGGTGAATGCCCAGGACCTCAGCGCCGCCCTGAAAGAGGCGCACCGGCCCAACCGCATTCAACTGGCTGCGCTTACCCGTCCAGCAGCGCAATCGGGCAGTGGCCCCCGCAGCCATATCAGCGCCCGTACCCGCAAAGGCATTGAGCTGATCCCTATCGACCAGGTGATCTACTTTATTGCCGACCACAAATACGTGACCTTGCGCCATGAAGGCGGCGAAGTCTTGCTGGATGAGCCTCTCAAGGCGTTGGAAGACGAGTTTGGCGAACGCTTTGTGCGTATTCACCGCAATGCCTTGGTGGCGCGCAATCGTATCGAGCGCCTGCAGCGCACGCCGCTGGGGCACTTCCAGCTGTTCCTCAAAGGGCTCAATGGTGATGCATTGATTGTCAGCCGCCGCCATGTAGCGGGTGTTCGAAAAATGATGCAGCAGCTGTAGCACGCGCCCAATAGGGCGCGTGAGCCCCGTTTTCGGTCAGGGAGGCCGCTGACTTCTGATACAAGTCAAAGCAGATTTGGCTGAGCTGTTATTATCCGCCGTATCTTTTCAGTACGGATTGATCCATGTCCTCTCGCGAAATCCGCATCGCTACCCGTAAAAGCGCCCTGGCTCTGTGGCAGGCCGAATTCGTTAAAGCCCGTCTGGAGCAGGCCCACCCTGGTCTTGTGGTGACGCTGGTGCCCATGGTCAGCCGTGGTGACAAGCTGCTGGACTCGCCGCTGTCGAAAATCGGCGGCAAGGGCCTGTTCGTCAAGGAACTGGAAACAGCCTTGCTCGAAAACGAAGCCGACATTGCCGTGCACTCGATGAAAGACGTGCCGATGGACTTTCCTGAAGGCCTGGGTCTGTTTTGCATCTGTGAGCGCGAAGACCCGCGTGACGCGTTTGTGTCCAATACCTATGCCAGCCTTGACGCCTTGCCCACGGGCAGCGTGGTGGGTACGTCGAGCCTGCGCCGTCAGGCTCAATTGCTAACCCGTCGTCCGGATCTCGAAATCCGTTTCCTGCGCGGCAACGTCAATACCCGTCTGGCCAAGCTCGACGCTGGCGAATACGACGCCATCATTCTTGCGGCAGCAGGTTTGATCCGTCTTGGCTTTGAAGATCGCATCACGTCCGCCATCAGCATCGAAGACAGCTTGCCCGCGGGCGGCCAAGGGGCTGTGGGCATCGAATGCCGCAGTGCCGACACCGAAATACATGCGTTGCTCGCGCCTTTGCATCACGCCGACACGGCCGTGCGCGTTACGGCCGAACGTGCCTTGAACAAACACCTTAATGGTGGATGTCAGGTTCCGATTGCGTGCTACGCCGTGCTTGAGGGTGAGCAACTGTGGTTGCGCGGTCTGGTGGGCGAGCCTAGCGGCGGGACACTGTTGAGCGCTGATGCCCGTGCGCCCCGCAGTGATGCCCAAGCGTTGGGTGAGCAGGTCGCTGAGGCCTTGTTGGCCCAAGGCGCGGGGGACATCCTTAAAGCCGTTTACGGTGAGGCAGGTCACGCGTGACAGGCTGGCGTGTGTTGCTGACCCGGCCAGCCGATGACTCCGCGGCATTGGCCGCCGAGTTGGCCGCTGCCGGGGTGTTCAGCAGCAGCTTGCCGCTGTTGGCGATTCGGCCGCTGGAGTTAAACGATCCGCAGCGCGAACTGATTAGTGGGCTGGATCGTTATTGCGCGGTCATAGTCGTCAGTAAACCCGCTGCCCGGCTGGGGCTGGCTCTGGTCAGTCAGTATTGGTCGCAGCCGCCCCGGCAGAAGTGGTTCAGTGTCGGGGCCGCCACGGCGCAGATTCTCTGCGGTTATGGGCTGGATGTTAGCTACCCTCCATCGGCAGATGACAGTGAAGCCTTGCTGGCCCTTGAGGAGTTCAAGCGTGCTGTCGAAGGGGCCGAACGCAAGGTCTTGATCATGCGCGGGCAGGGCGGGCGCGAGCGATTGGCCGACCATTTGCGCCAGTTGGGCGCGCAGGTCGACTACCTTGAGCTCTATGCGCGTGAATTGCCGTCCTACCCGCCAGAGGCGCTCTGCCAACGTGTTCAAGTGGAACGCCTGAACGCGCTGGTGGTCAGCAGTGGACAAGGATTCGAACATTTACGGCAGTTGGCTGGCGATGCCTGGACCCGGCTGTCAGCGTTACCGTTGTTTGTTCCAAGCCCCCGCGTGGCTGAGATGGCGCGCAGCGCCGGGGCCCAACATGTTGTGGATTGTCGTGGCGCCAGTGCCGCGGCTTTGCTGGCGGCGTTACGGGAGCATCCCGTACCTGCCCTCTAATGCAAAGGATGGATACGTGAGCGAAACAATCTTGACCAAAGAACCTGTGCAGCCCGCGCCGCAAGCGCCGGCTGAAAAGCCTGTCGTCAAGCCTGAGCGCCGGGGCAATGGCCTGGCGGTCGTCGCCCTGTTGCTCGGTGCTGCCGGTGTCGCGGTAGGCGGCTGGGGCGTGTGGCAGGTCCGTCATCTACAAACGGAGACGGCGCAACAACTGAGCGAAGTGCAAACGTTGGGTGCGCAAACCTTGTCGATCAAGCAAGGTGAGCAACAGTTGCTCACGCGTCTGAACCAATTGCCTTCGGCCAGCGCCCTGGATGATCAGCGCCAGCTGGTGGTGCAGTTGCAGGGCGACCAGCAGCGTTTGAATCAGCGCCTCGAAACCGTTCTTGGAGCCAGTCGCAAGGATTGGCGCCTGGCGGAGGCCGAGCATTTGCTGCGTCTGGCCAGCCTGCGCCTTTCTGCACTGCAAGACATCACCAGTGCGCAGGCGCTGGTGGAGGGGGCAGATGCCATTTTGCGTGAACAGAATGACCCGGGCTCGTACGCTGCGCGGGAACAGTTGGCCAAAAGCCTCGCGGCCTTGCGCAGTGTCGAACAGCCAGACCGTACCGGCCTGTTCCTGCGTCTGGCAGCCTTGCGCGATCAAGTCGCCCAGCTCAATGCGTTGGCTCCGGCTTATCAGGACCAAGGCGATTCATTGCTTGGCCTGACGGCTGACGGGGATGGCGCAAGCCGATGGGCGCAGTGGTGGGACGAAATCTCCCATTACATCCGCATTGATTTCAATGCGGATAAAAACGTCCGCCCACTGTTGGCCGGGCAAAGCCTGACGCAAGTACGTCTAGCCTTGAGCCTTGCACTGGAGCAGGCGCAATGGGCGGCGCTCAATGGACAGGCGCCGGTGTACACCCAGGCGTTGGCGCAGGCTGAAGAGGTGCTCAAAGGCAACTTCAATCAGGACAATCCGCAAAGCCAGAAGCTGTTGGAGCAAGTGGTTGAGCTCAGCAAGCAACCGGTAACTGTCAAAACCCCGGACTTGGCCGGCACGTTGAGCGCGGTGCAGGCTTACCTCGAGCGACGTCACGTCAGTGCTGACGAGCCGGGTCAGGCAGCCGGCAACCCGGCGCAGGAGACCAGTCCATGAAGCGCTTCTATGTGATTGTGTTTTTGTTGATCGCAGCGGCGGCCTGCATCGGCCTGGCCATTGCCGAAGACACGGGCTACGTGCTAATCGCTTATAAAAGTTTTCGCTATGAGTCCAGTGTGTGGGCCACGCTGGCGCTGATTGTTGTGCTGTGGCTTTTGATCTGGGGCATCAAGCTGTTGGTCGAGCTGGTGACGGCCTCAACCGGGCTGGTTAACCCCTGGTCGCGTCGCAACCGTAGCCGGCGTGTGCAAATAGCGATCGAGCAAGGCCAGATGGATCTTGCCGAAGGACGCTGGGCCAGTGCGCAAAAACACTTGTCACGTGCAGCCGAAGCAGAGCGGCAGCCGCTGCTGTTCTATCTTGGCGCGGCCCGTGCGGCCAACGAGCTGGGTCATTACGAAGAGAGTGACAAACTGCTTGAGCGCGCGTTGCAGCGTCAGCCACAAGCGGAACTTGCGATTGCCTTGAGCCATGCGCAGTTGCAAGTAGACCGCGCCGACACCGATGGCGCACTGAATACCCTTCAAGCCATGCACGAGCGTCATCCGCATAACGTGCAGGTGCTGCGTCAGTTACAGCGTCTGCATCAACAGCGTGGCGACTGGACAGCGCTGATTCGCCTGTTGCCGGAGCTACGCAAAGACAAAGTGTTGCCCGCCAAAGAACTGGCAGAGCTGGAAAGCCGGGCATGGGGGCAAAACCTCAATCTGGCAGCACAACGCGAGACAGAAGGCGAAGCGGCCCTGCAATCGTTGCAGCGCGCGTGGCAGCAACTGACCTCGGCCCAGCGTCAGGAGCCGGCGCTGGTTTTGGCCTATGCCGAACAATTGCGTCAATTGGGGGCTCAAGGTGAGGCTGAGGAAGTCTTGCGGGGCGCCCTGAAACGCAACTACGACAGCCATCTGGTGCGTCTGTACGGTTTGTTGCGCGGCAAAGATCCGGTCAAACAATTGCAAACGGCTGAAGGCTGGCTCAAGGCGCATCCGGCAGATCCGAGCCTGCTGCTGACCTTGGGTCGTTTGTGCCTGCAGAACAGCTTGTGGGGCAAGGCCCGTGATTACCTGGAAAGCAGCCTCAAACTTCAGCGTAACCCGGAAGCCTGCGCTGAACTCGCCAGGTTATTGGCTCAACTGGGTGAAACCGATCGTAGCAATCAACTGTTTCAAGAAGGTTTGAACCTTTTGGATGAGCGTTTGTTAGCGTTACCCTTACCGGCCGCTGCGAGTAGTATCTAAAAAGAGTCCGACTTATGCATAGGCGTAAGTCGGCTTCCCTTAAAGAAATCTCGTACTTAATTTCCGGAAAGTAAAATTCCTACGAGATGTAACAAACTATCTTTCAGAGCCTGTCGGTTAATCCTTACAGCCTTACGGAAGCTTCCCCCGGGCCCCATCTTGAAAGGGCCAACGGCTTTCCACTACCGTAATTACCTGTCTATTTTGTTACGGAAAAGCCATGTTTTTGGCCGGCTCACGTTTCATATTTCTCCTGATGTTTTTAGCCAGTTCGACTGTGCTGAGCGTCTCCTTGTATCTGGAGTACGGGCCCGGACTTAAACCGTGTTCGTTATGTTGGGTGCAGCGTTTTTTTCTACTGACCTTTTGTATCGTGAATCTGATCGCTTATGCGCATGCCTCGCGCCCCAAACGTGTAATGAGTTATTCGATCGTGTCGTTGGTACTGGCGTTCGCCGGGGCAATGAGCGCAGTGCGCCAAGTGATATTACTCAGGGTGCCGCCTGAGCAACTCATGTTCTGCCAGCCCGACTTCATTTGCATGTTGCACAACTTTTCCTTGAAAACTGCCCTTTCGGCGCTATTCAGAGGGAGCGAAGAGTGTGTTCACGTCAGTTGGACAGTTTTTGGCCTGAGCATCCCCGAGTTGAGTTTGCTGGCATTCACCGGCCTGTGCCTGCTAAGCATTACGCAGCTCATTCGCACAGTCGTTTCCCGCATGCATAGCCCTCCCTGCGACCCGGCGTAGCAGGTCCCATTAAACGCTTGTATGAATTTTCTCTCGTGCGTACCTTGAAGCAGTCACCGTGCGGGCATAATCTGGCCCGCACGCATTACTGGAATATGCCGCCCAATGCCGTTGCGCTCTAGCGCACTTTTGGGTTCAGACAGGCCCGGCCAACGCTGGGTGGCATGAGCCCATAAGGGAAGAGAGATCACCATGCTAGAGAGTTGCAAGAATGCTCAGGAGCGTTTCAACGGCGTCCACAAGCTGATTGATAACTGGCTGCATGAGCGCGCAGAGCTCGTGAAGGCTTACGAAGCCGTCAAGATCGAGCAAAATTCCTCGAATCCCAAGCGTAAAACCCAAAAAGAGTTTTGCCAGGTGTTGGTCGACTATGTGTCGGCTGGCCACTTCGAGATTTACGATCAGCTACATCAAGAAGCTAAAGCCTTTGATGATGAGCGCGGCATTGAGCTCGCCAGTCAACTTTATCCGCGCATTCAAGAAATCACTGAACGTGCTCTGGACTTCAATGACCGCTGTGACGGCAAGGATCATCGTCCTGATTGTGAAAAGCTGGCCGCCAAGTTCAAAGAGCTGGGTGCCTTGCTTCATGAACGATTCGAATTGGAAGACTGCCTGATCGAAGTACTGCACAACGCTCACAACCAAAACGTCATGCCCAACGCTGAAGCCATCCAAGCCTGATATGCCACCCCGGCGTAGACGTTGCAGGAGCACCTGCGCTCCTGCAATCGAAGGCGAGATGCGCTTTATTTTTTGCTGTCGAGCAATTCGATTTCAAACACCAGCGGTGTGTAAGGCGCGATCAAATCCCCGGCGCCGTCAGCGCCATACGCCTGACTTGACGGTATTACCAGTCGCCACTTAGCCCCGACGGGCATTTGAGTCAGCGCGCTACGCCATCCCGCTATCACACTGTCCAGACGAAACCACTGTGGCTGCGTGCTTTGATCAAACACAGAGCCATCGGGCAGCCGTCCCATGTAGTTCACCTTCACCCACCCTTGAGCCTCAGGCTTTGCACCTGTGCCGGGGTTGAGTTCTGTTTGAAGAATGCCGTCCGCCAGCTCACGGGTATGTGGCAGCGCTTTTTCCTTTTCCAAAAACGCGTGCTCGGCCGACAGGGCGCGCTCGATATCAGGCTGAGTGGAGGCAGCGTCGATCCGCGACTGATGTTCCGTCAACACCTGCTCGATGCGTGCATCGCTGAGGGTTAACGGCTTGCCCTGATAAGCTGCGCGCAACCCTTCAATCAAGGCGTCAAGTTGCAGGTCAGGCACCTCTTCGCGCAGGCGTTCTCCCAGACTGGCGCCCAGGCTGTAAGCCAGGTCATGCGCGGCATCGGTCTGTGTTTCCGGCGCTGCGTGGGCCAATGGAGCAAGGCATAAAAAAGTCCATAAAAGATAACGAGCCATGGTCACTCTCCGGCCAAAAGTGCCGGGGATTATGCCAGCCGTGTTGCAGGGCATCGTGTTTTATTTACTCGGAACAACGGAACGTTTTGAACCGGTAAAAGCCTCCGTTAAATAAACACCGCAGCGGACTAAAGGTTGATCCGGAACAACTTTCTCGACGCCATGCAACGCATAGCTATCGTTAGTGTCAACATGATCTATCGGCGGTTCTTACAGAGGTCTAGTATGAGCCGCACTCACTTCAGCCAGGAGGTAAACCATGTCGGCCAAAAAGAAGCCCGTTAATACCCCGTTGCACCTGCTCCAACAGCTCTCAGGCAGCTTGCTTGAGCATTTGGAAAACGCTTGCTCCCAAGCGTTGGCTGATGCTGAGAAACTGCTCGCCAAGCTTGAAAAACAGCGCGGCAAAGCTCAGGAAAAACTGCACAAAGCGCGCGCCAAACTGCAAGACGCGGCCAATTCCGGCAAGTCCAAGGCTCAGTCCAAAGCCAAGTCTGCAGTTAAAGAGCTTGAGCAACTGCTCGATGCCTTGAAAGAACGTCAAACAGAAACCCGCGATTACATCCTGCAACTCAAGCGCGACGCTCAAGAAAGCTTGAAGCTCGCTCAAGGTGTAGGCCGGGTCAAGGAAGCTGTTGCCAAAGCGTTGACCACCCGTGACGCCAAGCCTGCTGCCAGTGCCAAGAAGGCTGCTGCAAAAGCGCCCGCCAAAACAGCCGCAAAAGCCCCTGCCAAGGCCCCTGTAAAAGCGGCTGCGAAACCAGCGGCTAAAGCGGCGGCGCAAAAACCGGCCACCGCACGCGCTGTCAAACCTGTGGCTGCTAAAGCCCCAGCCGCTAATCCTGCTACGAAAGCAGCCACCGCAAAACCTGCTGCTGCCAAGCCTGCGGCTAAAGCGCCGGTCAAAGCCGCCGCCAAGCCAGCCACCCGCGCCGCCGCCAAACCGGCGCCGAAGCCTGCCGCCAAACCAGCAGTTGTCAAACCTGCCGCCGCCAAACCGGCAGTTAAGCCCGCTGCAAAACCTGCGGTCGCCAAACCAGCGGCTAAGCCTGCAGCCAGAAAGCCAGCGGCAACCAAGCCGGCAACAACCGCCAAGCCAGCCGCAACACCTGCTGCAACACCGGCCTCTGCGCCAGCCGCAACGCCCGCTCCAACGCCTGCGACAACCCCCGCGGTTACGCCAACCAGCGCTTCTTAAGCGTGGTTGATTGCGGCACGCAGCGCTTGCAGCGTGTCGCAATCGGGTTGGCCAACAAGGCTGACCAGCTCCCGCAACCAGTTGCATTTCTGTGCTGATTGCCCAGGCAGCCACTTGCGAGTCAATGATTCCAACCGCAACAGCAATGTGCGCTCCGCCTCTATCTCCAACGTTTTGACCTGCATGCGCAAAGTGGCGAGTGCCTCATCGTGCTCAGACGCTTCACGCCATTGCATCCGTAATTGGCGTAAAGGCTGTATGACGTCGCGCTGCCAAGGCTCGGCGCAGGCCTGTAGTTGCGTCAGTCGGCCTTCATTGCAGGCCACGCCGCGCGTTTGCAACCATGCCCCACACAGCAGCAGGCACACATCCATCCCCCGGTTTTGCAGCTCAAGGCAGGCGTGCTCGACGCCGGGCCGCGCATAGAGGTGTAAACAGTAGTTCCACAGGTCAGTGTGCATAGTGCAATTAGCGCCAGTTGAGAGGGAAGCTGGTAGACTCCGCCGCCATTATGATCCGACTTCAGAACCTGACTTTACAGCGTGGCCCGCAACGTCTGCTAGAAGACGCCGAGCTGACGCTGCACGCCGGCCACAAAGCCGGTCTGGTCGGCGCCAACGGCGCCGGTAAATCCACGTTGTTCGCCTTGTTACTGGGTGAGTTGACCCCCGATTCGGGTGATTGTCTGCTCCCTGCCGACTGGCGGATTGCCCACATGCGGCAAGAAATCGACACCCTCGACCGCATTGCGATCGATTACGTGCTCGATGGCGACCAGCGTCTGCGCCAGGTGCAAGCCGATCTGGCCAAGGCCGAGGCGGACGAAGACGGCCCGGCTCAGGCACGCCTGCATGCCGAGCTGGACAGCGCCGACGGCTACACTGCCGACGCCCGTGCGCGCAAAATGCTCGCCGGTCTGGGGTTCACCAACGAACAAATGGATCGCCCGGTCGCCGACTTTTCCGGTGGCTGGCGGATGCGCCTGAACCTGGCGCAAGCCCTCATGTGTCCGTCGGATTTGTTGTTGCTCGATGAACCGACCAACCACTTGGACCTTGATGCCATTTTGTGGCTCGAAGACTTCCTCAAAAGCTACCCGGGCACCTTGCTGCTGATATCCCACGACCGGGATTTTCTCGATGCCGTGGTGGACAACATCGCCCACGTCGATCAGCGCAAAATCACGCTCTACCGCGGTGGTTACACAGCCTTCGAGCGCGCCCGTGCCGAGCGTCTGGCCCAGCAACAGCAGGCCTACGAGAAGCAACAGGCGCAACGTGCGCACATGGAAAGCTACATCGCCCGTTTCAAGGCTCAAGCCACCAAGGCGCGTCAGGCACAAAGCCGGATCAAGGCACTTGAGCGCATGGAAGAACTGAGCGCGGCCCACGTTGATTCGCCGTTCGACTTCGTGTTTCGTGAAGCCGTGAAGCTCTCCAGCCCGCTGCTGGATTTGTCCGATGCCCGCTTGGGGTATGGCGACAAAACCATCCTGGAGAAGGTCAAGCTGCAACTGGTGCCGGGTGCCCGTATCGGTTTACTGGGCCCCAATGGGGCCGGTAAATCAACCCTGATCAAAAACCTCGCGGGCGAGCTGGAGCCGCTGGCTGGCCGTTTGGCCCGCGGCGAGAACCTGGTCGTAGGCTACTTTGCCCAGCACCAGCTTGATTCGCTGGACGCCAAAGCCAGCCCGCTGCTGCACCTGCAACGACTGGCGCCTACTGAACGCGAACAAACACTGCGCGACTTCCTCGGCGGTTTCGACTTCCGTGGTGCGCGCATCGATGAGCCTGTGCTGAATTTTTCGGGCGGCGAAAAGGCCCGCCTTGCGCTGGCCTTGATCGCGTGGGGACGCCCTAATCTGTTGCTGCTCGACGAACCGACCAACCACCTTGATCTCGAAATGCGTCTGGCGCTGACCATGGCTTTGCAAGAGTTCAGCGGTGCGGTGCTGGTGGTATCTCACGACCGGCATTTGCTCAAAAGCACCACCGACGAGTTTCTGCTGGTGGCCGACGGCAAGGTGCAGGAGTTCGACGGCGACCTTGAAGACTACGCACGTTGGCTGGCCGATTACCGTTTGCGCAACGCCCCTGTCAGCACTACGCCGGTCAATCCGGACAAGACTGACAAAAAGGCTCAACGCCAGGCAGCCGCTGCACTGCGTCAGCAATTGGCCCCCCATAAGCGCGAAGCTGACAAGCTTGAGAGCGAGTTGGGTAAGGTCAACGAAAAGCTGGCTAGCATTGAAGTCAGCCTTGGCGACAGTGCGGTGTACGAAGCTGCCCGTAAGGACGAGTTGCGTGAGCTGCTGGCTGAGCAGGCCAAACTCAAGGTGCTGGAAGGTCAGTTGGAAGAACGCTGGATGGAAGCGCTGGAAGTGCTGGAAACCCTTCAGGCAGAGCTTGAGGCCTTGTCCTGATGGAGTCATTGGGCCTCCCTTTACCGGCCGAGTTGATCGCGCCGCTGTGGATTGGCATCCAAATTCTGCTGATTCTCTTGGCGGGTTATTTCCTGCAGCGCGTGATTGCGCGTTTCCTCACACGCCTGGGTGAACGCTACCCGCTGCCGCCACAGCTACTGATGCCACTTCGCGGCGGCTTGCGCTGGTTCATCATGGGCAGCGCGGTCATCTTCGTGCTGGAGCGTCTGGGTGTATCCGCCACGGTCTTGTGGACTGCGCTTTCAGGGTTCGTCGCGGTAGCAGCCATTGCCTTCTTCGCGATGTGGAGCGTGCTGTCCAACCTCTTGTGTGCCGTGCTCATTTTTACCGTCGGACCGTTCCGCATCGGCGACGTAGTCGAGTTACTCGACACGTTGGACAAGCCGGGGGTCAAAGGCCGTGTGGTGGCAATCAACTTGCTGTACACCACCCTGATCGAACCTGCGGAAGCGGGCAGTGGCAGCAGCATGGTGCAAGTGCCCAACAGCCTGTTCTTCCAGCGTTCCGTTCGCCGCTGGCGCGAAGGTGATGTGTAAACAGTCTGCGTTCCCACAGGCTTTACAGCAAAAAACCAGTGGTTAAATTTCAGCCCGCGCATTAGTTTTAAGGACTTGTTACTGATTTTGTCCGGGAGGTGCGCGATGTCGCTGGAAACGTGGTTGGCCTTTTTTGCGGCGTCATGGGTCATCAGTCTGTCGCCCGGCGCGGGTGCAATTGCTTCAATGTCTTGCGGCCTGCAGTACGGCTTCTGGCGGGGCTATTGGAATGCCATCGGCCTGCAACTGGGGCTGGCCCTGCAAATCGTCATTGTGGCAGCCGGTGTCGGTGCAATCCTCGCGGCTTCTTCAACTGCCTTTTACGCCATCAAGTGGTTCGGCGTGGCGTACCTCATCTACCTTGCCGTCAAGCAATGGCGCGCCTTGCCTGCCGACCTTAGCGACAACGCCGCCGCTCGCCCCATCGGCAAACCGCTGGCGCTGGTGTTTCGCGGCTTTTTGGTGAATGTCAGCAACCCCAAGGCGCTGGTGTTCATGCTGGCGGTGCTGCCGCAGTTCGTTGATCCCCATGCTCCTTTGCTGTCCCAATATTTGATCCTGGGCGCGACCATGATCTGCGTCGACCTGATTGTGATGGCGGGTTACACCGGGCTGGCATCCAAGGTGCTACGGCTGTTGCGTACCCCGAAACAGCAGCGCCGCATGAATCGCACTTTTGCCGGGTTATTCGTAGGTGCAGCAGGTTTTCTGGCGACGTTGCACCGCGCAACGACGTAAAGCCCTTGAGACATTGCGAAGGGAAGTGAACAATGTGTTACTTCTCATTTCCACCCGGATTTTTCCATGACCGCCCGCTCGCGTTTCTTGGCATGGCTGCTGGTGCCCATGCTCGCGTTGTGCAGCCTTGTTGTGTCTGCCAACTCCCCGGAAGGTGCCTCGCAGGCACTTCATCTCATTGATTACATTGGCGCGGATTACCCGCCCACGGTCGAAGATGGAAAGGTCATCGACGAGACCGAATATCGCGAGCAACTGGAATTCCTGGCCGTTCTCAAGGGGCTGATTGCCGACTTGCCTGAACGCCCGGAGCGTGCGGAGCTGACCCAGGGTGTGATGGCTTTGCAGCGCGCTATCGAGCAACGCGAGGACGGCGTTGCCGTAGCCCGTGAAGCGCGTCAATTGGGTGCCAAACTGGCAGTGGCCTATGAGGTGAGCCAGGCGCCTGTGATTACGCCGGATCCCACCCGTGGGGCGCCGCTGTATGCACAGCATTGCTCGGTGTGCCATGGCGAAACGGGAGCCGGGGACGGCCCGGCCGGGGTGGGCATGGCGCCGCCGCCTGCCAACCTGCGCGACGCAGAACGCCTGGATCGCCTGAGTCTCTACGCGATTTACAACACGCTGGGGCTGGGTGTCGAAGGCACGGACATGCCTTCATTTGCGGACCAGCTCGACGAGCGTCAGCGCTGGGACCTGGCTACCTATATCGCAGGCCTGAGTGCTGACCCGAAGGCAGTCAAAGCAGACAAAACTTACAACTTGGCCGATCTTGCCCGTCAAACACCCAATGAAATTCTGGCCGCTGATGGCCCGCAGGCGGCGGCGACTTTCCGTGCGCAGCGCGCACAGCCGCCGCAGGTCGTGCGCGGGCCAGGCCAGTTGCTCGATTACACCGGCGCCACGCTCGACAAAAGCCTTGCGGCGTATCGCGCAGGTGACCGTGAACAAGCTTATGACCTGTCTGTTGCCGCTTATCTTGAAGGCTTCGAGCTGGTTGAAAGCTCACTGGATAACGTCGATAGCAACGTCCGGAAAAACACAGAGAAAGCCCTGATGGCGTACCGTCAATCGTTGCAGGATGGCTTGCCCGTCGAGCAGGTTGAGCAACGTCTGGAGGCCGCCAAAGCGCTGCTCAAAGAATCGGCCGGGTTGCTGGGCAGCGATGGCTTGAGTTGGTCGCTGAGCTACATTTCGGGCTTATTGATCCTGCTGCGCGAAGGGCTTGAAGCCATTCTGGTGCTGGCGGCCATCCTCGCGTTCTTGCGCAATACCGGGCAACAGTCTGCCGTTCGCAGTGTCAACATCGGCTGGGGGCTAGCGCTGCTGGCAGGCCTCGCGACGTGGGCGTTGGCCGCGTATGTGATCGACGTCAGCGGCGCGCAACGCGA
Source organism: Pseudomonas lundensis (assembly GCF_002269125.1). Lineage (GTDB taxonomy): Bacteria > Pseudomonadota > Gammaproteobacteria > Pseudomonadales > Pseudomonadaceae > Aquipseudomonas > Aquipseudomonas lundensis_A. Next base: position 85,266 of record NZ_NQKI01000012.1, on the reverse strand, counting down.
ACTGCTCGAAGGGTGCACCGCGTTGTTTGCCAGCGTCATGGTGTTGTGGCTCGGGGTGTGGATGCATGACCGCCGACATGCTGCAGCGTGGCAGGACTACATCAAAAGCAGCCTGGTCAGTGGCGGCGGGCGCTTCGGTTTTGCGATCCTGGCCTTTTTCTCGGTATACCGCGAATTGTTTGAAGTGATCCTGTTTTACGAAACCCTGTGGCTGCAAGCCGGTCCGGCCGGGCATAACGCGGTGTTGGCGGGCGGCGCCACGGCCTTGGTGCTGTTGATCGGCCTGGCATGGGTCATCCTGCGCGGGTCGGCCAAGTTGCCGTTGGCGATGTTCTTCGGCATCAACGCGGCATTGCTGTGCGCGCTGTCGGTTGTGTTCGCCGGGCATGGCGTGAAAGCGCTGCAAGAAGCCGGGATTTTCGGCACTCGTCCTGTGCCGTTCTTCGAGTTCGACTGGTTGGGCATTCATGCTGATGCCTACTCGCTGGGGGCTCAGGCCATTGCATTGCTGGCGATCATCGTGCTTTACGGCCGCAGCAAACTGGCCGAAAAGCGCAGGCTGCCAGCCTAGCGAGCGCTCAACAGTGTGGACGCTGCCCGGCAGCGCCCACACCCAATGTTCAGGAGAGTGTGCCCATGCGTGTCTGGATCGACGCCGACGCTTGCCCCAAGGCCGCGAAGGATCAAGTCATCAAGTTCGCTTTAAAGCGGCAGTTTGAGGTCGTGCTGGTTGCCGGGCAGAGCCAGGTCAAGCCGACGTATGCGTTAGTCAAATTGATTGTGGTGCCCAGCGGTCCTGATGCCGCCGACGATTATCTGGTTGAGCACGCAGTGCCCGGCGAGCTGGTGATTTGCAGCGACGTGCCGTTGGCAGACCGTTTAGTGAAAAAGGGCGTGGCCGTACTCGATCCGCGTGGTAAAGAGTTCGATGCTCACAACATGGGCGAGCGGCTGGCGGTGCGTAACCTGTTCACGGATCTGCGCGAGCAAGGTCAGGTGGGTGGCGGGCAGGGCGCGTATGGCGAACGCGAGAAACAGGCGTTCGCCAATGCGCTGGATCGAATTTTGACGCGTCTGGCGCGGGTCTGATCAATCGTTTTCGTGGGTCAATTCCAGTACACGGTCGACCATCTTGTTGATGCCCGAGGCGGCTTCGCTGATGGAATTCGCCAGCATGTAGGCGGGGGTGCTTACCAGCTTGCGGGCCTTGTCTTCGACGATCTCGCTGACCTCGCACTCTTGGTGAGTAGCGCCCATTTTGCTCACGGCGGCGGCCGTGTCGGCATCATTACCAATGGTGCAGGTCACGCCAGGGCCATAGATTTTGGCGGCCATGGCAGGTGAGATGCACATCAAGCCCACGGGTTTGCTCGCTTCGGCAAAGGCTTCAGCCAGCGCTAGCACGTCAGGCTGCACGGTACATTCAGCACCTTTAACGGCGAAATCAGACAAGTTTTTCGCGGCACCAAACCCGCCGGGTACGATTAAGGCGTCGAAGTCTTCAACGTTCGCCTCGCGAATATCCTTGACCTCGCCACGGGCGATGCGCGCGGACTCAACCAGCACGTTACGCGACTCGTTCATCTCTTCGCCGGTCAGGTGATTGATGACATGCATTTGCGCGATATTGGGTGCGAAGCATTGAACGTGGGCGCCACGCTGATCGAGGCGCAGCAGGGTGATGACGCTTTCGTGGATCTCGGCACCGTCGTAGACGCCGCAGCCCGACAGAATCACGGCAACTTTTTTCTGGGTCATGTGGGTTCTCCTAAAACGTGATACGTGGCGTTAATGTCGCCTGATTTGGCAGCAGATGCCAGAGCGGACAGATCGGGCACACGTCGTTGAATGCTTACTACATGGATCGCTTTCACGCGTCAGTGTTCAGTTTAGAAGAGAGCGGGCAGGCGCTGCGATGGCAACGCCTCGGGAGGGGTGTGTGCGAGCGCACACACGGTATTACTCGGCGGGCGGGGTGTTGGCTTCGGCGGCTTTGTTTTTTTCATCCAGCGCAGTCTGTCGGGCGATGCGCGCATTTTTGAAGCGACGGCGAATCCACAGGCAGATGCCCAGCACCAGCAAGGCGCCCAATACCCACAATTCGTATTTTTTAACGCTGCCGAGCAAGCCTTCCAGCACGGCGCCAAAGTGATACGCGGCGGTGGCCAGGGCGATGGCCCAGATAGCGGCGCCAATGCCGTTGAGCAGTAAATAACGGCCCGGCGGATAACCGGACAAGCCAATGGCGACCGGCATGACGGTGCGCAGCCCATAGACAAAGCGGAAGCTCAGGACCCAGATGTCCGGATGCTTGCGAATGTGCTCCAGCGCCTTGTCGCCCATCAGCTGCCAGCGCGGCTTTCGGGCTAGCAGTTTGCGGCCGTGCTTACGCCCCAGGAAGTACCACAGCTGGTCGCCGGCGTAACTGCCGAGGAACGCCACGATCATGACCAGTTTGAGGTCCATGTATCCGCGGAACGCCAAGAAGCCTGCGAGTACCAGAATGGTCTCACCTTCAAAGAACGTCCCTAGAAACAGGGCGAAGTAGCCGAATTCTTGAAGAAATTGTTGGAGCATTGTCTGGATGCTGGCGAAATGAACGCGCAGCCTACGCCTTCAAGCGCGTGTATGAAAGTATCGAAATGTGTCTTGGCGTGAACAAATCCTACAATGCACATGGTTTTGACTTACATCATCAGTGTTGTCATCGGGTGTTCATGGTGCGCAGTTATAAAGGTCGCGCGCGTTAAGGCCGAGGGAATTTCTGGTTTTGCCGGTCGTTGGCGATGTGTCGCTACGCACTGAAGACGCTACTAAAGTCGCAGTGGATAAGCGGCAGGCAGCAGTGATGTATCAACAGCTTTAGAACAATTTGAATAAAACACCCTCTAACCAGGCCTCAGCCCGCATAAAGCGCCTCTGAGCGGTTTAATCCCGCAGGCGTTGGTGGCATTCTGGTTGTCAATTTGACTGGCCGCGCCGCTTAACTGTTACGAGAGTCAAACCCGCTCTTATCAGGAACACTCAATGAATACCGAAGGACAGACAGAACTCGTTGCCACCGAACCTCAACCGATTGTTGAGCAGGCCACCCAAACCCCGCCCGAGCCGGAAACCCATGCCCCCGCAGCGGCCGAAAGCCATGGCGCGGCGCACCCGGTGATTGCCATTCCGGGTCTGGATGACAGCAGCCTGTATATCCATCGTGAGTTGTCGCAATTGCAGTTCAACATTCGCGTGCTGGAGCAGGCGCTGGATGAGTCCTACCCGTTGCTGGAGCGGCTGAAATTTCTGCTCATCTTTTCCAGCAACCTCGACGAATTCTTTGAGATCCGGGTCGCGGGCCTGAAAAAACAAATCACGTTCGCCCGCGAACAGGCCGGTGCTGACGGCTTGCAGCCGCATCAAGCGCTGGCGCGGATCAGTGAGCTGGTGCATGGCCATGTGGATCGCCAGTACGCAATCCTTAACGACATCCTGCTGCCCGAACTTGAAAAGCATCAGGTGCGCTTCATCCGTCGGCGTCACTGGAACACTAAAATCAAGGCATGGGTACGCAAGTTCTTCCGCGATGAAATTGCGCCAATCATTACCCCGATCGGTCTTGACCCGACGCACCCGTTTCCGTTGCTGGTAAACAAGAGCCTTAACTTCATCGTCGAGCTTGAAGGCATTGACGCCTTCGGCCGCGATTCGGGTTTGGCGATCATTCCAGCCCCGCGCTTGTTGCCGCGGGTGATTAAAGTGCCGGAAGACGTTGGCGGGCCGGGCGACAACTATGTGTTCCTGTCGTCGATGATTCACGCCCATGCCGATGACCTGTTCCAGGGCATGAAAGTAAAAGGCTGCTATCAATTCCGCCTGACCCGCAACGCCGATCTGGCGGTCGACACCGAAGATGTAGAAGACTTGGCCCGCGCATTGCGTGGCGAGTTGTTCTCGCGTCGTTACGGTGACGCGGTGCGTCTGGAAGTGGCTGATACGTGCCCTAAGCACCTGTCCGATTACCTGCTCAAGCAATTCAACCTGCACGAGACCGAGTTGTACACGGTCAATGGGCCGGTGAACCTTACGCGTCTGTTCAGCATCACCAGCCTGGACAGCCACCCCGAGCTGCAATACACGCCGTTTACACCGGCCATTCCGAAGCTGTTGCAGAACAGCGAAAACATTTTCAGCGTAGTCAGCAAGCAGGACATCTTGCTGCTGCACCCGTTTGAGTCGTTTACCCCGGTCGTCGACTTACTACGACAGGCGGCCAAGGACCCGCATGTACTGGCCGTGCGCCAGACGCTCTACCGCAGCGGCGCCAACTCCGAGATCGTGGATGCGCTGGTGGATGCGGCGCGTAATGGTAAGGAAGTGACGGCGGTGGTTGAGCTGCGTGCGCGTTTTGACGAAGAGTCCAACCTGCAACTGGCCAGCCGTCTGCAAGCGGCGGGCGCGGTGGTGATCTACGGGGTGGTGGGTTTCAAGACCCACGCCAAGATGATGCTGATTTTGCGTCGTGAAGCCGGCGAAATCGTGCGTTACGCGCACTTGGGCACCGGCAACTACCACGCCGGTAACGCACGTCTGTACACTGACTACAGCTTGCTGACGTCGGATGATGCGCTGTGCGAAGACGTCGGCAAGCTGTTCAGCCAATTGATAGGCATGGGCAAAACCCTGCGCATGAAGAAACTGCTGCATGCGCCATTTACCCTGAAGAAGGGCATGCTGGACATGATTGCCCGGGAAACCCAGTTCGCACTGGAAGGCAAGCCTGCGCACATCATCGCCAAGTTCAACTCGCTGACGGACCCGAAAATCATTCGGGCGTTGTACAAGGCCAGCCAGTCCGGGGTACGTATTGATCTGATCGTGCGCGGGATGTGCTGCCTGCGCCCGGGTATTCCAGGCGTGTCGCACAACATTCATGTGCGTTCGATCATTGGCCGCTTTTTGGAACACACGCGGGTGTTCTACTTCCTCAATGGCGGGGAAGAGCAGATGTTCCTGTCGAGTGCGGACTGGATGGAGCGCAACCTCGATAAGCGCGTCGAGACGTGCTTCCCGATTGAAGGCAAAAAGTTGATTCTGCGGGTCAAGAAAGAGCTGGAATGCTACCTGACAGACAACACCCACAGCTGGAGCTTGCAGTCGGACGGGCGTTATATCCGCAACACGCCAACCGGCAACCAAAATCCGCGCAGCGCCCAGGCCACGTTGCTGGAGCGCTTGAGCCTGCCGGTATTGACTGTCAGCACCGGGCCGTCGGTGTAAACCTGCAAGTCGCTGGCGCACAGAGCGCCAGCGACGGTATGCATATACAGCGTCAGGACACCGTCAACACAATTCCGACCCGAGTCAGCCATTGAGCTTCCTGCTCAAAATCGGCTTGGGTCAGCGGGTTCTGTTCCAGCCAGCCTTCAGGGAATATCACGTCAAGGTGATCGCCATCGGCGCGCAGTTTGACTTGTGACGCTTGCTGGTCGCCACGAATGTGGTGGTACAGAATCGCAAAGCGCAGCAATACGCACAGACGAATCAGCTTGATGCCGTCATCCCCGAATTCAGCAAACTTGTCTTTCGGTATGTTGCGGCGATGACCGCGTACCAGCAGCGCCAGCATTTGCTGATCTTCACGTGAGAATCCGGCCAGATCGGAGTGCTCGATCAGGTAAGCGCCATGTTTGTGGAAATGATAGTGAGCGATGTCGAGACCGACTTCGTGCACCTTGGCCGCCCAGCTCAGCAGTTCACGCCATACGCCGTCTTTCAGGTCCCATGACTTGGCCACTTGATCGAAGGCCCGCAGGGCTTTGCGTTCAACCCGCGCGGCCTGCTCGCGATCGACATGGTAACGGTCCATCAGCGAGCTGAGTGTGCGCTCACGCACGTCTTCGTGGTGGTGACGGCCCAGCAGGTCATACAACACGCCTTCGCGCAGCGCACCGTCGCAGTGGTCCATGCGCTGCAGTTCAAGGGCGTCGAAGATCGCTTCCAGAATCGCCAGCCCGGCAGGAAAGATAGTCCGGCGATCAGGCTTGATGCCTTCAAAGTCGATCTTGTCGACTTCGCCCAGCTTGAACAGTTTGCGCTTGAGCCAAGCCAGGCCTTCGGCGTTGACCTCACCATTGCCGTGACCGCCCGCTTTAAGGGCCAGACCAATGGCGCGAATGGTGCCGGACGAGCCGATGGCTTCATCCCAGCCCAAGCGGTGCAGGGCGTGCTCGATGCTCATGATCTCCAGGCGCGCGGCGGTGTAAGCCTGTGCATAACGTGCCGGGGTGATCTTGCCGTCGCGGAAGTACCGTTGGGTATAACTGACGCAACCCATTTGCAGGCTTTCACGCAGCAATGGCTCAAAGCGTTGGCCGATGATGAATTCAGTACTGCCGCCGCCGATGTCGGCCACCAGGCGCTTGCCCGGCGTGTCGGCGAGGGTGTGCGATACGCCCAGATAAATGAGGCGTGCTTCTTCCCGTCCGGAAATGACTTCAACGGTGTGCCCGAGAATCTCCTCGGCGCGCACGATGAACTCGTTGCGGTTACGGGCTTCACGCAAGGCGTTGGTGCCTACAATCCGCACGGCGCCCAGGGGCATACCGTTGATCAGTTGGGCAAAACGTTTCAGGCAATCGAGCCCGCGCTGCATGGATTCTTCGTTGAGTTTGCGTTCTTCGTCGATGCCGGCAGCTAACTGCACCTTTTCACCAAGACGTTCAAGGATACGGATTTCACCGTTCTGTGCCTTGGCCACCACCATGTGAAAGCTGTTAGAACCCAGATCAATGGCGGCGATCAGGGATGGATTCTTGGCTTGGGATTGGGGCATGGTTGAGGGGTCTCGGTCGATAACGTCGCCATCGTGCCACGATCAAAGGCTCGCGCCAACGCGTGATGTTGGATGGCTTGATAGGGATCAACATTTTTTTCTGAGTGCGTGTCACCGGTTATCTGACCGCTGAGTGGCGGCCGAGTTGTTCAAAACCTTCTACATACGTCGGCTCATGGCTGACTATAGTTATAGTCAATCAAGCGTCAGCTTCCTGAACGCAGTGATGACGGCTATGATGTGCTACGTTTTTGCTTACCACCACGGAGACTTCCATGAGCAGCGATCTTATTAAACACGTCACCGACGCTAGCTTTGAGGCCGATGTTCTCAAGGCTGAAGGCGCCGTACTGGTCGACTACTGGGCTGAATGGTGTGGCCCTTGCAAAATGATCGCGCCAGTTCTGGACGAGATCGCTGAGACGTACAAAGGCAAGCTGACCGTTGCCAAGCTGAACATTGATGAAAACCAGGAAACCCCGGCCAAGCATGGCGTACGTGGTATTCCGACGCTGATGCTGTTCAAGAACGGCAATGTCGAAGCCACCAAGGTGGGTGCGCTGTCGAAGTCGCAATTGGCTGCATTCCTCGACGCCAACATCTAAGTGTCGATAAAAGCCCCGCAAAATGCGGGGCTTTTTCATGGCTCAAGGACTAGACGCTATGAAAAGCAAGTGTTACATTCGGCCCCGCACTGGTTTCTCCACTGCCCCCTGCAAGCCGTCGCCGACGCACTCCTTATCGAATTAGTACGCGATCCTGTCGCCTTCTCTGCGGCGCGGCCTCATTAAGCCAAAAGCTTAATTTCCCCCCTCCATAAATGATTACGTCATTCCTATATGAACCTGACTGAACTCAAGCAAAAGCCGATTACCGAACTGCTCGAATTGGCCGAACAAATGGGCATAGAAAATATGGCCCGTTCGCGCAAGCAGGACGTGATTTTCTCCCTGCTGAAAAAGCACGCGAAAAGCGGCGAGGAAATCTCCGGTGATGGCGTGCTGGAGATCCTCCAGGACGGCTTCGGCTTCCTGCGCTCTGCTGACGCTTCCTATCTTGCCGGCCCTGACGATATTTACGTCTCGCCCAGCCAGATCCGTCGCTTCAACCTGCGCACCGGCGACACCATCGTCGGTAAAATCCGCCCGCCAAAAGAAGGCGAGCGGTACTTCGCCCTGCTGAAGGTCGACACGATCAACTACGATCGTCCTGAGAACGCGAAAAACAAGATTCTCTTCGAGAACCTGACCCCGCTGTTCCCGAACGTTCGCATGAAGATGGAAATCGGTAACGGTTCCACCGAAGACCTGACCGGTCGTGTGATCGACCTCTGCGCGCCAATCGGTAAAGGTCAGCGCGGTCTGATCGTTGCTCCGCCAAAAGCGGGCAAGACCCTCATGCTGCAGAACATCGCGTCGAACATTTCGCGTAACAACCCTGAAGTTCACTTGATCGTGCTGTTGATCGACGAGCGTCCTGAGGAAGTGACCGAAATGCAGCGTACGGTACGCGGCGAAGTGGTTGCGTCGACGTTCGACGAACCGCCAACCCGCCACGTGCAGGTGGCTGAAATGGTGATCGAGAAGGCCAAGCGTCTTGTTGAACACAAAAAGGACGTGGTGATCCTGCTTGACTCCATCACCCGTCTGGCCCGCGCCTACAACACTGTGATCCCGAGCTCCGGCAAGGTATTGACCGGTGGTGTTGATGCACACGCCCTTGAGAAGCCAAAGCGTTTCTTCGGTGCGGCACGTAACATCGAAGAAGGCGGGTCGCTGACCATCATCGCTACCGCGCTGGTTGAAACCGGCTCGAAGATGGATGAAGTGATCTACGAAGAGTTCAAGGGCACCGGCAACATGGAGCTGCCCCTAGACCGCAAGATCGCTGAAAAGCGCGTCTTCCCTGCGATCAACATCAACCGCTCCGGCACCCGCCGTGAAGAGTTGCTGACCGCAGACGACGAGCTGCAACGCATGTGGATTCTGCGCAAGCTGTTGCACCCGATGGACGAAGTCGCCGCCATTGAGTTCTTGATCGACAAGCTGAAACAGACCAAGACCAACGACGAGTTCTTCCTGTCGATGAAACGCAAGTAACACGGTTTCTCGACCCTAAAAATGGCGCCCTGCACGGGCGCCATTTTTTTTAGTCATAAAAAAGGGAGGTTTATGCTTAACTCCGGTCAATAAAAACAATGTATTAGCGGGTTTCGAGCGTTATGACTTCTCTTGTTTATCGCAGGGATATTGATGGCCTGCGCGCAGTGGCTGTACTTGCAGTAGTGCTGTTTCACTTTGGTGTGCCCGGTTTTTCCGGCGGTTTTGTTGGCGTTGATGTGTTCTTCGTCATTTCCGGTTATCTGATTACTTCAATCATTTGGCGTCAGCGGGAAGCCGGACGTTTCAGCTTCGTTGAGTTCTGGGCACGTCGTGCGCGCCGGATCTTGCCCGCTTTGTTTGTGTTGCTGGCGGCGGTATTGGTGGCGGGCTGGTTCCTGATGGCGCCCAAGGACTACGAAGAACTGGGGCGCTCGGTGCGCTACCAAGTGATGTTCGTGTCCAACCTGCTGTTTATGCGCCAAGAGGGTTACTTCGATGCCGCCAGCGACCTGAAGCCGTTGCTTCATACGTGGTCATTGGCGGTTGAAGAGCAGTTCTACATCGTCTTCCCGTTAATACTGACGTTGCTTTCAAGCCGTTTCAGGCACTGGCGCATGGCGTTGTTTAGCCTGTTACTGATCTCGTTTGGCTTGAGCGTCTGGGCCGTGGCGCATCACCCGGAGAAAGCGTTTTTCCTGCTGCCGATGCGTGCGTGGGAATTACTGGCCGGTGCCATGCTGGCCATCGCCCCTGAGCGCAAAAAACGTCTCACGCAAACCGCGGCGCAATGCTTCAGCCTTTTGGGGCTGGCGCTGATATTGGTGGCGGTCTTCGGCTATGACAAAAGCACTCCTTTCCCCGGCGCGGCAGCATTATTGCCTGTGCTGGGCGTTGTGGCGCTGATCTGGGCCAACGAGCATCGCAGTACGTGGGTTGGGCAGTTCTTAAGCACCCGCTTGATGGTCGGTCTGGGGCTGATTTCTTATTCCTGGTACTTGTGGCATTGGCCGGTGTTCGTGTTTGGCAGTTATGCCAGCGTGGACGACTTCAGCCCCGCGTTGACCGCTGCGCTGATCGCACTGACGTTGATCCTGGGCTATTTGTCCTGGCGATTTGTGGAAACCCCGTTTCGTGAACGTCGATTGCTGGCCGGGCGTCGTCAGATTCTGATCGCCGCCGCTGTGGGCATTGTGGTGCTGGGGCTGGCGGGGCAAGCGCTGCGCTGGACTGACGGCTTGCCGTCCCGTTTGTCAGAGCAGGCGTTGCAATATGCCAACGCCAGTAAATGGCGGCCCGAGCTGATGGCCTGCATCACTGACGATAAAAGTCCCGCCGACACGCCTTTTTGCCGCTATGGCGCCTTAGACAGGCCCGCTCAGTTGTTGGTATGGGGTGATAGCCACGCCACGGCGTTGATTCCTGCGCTGGACGAAAGCGCCCAGCAGTACGGGGTCACTGTCATGTTGGCCAGTTCGGCAGGCTGTTTGCCGCTCCAAGGGCTGGAGCATGGCGAACGTTGCGCCCAGTACAATCGACGCGTGGAACAGACGCTCAATAGCGAACCCGTCGGTGACGTAATGCTGGTGGCACGCTGGAGCCTGTACCTCGATGGCGACGCCAAAGGTGACAAAGGCCATGCGCTCAAAGCGGCGGATGGTCATTACGACCGGGCCGTTGCCGAGCAACGGTTGGCGGACGGTTTGCGAACGCGCATTAATGAGCTGCGCACAGCCGGGCATCGCGTGTGGTTGATGAAAGAAGCCCCGCTGCAGCCGTTTAATCCTCCGTACCGTTTAAGTCGACTGGCAATGTTGCACCAGCCGACGGCGGGCACCGGTTTTGCGCTGAGTGAGCACCTTAAACAGAAGGCGTTTATCAACCAGCTATTCGCTCAACTCGCTGCCAACGACCCCGGTGTCAAGGTTTTGGACCCTACGCCGCAATTGTGTGACGACACGGGCTTATGCCGGGCCGAGCAAGACGGTCATTCGTTGTATACCGACGACAATCACCTGTCCGAGGTGGGCGCCCGGTTACTGCTGCCTGTGTTGGCTCCGCTGTTCCAAGAGGTGGCGGGTGCCAAGGCACTGGAGGTGAAGTGAGCTCAAATCCGCCCGCCCAGCAGCGATAAGCTGCCAGCGGGCGGCATTGCAGGTAGGATGTACGCCTATTTTGAGGGTGCCAACGTCAATGAAATTCAAGGATCTTCGGGATTTCGTGCAGCAGCTAGAGCAGCGCGGAGAGTTGAAACGCATCCAGATTCCCGTCTCTCCAGTGCTGGAGATGACCGAAATCTGCGACCGCACGCTGCGCGCCAAAGGCCCGGCGTTGCTGTTCGAAAACCCGACCGGCCACACGATCCCGGTACTCGGTAACCTGTTCGGCACGCCTGAGCGCGTGGCCATGGGCATGGGTGCTGAGTCCGTCAGCGAGCTGCGTGAAATCGGCAAATTGCTGGCGTTCCTTAAGGAGCCAGAGCCGCCGAAAGGTCTGAAGGACGCGTGGTCCAAACTGCCGATCTTCCGCAAGATCATCTCCATGGCCCCGAAAGTCGTGAAAGACGCGGTGTGCCAGGAAGTGGTGATTGAAGGCGATGATGTCGATCTGGCCATGCTGCCGGTTCAACACTGCTGGCCGGGCGATGTGGCGCCGTTGATTACCTGGGGCCTGACCGTCACCAAAGGACCGAACAAGGATCGCCAGAACCTTGGCATCTACCGTCAGCAAGTGATTGGCCGTAATAAAGTCATCATGCGCTGGCTGAGCCACCGTGGCGGTGCGCTGGATTACCGCGAATGGTGCGAGAAACACCCCGGCCAGCCATTCCCTGTTTCTGTGGCATTGGGCGCCGACCCGGCAACCATTCTTGGCGCGGTGACACCGGTGCCTGACAGCCTGTCCGAATACGCCTTTGCCGGGTTATTGCGCGGCAACCGGACCGAGCTGGTCAAGTGCCGCGGCAACGACCTGCAAGTCCCCGCCACGGCTGAAATCATCCTTGAAGGCGTGATTCACCCCGGCGAAATGGCCCCGGAAGGCCCGTACGGTGACCACACCGGTTACTACAACGAAGTGGACAGCTTCCCTGTCTTCACCGTTGAGCGCATCACCCATCGGGTCAAGCCGATTTACCACAGCACCTACACAGGCCGTCCACCGGATGAGCCCGCGATTCTGGGTGTGGCCCTGAACGAAGTGTTTGTACCGATCCTGCAAAAGCAGTTCCCGGAAATCACCGATTTCTACTTGCCGCCTGAAGGCTGTTCGTATCGCATGGCCATCGTGACCATGAAGAAATCGTACCCGGGGCACGCCAAGCGGGTGATGCTCGGTGTGTGGTCATTTTTGCGCCAGTTTATGTACACCAAGTTCGTGATCGTGACCGATGACGACATTAATGCCCGCGACTGGAACGACGTGATCTGGGCCATTACCACGCGCATGGACCCCAAGCGCGACACGGTGATGATCGATAACACGCCAATCGACTACCTTGATTTCGCCTCGCCGGTGTCCGGTCTGGGTTCGAAGATGGGGCTCGATGCGACCAATAAATGGCCGGGCGAGACCACGCGCGAATGGGGACGGGTCATCGTCAAGGACGAGGCAGTGACACGCCGGGTCGATGACATCTGGAATCAATTGGGAATAGATTGATGCGAGTAACCTTGCAGCCGTCAGGCGCGGTGTTGGATACCTTGCCCGGCGAGCCGATTCTGAATGCGGCGCAGCGCCTGGGCTATGAATGCCCGCAAAGCTGTCGCAACGGTAATTGCCATGTGTGCGCCGCCTTGCTGGTTGAAGGGCGCGTGCAGCAAGCGGGCGAGATACGTGACCATGGCGAGATCTACACCTGCCTGGCGCAACCGCAGGAAGACTGCGTCGTGTTGTGGGATGGCGTGCTTGCCTTGGGAGAGTTGCCGGTGCGCAGCCTGACGTGCCAGTTGGTTGATTGCGTAGAAATGGGCGGCGATGTCTGGCGGGTGCGCTTGCGTGCGCCCGCCGGCAAGCCGCCGCGTTATTACGCGGGCCAATATGTGATGCTGGAGCGTGAGAACGGTGAGAAATCCGCGTTCTCGCTGGCCAGCGCGCCACATGCCGGACGTGACCTTGAGCTGCACGTGTTGGTGCGTGAAGACAGCGCCCGCAGCCTGATTGAGCAACTGCAACGCAACAAAATGATCCGGGTTGAAATGCCGTTCGGTGATACACACTTGTCCCAGTTGCCCGATGGCCCGCTGGTACTGATCGCTGCGGGCACCGGTATGGCGCAAATGCACAGCCTGATCGAGCATTGCCGTGAGAAAGGTTTCCCGCACCCCGTGCATCTTTACTGGGGTGTACGTCGTCCTGAAGACTTCTACACCCTGGAAGAGTGGGACGCGTGGCAGCAGATCCCTAACCTGCATTTGCACAAGGTCGTGAGTGATCTGTGCGGATGGGAAGGGCGCTGTGGGTTGTTGCACGAAGCTGTGTGCGAAGACATCCGCGATCTGCGCTCTGTTTTCGTCTATGCGAGCGGCTCTCCGGCGATGATTTACGGCACCCTCGACGCCTTGGTTGCGGCAGGGATGGACGCCCACCAAATGCGTGCCGACGTCTTCGCATACAGCCCACGGCCTTGATACGTCTCGTGCAGCCTGTCGCAGCCTTGTGCTTCGACAGCGACTGCACAAGTTGGCTATAGCGCGAGGCGGAAATGCGTTCCTCTCAGCGATTAAAAACGTAACCCCGTTGTCACCATCGCGGCATTGAAACCGAGCAACACCAGCTCGGTGGCGACCGGGCCATAGTGAACACCCACGGACGGAATGATCACGGGCGCTACGCCAAAACGATTGAGTGGGATTTTGTCCTGATACTTCCCGTGATAGCCCTCCAGTAGCCCCCCCGTTACTTTCAAGTACACGGGATAAGTCTCGCTGTCGAAGCGCTTTCCGGTGTAGGCGTAGTACGACCGTTGCCTGAACGAGTTACGAAACGTCGCTCCACCCGCCAGCCAGCCTGAGCGGTGATGGTACTCAAGGCCGATCAGGTCCTGGTTGTTGTTGTGCTCGGGGTCGGGCGAAAAGTGCCTGGTGTAGACGCTGGTTTGAACGTACCAAAAGTCCTGATCCTGCTGTTGCGCTTCATCATGCGCCATCGCGGCGCTGGCGTTGACCAACATCAACAAGCCACAGATTCCGTATTTCTTCATGCATAGGCCTCTGTTGGCAGTTTGGCGTGCGCCAGTGGCGGGTCACTATAAAGAGGTCGTTGGCCGCAAACCTGAACCTGACTGGAACAGATCGACGGCTTCGGGTTTCAGCGTAGCGCCGATTCGTGACCCGGTAGCCATATGTCAGGCCAAGCGCGTCATTTCACATTCAGTGCTATAAGATTCAGCACGTTATGTTGTGGACATCCTGCAAGTGCGCAAGGCCTGTACCCATTCGTTATGACTGTCACTGAACCGACCTGCTTGACCCTCGCCTATCCGCCGCGACTTGATCTCGGGGCGCCGCTGACTCCCGAACAATTGCGCAGCTCGCTGCTCGGTACCATGGCGCGCCACAAAGGCGGGCCGGTGTGGTTATTTGCCTATGGCTCACTGATCTGGCGCCCCGAATGTTCAGCAGTCGAGCGCGTTCGTGGCCGTGTGCATGGCTACCATCGAGGGCTGTACGTGTGGTCCCACGAACACCGTGGCACCCCGCAGTTGCCGGGGCTGGTGTTCGGGCTGGACCGGGGCGGGTCGTGCAGCGGGTTTGCTTATCGGCTGCCGGAAGAAAACCTCGATGCAGCACTCTATGCCTTGTGGCTACGAGAGATGCCCGTGCCGTCTTACCGGCCGCACTGGCTCACCTGCCGTCTTGAAGATGGCTCTCAGGTGCAGGCATTGGGTTTTGTGCTGGAGCGGCATCTGCCCAGCTATGCGGGCAATCTGCCAGATGACGTACTGGGGCAGGTGTTGGCCAACGCCTGCGGGCGTTACGGCACCACTCGCGATTATGTGGAGCAGACCGTAAGCGCCCTGCGCAGCCACGCCATGCCAGACCGGAATCTGGAGGCGCGGCTCAAGCGCTGTGGATCAATCAAGCCTTAAGCGTTGCGCGCTTCGCTGGCTACTTTCTTGTGGCGCAGGGTGGGGATCATGAACGCGATCGCCAACAGGCACGCACTGATCAACAGTACGAAGCCGCCATCCCAGCCGAAGTGGTCAACCAGATAACCCATCGCTGCGCTGGCCGCCACCGACCCCCCCAAGTAACCGAACAGCCCGGTGAAGCCAGCTGCCGTACCTGCGGCTTTCTTGGGTGCCAGTTCCAGAGCCTGCAAACCGATCAGCATCACTGGCCCGTAAATCAGGAAGCCAATGGAGAACAGCGCGATCATGTCGATGCTCGGGTTGCCCGGCGGGTTGAGCCAGTACACCAGCGTCGCGACCGTCACCAGTGCCATAAACACGATGCCGGTCAGCCCACGGTTGCCCCGGAAGATTTTGTCCGACATCCAGCCGCACAGCAGCGTCCCCGGGATACCCGCCCACTCATAGAAAAAGTATGCCCACGACGTGGTGTCCACGGTGAAGTGCTTGGCTTCCTTAAGGTAGGTTGGCGCCCAGTCCAGCACGCCGTAGCGCAGCAGGTAGACGAACACGTTAGCCATGGCGATGTACCAGAGCATTTTGTTGCGCAGCACGTATTTGATGAAAATTTCTTTGGCGCTGAATTCGTCTTCGTGGCTGGCGTCATACCCGGCCGGGTAATCGTTTTTGTACTGCTCAATTGGCGGCAAACCGACGGATTGCGGCGTATCGCGCATGGTCACAAAGGCAAACAATGCCACCAGCAATGCAACGGTAGCAGGTACGTAAAACGCGGCGTGCCAATCGTTGAACCATGCCATGCCCAGCAAGAACAGTGGGCCAATCAGGCCGCCGCCCACGTTGTGCGCCACGTTCCACACAGACACCACGCCGCCGCGCTCTTTCTGCGACCACCAGTGCACCATGGTCCGGCCGCTGGGCGGCCAACCCATGCCCTGCGCCCAACCGTTGATAAACAACAGAATGAACATCATGGTCACGCTGGACGTTGCCCAAGGCGCGAAACCGAAAATGAACATCACGGCCGCTGAAATCATTAGGCCAAACGGCAGGAAGAACCTCGGGTTAGAGCGATCGGACACCAGGCCCATGAGGAACTTCGACAAGCCATAAGCGATGGCGATTGCCGACATGGCCACACCCAGTTGACCCCGGGTGTACCCCTCATCAATCAAGTACGGCATGGCCAGCGAGAAGTTTTTACGCAGCAGGTAGTAGCCTGCATAACCAAAAAAGATACCGGCGAAAATCTGCCATCGCAGGCGTCGATAGGTGCTGTCTATTTTTTCGGCAGGCAGCGGTGCCTGATGTGCGGCAGGTCGGAAAAAGGCAAACATTCAAGAGCTCCAAATTTCTTGTTATATCGGCGGGCCCGAACGTTACATTTTCGTTACCGAAAATGACAGGTCTTCTCATCTGAAACGAAAGTTAACAACGCATAAGGCATGTTCACTTATGAACATGTCGCACAGGTGTAATACCTCAAGCACCTGTCCCGTTGTCACTGCGGTGACGCAAAGGCCTGTCCTCCTTATCCATCAAGGCTTCCAGATACGTTTAAGGGATGGACACTGGCGGTTAAACCGGACGGCTCCCACGCTTCGTTGGGAAACCGAGACCTGAAAGAATTGGCGACAAATTTTTATCATCAGCTCTTTCTGCACTGATGCAGGCGTGTACCGCGCAGCTTGGGAGAAAGCATGAAGAGTTTGGTGGGGTTGTTCGTCTTAATGATGTCGCTGAAGGCGTTGGCCGGTGATTCCGCGCCTACGTTGCAGTACCAGGTAAAGCCTGTTTATCCCAAAGAACTGCAACGTATCGGCTTGCCAGGCGAAGTACGAACCCGGTTCAAGGTCAACCCGGATGGTTCAGTGGCCGATCTCGAAATTCTTTACAGCACGCACCCCGAATTTGCGGGCGCGGCGCTGAAAGCAATGAGTGAATGGCGTTTTTCGGCCTGGAAGCAAGAAGAGGGTGGCCCCAAGCACATGGTATTTTTCTCACCCTTGGTTTTCACGGTGAGCGATACCCCTGAAGCCTTGGGCAACATGCGCCATTTCGACCTCAAGGGCGCCACCTGCCGCACACTCAATAACGAAGTTTCCCGATTCAATTGGCGCAACCTTAACGTGCTGTCTGGCGGTTTAACCTTGTTCATGGTGACGCGCAATCGCTTGATCGACCTGTATATCGCGAAAAAGCTCTCGACCGAACAATTGTCCGAGACGCTGTTTGATCTCGCGCAGGGTATGGCCCAAACAATAAAGACTTGCCAGGCCAAGCCTGGCAGCCTCTTTCTGGACGCGCTTGCGGAAAGTGTAAAAGCGCGGTTGGTGGTCACCGGCCACAAGGATCAGTTGCAACTGGCTGATAAACCTTTGTAAGCCCGGGCCAGTCCGCCGGACTGATTCAGGGTTGATGCCGCCACAAGGCGGCATCCGAGAGTCATTGGGTTTTGAAGCCCGGCTTGCCATGGGCCAGTCGCCATTCGTTCACGATTCGAATGACATCGCGGGGATCCTTGGCTATGCCGGCTTCGATGTACACCGTTAATTGCAAACCATCCGGGTGTTCAGTGATCGTTAAAAAATGCTCAACCAAGGCGCTGTGTTTTTCTTCAGTGATGCAGTTGAGGCCCCAAATCTGGGTGAACAGTTCAACGAGTTCATGGGCTGTGTAGTCTTCATATTTAGTTTTGATTTTAAATTCCCGCCGTATTCGTTTGTGTTTTCCCTTTGTTGGGAAGACACAAACGTACGTGCGCTTTAAACAGCGGGTGAGGTACATAGTTATGTCACTTGCCTCAATATTGCTCGTTTCTGATGAGCGCGTTATTGCTTTGCTCACCTCAGCCGATAACGAAGAGGATGATACCGACGTACGACTGTCGGTGATCTGCCACTCAGCTATAACCCTTGGGCTGAGGCGAAACGACCCGTATGCTTGCCCCAAACCGTATAAAGGAGCGAATTGTGAAAGCGTGGATCCTGTTGATGCTGGCCCTGTTGTTGCCGATGGCGGCGGTGGCGGAAGACGCGAAAGAGGGCGAAGCCAAAGTCAGCTATATCAGCCTGACGCCGCCCTTTGTGGGGAATTACGGTCTGGATGGCAGCCCGAAGCTCAAGGTTTACAAGGCCGATATCGCCTTACGTGTTACGGGCGACGAAGCCGCCAAGGTCGTGAAGGCCAACGATCCGTTGATTCGCAATCAGTTGGTCGGTCTGTTTACTCAGCAGACCAGTGAAACCCTGGGCAATGTCGAGAATAAAGAGAAGCTGCGCCAAGAAGCGCTGAAGCAGATCCAGCAGGTCATGACCGATGAGACGGGCAAGCCGCAGGTGGATGATCTGTTGTTCAACAACTTGATCGTTCAGTAAGCCAGCCTTTGGATTCGCCGTGCAGGCACCGGCTTTGTTTGCGCACAGTGCGTCGCGAACAAAGCCGGTGACCAAGGGTCATGCCCGGCGCAAACGTTACGACGCCAGGCTCTTTCGAAACCGCGCCAGGGCAATCGCAAAGAACAGCAGGCCGATGGCGGCCAGCGCCAACAAATCCGGCCACACTACGTCCACACCCGCCCCCCTGAACAGAATTGCCGCGCTCAAACTCACGAAGTGAGTTGAAGGCGAGCACTGCATCACCCACTGCAGCCATTCAGGCATGCTGTCCAGCGGCGTGCTGCCGCCCGAGAGCAAGAGCATCGGGATGATGACCGGGATGGCCAGCAAGCCGAACTGCGGTGTTGAACGGGCGAGGGTGGCGAGGAAAATCCCCAGCGCGGTACTGGCAAACAGATAAAGCGCCGTCACACCCAAAAACAACGCCAGTGACCCGGCCAGCGGCACGCCCAACGCCCATTTGACGATGACCTCCAGCGACACCCAGGTGCAGAGCACCACGACCAGCATGCTGCTCCAGATTTTTGCCAGCATGATTTCCAGCGCTGTCAGGGGCAGCACCAGCAGGTGATCGAGGGTGCCGTGTTCCCGTTCGCGCAATAGCGCGGTGCCGGTTAACACAATGGCCAAAATGGTGATGTTGTTGACGATCTGAATCACCGCCAAAAACCAGCCGCCCTCCAGGTTCGGGTTGAACAGTGCCCGTGCGTTGATAAGTGCTGGTGTGTTTGCCGCTGCATTGGCCTGACCGGTGTAGTTGAGCAGTTCACGCTGGAAGATACGCCCGATGTAACCCGCCCCCATAAACGCCTGGCTCATGGCTGTTGCATCGACGTTTACTTGCAGACCCGGTTCGCGCCCGGCCAGCAAGTCCGCCTGAAAATTGGCCGGTACGTTGATGACAAACGTGTATTGGCCGCCATCCATGGACTCGTCCAACTGATCGTAAGGCAGTGCTTGCGGGGTTTTGAATTCCGGTGGCAGCAATGACTCGCTGAGCTTGCGCGACAAGGCGCTGTGGTCTTCATCGACAATCGCGACGCTGGCGTTGTGCACGCCAATAATTGATCCCGCCGCCGGCATGTAAATCGCCACCGTGAAGGCGTAGAACAAAAACAGCAGCAGCACGCTGTCATGCCGCAGGCTGGTGAGTTCTTTGATCCCCAGGCGCAGGATATGCGAGAGCTTGTGCATCAAACCTCCTGCTTCTTGAGCATGATGAGACTCAAGCCGGTAAAGGCGACGAAGAAGCCCAGCAGCGCCAGGCATTGCGGCCACAGCTGGCGCAAATCCAGGGCTTTGGTGAAGGTCCCCACGGCAATGTCCAGAAAGTGCCCGGCGGGGAACAGCATGCCCATTAACGCCGCAGAGCCGTCCAGTGACGAGCGCGGCACGATGAGGCCGGAGAACTGGATGGTCGGCAGGCTGGTGATGATCATGGTGCCGAGGATCGCCGCGATCTGGGTGCGAGTGAATGCCGATATCAGCAGTCCCATGCTGGTGGTCGACAGCACATACAAAAGCCCGCCGAGGGCCAATGTCAGCGCGCTGCCTTTAAACGGCACCCCGAATAGCCAGCGGTTCATGGCAACCAGCAAGGCCAGATTGACCAGACTGACGGCCAGATAGGGCATCTGTTTGCCCAGCAGAAATTCAAGCCGGGTCAGTGGCGTGGCGTAAAAGTTGGTGATGGAGCCCAGCTCTTTTTCGCGCACGATGCCCAGGGCTGTCAGCATCGCGGGGATAAAGGCAAGGATCAGCGCCATCACGCCCGGCCCGATTGCATTCACGCTAACCACGTCCTGGTTGTAGCGAAAGCGTGTTTCGAGTTTGGCCGCCCCTTGTTTGTTCTGCGCCAGACTGCTCAAGGCGGACAGTTGCTCAAGGTTGGATTGATGCACGGATTCAACATAGTTACGGCTGGTTTCTGCGCGAAACGGCATGCCGCCATCCAGCCACGCGGCGACGGTGGGCTGGCGGCCGGCGTACAGGTCGCGCCCAAAGCCAGGCGGGATTTCCAGTGCGATTTTGATTTCTGAGCGTTGCAGACGCTTGTGCAGTTCTTCTGCACTGTGGATGGGCGCGTGTTCTTCGAAGTAACGCGAGCTGCGGAAGGCTTCCAGGTACGCGCGGCTTTGCGGGCTTTGGTCCTGGTCGTAAACAGCGAACGCCAGGTTTTCCACGTCCAGCGAAATGCCGTAGCCGAAAATTACCATCATGAACACCGCCCCCAGCAAGGCGAATGCCATGCGAACTTTGTCGCGCAGCAGCTCTTTGGATTCGCGGCTGGCCACGGCAATCAGCCGAGTCAGGCTGAAGCCGCTTTTGCCGGGCGGTGGCGGGGCGTTGACCACCGCAGCGCCAGTCTCGGGAGCGGGTACCGTGCTAGCGTCCTGCTCGTTTTGCGCGTGCTCCAAGCAGGTAACGAATGCGGCTTCCAGCGTCTCGCCGTGAAACTGTTGCTGCAATGCATCGGGGGTGTCGCAGGCCAATACTTTGCCCGCGTGCATCAACGAAATGCGGTCGCAGCGCTGGGCTTCGTTCATGAAGTGGGTGGACAAGAAGATCGTCACGCCCTGATCCCGCGACAGCTCGATCAGCAACCGCCAGAAATCGTCGCGCGCGGCCGGGTCAACCCCTGAGGTGGGCTCGTCGAGGATCAGCACTTCAGGGCGATGCAATACCGCCACTGCCAGCGACAGGCGTTGACGCAAGCCCAGTGGCAGTTCGCCGGACTGTTGCTCGGCAATGTCCGCCAGATCAAAACGCTCGATCAGCTCTTGAATCCGCGCGCGACTGTCCTGCTTGGGCAAGTCGAATAGCTGTGCGTGTAAAACCAGATTCTGCCGCACGCTCAACTCGCCATACAGCGAGAAGCTCTGAGACATGAAACCCACGCGTTTGCGCGTAGCCAGGTCTTTGGCATCCACCGGATTACCGAGCAGTTTGGCGCTGCCTTCGGTGGCGGGCATAAGCCCGGTCAGCACTTTCATGGTGGTGGTTTTGCCACAACCGTTGGAGCCCAGAAAACCGAAGATTTCGCCGCGTCCGATGGCGAAACTGACGTTATTCACGGCGGTAAAATCGCCGAATTTGAGGGTCAGGTCATGGGCTTCGATGGCGATATCGCTGTTGTCGCTGACCCGTGGCGGAATCACCAACGGTTCGTTGCTGTGGCCGGTGTCGCCCTGATAGTGGGTAAACGCTTCGTCCAGTTTGCCGGTGGCAGTGATCGCCGCCAGTTCCTGCGTGAGCCCGGTAGCAATCAATGTGCCGCGGTCGAGCATCAGGCAGTGCTCGAACTGTTCCGCCTCTTCCATGTAGGCCGTGGCAACCAGCAAAGTCAGCTGCGGGCGCTGGCTGCGTACGTCGTCAACCAGTTCCCAGAAGCGCCGACGGGAAAGCGGGTCGACGCCGGTGGTGGGTTCGTCAAGGATCAGCAGGTCGGGCTCGTGAATCAGCGCGCAACACAGCCCGAGCTTTTGCTTCATCCCGCCGGACAACTTACCCGCCGGACGTTCGGCAAATCGCTCAAGGTCCGTGGCCTTGAGCAAGTTGGCCATGCGTTGTTCGCAGTCGTCTTTGGACAGACCAAACAAGGTGCCGAAAAAGCGAATGTTTTCGCTGATCGACAACTCCGGGTACAGGTTGCCGCCCAACCCTTGGGGCATGAAAGCAATCAACGGGTAGAGCGTGTTGCGATGGCGGCGATCGTCAATCGGCCCGCCAAGCACTTCAAGGCTGCCTTGCTGAAGCTTTTTGACCCCGGCAATCAGCCCCAGCAAGCTCGACTTGCCCGCACCGTCCGGGCCGATCAGCCCGCAGCGCGTGCCTTTGGGCAAACTGAAGGAGATATCGAGCAGCGCCTGCTGCTTGCCGTAACGGTGGCTGATGCCACTGGCGTTGAGGGCCAGGTCGCTCATTGCAGATTAGCCGGCCAGTCCACGTCGGCAGTGCGCACGTAACCGGCGCCCGGCATGCCGGGCTTGGCTTGCGGCACGGCGCTCGGATCGGTCAGGCGAAGTTTGACGCGGAACACCAGTTTTTGACGCTCGTCGCGGGTTTCGACTTCTTTTGGGGTGAACTGCGATTTGGCCGCCACGAAACTGATTTTTGCGGGTAGGGGCTTGTCGGGCAGGGCGTCGAGCAGGATGCGTGCCTGCGCGCCGACGGTCAGTTTGCCGACCACCGAGGCGGGTAAGTACAGGTTCATGTACTGGTCGCTGGGGTCGATCATCATGAACACGCGTCCGCCCGAGCCCAGTACTTCGCCGGGCTCGGCAAGGCGCAGTTGGATCACGCCGTCGATGGGCGCGCGCAGGCTGCTGTCGTCGATTTCGCTGGTGAGCTGCGCTACTTGAGCTTCGCTGGCGTGAATCGCGGCCCTGGCGGCGGCCACTTGAGCTTGTGCAGCGACTACGGCAGCGTTGCTGGTGTCAAAACGAGCCTGTTGCTGATCCAGTTGCTGGCCACTGGCAAAGCCGCGCTGGGCCAGTTGCCGGAAACGTTTGAGCTCCTGACTGGCGAGCAGCTTTTCGCTTTGGCGCAGTTGTACGTTGGCCTCGTTGGCAGCCAGGGTTTGCCGGGCCCGCAGCACCTCGGCCTCGGCCTGATTACGCGAGGCCTCGAGGGTGCGTGTGTCCATGCGGGCCAGGAGTTGGCCCTTGGTCACGCGATCACCTTCGTCGACCAGCACTTCGGCAAGGCGGCCGGGGATTTTGGCGGCGATTTGGACTTCCGTGGATTCGAGTCGGCCGTTGCCCATGCTGATGCCTTCGGGGAGGCGGTCATGCTGGGATTTCCAGTAACCGAACCCGCCTGCTGCCACCAGCAGGATCACCAACGGAATAACGAAATAATGGGATACACGGTGGTTCTTCGACATGCCAACATCCTGTCTCACAGAGCGCTCTAGTTTGACGGTCTCACTGCCGGGGCGGTTTGATGCCAGTCAAAGGAAGGCCAAAGCCTAGACGCTAATGGGCGGTATTGCCGAAGTGATTTTTACTGTGTGCCGGGGCACGCTTGTGCCTACAGGTGTTGGCTGTGTGTCAGAGCAGTGTCAGTACCGTCGCCCATTGTTCGGCTGTGACGGGCATGACTGAAAGACGGCTGCCTTTTTGGACCAGGGGCATCTCGGCCAGCGCCGTCTGTTGTTTTAGATAATCGAGCTTGATCACCTGAGGAAAGGTTTGCACGTGGGCCACTTGCAACGCACTCCACGGGTTTTTCTCGGTACTGGCTTTGGGGTCGAAGTAATGGCTTTCGGGGTCGAGCGCGGTTGGGTCGGGGTAAGCGGCTTCGACGATGCGGCCAATCCCTGCAATGCCAGGCTGCGGGCAACTGGAATGGTAGAAAAAGAACTCATCGCCCACCGCCATAGCACGCATGAAGTTACGCGCCTGGTAGTTACGGACCCCGTCCCAGCGGGCTTCACCGATTTTCTGCAAGTCGTTGATCGAGAACTCGTCAGGCTCGGATTTCATCAACCAATAGGCCATTTTTCTTCTCCTGAAACATGATGCGAATCATCTTTCTTGAAACATCTTGATAAACCGACAGCCGGTTGACGCCATCGTTTGCGTGTCGTTAACGGTTGTCGCAGAATGCCGGGATTTTAAGCTTGACGCTGCTGCACGGCCTATAACAAAAACCGTTGCTGTCATCGTGTTGATTTGCCTGAAGGGGGGCAATCGATGAAACGCAAACCGGATGTACTGTGGGTTTTGGCTTTTTTGTTCGGTTTGGGCGTAGTTACAACGGGGTATGCGCAAAGTTTGTGGTCCAACTCGACCGATGCGCCGATTGAACTGGCTCAACAGCAAGTACAACCTTTCAAACGCTAAACTTTCTTGCGTTAACGACTTTTCAGGCATCGCGCGTCGCGTGATGCCCTGGCGACGTGTGGGCGACATACCACTGCTTGTCCGAAACGGTGCCTTGTAACGGCACGTCCCAGCTGGCTTGAGTCAGGTTTTCGACCTTTTGGCATTCGTGGGCCAGGCCTAGCAGTGTCGGCTTGCGCCAGCATTGTCGACGTGCCAGATACGCAAGGCTGCGGTCATAAAACCCGCCGCCCATGCCCAGCCGTCCACCGTTCGGATCGAACCCCACCAATGGCAGCAACACCAGGTCGAGTGTCCAGACCTTGCGTTGGCGTGCATGATTGATGCGCGGTTCGAGAATTCGGAAGCGGTTGGGGATCAGCTTCTCGCCGGGGGCGATACGTTGAAACACCATTTTGGTCCGGGGCCATGCGCTGAGTACAGGCAGGTACGTGATCTTGCCCCGGCGTTGCGCTTCACGCAGCAGCAGGCGCGGGTCGATTTCACCGTCGGTGGGCAAATAAAGGGAAATGTGTTTGGCGCGGCGGAACAGAGGATGTTGCGCCAGTTGCCGGTACAGGCCACGGGCTGCCAGACGTTGCGCGCAAGGCGAAAGTTCGCGGCGGGCGCTGCGCAGTTGGCGGCGAAGTTGCGGGCGGGTAGGTGGCGTGCTGTTCAAGGTCGACACCGAGAAAGCCAATGCCAGCGGAGGGCTGGCATTGCACTGGAAAAATCAGGCTCCCCGACGTACCGCTGTCGGCTTGGCCCTTGAACCCGAAAGTTCAAGGTGGAAGTTGCAGTAGACCTTAAGGCTTTCCGTCGAGCGGACATGCACACCGGTCCAACGTGCAAGCTCCAGGGTAATGCGAATCGGCTCAGGGACATCGCTAACTGGCGAATACTCCAGGGAGTGGCGCGAGTATACCCCAAAGAAACCTTTTGAATCAGCTTTGACGTTCGTTCGGATCAGTGGCAAGCACCAAATCAACGCGTTCCAGCAGGTCGCGCACTTGTTCTCGGGTTGAGCTGCTGGTCTGAACTTCAGCGACCTCCTGCTTGTGCAGCAGATCGTGAGTGATATTGAGCGCGGCCATTACGGCGATGCGATCGGCGCCAATCACTTTGCCGCTGCTACGGATTTCGCGCATTTTGCCGTCCAGATAACGGGCGGCGCTCACCAGGTTGGTCCGTTCTTCCTGGGGGCACATGATCGAATATTCTTTATCGAGGATATGCACGGTGACGCTATTGCTTGAACTCATGAGTCTTGCTCCAGGGCTTTGAGGCGCGAAATCATCGATTCCACCTTGTGTCGGGCGATTTCGTTTTTTTCAATGAGGTGCGCGCGTTCCTCGCGCCAAGTCTTTTCCTGAGCTAGTAAGAGTCCGTTTTGACTTTTAAGTTGCTCGACCCGGCTAATCAGGAGTTCGAGCCTGGCCATCAGTTCATGCAGGTCGGTGTCTTCCATTGTGTCCTACTGTGTATTTTCTGATGGGTGGGGACGATCAGGCGAGTTGACGCCTTGATGGTCTGGCTCGTCTGCCGATGCTAGGATACAAGGCCTCCATTCTAGACATAGCGCCGCTTGGCGCCTAGCTGACCATGCCTATTCAGAACTCCCCGTACCAAGCCTTTGCCACCCTGCTGAGCACCAGCGGCCATAACGTATCGCCTGCCGAGTTGCATGGCCTGCTGCTGGGCCGCAGTGCGGCCGGCGTTGGCTTTGACCATGATGGCTGGCTGGCTGATGCCGCTGAGCTGTTCCAGAGCGAAACTGAAATCAGTGACAACGTACGCAATGCCTTGATTGGTTTGCAAGAGATGGTCAAGGGTGAGCTGACCAGTGACGACATGACCGTTGTGCTGTTGCTGCCGACAGACGACGCGCCACTGACTGACCGCGCCATTGCTTTGGGCGAATGGTGTCAGGGCTTCCTGGCCGGTTTCGGTCTTAATTACCGCGATAACGCGTTGAGCAATGAAGGTCGCGAAGTGCTGCAAGACTTGGCGGCCATCGCGCAGGTGCAAGATGCGCTTGAAGAATCTGACGATGGCGAAAGCGATTACATGGAAGTGATGGAATACCTGCGCGTCGCGCCGCTGTTGCTGTACACCGAAACTAAAAAGCCTGAAGAGCCTGCGGCCGCCAAGCCTTCGCTGCACTGATCGATCGCCAAGAGGAAACCCGTCTGCCCATGATTCATATCCCGAAATCGGAATACGCACGCCGCCGCAAGGCGCTCATGGCGCAGATGGGGCCCAACAGCATCGCAATATTGCCGGCGGCCCCTGTGGCGATTCGCAATCGTGACGTTGAGCACGTGTACCGTCAGGAAAGTAACTTCCAATACCTGAGCGGTTTCCCCGAGCCAGAAGCGGTCATTGTGTTGATCCCCGGCCGAGCCCATGGCGAATTTGTACTGTTTTGCCGCGAACGCAACCCAGAGCGCGAGCTGTGGGACGGCCTGCGGGCCGGGCAAGAAGGCGCCATGCGCGATTTTGGTGCGCACGACGCATTCCCCATTACCGACATCGACGACATCCTGCCGGGTCTGATTGAGGGACGCGACCGTGTGTATTCGGCGATGGGCAGCAACCCGGAATTCGATCGCCATGTAATGGAGTGGATCAATACCATCCGCTCCAAGGCCAGCCTCGGCGCTCAGCCGCCCAACGAATTTGTTGCCCTGGATCATCTGCTGCATGACATGCGCCTGTATAAATCGGCGGCAGAATTAAAAGTCATGCGCCACGCGGCGCAGATTTCGGCCCGTGCCCATGTCCGTGCCATGCAAGCCAGCCGTCCTGGTTTGCATGAATACAGCCTGGAAGCAGAGCTGGATTATGAATTCCGGAAAAGCGGGGCAAAAATGCCAGCGTATGGCTCCATTGTCGCTTCGGGTGACAACAGCTGCATCCTCCACTACCAAGAGAACGACGCCCTGCTCAAGGACGGCGATCTGGTGCTGATTGATGCGGGCTGCGAGATCGACTGCTATGCCAGCGATATCAGCCGTACCTTCCCGGTCAACGGGAGATTTTCGCCCGAGCAAAAGGCGATTTATGGCGTGGTGCTGGCGGCGCAAGAAGCCGCGTTCGCTGAGATCGCGCCGAACAAGCACTGGAATCAAGCCCACGAAGCCACGGTTAAAGTGATAACGGCGGGGTTGGTGGCGCTCGGGTTATTGCAGGGCGACGTGGAGGAACTGATCGCCAGCGAAGCCTACAAAGCGTTTTACATGCACCGTGCCGGGCATTGGCTGGGGCTGGATGTGCATGACGTGGGTGAGTACAAGGTCGGGGGCGAGTGGCGCGTGCTGGAAGTCGGCATGACCCTCACCGTTGAACCCGGCATCTACATTAGCCCGAACAATCAAGCCGTCGCCAAAAAATGGCGCGGCATCGGTGTGCGGATCGAGGACGACGTAGTGGTCACCAAAAACGGGTGTGAGATTTTGACGGGCGACGTGCCGAAAACGGTGGCCGATATCGAAGCCTTGATGGCCGCAGCCAAGGTGAACGCAGCATGAGTCGAGTCAATCTGGCCATCATCGGTGGCGGGCTGGTGGGCGCGAGCCTGGCGCTGGCATTGCAGGCCGGGGCCAAAGCGCGGGGCTGGAAAATCGTCCTGATCGAACCTTTCGCGCCCGGCAACAGCTACCAGCCCAGCTACGATGCCCGTTCTTCGGCATTGAGCTATGGCGCCCGACAGATCTACGAACGACTGGGGCTGTGGCAGTCAATCGCTGCCCGCGCCGAACCGATCAAAGACATTCATGTGTCCGACCGCGGGCGTTTTTCGACCGCGCGGTTGTCCGCCATTGAAGAAGGCGTCCCGGCGCTTGGCTACGTGGTCGAGAACGCCTGGCTCGGCCAGTGCCTGTGGAAACACCTGGACCCTGACGTCATCACCTGGCGCTGCCCGGCCGAAGTTATCCACATGCAGCCTCTCGAAGACGGTTATCGCCTCACCCTCAACGATGAGACCACGCTCGACTGCGACCTGGCCGTGCTGGCCGACGGCGGGCGTTCGAACCTGCGTGAGCAGTTGGGGATTCATGTCAGTAAGCGTCCTTATGACCAAAGCGCGCTGATCGCCAACATCACCCCTAGCGAAGCCCATTGCGGGATGGCCTTTGAGCGCTTTACGGACGAAGGCCCAATGGCCTTGCTGCCGCTGCCGGAAAACCGCTGCGCGTTGGTGTGGACCCGCTTGGGAATGGACGCCGAGCGTCTGGCCGCGCTGGATGAGCGCAGCTTCCTCAGCGAGTTGCAGGGCGTGTTCGGTTATCGTCTGGGCACCCTCAAGCAAGTGGGGGCGCGGCATTTGTACCCGCTGACGCTGATCGAGGCGCAAGAGCAAGTACGCCCGCACCTGGCCGTGCTGGGTAATGCCGCCCACAGCCTGCATCCGATTGCTGGTCAGGGTTTCAACCTGTCGCTGCGCGATGCGCAAGCCTTGGCTGAAGCGTTGCTGGCGAGCGACAGACACCCCGGTGACCTTGCCACGCTGTTGAGTTATCAACAGCGCCAACAACGCGATCAGCAATTGACGATTGGCTTCTCGGATCAGGTGACGCGCCTGTTTGGCAGCGATCAGACGCTGGTGTCGTTCGGTCGCAACCTGGGCCTGCTGGGTCTTGATTTGCTGCCTCCGGCCAAACGCTGGTTTGCCCGTCAAGCCATGGGGTTGGGCGCCCGCGCAGACATTTGACGATGGCGGGAGCGTTCGCGTTCCTTGTCGATCCTTTTTTCACGTGCGGCGCATGCCGCTCACGACACAGGCTTAAAGCATGGAAATGCGCGCAGATCTGCTGATTGTTGGGGCCGGAATGGTCGGAAGCGCCTTGGCGCTGGCGCTCAAGGACAGTGGGTTGAAAATCCTGCTGCTCGATGGCGGGCCGCTGAGCGTTACACCGTTCAGCCCGGCTGATACCTTTGAGCCTCGTGTCAGCGCCTTGTCGGCTGCCAGCCAGCGCATTCTGCAACGCTTGGGTGCGTGGGACGGGATTGTCGGCCGTCGGGTCAGCCCGTATTCGCACATGCACGTGTGGGACGGCAGCGGAACGGGCCAGATTCATTTCTCGGCAGCCAGCGTGCATGCCGACGTACTGGGTCATATCGTCGAAAATCGCGTCGTGCAGGATGCGTTGCTGGCGTGTTTGCAGAGCAGCGATATCGAATTGCTGGCCAATGCGCGACTGGAGCAAATGCGCCGCTCGGGTGACGAGTGGCTGCTGACACTGGCGGACGGTCGCACCTTGCGCGCTCCGCTGGTGATCGCGGCTGATGGCGCCAACTCGGCGGTGCGCCGCCTGACGGGCTGTCAGACCCGTGAATGGGACTACATGCATCACGCCATTGTTACCAGTGTGCGGTGCGCCCAGCCGCATCAGCAAACCGCCTGGCAGCGATTCACTGACCATGGCCCTTTGGCATTTTTACCGTTGGAGCGCGATGGCCAGCAGGACTGGTGCTCGATTGTCTGGTCCACCACGCCTGAAGACGCTCAGCGTCTGATGGCACTGGATGACGACGGGTTCTGCCATGAGCTGGAGCTGGCGTTTGAAGGCCGACTGGGGTCGGTACTGAGCGCAGACCCGCGGGTCTGCGTGCCATTGCGTCAACGTCACGCCAAACGCTATGTGGCGCATGGGCTGGCGCTGATTGGCGATGCCGCGCACACCATTCACCCGTTGGCCGGGCAGGGCGTTAACCTCGGTTTCCTCGACGCTGCGGTGTTGGCGCACGTGCTGTTGCATGGCGTGGATCGTGGCGAGCGTCTTGCCGATATCAAAGTATTAAGCCGTTTCGAACGTCGTCGCATGCCGCACAATCTGGCGTTGATGGCTGCGATGGAAGGTTTTCAGCGACTGTTCCAGGCGGATTCACTCACCGCACGCCTACTGCGCAACAGCGGCCTGAAATGGGTTAACCAAATGCCCGAGGCTAAAGCAGTATTCGTGCGTCAAGCACTAGGGTTGACCGGGGATTTGCCGCCATTGGCCAAGCCGTGATCGCCTCCCTGCTTGCGCTTGCAACATCTGGTAACGCCTCGGGGGCGAGTTAGGTTGAGCTGGCAAATGTGATTCACTACCATTTACGCCCGATTCGCATCTAGAGAGACCGCCCCTCATGTTGGCACCCAAGCGTCTACTGACTGCCCTGGCCCTGACCGTTTTTGCGAGCAGCGTTTATGCTGCCGACGAAGTGGTGGTTTACTCCTCGCGTATTGACGAGTTGATCAAGCCGGTATTTGACGCCTACACCGCGAAAACCGGGGTCAAGGTCAAGTTCATCACTGACAAGGAAGCGCCGCTCATGCAGCGCATCAAGGCAGAAGGCCAGAACGCTACTGCTGACCTGTTGTTGACCGTCGACGCAGGCAACCTGTGGCAAGCCGAGCAAATGGGCATTCTGCAGCCGTTCACCTCCGCAGTGATAGACAAAAACATCCCGCCGCAATACCGGTCTTCTTCCCACGCATGGACGGGCCTGAGCCTGCGCGCGCGCACCATCGCCTATTCCACTGACCGCGTTAAGCCTGAAGAACTGTCCACCTACGAAGCCTTGGCAAATAAAGAGTGGGAAGGGCGCTTGTGCCTGCGCACGGCCAAAAAGGTGTACAACCAGTCGCTGACTGCCACCATGATTGAAGTGAATGGGGCCGACAAAACCGAAGAGATCCTCAAGGGCTGGGTGAACAACCTGTCCACCGACGTGTTCTCGGATGACATCGCAGTGCTGGAGGCGATCAACGCCGGTCAATGCGACGTAGGCATCGTCAACACGTACTACTACGGCCGCCTGCACAAGCAGAAACCTGATCTGGCCGTGAAGTTATTTTGGCCCAATCAGGCTGATCGCGGTGTCCACGTCAACCTGTCGGGTATTGGCTTGACCCAATACGCTCCGCATCCAGAAGCCGCCAAGGCACTGGTGGAGTGGATGACCACGCCTGAGGCGCAGTCGATCTTTGCAGGCACCAACCAGGAATTCCCGGCGAACCCAAGCGTTCCACCTTCTGCTGAAGTGGCCAGTTGGGGTGAGTTCAAGGCAGACGCCCTGCCGGTTGAAGTGGCGGGCAAGCGTCAGGCTGAAGCTATCCGCATGATGGACCGCGCAGGCTGGAATTGAGTCGAATGTAACGCACACCTTCGCCCTGGCCCTCTACCGTGAAAGAGGGCTGGCGCGAGGGCTAAACCCTTCCACATCGTGTCGCAACGCAACCTACAATCCTCGTCCCTCCCATCTTCCGAGAGTCCTTTGTGGCACATCCCGCCCAACGTCGCTGGTATCCGCTGGTTTTTACCATTGCTGCTCTGGTGCTTTTGCCCCTGAGTGTATTGCTGCTGTCCTGGCAAAGTGTGGATACACAGATCTGGAGCCATTTGTGGGACACGCAAATGCCGCGTCTGCTGGGCAACACGCTGACGCTGATTGCGGGGGTAGGGGTAGGCGTCACGCTGCTGGGTGTCAGCCTCGCGTGGCTCACCAGTTTGTGCGAATTCCCCGGCAGGCGCTGGCTAGACTGGGCGCTGATGCTACCGTTTGCGATCCCGGCCTATGTGCTGGCGTTTGTATTCGTCGGCTTGCTGGACTTCGCCGGGCCCGTGCAAACGCTCCTGCGCGAATGGTTCGGCATGGGGTTGCGTCTGCCTCGTGTGCGCTCAACCGGCGGCGTGATCATCGTGCTGATTCTGGTGTTTTACCCGTATGTCTATTTGCTGGCGCGCACGGCCTTTCTGGCCCAGGGCAAAGGCTTGATGGAGGCGGCGCGGGTTTTGGGTCAGAGCCCGTGGCAGGCATTCTGGCGCGTGGCGTTGCCCATGGCGCGCCCGGCGATCGGTGCGGGGGTGGCGCTGGCGCTGATGGAGACGCTGGCTGATTTTGGCGCCGTGTCGGTGTTCAATTTCGACACGTTCACCACGGCGATCTACAAAACCTGGTACGGTTTTTTCAGTCTCTCAACCGCCGCGCAACTGGCCAGCCTGCTGCTATTGGTGGTTATGATCGTGCTCTATGGCGAACGCCGCGCCCGGGGCGCCAGCCGTGCGAGTAATGAGCGTCCGCGTGGCAAAGCCCTCTATCACCTCACCGGGCCTAAGGCCTGGCTGGCCAGCGGGTGGTGCTCATTGGTGTTTGCCTGTGCATTTGTGATCCCGATGTTGCAACTGATGGTGTGGTTTTGGCAGCGCGGGCGGTTTGACCTCGATGAGCGTTATACAGGCCTGATTCTGCACACCTTGTATTTGGGTAGCATGGCGGCGCTCATCACTGTCTGTGTGGCTCTGGTACTGGCGTTTGCCCGGCGTCAGGCGCCGACACCGACTATCCGTGCCGGAGTGAGCCTTGCCAACCTGGGCTACGCGCTGCCCGGTTCGGTATTGGCCGTGTCGATCATGTTGGCATTCAGTTATCTGGACCGCGAACTGGTCATTCCACTTTCGGGCTGGCTGGGCGGGGCGGGCAAGCCGTTGCTACTGGGCAGCCTGTCAGCCTTGTTGTTGGCCTATCTGGTGCGCTTTATCGCCGTCGCTTATGGCCCGCTCGAAAACAGCCTGGCGCGCATCCGTCCGTCTTTGCCCGAAGCTGCCCGCAGCTTGGGTGTAAGTGGCCCGCGACTGTTTTTCAAAGTGTATCTACCGCTGTTATTGCCGGGGACATTGAGTGCGGCGCTGCTGGTGTTTGTCGACGTGCTCAAGGAAATGCCCGCAACCCTTCTAATGCGGCCCTTCGGTTGGGACACACTGGCCGTGCGCATCTTCGAAATGACCAGTGAAGGCGAATGGGCTCGCGCCTCCTTGCCCGCCCTGACACTGGTATTGGTGGGCTTGTTGCCGGTCATCGGGTTGATTCGACGTTCGGCCCATCGAATCGGCTAGGTGTCAGTGCACCGGCATGCGGCTACAATGCGCGGCATTCGGTGCGGTCTGTCAATCAGGCCAGGTTCCCTGCGCAGCGTAAGAAAGCTGACTTAACTAGCTTGAAACGCTTTGCACGCCTGCCCGCACCTTCGCCAATCCCGGAAGGAGGAACCCATGGGACAGCGTACGCCTATGTATGACCTGCATCTCGCCCTCGGCGCGAAGATGGTCGATTTTGGCGGTTGGGACATGCCTTTGCATTACGGCTCGCAGGTGGAGGAACACCACGAGGTGCGTCGGGACTGTGGAGTATTTGATGTCTCGCACATGACCGTGATTGATGTCGGCGGAGCGCAGGCCAGGGAATGGCTTCAGTACTTGCTGGCCAATGATGTCGAACGCCTTCAAACACCAGGCCGTGCGCTGTACAGCGCGATGCTCAATGAAAAGGGCGGCGTGGTCGACGATATGATCGTTTACCTCAGGGCCGACGGTTACCGGTTGGTGGTCAACGCAGCGACCCGCGATCAGGATCTGGCGTGGATGACGGCTCAATCCCGAGGTTATGACGTGCAGGTGCAGGAGCGCCCGGAGCTGGCGTTACTGGCGATTCAGGGCCCGCAGGCCCGGCACAAGGTTGCCGAACTGGTGAGTCAGGCCCGCAGCGAGGTGATTCACCAGCTCAAACCGTTCGAAGGGCTGGACGTGGGCGACTGGTTCATTGCCCGCACCGGGTATACCGGCGAAGACGGGCTTGAAATCATGCTCCCCGCCGATCAAGCGCCCGCGTTCTTCAACGATCTGGTCGGTGCAGGTATCTCCCCAATCGGACTCGGCGCGCGCGACACGTTGCGGCTTGAGGCTGGCATGAACCTGTATGGTCAGGACATCCACCTGTCGGTCTCGCCCCTGTGCGCCAACATGGCGTGGACCATTGCCTGGGAACCCGCTTCGCGCGCGTTCATCGGGCGCGAAGCGCTGGAGGCCGAAAAAGCAGGTGGCGTGCAGTTGAAACTGGTGGGTTTGGTATTGGAAGAGCGAGGCGTCCTACGTGCTCATCAGGTCGTTCGTATCGCTGATGTTGGCGAAGGAGAGATAACCAGTGGTAGTTTCTCTCCTACGCTAAGCAAATCGATTGCCTTGGCCCGCGTTCCGATCGCTACGGCTGACCGTGCTGAAGTCGAAATTCGTGGCAAGTGGTACCCGGTTCGCGTGGTGAAACCCACATTTGTACGTCATGGCAAAGCCTTGATCTAACCTTTACCGGCAGGCTTGCGCTGTGTGCAGGCCGCTGACATTTCTTCTTGAGGACACTGAATATGAGCCTGATCCCTGCTGAGTTGCGCTTTGCTGAAAGTCACGAGTGGGCCCGTCTGGAAGCAGACGGCACTGTCACTGTAGGTATCAGTGATCACGCTCAGGAAGCGTTGGGGGATGTGGTGTTCGTTGAGTTGGCCGAAGTGGGCAAAGTCTTTTCCGCAGGTGACGTGGCAGGCGTTGTTGAATCGGTAAAGGCCGCCTCTGATATTTATGCGCCTGTGTCGGGTGAAGTGATAGCCGTCAATGAAGACCTGGCAAACAGTCCTGAATACCTGAACAGCGATCCTTACGGGAGCTGGATCTTCAAACTCAAGCCAGGCAATACCGCTGAGTTGGACAAACTGCTGGATGCTGCTGGTTACAAAGCCGCCATCGGCGAGTAAGTCCGACAGGACCGTTGCTGCCGGCAGATATCTCTACCGGCAGCGAAAACCGGTTACGCGTTTTGCAACACAGTCTTTACGGCATTAACCGACCGTTCGACATCGGCTTTGGTCATGGCTGTAAACATCGGCAATGACACAATCAGCCGCCCTACGCGTTCTGCGACAGGGAACATTCCTTCTTTGAAACCTTGCGCGCGGTACAAGCTCAGCAAGTGAATGGGTGGGTAGTGATAGCCCACGCCCACTCCCAATGCCTGCATCTCTTTCATGAACGTTGCCCGTGCCGGTTGGCCGTCCTTGCGTTCAGGCAATACCAGCTGGAACAAATGCCAATTGGTATTGCTGAAATCAGCCACAGGCAATTGCGCGCCGTATTCGGCTTCAAAGCCAGCGCCGAAACACTCGAAATAATGCCTGGCCAGTTCGCGACGGTGCGCGGTAATCGCCTCGATATGAGCGAACTGCCCCAGACCGATGGCAGCCGCAATGTCAGTCATGTTGAACTTGCCACCCAGTACGTCAACATCCAGCCCATCGAAGCCGGTACGGGTGACACCTTGCAGGCGGTATTTTTCCGCCAGTCGTGCTTCGTCTTCGTTATTGAGCACCAGGCACCCACCCTCAGACGAGGTGATGTTCTTGTTGGCCTGAAAACTGAAAGACACAAAATCACCGCGTGCACCGATTCGCTGTCCGTCCCAGCTGGAGCCCAGCGCCTGGGCCGCGTCTTCGACCACACGCAGGCTGTGTTTCTTGGCCAGGGCGTACAGCGCATCCATATCCACCGGGAGGCCGGAGAGGTACACCGGAATAATGGCTTTGGTGCGCGGCGTGATCGCGGCTTCGACTTTTTTCAGGTCGATATTGCGCGTAATCGGATCAATATCGGCGAACACCGGTGTGGCGCCGACTTCGAGAATTACGTTGGCCGTGGCTACCCAGGAAATCGGTGTCGTAATGACTTCGTCACCGGCCCCGATACCGGCAATGCGCAGGGCGATTTCCATGGTGCAGGTTCCGGAATTGAACGTGCGCACCGGGCGCCCGCCAAAGTACGCCGATAATTGCGCCTCGAATGCCTGAACCTTTGGCCCGCTGGTGATCCAGCCCGAGCGCAACACGTCGCCCACGGCAGCAATGGTGGCTTCATCAATGGTTGGTTTGGAAAAAGGCAGGAAAGGCAGCGAGCTCATAAAGGCATGACGTCCGATGTGAATGAGGAATGAGTGACCATAGAGCAATAGCACAAGGTTCAAATCATACCCAGAGGATGAATCACATCAGGTGAAATTTCTGTATGAAGGCTGAATGAAGCGCTGGATTGCATCGCGTTAACGGCTGACGTTGGTGGCGAGGCACGGGGCTGCAATCACTTACTCAGTGATCACAGCCCCTCATGCAGTGCCTCAGCGACTACAGACCGGATTTATTCAGCCGTCGCATTTTTCGCCAGAATCGCATTGGCCAGGTCCATGTCACTGACTTTCAAGTTCGGGTTCTCAGCGCGCACTTGCTGCATGGCGGATTCCAGGTACGGGCCACGAATCTCGCCGTTGCTGGCCACAAAACTGCCCGCGTCATCTTGAGCGGCGATTACCTTACGGTCTTTTTTGAACGTCAGGTAGGTGGAACCGGTGGTCGCACCGGACGACAGGACGTTGCGCCAGAAGCTGTCGGCCATCGCTGAGCCAACAGGAAGGGTCAACAAAGCGGCAGCGGCAACAGCATATTTGAGACGCATGATGGGAAACTCCGGATAAATTAACTAACAACTTTTATTCTAGTCAGTGTTAGAGAGTTCCGTAACCTTACGTCACAATTTCCACGACAATCACGACCCCATTCTGAGCGATCACCCGAACGGCAGTGCCCACCTCGGTGTCAGGCCCTTCAGCCATCCATACAAGCGGCAAGCCAGGCCCATAGCAGATAGCTATCTGTACCGAACACCTCTAAGGTCAGCAGCACTGCAGCGAGTGCCAGCCAGTCCCAGTGGTTGAGGCTTTGCATGAATTCCCACATGCCTCAGCTCTTTGTTTTAGCGAATGAGGCGTGGCGCGCGCCTCTGCTTCCGCCTGACGCTCACGGGCTTCAGATGCGAGAAATGCTGCCTGACGACCGCCTTCAGCTTCCAGAATTTGGGCTTGTTTTTTACCCTCAGCCGTCAAAATTGCAGAGGCGCGCAAACCTTCGGCTTCAAGGATTAGAGCTCTCTTGATTCGTTCGGCTGTCATTTGGCCTGACATGGCGGCCATCAAATCTGCGGGCGGGCTGATGTCTTTAATCTCGATTCGAGTAATTGTGATCCCCCATTGAGCTGTTGCTTCATCGACCGTGCGCAACAGTTTTTCATTGATACCGTCACGCTGGCTGAGCATGGCATCCAGCTCCATTGAGCCAAGCACTGTTCGAATGTTGGTTTGCAGAAGGTTGCGAATAGCATGCTCGAGGTTGTTGACCTCATAGGCAGCCTGGGCGGCGTTAAGTTTGAGGTGACTCGAGATAAATTCGAAAAATTTTTATCCCTCGCGCACACACCAGAATCGGTTAAATAGTGTTCAAAATAATTCAACTAAACGGTGCTGACGCGTAATGCTTCATGCATGGAAGTTACCCCTGTCGCCACTTTGTGCGCCGCCGCCAGTCTTAAGTGGCGCATGCCTTCGGCGCACGCCGCTCTGCGCAGCACGTTGATATCAGTGTCATGGCTAATAAAGGTCTTGAGCGTGTCAGTCATCAACATGATTTCGTAAATGCCAGCTCGGCCGTTGTAGCCAGTCTCCCGACAGTGATCGCAGCCTGTGGTATCAAAAACGCTGGAGGGCGCGGGACTGTCGGGTGCGAAGTTGTGCCAATCATCGGGTGACACGCTGTGCTCGCTTTTGCAGTCCGGGCATAAAATTCGTATCAATCGTTGGGCCATCACCCCCAGCAAGGTGGCTTTGATCAAATAGGGCGCCACGCCGAGTTCCTGTAAACGGCTAATGGCCCCGGGTGCATCGTTGGTGTGCAACGTCGACAACACCAAGTGCCCGGTCAGTGCGGCTTGAATCGCCATTTCAGCGGTTTCCAGGTCGCGTATTTCACCGAGCATGATGATGTCCGGGTCTTGTCGCATAAGCGCACGCACCCCGTTGGCAAAGGTTAAATCTATGTTGGGCTGCACCTGTGTCTGGTTGAAGGCAGGCTCAACCATTTCAATCGGATCTTCAAGCGTGCACACGTTGCTCTGCGGCGTGGCCAACTGCTTGAGCGTTGCGTACAACGTGCTGGTTTTACCCGACCCCGTGGGGCCTGTGATCAAAATAATGCCGTTGGGCTGACGGGTCATATGGTCCCAGCGCTGGATGTCTTCAGCGCTGAAGCCGAGCTGGTCAAACCCCTTGAGTAAAACGTGCGGGTCGAAAATCCGCAGCACCATTTTTTCGCCAAAAGCGGTGGGCAGGGTGGCGAGCCGCAGCTCGACTTCGGCACCTGCCGGGGTTTTGGTTTTGATGCGGCCGTCTTGAGGTTTGCGTTTTTCAGCGACATTCATACGGCCCAGGCTTTTCAGGCGGCTGACCACTGCGGTCGTGACGTGTACCGGAAAGTGATAAACGTTGTGCAGAATGCCATCAATGCGCAATCGCACGGCCCCTTGCTCGCGCCGGGGTTCGATATGGATATCGCTGGCCCGCTGTTCGAACGCGTGCTGAAACAACCAGTCGACGATATGAACGATATGGGCATCGTTGGCATCGGGTTCCTGATTGCCTGCGCCAAGGTTAAGCAACTGCTCAAGGTTGGGCAGGGAGCTGGTTTTTTGATCAGTGAGCGCTGCCCCGGTCACGGATTTGGCCAAACGGAACAGTTCCGTTCCCAGCCGGGCAATCTCAAGCGGGTTGGCAATCACCCGCTTGATCGGGCGATTGAGGGCTTGCCGCAAATCGGCCTCCCAGCCCTTCACATTGGGTTGTGCACTGGCAACGGTGATTGAGGTTTGATCGGCTGCAATGGCAAGTATTTGATGGCGTTGAGCGAATGCGCTGGACATGAGCCCGGTGATGCTGGCGGCATCAATTTTCAAGGGGTCAAGGCGCACGTAGGGCTGCCCGCATTGTTGCGCAAGCCACGCCGTGAGGTGCTCAAGGGTGAGGGTTTTGCCGGGGCGGGTGAGATCGGGTAATTGCTGTGTCGCCAGGTACACCAGCGGGTGGACGGGGTCGTGGCAGGTTGTGCGATAACGATTCAAAGCCTGATCGGCCAGTGGCCGGGCTATTAAACCTTGAGCCACAAGCCCCGGCAGCAGCTGTTCAAGGTCAAGCGGGCGATCGGCGGCAGGATGGGCGTGCATGAAGACTCCTTGGTAATGCACAAGCGCAGACAGGTCCTTGTCTGGCCATGAATACCCAAGCCTAGCCGCGCACTTGGGCGGCGCGACTACCAATTAATACGGGTTATTGCGAGCGCGTTAGCAGGCGGGACGGGACGCACGCCACCTCATGCATCACCAGTTCACAGACACTCACCAGGTTGCGCAACTTTTCGCCAATCACCTGGGCGCGGTGCCAGCTTTGCTCATTGCTGATGATTTCAATGCGTAACACATCGTCTTCGCGCATCACTTCCACGTGCTGCGGAATTAACTGCTGTAAGGCAAACAGGTTCAGTGCGCGGCACAGCACATCGGCTTCAGCCTCCGCCACAATGTGATAACGCACGGTGCAAGGCGCTGTGTTCACGGCCCAGACATCGGCGCGTGTCGAGGCGGGTACGGCTTCAAGATGTGGCATGCAATGACTCCTGTTTTCGGCTGGAGAAATATTCACATGCACTGTAGGAAATTATTTATCTATGATGATCAGAATTTGATCAATTAAGACTTGATCAATTCATCTTTAGCTAACAATCGGGAATTTTTATGCAAGGTGATCTGGACGCTTACGACCGCAGGATTTTGGCACTGCTGCAAGAAGACGCGTCACTGTCCAGCGCGCAGATCGCAGAAAAAGTGGGCTTGTCGCAGTCACCCTGCTGGCGCCGGATTCAGCGCATGAAAGACGAAGGCATCATTCGGGGGCAAGTGACCTTGCTGGATCGCAAGAAGGTCGGCCTGAACACGCAGATCTTTGCTGAGGTAAAACTCAATGCCCAC
Source organism: Pseudomonas lundensis (assembly GCF_002269125.1). Classification (GTDB taxonomy): domain Bacteria; phylum Pseudomonadota; class Gammaproteobacteria; order Pseudomonadales; family Pseudomonadaceae; genus Aquipseudomonas; species Aquipseudomonas lundensis_A. Next base: position 45,326 of record NZ_NQKI01000012.1, on the reverse strand, counting down.
GGGCGCTCCAACTTTACCCAATTCACCGATGCGATCCGTGGTTTCCCGCAAGTACTGGAGTGCTATGTGCTGATGGGGTCGGTGGATTTTTTGCTGCGGATCGTGACCCCGGACATCGAGGCTTATGAACGTTTCTTCTTCGAGCAGCTGTCGATGGTGCCGGGCATTCAAGAAGTGAACTCGATTGTGGCGCTGTCCGAAATCAAATCGACCACGTGCCTGCCGGTGTAGCGCGCAAATAAAAACGGCCTTCACAAGGAAGGCCGTGGATGAGCTGTCAGTGAACAAACAGCGCAATCAGGATGATGATCGGGATTGGGATACCGAGGAAAAACAGCAGTAATGAGCGCATTTTTATTCTCCAGAATTAACGGACAACCGTGGTGGTCGTGGTGTGGTCGATGTAAGTCACAGCGTCGCGACGACGACCGCCAAAGGTGGCACACAGGCTGGCGAAGAACGCACCGATCAGCAGGGTGATGAACATCCACAGGGTGGTCCAGGCAGCGACCTTGGCGGCTGTGTCAGCGGCTTCTTTGGTTTTAACTTTGGCTTCTTCAATAGCTTGATGGGCCTTGGCGTAGACCTGATCAACCCGTTGCTCGGCTTCTGGCTGAGTCAGGTTGGTACGCTGAGCGACAATTTGTGCCAGGTAGGTACGGTCGTCAGCGCTCAGTTGGCCTTCATTGCCCAGGCTGCGAACGAAGATACGGGTCACGATGCCGTGGGCGGCGTCTTCGCTGACAGCGGTGCCACGATCATCGCGAAACAGCGTGTCGATGAAGTAATCCGAGCTGTTGCCCGTACCCTGGTTGGCGTGGTTACCAGCGGCACTGCTCATGGCGGTGGCTGCACCTGATGCGACATTTGCACCGGCCTGTACGCCGCTGCCAATCATGCTACTGACCGAACCGGCAACCAGTGTCGCAGTGACCAGCGTAGCCACAGCCCACGCGAGGAAGCCATGGGCAGTGTCGCGGAAGTACACTTCATCGCCATGCATGTTTGCCCATTTGACCCGCAGACGACCGGCCAGATAGCCGCCCATGCCCGAGGCAATAATTTGTGTCACGGCCAGCCAGATAATGGCTGTGATGCCCAACCCTTTGGCGCCTACGCCTTCGCCAGACCACGGCGACACGGCTGAAAAGCCCAAGCCTGCGCCCAGCATCAGCAGCAAGAGGGAGAGTGCAGCGGCAGCGGCGGCACCTGCAAAGATCGCGGCCCATGACACACCGGAGTGGCCAGAGCTGTCTTGCAGGGCAGCGGGATAGTGTTCTGTAGTCCCGATCATTATTGTTGTGCTCCTGAAATGGTGAGAAGTGCAGCCTTCATTTCAGTGATTGCAGGGGTTGTGCCAAGCCGTGATTTATAAAAAATATCTACAAATCAATAACTTATAAACCTGATTAATTTGCTTGGTCATGCAGGTTGCATGATTGGCGGCAAAGAGGCGGGCGTAATGCATTGAAACAATTTCACGAGAGATGCCATTCAAGACACCCATAAAAAACGGGAGCCGTTAGGGGCTCCCGTTTGGGTGTCATCAATGATGACGGTGTTTGTTCTTCTTGCGGTGACCATAGGCATGGCCGCGACCTGGGTGGTCATCGCGGTAATAGCGGCGATTGCCGCGATCACGGTAATGACGATCATCAGCGTCGCTTTTGTTACCCATATAGTTGCCCAACGCGCCGCCTGCACCACCGCCAGCTGCTGCGCCGACCAGTCCGCCGGTGCTGCCGCCCATGCTGCGGCCCAATACGTTACCGCCGGCTGCGCCGAGTGCACCACCGATGGCGGCTTCGCCACGGCTGCGTTTATCAGCACCTACGGCACTACCGGCCGCGCCGCCTACGCCTGCGCCAATGGCTGATCCGGTCGAGCCGCCGAGTTGTTGACCAACCACAGCGCCAAGAACCCCGCCTAATGCGCCGCCTACACCGGCTTCGGTGGTGCCACCGGCCGAGGCTACGCCACTGACCAGGCCAAGGGACAACAAGAGAATCGAGGTGAGCTTCATAAGTGAGCCTCAAAGGGATGACGGCGCGATCCTGAGGCTGTACGCGGTTGGTTACAATCGAAATCCGACCAGTAACACGAGTTGTACACAATTTACTAAGTTATTGTTTTTACACGGGAACTTAATAGCTTTTGCACGGTCTGAGCATTAGTTCGGACAGGCCGCTTTCTCAGGAAAGCGGCCTTTTTTGTGTCTAAAAGAAAAACGCCGCGTCACGCGGTGACGCGGTGGCTTCAGAGATTGCAGGCGTTCTGCCTCAGCTCGCCTTGGCCATGATCAGCTTCGACGGCGTGGCTGTCTCAAGGCAAATGGCCACGAACTTGGACGTCGGGGTGTGGCTGCCATCCCCGGTGCTTTCCAGTGGCACCAACGGGTTTACTTCGGGGTAGTAGGCGGCCGCTTGCCCTGCCGGGATATCAAATGCCAGCAAGGTGAAATTTTTAACCCGACGTTCGTGTTCGTCATCCCAGATAGACACGATGTCCACCAATTGCCTCGGCTTGAAGCCCAGTCGAATAATGTCGGCCTCATTCACAAACAGCACGTTACGTTGGCCTTTTACCCCGCGATAGCGGTCATCCAGCCCGTAAATGGTGGTGTTGTACTGATCGTGCGAGCGCATGGATTGCAGGATCAGGTCCGGCAGGCGACCCGTCGCGCGGGTGCGTGCATCGACCAGATCCCGAGGCAGAGCGTTGGGCTTGAAGTTGGCGCGGCCTGAGGGAGTATTCCACTGGCGCGCACCCGCCGCGTTGCCCAGATAGAACCCGCCCGGGTGCTGCACACGGGTATTGAAGTCTTTGAAGCCGGGGATAGTGTCAGCGATCAGCTCGCGGATGCGGCTGTAATCCCCGACGATCCAGCTCCAGTCGATCGGGTGCGTACCCAAGGTCGCCGCTGCGATCCCGGCGATGATCGCCGGTTCGGAACGCATCTGATTCGACAAGGGCTGCAACTGGCCATTAGACGCGTGAACCATGCTGAACGAGTCTTCCACGGTGACCGCTTGCGGGCCTTCGGCCTGAATGTCGATGTCAGTTCGGCCAAGACAAGGCAAGATCAGTGCTTCCTTGCCGTGCATTAAATGGCTGCGGTTGAGCTTGGTGCTGATTTGCACGGTCAGGTCGCAATTGCGCAGGGCCTGCGCCGTGCGCGGGCTGTCGGGCGTAGCCTGGGCAAAGTTGCCGCCCAGCCCGATGAAGACCTTGGCGCGCCCTTCAAGCATGGCGTGGATGGCTTCCACCACGTTGTGCCCGTTCTCGCGCGGCACATTGAATTTGAAACGACGCTCCAGGGCATCGAGAAAGGCCACCGGTGGGCGTTCGTTAATGCCCATGGTGCGGTCGCCTTGCACGTTACTGTGACCGCGCACCGGGCACAGACCTGCACCGGGACGGCCAATGTTGCCGCGCAACAGCATCAGGTTGGCGATTTCCTGAATGGTCTGCACCGAGTGACGATGCTGGGTAATGCCCATGGCCCAGCACATGATGACGTTCTTGCCCTTGAGGTACATGCGCGCGGCACGCTCGATGTCTTCCAGCGTCAGGCCGGATTGCTCGATCAGGTGCTCCCATGACGTGTCATCCAGGCTGGCGATGTAGTCCAGCACGCCTGTGGTGTGTTCATTAAGAAACGGGTGATCGAAGACTGCCGGTTCGCCCGCCGCCTGGGCATCGCGCTCCCACTGCAACAGAAACTTGGCCATGCCGCGCAAGAGCGCCATATCGCCACCCAGCGCCGGGCGCAGGTAAGCCGTGTTGGTTGGACGGTCGCCGTTGGTGAGCATCTCCAGCGGGTGTTGTGGGTGCTGGAAGCGCTCAAGGCCGCGCTCTTTCAGCGGGTTGACGCACACCACCTGCGCGCCGCGTTTCACGGCTTCACGCAGGGGCTCAAGCATGCGCGGGTGGTTAGTGCCGGGGTTTTGCCCGAGCACAAAAATAGCGTCCGCATGTTCAAAATCGTCGAACGTGACCGTACCCTTGCCCACCCCGACGCTTTGCGCAAGTGCAACACCGCTGGCTTCATGGCACATGTTCGAGCAGTCGGGGAAGTTGTTGGTGCCAAACGCACGCACAAACAATTGATACAAATACGCCGCTTCGTTGCTGGCGCGGCCCGAGGTATAGAACTCGGCTTGATTGGGGCTCGTCAGGTTCAGCAGATGCTTGGCTATCAGGGCGAATGCGGCATCCCAAGTGATGGGCACATACCGGTCGGTTGGCGCGTCGTAACGCATGGGCTCGGTCAGGCGGCCCTGGTATTCGAGCCAGTAATCGCTTTGCTCCAGCAGCGCGCTCACGCTGTGTTTGGCGAAGAATTTGGCATCGACACGCCGCTTGGTGGCTTCCCAGTTAACGGCTTTGGCGCCGTTTTCGCAGAACTTGACCAGCCCGCTTTCCGGCGAATCGCCCCAGGCACAACCGGGGCAGTCGAAACCGCCGTTTTGGTTGGTCTTGAGCATCATGCGCAAGTTTTTCAGGGCGTTGTCACTGGTCAACCAGGCGTGCGCCACACTGATCAGCGCGCCCCAGCCACCTGCCGGGCCTTTATAGGGCTTGTAGCGAGGTGTCGGGGTTTGGTCGGCTTGATGATGAGTGCTCACGCTGGATTCTCCTGCGCCGGGCTATAGACCCGCGGCGCGCTTTTCTGCGGCAGATGAATGAGGTTGAGGTTGTGGCGGCGAGCCCATTGCAGCGCCAGGCCCGTAGGCGAGGACAGGCTGATCAGGGTCTGAATGCCTGCGCGCAACACTTTTTGAATCAGTTCGAGGCTGCAACGGCTGGTGACAATCGCCGCGCCGCCGCTCAAGTCGATGTGTTGGCGCACCAACGCACCGATCAACTTGTCGAGCGCGTTATGTCGGCCGATGTCTTCGCGACCCATCAGCAATTGGCCTTTGGCGTCCATGTAAACGGCGGCATGTACGGCGCCGCAGTGCTGGCCCAGCGGTTGAAACGCGCTGATGCGCTGGCGTAGACCGTCCAGCCATTGCGCGGGCGGAAGGGGCGCACCGGGCAGTACGTTCAGGTCGGGCAGCGCTTGCTCGACGGCTTCGACACCGCACAGTCCGCAGCCGCTGGTGCCTGCCAATTGGCGACGTTGCTGTTTGAGGTTCCAGAACGCCCGGCTGGCGATTTCGACGTGCGCATACTGCGCCGAGCCTGCGCCGCTGAGCTTGAGGTCATAAATGTCGCTCGGGTCTTGAATGATCCCGCTACCCAGGCTGAAACCGACGATGAAGTCCTCAAGGTCAGTGGGCGTGACCAGCATCACCGCTTGATTGATGCCATTGAAGGCAATCGCCAGCGCGACCTCTTCGGCAAGGGCAGTTTCAGCGCCGCTGCTGTGGTCCAGCGTGACGTAGTGATAATTCTGGCTGGCGGCGGGCGCGGGCGAATCCTGGGCGGGCGCCGCGCACGTAGGGCGCTTGGCGTTCATAAGGCTGTTCCGACGGAATATTCAGCAATAAGGGTAGGCGCGACACTCTGTCGCGTCTAATCGCTAGTGCTGATCTATTGATAGATGCCGTCGATCATGAAGTTGCTGATGATTTCCGATACAGCGAAAAGCAGGCCTCCGCCAGCGCCGACCGTGGTGCTTCGCGGCGCATGATCAAACCCAGAGGGGCGAGGGTTTGCGCGTCGGCAATCGGGTGCAGGCGCAGGTCGTCGGTCAGGGCTTCAAGGCCGCCTTCAAGCGGCATCACCGCGCAGCACAATCCGCCATGAACGGCCTGCAACAGCTGATGAACTGCATCGGTTTGCAGCAAGGGTTGTGGGGTCAGCCCGCGGCTGTGGAAATTGTGATCGATGGACTGACGAAAATGCATGCCGCCACTGAGCAGCGCCAACGGCAACTCAATCAAGGCTGCCCAACTCAACGGCTGTTCACCGAACGTGAAGTGCCGTTGGTCGTATAAAAGACCCATGCGGGTGTCGTTCAAGGTGAGCGAGTCGAAACGCTCATGGTCGAGCCGATCGAGGTAAGACACGCCCACATCCAGCTGATTGCGGGCCAATTGATCCAGGATCTGTTCGGAGCTGAGCGCCGACAATTCAAAGCGCAGTTCGGGGTGCGCCTTGTGCATTTGTTGCAACAACGGCAGCGGGTCAAAACTCGACAACGGCACCACGCTCAGGCGCAACGTGCCGATCAAATTGCCCCGGCAGGCAGCCGCTTCAGCCTGCAAGCCATCGTAGGCGGACAGCACCGTTCTGGCCCATGCCAGCACGCGCTCACCGGGGGCAGTAAAGCTTTCAAAGCGCTGGCCGCGATTGACCAACTGCAAACCCAACTCCTGCTCAAGGCTGCGCAAGCGCATGGACAGCGTAGGTTGGGTGATATGGCAGCGGGCCGCCGCCTGACCGAAGTGACGGGTTTCATCGAGGGCGATCAGGAATTTCAGTTGTTTGATGTCCATGCTCGCTCCACGCGCAAATCGTCGGGGGATTCTAACGCGCCCATCCCTGAACCTGCCTGTCCAATGTTGGTCTACGCTGTGTGTCTGGATATTCCAACCCTAGGAGCGTGAACGATGAGTATTTTTAGCTTTATGAAGGAAGCAGGCGAAAAAGTAATCGACTTGCTGACACCGGGCAAAGCCAACGCCTCGGAAGAACTCAAGAAGCACGTAGAAAAAGTAGGTTTGGGCAATCCGAACATCAGCGCCACTGTTGAGGGCGATAAAGTGATCGTGACAGGCGAAGTCGCGACTCAGGAAGAGAAAGAAAAAATCATTCTGGCGGCGGGCAATATCGAAGGTGTTGCCAGCGTTGAAGACAACATCACTGTGACCGGCCCGATGGTCGCTGCTTCGCGTTTTGTGGTTGTGAAAAAGGGCGACACCCTCAGCGCAATCTCACTCACGGTGTACGGCGACGCGAACAAGTATCAAAAAATCTTTGAAGCCAACAAACCGATGCTTAAAGACCCGAACAAAATCTACCCGGGTCAGACATTGCGCATCCCTGAGTAAACCCTGGTGGTTTTCGGCAGCGATGACAGGTGTGCACGCACGTGTGTCGCTGCCGAGGCACGAGGCTGGGATCCCCCATCCGCTTCATTAGCCTTGGCTCAAAGCCCTTCCAGTAACTCGCGGTAATCCCCCAGCGCGGCAAACTCCTTGGTGTCTTTCGGGCCTTTTTTGCTGTCCGGCTGCTTGACCGCCAACAGATGTCTCACGCCAAAATCCCGTGCACTGCGCAGAATTGGCAAGGTGTCGTCGATAAACAGGCTGCGCGCGGGCTCGAAACCGATATCGGCGTGCAGCGCATCCCAGAACTGCGGGCTTTCCTTGGGGAAACCGTAGTCGTGGGAGCTGATCAGCCTTTCGAAGTAGGGCGCCAGTTCAATGCGTTCCAATTTCAAGGACAACGAATCGCGGTGCGCGTTGGTGATCATAATCACCCGCTTGCCTGCTTCTTTGATGGCGGCTAAAAACGTATCGGCATCAGGGCGCAGGGCAATCAGGTCAGCGGTTTCGCGTTTCAATTCGCGAACTGGGATCTTCAGCTCGGCGCTCCAGAAGTCCAGGCAGTACCATTGCAATTGGCCTGCATTGCGCTCAAACAACGGCATCAGCTCCAGTTCAGCCATGGCCCGGCTGATGCCATGCAGTTCGGCATAGCGTTGGGGCAAGTGTTCGAGCCAGAAGTGGTTGTCGTAATGCAGGTCGAGCAGCGTGCCGTCCATGTCCAGCAGAACGGTATCAATGTCGCGCCAAGGTAACGCTGTCATGCAAAACTTCTCCCGCAGTTGAAAACATCCGACCAAGACAATCGGAAAAGCCGGGGTATAGTAACCCGTTCATATTGAGGAGCCGCTATGCGCCAAAAACCCACCGTACTCGCCCGTGAAATTGTTGCCAGTAGCCGATTGTTTCGTGTTGAAGAAGTGCAGCTGCGCTTTTCCAACGGCGTTGAGCGTACGTATGAACGGCTGGTGGGGCGCGGCAATGGCTATGGCGCAGTGATGATCGTGGCGATGATCGATGCCGAGCATGCCCTGTTGGTCGAAGAGTATTGCGGCGGCACCGACGAATACGAAGTGTCCCTGCCCAAAGGGCTGATCGAGCCGGGCGAAGACGTACTGGCGGCTGCCGAGCGTGAGTTGAAGGAAGAAGCGGGCTATGGCGCCCGTCAGTTGGAGCACCTCACCGAGCTGTCACTGTCACCGGGCTACATGAGCCAGAAGATCCAAGTGGTGCTGGCCACCGACCTGTATGAGTCGCGTCTGGAAGGTGATGAGCCGGAGCCCATGCGTGTCGAGAAAGTGAATTTGCGCGAGCTGTCGGCGCTGGTACAAAACCCGCAATTCACCGAGGGTCGTGCCTTGGCGGCGCTGTATCTGGCGCGGGATCTGCTGACGCAGCGCGGAGCATTTGCGCTGTGAGCCTGTCTGTCCCTCAACTGCTTCAAGGCGTGATTCAACTGGTGCATCAGGCAGGTGACGCCATCTTGCCGTTTTGGCGAGCAGACGTTGCGGTCATTGCCAAGGCGGATGATTCTCCGGTGACGGCTGCTGATCTGGCAGCCCATCATGTGCTGCTCGACGGCCTGACCGCGCTCGACTCGAGCATCCCGGTGTTGTCCGAAGAAGATGCCAACATCGCCCAGGACGTGCGTGCCGGGTGGTCTCGCTGGTGGTTGGTAGACCCGTTGGACGGCACCAAGGAATTCATTTGCGGCAGTGAAGAGTTCACCGTCAACGTCGCCTTGATCGAGCACGGCCGTGTGGTGTTTGGTGTGGTATCGATGCCGACCAGCGGCCGCTGCTATTACGGTGGTGCGGACCTCGGCGCATGGCGTGCAGAAGGCAACAAGGTCGAGCGTATCAACGTGCGCACGGCCCCGCCTGTGGGCGAGCCGTTGACCGTCGTCGCCAGCCGCCGTCATTCCAGCCCGGCGCAAGAGCAACTGTTGGCGGGTTTGAGTGAACACCTGGGTGATTTAAAGCTCACCAGCGCCGGCAGCTCGCTCAAATTTTGTTTACTGGCTGAAGGTGCGGCCGATTGCTACCCGCGTCTGGCTCCGACGTCACAGTGGGATACCGCAGCGGCGCAAGGCGTGCTCGAAGGTGCGGGTGGCGTGGTGTTGCAGCTGGATGGCCAGCCGTTCACCTACCCGGCGCGGGCATCGTTGCTCAATGACTCGTTTTTGGCATTGCCGGAAAAAGCGCCCTGGCGCGAGACGCTGTTGGAGCTTGTCCATAAGTAACCGGTATTGCCCCTCGTTTCACCCTCAACGATGCAACACATACTGGTCGCTGAAGCGGACGGCGTCTTCTTCGCCGTCTGTATTGATGACCCGGGTTTGCAGTGTCAGGCGCGCGCGGCCATAGCGTGTGTACATGCTCAAAAACGTGTTCCATGCCGCCTCGTCCGGCGCCTCGCACAGCACAATCACATCCTGCGTGACCGGCAGCGGGTAGCTGATTTGGCCCCTCTGAATCACCATGTGCCCGTCTTCAATGCCTGCTTCGCGTAGCCCTCAGAAACACACGGTTACGAGGCTAAATTGACCGGGCCTCGGACTCGACTGCAACCTTCATGCTTCAAATGAGCTGACAGGCGCGGCCCATGCACAAGGACGGTAAAGACGATCCTTTTTTCGAGCCCCTCTGGAAGCCGAAACGCCCAAACGGTGGTGCCTCATGGGCTGCATGGCAAACGTCGGCCGCGCCAGCGCCGGTGTATATCCCAAAAGAGCAATGGCCTTCTCCCAAGCAACGTACTGACGTGGTCTTCGCCAAGTCCTGCGTTGCTGAAAACTGGTGCAGCACGGAGGCAGGTACGGACACCGAGCCCGTCTCCAACTTTGGCAACGTCATGGTCGTTGCCTCCATGCTTTTGCCTTCCGCGTCAGAGGCCATTGCATTGGCCATCGGTGCAGATGCCGGACTCGCCCGTGTAGCGGGTGGCGGCATCATGCAACAGCGCATGACGTGGGCAATACGTGGCGCGGGAGGCCCGGTCAGCGTTTTTCTAATGGGCATGCTCCCCGCCAAAATGGGTGACGGCACACTCCATACCGACGAACAACTGCGCAGCATGAGCAAAGCCTCTACACGGGTGCGCTTTCAGTTCCGACGTGATGCCGAAGGGGTCATGCAGATTTACGGTATTCACACCGGCGCGTCGGGCGATGACTCAGTACGCACCGTGCAGGTGAAGTGGAACGCAACCAAGACGGCGTTGGAGGCCGAACTAAACGGGATCACCCTCCTCTGGACGCCACCCCACAGCGCTTCAAGAATGCCGCCACTGACTTACCCCGACGAAAGCGGCAAGCAGCTGGGCACCATCCTGGTACACCCGATCCCGGAGAACACCGACAGTCAGCTTGAAGGGCTTCCCGGCGAAGACATTACACTCGACGACTGTATTCTGGTCTTTCCTGCGGATACGGGCCTGAAGTCGCTGTATGTGGTGTATGCGAAGCCTTTTGGTGGTGATATCAAATACCACGCTGCACCGAATACTCTTCCTGCTTTCCCCGATGCTGTCGATGTCCGTAGCAAAGGAAATCGACAGCGCTGGAAAAGCAAAAGACGAATCTACGAATGGGATTATCAACATGGAGCAGTAGAAGTGTATGACAAACAAGGAAACCACTTAGGGGAGTACGACGCGACTACTGGTGAACAAACTGGAAAAGCCCAGCCTGAAAGACGAATCACAACTAAGTGAATTAGGAGTGTCACCCATGGTATTTATTGCAATCAGTGGCTTTTATCCAGAGCCCAACCCAGACGACTCTTTGCAGTACAAGAAAAGCGTCCCACAAGAGTTAGAGCCAGCAATACTCGCTGCAATGGGCTGGACCACCCTGGGTGATGTCCCTGAGGGAGAGCATGAACTAACGCCAGATCAATCGATCGCGGCTATGGCGATACTGGGTGACCCCTTGAATAGTGAGTTGGTTTACTTCTTAGGACTTCGCAGCAGTCTGCTTTAGGTGGGTACCAACGTCTCCCCGCCAACTTTTGGTGTCACCGTCTATAAGGTTGAACGCGAGACGCTGTTGCAGCTTGCCCGTACCTAATCGGTATTGCCCCTCGTTCCAGGGTCAACGATGCAACACATACTGGCCGCTGAAGCGGACGGCGTCTTCTTCGCCGTCTGTATTGATGACCCGGGTTTGCAGTGTCAGGCGTGCGCGGCCATGGCGTGTGTACATGCTCAAAAACTTGTTCCATGCCGCCTCGTCCGGCGCATCGCACAGCACAATCGCGTCCTGCGTGACCGGCAGCGGGTAGCTGATATGGCCCTCCTGAATCACGATGTGCCCGTCTTCAATGCCTGCTTCGCGTAGCCTCAAATGCAACCAGCCCCAGCCCGCCAATACCGCGCCGCAGTACAGGCTGCCGCCAAACATGGTGCTCTTGTGGTTGATGTTGGCACTCAGCGGCAACTGCAGGCGCAGCTGCCGGTCATGCCAGCCGAGGACTTTGAGGCCCATTTCGCGGGTCAGCGGGATGTCGTGGTGGAGAATGGATTCCAGGTAACGACTGTCGCAGTTCATGCAGGCCTCTTCGGTCAAATCACTCAAGTTCATCGGGGTGGGCGTGGCTGCCGCTTTCAAAGTGCAGGCCGTACTTGCGCAGCTTGTCGTGCAAGGTTTTGCGCGGCACGCCCAGCGCTTCGGCCAGGCTGCGCATGGAGCTGTGGGAGCGTTCGAGTTCGGCCATGATCAGACTTTTCTCGAAATGCTCGACCTGCTCGCTCAACTTGCCTGAACCTTCAAGGCTAGACGATGGCGGGGCATCGGCAGACTCATTGTCCAGCGCCAGCTCAAGCCCCAATGCAAAACGCTCGGCGACGTTTTGCAGTTCGCGTACGTTGCCCGGCCAGGCGTGTCGCAGCAGCAAGCTGCGTTGTGCCGGTTGCAGTACGTTGTGGGTCAGGCCGTGGCGGGCACTGGCTTCGTCTGCAAAGTACTTGAAGAGCATCAGTACATCGTCGCCACGCTCGCGCAACGGGGCGATGCGCAATGGGGCAACGTTGAGCCGGTAATACAAGTCGGCGCGGAAGCGGCCCTGATCGGCGGCCTGACGCAGGTCTTCCTTGGTGGCAGCAATCACGCGGATGTCCAGCGGGATCAACTGGTTCCCCCCCAGGCGTTCGACGACGCGCTCTTGCAGCAGGCGCAGTAACTTGACCTGCACGTCCAGGCTCATGCTTTCGATTTCGTCGAGGAACAGCGTTCCGCCATTGGCAAATTCGAACTTGCCGATCCGGCGCTTTTGCGCGCCCGTGAAGGCGCCCGGCTCGTGGCCGAACAACTCGCTTTCTACGACGGATTCGGCCAGCGCCCCGGCGTTGATTGCCACAAACGGGCCGTCGCGGCGGCTCGACAAGTCGTGCAACGCCCGGGCGACCACTTCTTTGCCGGAGCCGGTCTCACCCAGAATCAGCACGTCGGCCTTGGTGGCAGCCAGTGCGCCGATTTGCTCGCGCAGGCGCAACATCGGGGGCGAGAGGCCGACCAGCCGCGTACTCAGTTGCTGGCGGTCACTCAGGGCCATGCGCAGGCTGCGGTTGTCCAGCACCAGCGCGCGTAAGGCCAGGGCGCGGCGCACACCCTCCAGCAAAGCGTCGCTGGCAAAGGGTTTTTCCAGAAAGTCGTAGGCCCCGGAGCGCATGGCTTGTACCGCGAGGGGCACGTCGCCATGGCCGGTAATCAGCAACACCGGCAGTTCGGGGTCCTGGGCGTGAAGTTCGGCCAGCAGTTCAAGTCCGTCCATGCCGGGCATGCGGATGTCACTGACCACCACACCCGGCCAGTTGCGCTCGATGCGCCCGGCAAGGCCGGTGGCTTCGGCCAGCGGCAGGACGTTCAGGCCTGCGAGGTCGAGGGTTTGATACAGCGCTTGACGCAGGTGCGGGTCGTCATCGATCAGGATGACCTGGACCTTCTCGTCGATGGGTTGGCTCATGACCTGGAATCCTCTGAAGCTTGCAGGCTGACGCCCGGCGCGCCTGCGCGCAGTCGTAGGGTGATTAAGGCGCCGCCTTCCTTATGGTTGGCAAACAGCAATTCGCCGCCAAAGGCTCGAATCAGGGTGTCGCAAATGGCAAGGCCCAGGCCTAGCCCCTGGGTTCGGGTTTTGGTTGTGTAAAACGGCTCGCCAGCGCGGCCCAGCGCCTCCATGCAGAAACCCGGCCCGTTGTCGCGGATGCACACGGTGACGCCTTCCGGGGTGGATTCGGCACTCAACCACAACCGCCTCGGCGGACCTTTTTCGGTCAGCGCGTCGAGGGCATTGGCCAGCAGGTTGCCCAGCACTTGGCGCAGGCGTGTTTCTCCGGCTTCAACCCAGAGCGTGGCGGCAGGCAAGTCGCGAATCAACTCGACTTCCATGCTGCGACGACGTTTGGCCAGTAAGGCCAGCGCGTCATCCAGCGCAGGTTGCAAGGCGACGCTTTCCGGGGCATGGCGATCGCGCCGCGCAAAGGCCCGCAGGTGAGCAATGATCGACGCCATGCGCCCAGTCAGCTCGTTAATCAGCTTGAGATTGCCGCGTGCGTCGTCGATGCGTTGGTGGTCCAGCAAGACCTCGGCATTTTCGGCGTAGCTGCGGATGGCGGCCAGCGGCTGATTCAACTCGTGGCTGATGCTCGCTGACATGGTGCCTAGCGCAGACAGCTTGCCGGCCTGCACCAGATCGTCCTGCGCACGTACCAGTTCTTGTTGCGCATGTTCGCGCTCCAGCACTTCTTCGCGCAGGCGCCGGTTCAGCCCTTCAAGGTCGCTGGTGCGCTCTGCCACGCGCATTTCCAGTTCGCGGCGGGCCTTGGCTTCAAAGGCGATGCGCTCCATGTAGTGACGACGACGCTGCATCATCAAACCAATTAGCAACATCACCACCAGCAGCGTGGCGCCACCGATGGCCAGCACAGTGCGTACCGGGCGGTCGATCAAGGTGCGCGGGGCGAGGATGTTGACGCTCCAGCCGGTTTCGTCGATGCCCTGGGTTTGTACCAACCAATTGCTGAGGTTCAGGTTCAGCGGCTTCGGGTCGCGGGTCGGGTAGGGCAGGATGGCAAAGATCGACTGCTGCTCTTGCGGTGTCAGTTCGCGGGTGGCCCTGAAGCGCCACTCCGGGCGCGAGGTCAGAATGACCACGCCATTGGGGTCGGTGACCATCAGTTGTTCCGGCGTTTGCCCCCACAGGCGCTCGGTGTGGTCGAGGTCGACCTTGACCACCAGCACGCCGATTTTCTTGTCACCCTCGACGACGGGCGCGGCAAAGAAATAACCGCGTTTGCCGGAGGTGGTGCCCAGCCCGAAGAAACGCCCCAGTTTGCCGTCCATCGCCTCACTGAAATAAGGGCGAAAGGCGAAGTTGCGGCCGATAAAGCTGTCTTGCTTGTCCCAGTTAGAGGCGGCCAGCGTATCGCCGTGGGCATCCATCAGGTACATGACCTCGGCCCCTGTCTGGGTGCTGATTTCATTGAGCAACTGGTTGGCGTGGCTGAGAATTTGCGGGTTTTCCGGGTCTGCCAGCAGGGCGCGCAGGGCAGGCAGTTCACCAAGGATTTGCGGCAGCACTTCATAGCGATGCAGCGTGCCCAGCAGGTTGGCGACGTAGAGATCGAGGGTCTGGCGATTTTGCCCGGCCAGTTCACTGCGGTAATAACGCTCGGCCAGATGCTGCAACGGCCACAACCACGGCGCCAGACACAAGGCCAGTAATGCGAGGCTGCGCCAGCGAGGTCTGCGAGGCACGGGAGGGGTTTTGATCATGTTGAAACTACGCCGCAAGAGTACGGCGCAGTATACCTGCGGTTTTTAGCTATCCGCGTCCGATGCTTAGCCTTGCTCGGCCATGCACTCGCGCAGCGCCGTGTGCCAGTCGGGCTGCGTAACGCCCCAGTCAGCCGCCAGCCGACTGCAATCAAGTCGTGAATTAAGCGGACGTTTGGCAGGCGTTGGATAGGCGCTCGAAGGGATGGCTTCGAGCACGGCGCATGGCTTGTCCAGCGCCAGCAACTGTTCACCGATGGCCTGGGCGAAGCCGAACCATGATGTTTGGCCATGGGCCGTGAGGTGGTAAACGCCCCAAGGGCCAGGGTTGCCTGCTTGCCAGCGCTCAATCAAGGCCCGCGTGCTGTTGGCAATGGTGCCCGCCCACGTAGGCGCGCCGATCTGGTCCGCTACGATGCGCAGTTCCGGTTTTTCTTGCAGCATGCGCTGCATGGTCAGCAGGAAGTTTTTACCGTGCGAGGAGTAGACCCAACTGGTGCGCAGTGTCAGGTGCTGACACCCTGTCGCGGCAATGGCTTTTTCACCCAGCAACTTGCTGTGGCCATAGACGCTCAACGGGTTGGTTGGGTCGTCTTCGGTATAGGGCGATTCTTTACTGCCATCAAACACGTAATCGGTGGAGTAATGAATCAGCGGGATGCCCAGTGCCTTGGCTTCCTCAGCGAAAATACCGGGCGCTGTGGCGTTGATCGCATTCGCGGCGTCGACGTCGCTTTCGGCCTGGTCCACGGCCGTGTAGGCGGCTGCGTTGATGATCAGATCAGGCGCATGTGCCCGCACCTGCGCACGGATTTGCTCAGGCTGACTCAGGTCCAGTTGATCGCGACCCAGCACGATCAACTCGCCCAAATCGGCCAGACGTTTTTGCAGCTCCATGGCCACTTGGCCGGTTTTACCGCTGATGAGAATTTTCAATTCAGGCGAGCCCATGGTCATGCAATCAGGTCTTTAGGTTCTGTAGAGCCTAGACGCTCGCCCTGATAGCTACCGTCCTGAACGCGTTGGCACCATTCAAGGTTGTCCAGGTACCACTGCACAGTTTTGCGCAAACCGGTTTCGAAGGTTTCTTCCGGCACCCAGCCTAGCTCGCGCTCGATTTTGCTGGCGTCAATGGCGTAGCGCTGGTCGTGGCCCGGACGGTCCTTGACGAAGGTGATGAGGTCCGCGAAGTGTGCCACCCCAGCCGGGTGCTGAGGTGCCAGCTCTTCAAGCAGGGTGCAGATGCCACGCACCACGTCGATGTTCTTCTGCTCGTTATGGCCGCCGATGTTGTAGGTCTCGCCCACCACGCCTTCGGTTACGACTTTCAACAGGGCGCGGGCATGGTCTTCCACATACAACCAGTCACGTACTTGCAGGCCATTGCCGTAGACCGGCAGCGGTTTGCCCGCCAGTGCATTGAGGATCACCAGCGGGATCAATTTTTCCGGGAAATGGAATGGCCCGTAGTTGTTCGAGCAGTTGGTCAGCAACACCGGCAAGCCGTAGGTGCGGTTCCAGGCGCGGACCAAGTGGTCCGAAGCGGCCTTGCTGGCCGAGTACGGCGAGCTTGGCGCATACGGAGTGGTTTCAGTGAACAGGTCATCCACGCCATGCAGGTCGCCATACACTTCGTCAGTGGAAATGTGGTGGAAACGGAACGCACTTTTCGCCGGTTCTTCAAGCGTGAGCCAATAAGCGCGCGTGGCTTCCAGCAGGCTGTAGGTGCCAACGATGTTGGTCTGGATGAAGTCCGACGGGCCGTCGATGGAACGGTCAACATGGGATTCGGCCGCCAGGTGCATGATCGCCTCCGGCTGGAAGCGCTCAATTACAGCGCTGACGGTGGCCTGGTCGACGATATCGGCCTGCACGAACTCGTAGCGGGTGTTGGTGGCAATGCTGTGCAGCGATTCAAGGTTGCCGGCGTAGGTCAGTTTGTCGAGGTTGAGGACCTCGTGCCCGGTGTTCTGGATCAGGTGACGGATCAGAGCTGAACCAATAAAACCGGCGCCGCCGGTAACTAAAATGCGCATGTGGATATCCCTTATTCCCTGACGGTGTACAAACAATTGGCGCATAGCTTGTGGGGATGCGCGGAGCGGTGCAAGTGCTACTGAGCAGGTGAGGGAATGAATGAGGCAAAGGGTTAAGGCATTTATCCTGAATTTATCGATATATATCGACCTAAAAACCAATTTAAACGTACCGATCCTCTGAAAACGTTTTAAAAGTAGATATTTGTCGGCTATAAGAGGGCTGCGTGTTGACGTCCGCCCCACCGGACGTCCACTGTTCTGTGATGGCGGGCCGTGCGCTGGCTCAACCCAACCTCGACGGATTTTTGGAGCCCTGATTTCAATGACCACTCTTTTGCACAGTTCGCCCCGCGCAGACGGTTTTTACATGCCGGCCGAATGGGCGTCGCACACCCAAACCTGGATGATCTGGCCCGAGCGCCCGGACAACTGGCGTTTGGGTGGCAAGCCCGCTCAGGCCGCGCACGCCGCTGTGGCCAAGGCCATTGCGCGCTTTGAGCCGGTGACGGTCTGTGTGTCGGCCGGTCAGTACGAAAATGCCCGTGCCCGCTTGGATGTGCCGAATATTCGTGTGGTCGAGATGTCCAGCGATGACGCCTGGGTGCGTGACAGCGGCCCGACCTTCGTCATTAACGACAGCGGCGAAGTGCGCGGCGTGAACTGGGATTTCAACGCATGGGGCGGTTTTGAAGGCGGTCTGTATGCGCCGTGGAACCGCGACCAGCAGGTGGGCAGCAAGGTGCTGGAAATCGAGCGGTGCCCGCGTTATTACACCGAGCGTTTCGTGCTCGAGGGCGGCTCGATTCATGTCGATGGCGAAGGCACGCTGATTACCACGGCCGAGTGCCTGCTCAATCGCAACCGCAACCCGCATTTGTCACGCGAAGAAATCGAAGACGTGCTGCGCGCCAATTTGGCAGTGAGCAAAATCATCTGGCTGCCGGACGGTCTGTTCAACGACGAAACCGACGGCCATGTGGATAACTTCTGCTGTTACGTGCGCCCCGGTGAAGTGTTGCTGGCCTGGACCGACGACGAGCGCGATCCGAACTATGTGCGCTGCCACGCGGCGATGAATGTGCTGTTGACCAGCACCGACGCTAAGGGCCGCCCATTCGTGGTGCATAAAATGCCGATTCCGGGGCCACTGTATGCCACCCAGGAAGAGTGCGATGGCGTCGACAAAGTGGTGGGCAGCCAGGACCGCCACCCGTCGCAGCGACTGGCCGGTTCTTATGTGAACTTTTTGATCGTCAACGGCGGCATCATTGCGCCAAGCTTCGATGACCCGATGGACGCCCAGGCCAAGGCCATCCTGCAAGACCTCTTCCCGCAACACGAAGTGGTGATGGTGCCGGGTCGCGAGTTGTTGTTGGGTGGCGGCAATATTCACTGCCTGACGCAACAACAGCCAGCGCCCCACAAGGCCTGATCCAGACGCCTTGTAGCTTTGTTGAATGAATAAAAAGCCCGCCGTTTGCAATAACGGCGGGTTTTTTGTTTCAGGTCAAAAAATGAGTCCGTAATTACGCGTATAAATTTTGTAAAAGAGTTTGTTAAAAATCTTGAAAGGGAGCCATGCCGGGCATGTCGCGCTACTCGCGGCGATGTTCTGTCACACACCTTGAGTACATTTGCCGCTCAAGTACCTGGAGAGCGCTGTCATGAACGTATTTTGCGAGCGAGGTTCGCGACCACAACCTGTGAGTCACGAGTCGCTTGTCGTTCTGGCCAATTGGTTTAAACGCAAAGGACCCTGCAACCAGCCAGGCCAGTCTACCTATCAACTTCTTCGCGAACGCTACCCGGCCGGGTTGTTCAGCGAGGCAGAACTGGAGGCCCTGTCGGGTGTGTTGATGAGTTGAAACGTTGACTGTCGCCGCTGGCGAGGCACGAGACCGCGAAGGCGGTGCCCCAGGCAACCCCGCGTTACTCGCCACGGTTACAGGTTCAACGTTTAGAAGCTGTATTTGCCAGTCACCACCAAGCTGCGGGGTTCGCCGGGCATGATTTGCGAACCGCTGGTGGCGGACGCGTAATAGTCGCGGTCAGTGAGGTTGGTCAACGCGCCGCTGACCTCCCAATCTTTTTCCCGATATCCCGCCAATGCATCCCAACGGCCATAACCCGGTAGCACTACAGTGTTCTGGTTATCGGCATAGCGCTGCCCCACCAGCGTCAGACCTGTTTCAGCGTACCAGCCCATTTCCGGTTTCCAGGTCAGGAACAGACTGCCGTTGCGCTTGGCCACACCATTGATGCGCTTGCCTTCAAAGCCGTTGTTGTCCTTGACCACGGTGGCGTCCTGCACGCCGACACCCCCGCGCATGTACCAGTTGCCGCCCAATTTGCCGCTGGCCGTCAGCTCGATGCCCCGCGAACGCTGCAAGCCTGACAGCAACGTGATTTCCGGGTTTTCCGGGTCTTTGGTGCGGCGGTTGTAAAGCGCCAGTTCGTAGACCGCCAGCGTGGTACTCAGCCGCTCGTTCAGCCAGTCACTTTTCACGCCGATTTCTTTTTGCTTGGTCAGCTCGGGGCTCAGGTCATTGGTGTTGCCCGATGCACCCGGCGTGATGCCGATCAAACCGCCGCCCACCGGGGAGAAGGTTTTGGTCCACGAAGCATAGAACGCGTGGTTTTCCAGCGGCGTCCAGACGACGCCAAAACGCGGGCTGGTGCCGTGACTGTTACGGGTTTGCGAGATGCTTTTCAGGTTGCTGGTGGTATCGACTTCAAACCGGTCATGGCGCAACCCGGCCAGTACCTGCCATTGATCGTTGAGGCGGATCTGGTCCTGTACATACAGGCCCTGGCTTTCGACCTCGGTGTGGTTGTCACTGGACAGCACCATCGGGCCTGTCGGGCGAAGGCGGCGATCCGGGTTGTACAGGTCCACGCCGGGCACGCCCTTGGCACTGTAAAGCGTGGGGTCACGGCGCTGACTGCCTAGCTCCAGACCGGTCAGGAGGCGGTGTTCCAACCCGAACGTATCAAACACACCTTCCAATTCGAGGTTGTTGAAGACGTTGCGGGTGGTCATGTCTTGCTGCCAGCTCTGGCGGCTCACCTTGCGGGTCTTGGCGTCGTAGCCGGTCAGGTAGGTGTTCTCGAACTGGCTGTCGAGCGTGAAAATGCCCAGGGTGTGGCGCAGTTGCCAGTTCCCGTTCAATTCATAGGTGAGCCGTGAACGCAGATTTTGGGTCTTGTCGTCGATGAAGTCGTTCTGCCCGCCATACGAAGTACCCCGGCTGACATCGGCAGGCCGTCCGTCAACACTCGGGATCCCGCGATCCGGGGTGCGGTTGTAGCGACTGTATTCGTACTGCACCAACCAATTGAGGTCCGGGGTGATTTGCCAGCTCATCGACGGCGCAAACAGTTGGCGGTTGCCGCTGACATGATCGCGGAAGCTGTTTTTGTCTTCGTTGCCCATGTTCAAGCGCAGGCTGAGGGTGTCGCTCGGGTCGGCGCTGAGGTCGGCGTACAGGCTGCGAAAATCGTCTGTGCCTCCTTGCGCCTGAATGCTGGACGGGCGCCCGTATTGAGGCATTTTGCTGATGCGGTTGACGATCCCGCCCTGACTGCCGCGGCCATACAGCACGGCGGCCGGACCTTTGAGCACTTCGATGCGTTCAATGTTGTGCAAGTCGCGCACGTACTGGCTGTCGTCGCGAATGCCATCGAGGTAAAAGTCGTTACTGGCGTCAAAGCCGCGAATGCGCAAGCTGTCGAAGCGGGTGTCCGCCGTGCTGCTGACGTTGGGAATGCCGCTCAAGGCCTGGCCCAGCGTGTTGATGTCGTAATCCATCAGGTTGCTGGTTTTGACCGAATCAATGGCTTGCGGCACATACCGCGGGGGTGTTGAGGTACGGGTCGCGGTCGTGACCTCTTTGACCCGCGGGTCATCGAGGTCGGTTTCGGTAGCATTGACCGAGGTTTCGGGAAGGGTGGTGGCAGCGCTACTGAATCCGACGTACAGGCATGCACACAGCCCCAATTTAAAGGGCGTAAAGCGGCAGAGGGAACGCATGGTTGAGAAACTTCCGTGAAGGTTAAAGCGAGTATTATTTTTTAGGTCGCGGATGATAATGGTTCTTGTTGGTATCTGTTTATCATTACCAGTTGCTTCAGCGGAAAGTTTGTGTCTGAATGTTGCTGTATCGATTAACCCGTAGTAAACACTGGATCTGAACGATTCACGAAATACACTAAGCACCCTTTCAGCGTTTTTTCAGGGCACGTCTCGGCGCTAGGCTTGCCACCTGATGTTTACCCCGCTTGAGACTGTTCATGACCGCTGCTACGACCTTGCACTACATCTACGACCCCCTGTGCGGATGGTGCTACGGCGCCAAGCCATTGATTGACGCTGCCCGTGCCATTTTGCCGGTGGTCGCCCACAGCGGCGGAATGATGATCGACAGTCATCGGCGTCCGGTGTCCGCGCAGTTGCGTGACTATGTAATGCCCCATGACAAACGCATTGCCGAACACACCGGGCAGGTGTTTGGCGACGCCTACTTCGATGGCTTGTTGCGCGACACCAGCGCGGTCTTCGATTCGGCGCCGCCCACCACGGCCGTCTTGGCCGCCGAGCAATTGGCCGGGCGCGGTCTTGACCTGCTGGGGCGTTTGCAGATTGCTCACTATGTCGAAGGGCGCCGGATTGCAGATGAAGACGTGCTGATGGCCGTGGCGGCGCAAATGGGCCTGGATGTGCATGCGTTTCTCGCGGCGTATGACGCGTGCAACGGCGAGGTCACGCGCGCGCACTTCAAAGCCAGTCGCAGGTTACTGGCCGATGTGGGCGGCCAAGGGTTTCCGACATTGGTGCTTGAGCGTGAGAGGCTGTATCAGGTTGTGGATATAAGCCCTTGGCTGGGCAACCCGCAGGCCTTCGCCCAATGGCTGCGACAACTGGCCGCTACTGGTGCCCATAAGCCTTCCAACTCGGCGCCAGCCTGCGGTCTGGATGGGTGTGCGGAGTAATACCGGGCGTGGTGGCAATGGATCGCCTGACATTCAAAGGCGATGGAAGTTTCATCAAATTGACACCCGGATGTAACGGCGGATAGGATTCCTGCCAACGCCTGTGGCTATAAGCCATACACCAACTCTTCGAAAGGCCAGCATTGTGTCTTTGTGCCGGCCTTTTTTGTTTATGTGAAGCAACCACCACTCAATGTTTCAGCTTGAAACCCACAGCGCGCCTTTATCCAGCAATAAGGAAAATAATATGTTGAACAAACGGATAGGTCTTCTCGCGTTGGGCGTACTCAGTGCTACCCAGGCCATGGCTAACGATCAAGCTGACGCAAAAGGTTTTGTAGAAGACAGCCATCTGAATGTGCTGGCGCGCAACGCCTACATTAGCCGCGACTACAAAAACGGCGTAGACCGCAAAGCCGAGTGGGGCCAAGGCTTCCTGGGCACCTTCACCTCCGGCTTCACCCAAGGCACCGTGGGTGTGGGTGTGGACGCTTTCGGCATTTACGCACTGCGTCTGGGCAGCGAGGGTAACCTCAGTGGCGCTGGCGGTATCGATTTCTTCAAGGTTGGCGATAGCGGCAAAGCGGCCAAAGACATTGCCAAGGCCGGCGCTGCGGTGAAGTTCCGCGTCTCCAACACCGTACTCAAGTACGGCGACCAGATGCCTGCCTTGCCGGTGCTGATGTACGACAACTCGCGTCTGATGCCAGAAAGCTTCACCGGTACGTTGTTGACCTCCAAAGAAATCGACGGCCTGGAACTCAACGTCGGTCGCTTCACCGCCGAGTCGCGTAAAAGCGCCGACGCCCGTGACAGCGGCGACCTGAAAAGCATCAACGTGTTCGGCGGTAGCTACAAGTTCACCGATAACTTCTCCGCCTCGTTGTACGCCTCCGACATGGAAGACGTGCTGCGCAAGCAATACCTGGGCATGACCTACGTGCTGCCGCTGCAAGACAAACAGTCGCTGACGTTTGACTTCAACGGCTACCGCACCCACGTCAACTCCGATTACGCGCGCGATGTGCTGGAAGTCGACGGTCAGGACAACAAAATCTGGAGCCTGGCGACCACCTACGCGTTCGGCGCTCACTCGTTGATCTTGGCGTACCAGCAAAGCACCGGCGAAATCGGCTACCCCTACGGCGGCTACCGCAACGCAGGCGGCGTGGGCGACGGCGGCAACACCATCTTGCTGGCCAACTCCTACTGGTCCGACTTCAACGCCAAAGACGAACGTTCGTGGCAGTTGGGTTATGGCTTCGACTTCGGCGCTGTGGGCATTCCGGGTCTGACCTACAACATCGCTTACGTGCGCGGCAGCAACATCGACGACGGTTCCGACCGTGGCCGTGGCACCGAGCGCGAAATCTACAACCAGGCCAAGTACGTCGTACAAAGCGGCCCGGTCAAAGACCTGAGCGTGCGCGTACGCGGCTCATGGTTGCGCGTGTCGAACAACGCCGACCAGTACAACAAAGAAGGTAACGAGCTGCGCATCTTCGTTGATTACCCGATCAACGTATTCTGATGCCGCCGGCCTGCGCTGCAGGCCGAACCGCTGAACGAAAAACGCCCCGAGCCGGATCACCGGTCGGGGCGTTTTGGTTTTCAGGGCTGACAGAGAATCGGTTGATCGCGCCACTGGCGCCAGGCCTGTTCCAGACCGCTGCCGTGGCTGGCGCCGGGCACCACAACCGATTGCAGGCAGCGTGCAGCGCCCAGCGCGTGACGGTAGCGAACGAGCAGCCCGGGCGGCACGATTCGATCATCGCTGCCCACAAAATGCCGCTGGACGATCCGGGTCAAACGCTGGCGCCTGTCCAGTGGCTCAAGCGATCCGGTCAGCGGGCTGAGCT
The DNA here is from genome assembly GCF_002269125.1 of Pseudomonas lundensis. Taxonomy (GTDB): domain Bacteria; phylum Pseudomonadota; class Gammaproteobacteria; order Pseudomonadales; family Pseudomonadaceae; genus Aquipseudomonas; species Aquipseudomonas lundensis_A. The sequence continues at coordinate 21,667 of NZ_NQKI01000012.1, read as the reverse complement.
GTTGCAGCGCCACCCACTGACGCGGGCTGAGGTTCCCGGCCAGCGTCTGCACCTGCGCCACATCCTCGCGCTGGCTGGCCAGCAGCAACGCTAACGCAGCGCCGCCCGAATACCCCACCAACTCAAAGTCCTGATTGCCCAGCCGTGCCTTGATCTGATCCAGCGCCTGATCGAGGCTCGACAACACCTCGGGGCTGAAACGCCGATCCGTCCACATCAGTGGGGTGCATGCGCGGGCGCTGACAAACTGACACGGACGCGCCAGGTACACACTCGGCACGGGATCGCTGAATGCAAGGCGTGCCATCATCAAGTCGTGAGGGCTGGGGTCCAGGCTTGGCTGACGGGGCGTCGCCCACGCATGGCCGTCGCCTTCCAGGTACACGCGAATGCGCGCCGAAACGGGCGCTGGCGAGGGCAGGGCCAGCATCAAGGGAAAATTCGGGGTGTGGATAACATCAAGCCGTTGCTGCTGGCGTGATGCCTGTTCCTGCAACGCCTGAAGTGGCGTCTGACAACCGCCGAGCAGGGCGCTAAACAACAACGCCATGCCCAACGGCCAGACACCCACCCGCGAGCGCGGGTTGGGGCCTGAAGGCTTCATCAGAAGTCGTAACGCACTTTGGCCGAGAAGGTATCGGCGTCGAAACCTGATTTGCCGACATAGTCGTAACTCAGGCCCAGCGTCACGGCACCCAGGCGGTAATCGGCGCCTACACCGGCTTCATAGCTGTTGCGCACGGCGTTGGCACCGCTGGTCACGAACGGCGTATTACCGAGGGTGAAGGTCGAGGTGCTGCTGGCTTCATCCGCGGCAAAATCGTGGAACGCCATCAACTTGGCTTGCAGCGTCAGTGTGCCCTGGCCCAGCGGGTAGCTGGCTGCTACGCGAAAGCCTGCGCCCAGTTCTGCCACTTCGTAGCGTTGATCCTTGACCTTCAATGCAGCCGACGAGCCCTTTTCGCGGTAGCCGTCGATATCTACCAGGCTGTAGCGCGCAGCGATGCGTGGCTCGATCAGCAGGTCGGGCGTGATGTGGTAGGTGTAACCGCCCACCATGTTCACGCCGAACAGGTTGCTGTCGTAGTCGGCTTTGGCCTTGGTGTTACCGATGCTGCGCTGGCTGTCGTTGTCGTTCATGCCGTAGGTCAGCGCCGCGTCAACGAAGTAATTGCCTTGCTCAAAACCGCCGTACAGGGTGAATGCATGGCTGTCGACTTCGGTTTTGCTGCCCGCTTTGCCGTTCACATCGGTGTTCAAGTAGCTGTACGCCAGACCCAGCGTCAGCTGATCGTTGAGCTTGCCGTCTGCGCCGACCGCGATCCCGCGGCTGTACGCATTAAACCCGGCCACGCCATCGCGCATGTCCTGATTGGCATCGCTGTACAGGGTTTGCACCCATACGCCGGTCTCTTTGAGCGTGTCGCCAGACGACAGGCCGCGTCCGCCGCCGGTACGGTTGCCCGTCACGTTACTGATCAAGGTTTGGCTGGTGGTCGCCGCCTGGGTGGCGCCGCCGTTCACATCTGGCGCCAGTTGTTCTGCCAGTTTTTTCAGCGCTTCAGGGTTGTTGGAAGCGTTGACGTAGTGCTGAAACAGCGGGTCTTGCGGGCTGAGCTGTGCCAATTGGCGGGTGACTTCGGTGAACGCCGCGCCAGCCTGTTGTGCGTTATGCGAGCCGCCGATGTCAGCGATCACATTGCCGACTTCAGCCGCGCCTTTGGCAGTGACCTTGCTTACGATCTGATTGTTCTCAACCACGTAGCTGTCGACATTCAGCAGCGACGAGCTGCTGGTGACGCTCAGCCCGTTGTCTTGCAGCTCGTTGGCTTGCACCAATGTGTAAGTGGTGCCCTCTGTGCGGAAGTCGTTGCCTTTGGCGGCCAGCTGAATCTGCGAACCTTTGCCGAATTCGGCTGTGCCGCTGACGGCCAGCACAGGGCGGCGGGCATCGGTGGCAGCGCTCAGGTTCAGCCCCAGCGACGAATTACCGGCCACGTACAGGTTGCCATCCAGCGTGGTGTGGGGCAGGCCGAGGTCCAGGTGCGCGGGCGACGACGTGCTGCCGACATCCACCCAGCCATTATTTTTCATGCGGATGTTGGCGCCGTCTGCCGTGGTGTCGGTGCCTGTGAACGCAGCGTTACCGGTCACTTCGATCATGCTCAGGTCGATCAGGTTACCGGTGGTCTTGCTGCCGTCGCCCAGTGTCAGGTAAACACGGCCGTCGCTTTCCGAGGCATCTACCGCTTCGTCTTGAGACAAGAGGGTGCCGTTGTTGACCACGTTCAGCGCGCCGCCCTGATTGACGCCATCGATATCAAAACCGCCGATTACAATGGCGGCATCTTGTGCCTGAATCACGCCGTTGTTGACGATGTGGGCTTGCTCGCTGGCGAAACTGACACCGTCGGCACGGATGCCTTCAGCATCTTCGCCGGTGGCAATGATAGTGCCGTTGTTCTCGATGCCGCGCACATCAGCGCGGTCATTGATGTTACTCACGCCGTTCCAACGTTCGGAACTGGTCACATCGATGGCAGTGCTGCCTTCGCCGGTGACGTGAATCAGCCCGTTGTTGATAAGACGGCCATCCAGTTGCCCGCCTTCCATCTGAAAGGCTTTGGCGCCCGTGCCTTCAGCGATGATCTTGCCCGAGGCGGTGTTTTTGAAATCACCGTTGATATGCGTCGAGCCAGAAATATACGCAGCCCGTGAGACGTCACGGTCGTCCTCGCCCACATCCGGTTCGCCTTTAGCGCTCAACAACCCTTCGTTGATGACATCACCGCCCACCACGGCCGGATCAATCAACCACGCGGTTGCGCCATTGCCTTGGGAGCTGACACTGCCTTTATTGATCAGGTTGCCGCCGATCGTATTGTTGGCCCACATCACGTCACCGTTCGACGGGTTGGGGTTGTACCAACTGTCCATGTCGATGCCGCCACCCGAGCTATGGGTTGAGGTAATGGTGGCGTTGAAGACCAGGTCTTTGGCGAAGTCGGAACCCAGGATATGAAGCGCCTCGACGCCCTCTTGAGAGTGGTTCATCGACCCGGTGATTTCGACGTTTTCGCTGAACTGCTGGCGTTCAAGGGTCATGCCAGCATCGGTCAGTTGCAGCGTTTGCGCTTGAACAGGCAGGGCACAGGCAGTGATGGCGAGGGCAAGCAGGCTTTTACGGAATAGAACAGAGGACACAAATTCTTCCTTAAACATCGGCTGATAATCCAGGCGCTTCCGTGCATGTGCTTTTTCAAAGCGAATGATGGCTAAGCGCCATGCACGCAAAAGCGCGGCGATATTAAAGGAGATGATGGCTAATTAACACTAGTGGATGATGTCGACCCTTCACTGAGGGTTTGAGAGGGCAGGCGACCGTTGATGAAGCGCTCGGCATCGACGACAGAGGGGGAAGCACGGAATGAGTTCCGGGACTTTTTCGGCACAAACAAAAAAGGCTCACCTTGCGGTGAGCCTCTTTCGGTGTTTCGTATGGTGCCGGCACCAAGAGTCGAACTCGGGACCTACTGATTACAAGTCAGTTGCTCTACCAACTGAGCTATACCGGCGTTATGGGCGACGAGTATACCGGGATGTTTTGGCTTGTAAACCCCTGATATCAGACTATTTTCACGGTATCTGCTGCAACGCTGGCGCCATCGGGGTTGCGGGTGTTTTTAAAGCGCTCGCATGGCCCCAAAAGATCAGCAAATTTGGGCATTACGCGTTGGTAAATCCCAACTCAAATAACGTCCCGCTGTCGTCGCTGCTGACCCGGACTTCGCCGTCGTGCAAGCGCATGATCGAGCGCACGATCGCCAGCCCCAAACCACCCGAGTCCCCCGGTTCTGCTCGCGACGGGTCGATCCGGTAGAAACGGTCGAATAATTTGTTCAAGTGCTGCGGTTCGATGGTCGGCCCGGTGTTGTGTACGCCGATCCAGCAATAACCCGGTTCATCCCGTCGCAGCAAGCTGACGGTTGAACCCGGCTCGGCATGGCGCACGGCATTGGCCATCAGATTGCTCAAGGCCCGTTGTAGCAAGTGCAGATCCGCCGTCAGCATTCCGTGGAGCTGGTTGTCCAGGCGCAGTTGACGGTCCTCGGCCAGGGCATCGAAGTAATCGCACAGCTCTTCGCCCACGTCCCGCAGATTCAACGGGTGAAGGTGCAACGGACGTTGCCCGTGTTCGGCGCGGGCGAGGAACATCAGGTTTTCGGCCATGCGGTTCAGGCGTTCGTACTCTTCGATGTTCGAGGCCAGCACTTCCTGATATTCCGCCGGGCTGCGCGACTGGTTCAGCGCCAGGCTGTTGCTGCCCAGCAGGTTGTGCAGGGGGGTGCGGATCTCATGGGCCAGATCAGCCGAGAACTGGGACAGTCGCTCAAAGCTGTCTTCCAGTCGCGCCAGCATGGCATTGAGCGCCTGCACGGGTTCTTTGAGTTCGGTGGGTACGTTATCCACAGCCATGCGCTGGTCTAGGCTGCGCGGGTTGATGCCGCGCATGGCCTGCGCCAGTGTGTGCAACGGTTTCAGGCCACGGCGCAACAGCAGGCCGCCCAGAGCAAAGGCCAGCAACGTGCCCAGCCCGATGGCGACGTACAAGTTCAGGCGATAGCGGGCGAGGATGTGCTCGCGCTCTTCCAGGCGTTTACCCACCATCACGCTCAAGGTTTCGCCCGCAGGCCCTTGCGCCATGCCCGCCAACAGCACGGTGGCATCCAGGGTCTGGATGTCGGCCCGCTGTGGCGCACGGTCTTTGGCGATGGGCGGCAGCGTGGGCAGGGCTTGTCGATGCGGGTTGATGGCGATGACTTGCCCGCCATCCTGACGTTTTACCAGCAGCACGCTGTCCTGATTGCCCAGCATGTTCTGGTACAGGCGCGGGCGTGCTTGCAGGGCTTCGAGGCTGTCACTGTCGTGGAGCAAGGCGCGCATCTGTTCGAGTCGCCCGAGCAAGGCCTGATCGTCCCGTAGCGCCAGTTCCGACGCCAGCGAGCGATACAGAAACACCCCGATCACACTCAGCACCAGCGCACAGGTCAATGCAATCGCCAGCGCCAGTCGCCAGGTGATGGATTTACTCATCGGGCGCTTCCAGTTGATAACCGACGCCGCGCACGGTGTGGATAAGTTTTGGCATGTAGGGATCGTCGACCTTGGAGCGCAATCGGCGCACAGCGACTTCGACCATGTTGGTGTCGCTGTCGAAGTTGAGGTTCCAGACCTGCGAAGCGATCAGGGTCCGTGACAGCACTTCGCCCTGACGGCTGGCCAGTAAATGCAACAGCGCGAATTCTTTATTGGTCAGGCTGATGCGCTGGCCGCCCCGGCTGACGCGACGGCGCAATACGTCGATTTCAAGGTCAGCGATGGTATAGGACTCGGCTTCACGCATCGGACCACGGCGCAACAGGGTGCGCACCCGTGCCAGCAGTTCAGCGAAGGCGAAGGGCTTGAGCAGATAGTCGTCGGCGCCCAGCTCAAGACCGCGCACGCGATCCTCGATGGCGTCTTTGGCCGTCAGGAACAACACCGGTGTGGCGCCACGCTGGCGGATCAATTGCAGCAACTGCCAGCCATTGAGCCCCGGCAACATCACATCAAGAATCACCAGGTCGTATTCCTGCTGCTCGATAAAGTAACGCCCGTCCAGCCCGTTCAACGCCACATCCACTGCAAAGCCTGATTCTTTCAGGCCCTTGGCCAGAAAATCCGCAGTCTTGGCTTCGTCTTCCACCACTAACAAACGCATCGCACACCTCGATCAATCGTCTGCACAGGCTAGGCGCCTTCGCGAGTGTTGCCTATTACAAACTTGTAATCCAACTGACGGGGTTCTGACGAACAGCGCCGGGTAAGGTGGTGTCATTCATTCAGGAGCAAGCCCAATGATGCTGAAAACCCTGCTGTCAGGCGCTGCCATGGTCGTCGCCCTCAACGCTCAGGCCGCCCCTGCATTGCCGCGGCATGCGGAGCTGGATCTGACCACGGCGCGGCAATTGGCCGATGCCACCCTCGCGCACTGCACCGGCGCTTTCAGCGTGCTGGACCGGGGTGGTAACGCACTGGTGACCATGCGACCTGAAAGTGTCGGGCCGCACAACTTATTGGCCAGCCAGCGCAAAGCCTACACCGCGCTGTCCACCAAAACCCCGACCCGGCTGTTTGCCGAGCGGGCACGCACCAACCCCGAAGCCTCTAACCTCAATTCCATCCCGGAGTTGCTGCTGTTGGGCGGCGGTGTCCCGCTGTTTGCCGGCAATGAACTGGTAGGAGCGTTGGGCGTGGCCGGTGCCGGTGGGGCCGAGCAGGACGAGGCGTGTGCAATCAAAGCCGCTCACGCCGTTGGCCTGACGATTGAGCGTTAATTGTTATTAATTGGAGGATGACCGATGAAATCTTTACGTATGACGATGGCCGCTTTGAGCCTCAGCGCGGTGTCCAGCCTGGCACTGGCCGCAGGCAACCCTTTGAGCGTGCATGTGTTGAACCTCGAGAACGGCTTGCCGTCGCCGGGTGTCAACGTGACGCTGGAGCAGCACGTTGGTGAAAGCTGGAAGCCGCTGGCGCAAGGCGTGACCAACGAACAAGGGCGTATCAGCGAGCTGTTCCCGGCCAAAAAAGCCATGGAAACCGGCGAGTACCGCGTCGTGTTCAAGACCGGCGACTACTTCAAAAAAGCCGGACGTGACACCTTCTTCCCTGAGATTCCGGTGATTTTCGACGTGAAAAACGTCGATCAGCACTACCACATCCCGCTGCTGCTGAGCCCGTACGGCTTCTCGACTTACCGCGGCTCCTAGGCCTTGTAGCCCTAAAGGCAGGCCCCTTGCTGGCGTCAGTTATCCACAGCGCTGCGCCAGCAGCATCAGGTTACGCGGGGTGAGGTGGCTGTCGCAGAATGCGCCCAGTTGCACGTCATAGCCGCGCTCACTCAAGAACAACGCCCGGTCCAGCACCAGCCACAACTCCAGCGGGCGCCTAAATAAGCCGCGCACCAATTCCAGGTTGCGTACCTGTGCCAGCCGCTGCCATCCCGCCTTTTCCAGTGCAGTCCAGTCTTCAACGCCGGTTGTGGATAAGTTTTTCAGCGCTGCCAACGCCTCGCAATACACAGAAAATGGCTTGCTCAGCCACGTGCTCGGCAATGACGGTGTGGATAAGTACTCGTCACATTGCCGCGCCTGACGCTGCCACAAATCAAACCCCAAACGCCGCGCCATCGACTCATCACGCTGGCGGCGTACGCGGCTGCCTGCGGTAACGGTCTCGCTCAGGGGCAGGCTCAAGTCTTCCCGGGACAGCAACAGGCTCGAAGCGCGGGCGGCTGTGGATAACGGTTGATAGCTGGGGGTGCTGATGCGGTTGTAACAGCAGGGTGAAAGCGCCAGTTGTCCACAGCCTGCGGCGCTCGCCAGTTGCAACAGCCGCACATGCAGGTCGCCACAGGCATGCAGCGCCACCGGGGTCATGTCGGCCGTCAACTGTGCGGCGGCCTCGGCCGTGAGCACGTCTTGTTGCACGTGGCGGGCATCGAGGTGGTGACGCTGGCTGAGCAAGTGCCCGGACTCAATCAGCGCCGGGTCGTATTCCAGGCACGTCAATTGCTGCCCTGAGCTGAGCAGACGGCGGCCCAAATGGCCTTTACCTGCGCACCAGTCCAGCCAATGAGTGGGGGCGTTTTGAAACGTCAGGCACTGGGCGAAGGCGTCGATTTGCTGCCATTTACGCCCTGGCACGTCGACCTGCAAACGCGGCAATGCTGGCCTGAACGCCTGCGTCGGCAAGGACGTGACGGCGCTCAAGGCGTGCGACATCGCAGCCAGCACCGGGAACGGCGCGGGGGCGGGCAACGCGTGAGGTTGGTTGTGGCTGTCTTCGGCGTCCTGTAACGAACGCTGGCGCAGCCACTGCGCCAGTTCGGGGTGTTGCGCTTCCCACGGCAGATTCAGTTGCGTGAATGGACGCGGGCGCCACAGGTGTTGATGTTGGCTGAGGAAGGTGTCCAGTGCGCGGAAGCGGGCGAGCAACGACTCACCCCGCAACACGTCCGGCTTAACGGCCCTGGCAGGCATCGACGCGCAACCAGCGCTCCAGCAGTTTGAAACCCTGAATCAGCACAAATGACATCACCAGATAGATCACACCGGCAATCAGGAACATGTCCACCGTCTGGTACGTGCGAGCAATGATGGTGCGGGTCATGCCGGTCAGTTCCAGCAGGGTCACGGTACTCGCCAGCGAACTGGCCTTGAGCATCAGGATCACTTCGTTGCTGTAGGCAGGCAGACCGATGCGTGCGGCGCGGGGCAGGACAATGTGGATCAGGGTCTTGAAACGCGACATGCCCAACGCACGGGCAGCTTCGATTTCACCCGGCGGGATGGCCTGAATCGCGCCCCGCAGGATCTCGGCAATGTACGCCGCCGTGTGCAGGGTCATGGTGATGATCGCGCACCAGAACGGGCTGCGCAGGTATGGCCACAACACACTGTCGCGCACGGCTTCAAACTGCCCGAGGCCGTAATACACCAGAAACAGCTGGATCAGCAGTGGCGTGCCGCGGAAGAAAAAGATGTACGCGTAAGGCAGCGAGCGCACGTACCACAGCTTGGACGAACGGGCGATGCCCAGCGGGATGGCGACGATCAGCCCGGCGATGACCGACAGCGCCGTCAATTCGAGGGTCAGGGTCGCGCCCTGAATCAGCTTGGGCAGCCACTTGATGAAGAGTTCCCAGACCATTACGTTCTCCTCACAAAGCCGCGCGCTGCGCGTTTTTCAAGCACATGCATCGTACCCATGGCCAGAACCGTCAGGCCCAGGTACATCACCGCAGCCACCATGTAGAAGGTGAACGGATGTTTGGCGAAGGTCACGGCGTTTTGAGCCTGACGCATGATTTCTTCCAGGCCGATCACCGACACCAGCGCAGTGTCTTTCATCAGGATCATGAACAGGTTGCCCAGTCCGGGCAGGGCGATCCGCCACATTTGCGGCAAGACCAGCCGGGTGAAAATCCGTGGTTTGGTCAAACCCAGCGCCAGACCCGCCTCGCGGTGGCCTTTCGGGATGGCCAGAATGGCGCCGCGAAACACTTCAGTGGCATACGCGCCGAAGCACAGGCCCAACGCGATGACACCTGCCGCGAAGGCGCTGAGGGTCAGGTCGGGCATGCCGATGAACTCGCCCAGCGCGCGCACGGCATTCACGCTGCCGAAATAAATCAGCAGCACCCACAATAGCTCTGGCACGCCGCGTACCAGCGTCGAATATGTGCCGCCCAGCCAGCGAACAGGCTTGTATGGGGAGGTTTTGGCCAATGCGCCGAGCAAACCCAGCACCAGGCCCAGGCACAGCGCCGTGAGTGCCAGTTTGACGGTCATCAGCGCGCCAGCGGCAAGCGCCGGGCCGAATCCGTATAAGTCGATAGTCATAAATAGGCAGGCTTTGCTAGGGACCGGCGCAGCCTTGCGGCGCGCCGGTCAGGCAGGTCATTCAATGCTGAATGGGAAATACTTGTTGTTGATCTTCTTGTAGGTGCCGTCTTCTTTGATTTCTTTGAGGGCAAGGTTCAACTTGGTGCGCAGGTCGGTTTCGCCTTTGCGCAGCGCAATGCCGACTTTGTCGTCTTCGTTGATTGGCTCGCCTTTGAACTCGTAGTCTTTGCCTGCCGGGTCATCTTTCAACCAGCCATAAATCGCGTACTTGTCGGCCAGCAGCCCATCTACCCGGCCAGAGGACAGGTCGAGGTAAGCGTTTTCCTGGGTGTCATAGAGCGAGATGTCGCCGCCTATGTTGTCTTCCAGCCAGGTAGCGGCCTGTGTCGCACGCTGGGTGCCGAGTTGTTTGCTTTTGAGCGAGTCGATGTCAGTTTTGAACTCGACACCCTTTTTTGCCACGAACTGCTGCTTGTTGGAGTAGTACGGGTCGGTGAAATCCACAGCGTTTTTGCGTTCGTCGGTGATCGACAGCGACGAAACGATGAAGTCGAACTTTTTGGCATTCAGGGCAGGAATGATGCCATCCCAGTCCGAGGTCACCACCTCGCACTCGGCCTTCATTTTTGCACACAGCGCGTCGGCAATATCTTTGTCAAATCCGACGATCTTGCCGCTTTGGTCTTTGGAGTTGAACGGAGGGTAAGCCCCTTCGATCCCGACTTTGTACTTATCCACAGCCAAGGCGTTCGCACTGAACACCAGCGTGGCGGCAGCGGCCAGAAGAAACTTTTTATAGTTCTGCATTCGTGTTGCTCCGTTAGCGGTTGCTGGACATGAATTGTTTGCAGCGCGCTGAAACCGGGTTATCGAAAACCTGTTCAGGCGACCCTTGCTCTTCGATCAGACCCTGGTGCAAAAACACGACTTCGGTGGACACCTGACGGGCAAATCCCATCTCGTGGGTAACCAGCAGCATCGTGCGGCCTTCTTCAGCGAGTGCGCGGATCACACTTAGTACTTCCTGGACCATTTCCGGGTCAAGTGCCGATGTCGGTTCGTCGAACAGAATTACCTTGGGCTGCATGGCCAGCGTGCGCGCAATCGCGGCACGTTGTTGCTGGCCGCCGGACAGTTCGGAGGGGTAGGCGTGACGTTTGTCAGCGATGCCGACCTTGGCCAGCAACGCTTCTGCCACTTCAATGGCCTCGGCTTTGCTTTGCCCCAGTACCCGGCGTGGCGCCTCGATAATGTTGTCGAGGATGCTCATGTGCGGCCACAGGTTGAAGTTTTGAAATACAAAACCCAGTTCGCTGCGCATGCGGTTGATTTGCTTGCCATCGGCAGCAACCAGTTCGCCATTCTTGGCCTTTTTAAGCGAGAGCTCTTCACCGGCCACGATGATCTGGCCTTCGTGAGGGTTTTCCAACAGGTTGATACAGCGCAGCAGCGTCGATTTGCCGGAACCGGAAGAACCCAGGATCGAGATCACGTCGCCGTCGCGTGCGGTCAGCGAGATACCTTTGAGTACCTCAAGCTCGCCGTAGCGTTTGTGCAAATTGCGGATTTCAAGCGCGGGCGTGGCCAAAGCCATGTGCGGTCCTCATTGTGTTCGGGTGCGATCCTGCTGTTGGGCGGCCGTCCTGGCGATGGCCAAGCTAGCATAGGGCTATAAGCGCCACCAACTGCTACACGGGCACAAAAAAGCATACCGGTGGCCGTTGGTCGCATTGCGACAGCAGACTGTCGCGTTGACAACAACCGAGCCGGTGTTTTGCCCTTGAACCAGACAGGTATCGCGTAAAAAAGGTCGCGATGGTGCCAGTTTTGGCCACTCGTTGGAAGCACGAACCTACTAAAGGTCGAAGATGCGCACCGGATTTGGGCTCATGGGGCGCAAATGGGTAATGTTGGTGCGTTTGGGTGGGATGTAACTGAGTGTTACGGTAACAATGACATCCAAAGCCTTGCGCTAAAGCGACTGCGATTTTTTCGAAGTGCCTTTGCAGCCCGCAGAAAACGGCACTTTGTCACATTTTGGCTCACTTATTGCGTCAAGGATTCTAAACGCCTGTGTTTGTTACTTTTTACGAAAGTCAACGCAGGTGCTCGGAATGGCTTCAATCAAAGGTAGTCGCAATGAGCAATACGCAATCCTCTAACCATCTGGAACAAGGGCTCAAGCCACGGCATGTGACCATGCTGTCGATTGCCGGCGTCATCGGCGCCGGCCTGTTTGTGGGCTCCGGTCACGCCATTGCGCAGGCTGGCCCTGCCGTGCTGCTGGCCTACGCCGCCGCCGGTACGCTGGTTGTGCTGGTGATGCGCATGCTGGCCGAAATGGCTGTGGCCTCACCCGATACCGGCTCGTTCTCCACCTACGCCGACCGTGCCATTGGTCACTGGGCCGGTTTCACCATCGGTTGGTTGTACTGGTGGTTCTGGGTCTTGGTGATTCCGCTGGAGGCCAACGCGGCCGCCACCATTCTCCACGCGTGGTTCCCGGACACGGCGATCTGGGTGTTTACCCTGGTCATCACCTTATTGCTGACCGCCACCAACCTGTTCAGCGTGAAGAACTACGGCGAGTTCGAGTTCTGGTTCGCGCTGGTGAAAGTGCTGGCGATCATTGGCTTCATTATTTTGGGTGTATTGGCGATCTTTGGCCTTTTACCCAACAGCCAAGTCAGCGGCGTTTCCCATCTGGTCGACACCGTTGGCTTCATGCCCAACGGCATGGGCGCGGTACTGGCCGCCATGCTGACCACCATGTTCTCGTTCATGGGCACTGAAATCGTCACCATCGCGGCGGCGGAATCCAAAGACCCGAGCAAGCAAATCACCAAGGCCACCAACTCGGTGATCTGGCGCATTGGCCTGTTCTACCTCGTGTCGATCTTTCTGGTTGTAGCGCTGGTGCCGTGGAACGACCCGAGCCTGGCGCAGGTTGGTTCGTACCAGACCGTACTGGATCGCATGGGCATCCCGAACGCCAAGCTGATCGTCGATATCGTGGTGCTGATTGCCGTGACCAGTTGCCTGAACTCGGCGCTCTACACCTCGTCGCGCATGTTGTTCTCGCTGAGCAACCGCGGTGACGCCCCGGCTGTGGCCAAGCGTACCAATACCAGCGGTACGCCTTACTGGGCTGTGATGATGTCCACTGGTGCTGCGTTTCTGGCGGTGTTCGCCAACTATGTGGCGCCGTCGGCGGTGTTCGAATTCCTGCTCGCCAGCTCCGGCGCTATCGCCTTGTTGGTGTACTTGGTGATTGCTGTTTCGCAACTGCGCATGCGTCAGAAGCGCACCGCTCAGGGCGAAAAAATTGCGTTCAAGATGTGGCTGTTTCCGGGCCTGACGTGGGCGGTGATTGTGTTCATCGTGGCAATTTTGACCGTCATGCTGTTTCAAGAAGCGCATCAGGTCGAGATCATCGCCACCGGCTTGCTGAGCCTCTTTGTGGTCACGGCGGGCCTGCTGGTCGCCCGTCGTCGTCGAATTGAAAGAATGGGGGCACCGGTACTCAACTGACGCCAGGACGGCTCAAGCGGTTGAGTTCCACCCGGACCGCCATCGAAACGGATGGCGGTCTTTTTTTGCCTTCAATAACGCCCTCCGCCACGACCGTTGATCACTATCTGCGGGGTATTTCTCACTCTGTGGGAATGCTATTTCAGCTAATGGGAAACTCCGTGCACCATGCGATCAAGAGCATGGGGCCGACAATGAACAACAACACGCCAACAGATCGCTTGCTGCACATCCTCGTCACGCTGGGGCAATCCGGCGAGGCCATCTCTGCCCGCGAGCTGTCTGCGCAACTGGGCCAGCCACTGAGCAGCACCTACCGCCACCTCAAAACCTTGCTGCGTTGGGGGCTGGCCGAAGAAAACGGACAGGGCCGCTACCTGCCGGGCCCGGCCTGTTTGCAGTTGGCAAAAAAATTCGACCGCGAGGCGGTACTGGTCACGCTGGCCAAGCCCGAACTCAAACGGCTGGCCGACCTGAGCCAGGAAAGCGTGGCGCTGATGGTGCCCAGCAACGGTCAGGCGATCTGCATCGAATTGGTCGACAGCCCGCAACCTTTGCGCTGCTGCTACCAAAAAGGCCTCGCCCAGCCGCTGTTGGTGGGCGCTTCGGCACGTGTGCTGTTGGCACACATGGACCCGGCTCACAGCCTGGCCTTACTGCACGGCCAGGGCGTCGACGAGGCGGCGTGCGCAGATTACCGGCGCAGCTTTGAGCAGATCCGCGCTCAGGGTTACGCCGTGAGCCTCAGTGAAATCGACGACGGCATCTGGGGCGTCAGCGCCCCCTTGATCGACAGCCGCGAGCGCCTGCAAGGCGCCATCAGCCTCATGGCCCCAGCCTTTCGTGCCCAGCAACGCAGTGAGCGCCTGATCCGTTGGACGCAGGACGTCGCGCTGCGCTTAAGCGCTCGCCTGGATTGAATGTAATGGGAGTTTTCGCATGACCGTTGTACCTGACATGTCCCTGTGGACAGGCCGTATTGACGCCGCCGAAGGGCAGGGTGCCCTGCGCTGGCATCAATGGATCAAGCCGCTGTTGCCGAATGTGCCTGCGGGCGCGGCGCTCATTGGTCTGGCCAGTGATGAGGGCGTCAAACGCAATCAAGGCCGCACAGGCGCGCGTCTGGGGCCACCGGCCTTGCGTTCGGCGCTGGCCAATCTGGCGTGGCACGGCAGCGCGCCGTTGTATGACGCCGGGGACGTAGCCTGTGTGGGCAGCGACCTCGAAGGCGCACAACACGCTTACGCGGCGCAGGTCAGTGAGCTGCTGGCCCAAGGGCATTTGCCACTGGGACTGGGGGGTGGGCATGAAATCGCCTTCGCCAGTTTCAGCGGGCTTGCCGATTACCTGCGCATGCAAACCCCCGCACCGCGCATTGGCATTCTCAATTTTGATGCGCACTTTGACTTGCGCCACGCCGAGCAAAGCAGCTCCGGCACACCCTTCCGGCAAATCGCCGAGTACTGCCAGCGCGCCAACATGCCGTTTGCGTATTGCTGCCTGGGCGTCAGCCAGTTGAACAACACCCAGGCCCTGTTCGAACAGGCCGAACGGCTGAACGTGCGTTACCGCCTCGACCGGCACATGAACAGTTGGGACATGCCCGCACTGGAAACCGCGCTGGATGACTTCTTGGAGGGTGTGGATCACCTCTACATGACGATTTGCCTGGACGTGTTGCCTGCCAGCCAGGCGCCGGGCGTGAGCGCCCCGTCGGCGCACGGCGTCGACCTGAACATCGTCGAGCACCTGGTGCGGCGCGCCAAGGCCAGCGGCAAAGTGCGCATGGCCGACATTGCTGAGCTCAACCCCGGCCTCGACATCGACCACAGAACCGCCCGCATCGGCGCGCGGCTGCTGGCCAGCCTGATTAATTAAGTTTTCCCCTCGTTCCTGAACCCGCTTGTTGAATCATAAAAAAAAGAGAAATTCGCCATGCTGACATTCCAACTGGATGCGCTGAGCACCCTCGCTCTCGCGTTGCTCCTGCTGGGCCTGGGTGCCCAACTGAAAAAACACAGTTACTGGCTGCGCCAACTCTGCGTCCCCGCGCCGGTGATCGGGGGCTTCGGCTTTGCCTTGCTGATTTGGCTGTTGCGCGATCGGCAACTGCTCGACCTGACCCTCGACACCAGCCTGCAAACCCCCTTGATGGTCGCGTTCTTTACCACCGTCGGGTTGGGCGGCAGCCTGGGCTTGTTACGCAAGGGCGGCAAGCTGCTGTTCATCTACCTCGGTGCGTGCTGGGGGTTGGCGCTGGTGCAAAACGTGGTCGGCGTGAGCGTGGCCAAGGCGCTGGGCATCGATCCGTTGCTGGGCATCATGGCGGGCGCGGTTTCGCTGGAAGGCGGGTTTGGCGCGGCAGCGGCCTTTGGCCCGATTGCCGAAAACCTGGGTGCCGTGGGGGCGACCACCGCAGCACTCGCGGCGGCTACCTTCGGCATGGTGGCGGGCGGCTTGCTCGGCAGCCCGTTGGCGCGCTGGTTGATCGAGCGCAACAAACTGAGTGTCAAAGCGGAAGACGCGGGCTCGCTTAAGGCGTTTGAAGGTGCGGTCCACACACCGCCTGCGGCGTTGGACGCAGCTACGCTACTGCGCCTGCTGACCTGCATCGTGGTGATCATGGTGGTGGGCTTCTGGCTGGGCGGTAGCTTGCAGCAACACTTGGGCATCGTGTTGCCGAGCTACGTGGGCGCCATGTTTGTCGCGATCGTGCTGCGCAACCTCAACGACCGTACCCAGGCGGTAGAACTGCCCGACCATGCGGTCAGCACCATCGGTGATGTCAGCCTGGGCATGTTCCTGACCATGGCCATGATGAGTCTCAAATTCTGGGAGCTGGAACAGCTCGGTATGCCGTTGCTGGTGATTCTGGTGGTGCAAGTGGTGATCATGTTGCTGCTGTGCATCTTTGTGCTGTTTCGCCTGTTTGGCGGCAACTACGACGCCGCTGTGTTGTGCGCAGGTTTCATGGGGCACGGGCTGGGTGCCACGCCCAATGCCGTGGCCAACATGGGCGCAATCTGCGATCACTACAAAGTGTTTTCGTACAAAGCGTTCATCATCGTGCCGTTGTGTGGCGCGGTCTTGATCGACATCGTGGCGATCCCGATGATCACCTGGTTCATCAACGCGTTTGCCTGAGCCGGTCAATACGCTGGCGAGGTACGAGGCGGCCGATCGCGTCGCAATCGATCACAGCCCCGAACCCCGGCAGCGACTGCCGCAGTGATGCCAACCCGTAGCCGGGGCGTTGTCAGGCGAGTTTCGGCACGGTAAAGCGAAACTCGCTGCCTTCGCCCGGCTTGCTCTCGGCCAGCAACTGGCCGCCGTGGGCCTTGATGATGCCTTGGGAGATGTAGAGCCCCAACCCCGTGCCGGCGGCATTGCCCTCTTTGGCCGTCCAGTAGCGCTCGAAAATGTGCGGCAACTGCTCAGGTGCAATGCCTTTGCCGGAGTCGCGCACGCTGAACACGATTTCATCGCCATTGGACATGGCCGCTACGCCGATCTTGCCATCTGCCGGGGTGAACTTGATCGCATTGCCGATCAGGTTCGAGAGCACCTGGAACAGGCGTTCCGGGTCGGCGTGGATCTTCAGGTCGGGCTCAGCGTTGAACGTCAGTTCTACCGACTTGTCCAGCGCCAAGGGTGCCAGCAACGAGAACGCTTCCTCAAAAATCTGGGTCACGTCCAGCGGCTGCGGGTTGATGGTGTAGCGCCCGGCTTCGATCTTGGAAGTGTCCAGCAAGTCTTCCAGCAACACGTTCATGCGGCTGCTGGCTTGTTGCATGGTGTCGATGGCCGAGGTGATGCGGCGTGAGGTGTGCGGGCCGTCGCTGCTGAAGGCTTTTTGCATCATGCCGCAGAGCATCGAGATGATGGTCATGGGGCTGCGCAAGTCGTGGGAGACCACCGCCACCAGTTCATCGCGGGCACGCACCGCCTGTTGTTCACGCAGTACTTGGCGGGCGAGATCGTTCTCCAGGGCCGAACGGCGCAGGTCGTTGGCCGCGAACAGGTCGCCGTGGCTCCATTTGCTGGAGATACCGTCCATCTCGACTTTCCACAGCTCGAATGAGGTGCGCGGGCTCAGGCGCAGGCCGGTGGCGCTGGCCTCAAGGTTGAGGGGTTTATTCGGGTCCCCGCTCCACGGGATGCTTTCCTTCACCTCTTTGCGAAACCACAGCACGGCATTGTCGACCGGCTTGGGCAGGGTCATGGCCAGCAGGCCGCTGGCGATGTCTTTGTAGTCCGCGGCGGGCGGGTAAAGCGTGGACAAGCTGTGGCTGGAGAGCACCGAATCGCCTGACGCCTTGAACCATTGGTACAGCGCACGGATTTCATCAGGTTGCGGGCACTCGCCGTAACGGTGCAGCACCTTGTCTTCCATAATCGCTACGCCGCTGGCGCCCGTGAGTGACATCAGCAATTGAGGGGTTGCGGCCAGGCCGTCAAAGACATTCTCCTGACTGTTGACCATGGCAGTGTTGAGCTGCACCAGCGCGTCCATTTTGGCTTCGCGCTGGCGGCTGATTTCCAGGGTTTGCAGCGCACTGATTTGCAGCGACAGCACTTGGCCGATTGTCTGGCAGGCCATGCGCAGTTCGTGGGGCACGTGCAGCGGCTGGCGATGGCCGCAACTGATCAGGCCCCACAACCGCTCGCCGTCCATCAGCGAGATGCTCATTGACGACAGCACGCCCATGTTTTTCATGTACTGGCAGTGAATAGGCGACACGCTGCGCAGCACGGCGCCGCTCAGGTCCAGCGCTTCGCCGGTGTCGGGGCGCAGGCGTGGCACCAGTTCGACCGGCTGGTAGTCGGCGTTCGGAATGATCCGCAGCCAATGCGTGCGATACAGCTCGCGGGCTTGCTCCGGGATATCGGAGGCCGGGAAGAACATGCCGTTAAACAGCTCCATCGACGGTGCTGACGCTTCTGCGATGACTTGGCCGTGGCCTTCCTCCTGAAAACGGTAGATCAGCACGCGGTCGTAGCCGGTGAGGGCCTGGATTTCCTGGACGCAAATTTCGTACAGAGCGGGCAAGGTTTTGGCCGCTTGCAAGCGTTGCAGCATGCGGCTCAGGTTGCGCACTTTGTCCATCGTGCTTTGGATCTGTACCGCGTCGGGCTTCAATTCCAGCTCAAGCACCAACACGCCGCCTTCGCGGTGCAACAGGCCTTCGTACTGAATGCCCTGCAGTTCCAGCTCCAGCGGTGGCACGTCCACTTGGGCGGCAAACACGGCCGCATTCTTGACGGCGCTAGCCGCTTCGGGGCCCGTCAGCATGGCCAGCGGCTCGCCCAGTAGCGCCTGAGCGCTCAGGCCAAACAAGCGCTGTACGTTGTCGCTGATTTGCTGGATGTGCAGGTCAGGCTCAGACAACGTCAGCAGCAAGCCGTGGGGCTGAATGGCGCCCGGGTAGCGGATAGGTTCATCGGCGCAATTGACCAGCAGGGCTTCAAACGCCTCAGTGTCGAGTGGATTCATAGCAAAACCTCCTGGCGTTCGAGCCACTGCTCGAAACAGCTAAACGTTGAACAGGCAGCCTGTGCGGCTTCGCTTCGCCCTGTGGCATCGAGCGGCACACTGCCCAAAAATTCCAGAAATGCTTTCCAGTGCTGGCCGGTGTCTTCGCCATACACAAACAGGAAAGCGCCGCCGGTATCGGCATCAAGGCCCAACTGCTCAGCCACCCTCTTACGCAGCACATTGCCACCCAGGGTGGCGCCTTCGAGCACATACAAAACGCCCAACGTGGCGGCTTCACTGCGCAAGTCAGGCAGGTGCGGGCAGCGGGGCAGGGCTTGGGTGTCAATGCCCAGTGCTGACAGGTCCTGCGCCAAGGCAGGGGTCTTGAGTCGCGCATGCAGGTCAAAGCCTGCCGGGATAAACGCACTGCGCATCAGCCGGTCTTCCAGCGCCTCATAAAACCCGAAATACGCACCCAGCAAGCGTGTGTAACGTTCGAGGTCGAGCGTGTCTGAAAAAAACGGTAAACGCTGCTCCAGCGCAACGTGCAGGGTGTGCGTACCGGCGCGCAGATCATTCAGGACGCTGGGCGCAGCAGGGGAAGGTTGGACTGGTGGCATGCCGTGTAACAGGGCTCTCTGCGTGCGCAATAAATAGACGTTCATGACTTTTTGAAGCCATGGCGTGAAAAAAGTGCAATTAATCTGTCAGGTCGTGAAGGAAAAGTCTGGCAGATTGATAGCACTTTGTGCGAGCCCAAGGGCTCAACACTGGATCGACGGTACGATCGAACACGTCATTTTATGGCCCCCGTGACTGCGAGGATTCACCATGCTCGAACTGCGCCCCAATTGTGAATGCTGTGATTGCGATTTGCCGCCGGATGCGTCACATGCACGTATCTGTTCATTCGAGTGCACCTTCTGCGCCGCGTGCTCAGAACAAAAACTGGGCGGGCTGTGCCCCAACTGCGGCGGCGAACTGCTGGCCCGTCCGCGTCGCCCGGCCAGTAAGCTCACCGATAACCCGGCCTCCACGGTGCGGGTGAACACGCCTGAAGGCTGTTAATTAAACGCTGTAGCGAGGAAAACGTTTGATGTGGGTAGCAAGTGCGATTTTCGTCTTCACGATTGTGTTGGTCATCTGGCAGCCCCGCGGTTTGGGTGTGGGCTGGAGCGCGTCGATGGGGGCGGTGTTGGCGCTGATCTTTGGCGTGGTGCACGTGAGCGACATCCCTTTGGTGTGGTCAATTATCTGGAACGCCACCGGCACGTTTGTCGCGCTGATTATTATCAGCCTGTTGCTGGATGAAGCGGGGTTCTTTGCCTGGGCGGCGTTGCATGTGGCGCGGTGGGGGCAGGGCAGTGGCAAACGGCTATTCGCCTTCATGGTATTGCTCGGCGCGCTGGTCTCGGGGCTGTTTGCCAATGATGGTGCGGCGCTGATCCTGACCCCGATTGTGGTTGCCATGCTGCTGGCGCTGCGCTTCTCGCCAGCGGCGACCCTGGCGTTTGTAATGGGCGCGGGGTTCATCGCAGACACCGCCAGTTTGCCCCTGGTGGTGTCGAACCTGGTGAACATCGTGTCGGCCGACTTCTTCAAAATCGGCTTCAACCAATACGCAGCGGTCATGGTGCCGGTCAACCTGGTGAGCGTGGCGGCGACGCTGGGCATGCTGCTGTGGTTCTTTCGCCGCGATATTCCGGCGCGCTATGACCCCGCCGAACTGGATTCCCCGGCCAGCGCTATTCACGACCGCGCCACGTTTATCGCCGGTTGGTGGGTGCTGGCTATTCTGCTGGCAGGGTGTTTTGCGCTGGAGCCGCTGGGCATCCCCATCAGTGCCATCTCGGCGTTATGCGCGGCGTTACTGCTGTTGATCGCGGCTCGCGGGCACAAGATTTCAACCCGCAAAGTGCTCAAGGAAGCACCTTGGCAGATTGTGATTTTTTCCCTGGGCATGTACCTGGTGGTTTATGGCTTGCGCAATGCCGGGCTGACCAACGTACTGGCCGGCTGGCTCGATGCATTCGCCGCGCATGGCGTGTGGGGCGCCACACTCGGCACGGGGCTGCTGACGGCGCTGCTGTCGTCGATCATGAACAACTTGCCGACCGTACTGATCGGCGCGCTGTCTATCGACGCCAGCAGCGCCACGGGCGTGATCAAGGAGGCCATGGTGTACGCCAACGTCATCGGCAGCGACCTGGGCCCGAAAATCACCCCGATTGGCAGCCTGGCCACGTTGTTGTGGCTGCACGTGCTGGCGCGCAAGGGGATCCGCATCACGTGGGGGTATTACTTCAGGGTCGGCATTGTGCTGACCGTGCCCGTGTTGCTGATTACCTTGGCAGCGCTTGCTGTTCGGTTGGGTGGCTGAGGGCGGTCAGTGCGCGTTACGGGCGCTATGTTCGGCCAGCAGGCGCGAGGCTTCAACGTAAGCGGACTGGAAGGCCGGGGTTTCGACCCAGGCCAGTGCGGCGTCTTCGTCGTCACCGTGCACGGTCATGCGGAAGGCAATCAACAGGCCCATCAGAAAATCGGTGGCGTCTTCTTCCTCTTCCTCTGAAATCACCAGCTCCAGCACCGGGTATTGCAGGAACACGCTGCACATGGCTTGCAGCCCGCTGGTTTCGGCGGCTTTCATGGCCTGGAACAGGTCGTCGAAATCTGAAGGTTCGAAGCCGTTTTCCTTGATGTCCTGGAAGTCGAAGGTGCTGAGGTCGATCTTCACGTCATCGAACGGATGATCGATCTGGGCAGAAGCCGAAGCGTTCGCTGGCTTGCCCATACGATTCTGTTTGGCTTTGGACTTGGCCCGCTGCGCGTGCTTGTGCTGTTTCTTTGGCGTTGCCATGAACGTGTGTCCTGTGGAGGCTGAGGAGAGGATTGAACTCCATCTCTTCGCAATCGCCAAGCGAAGTGGCTGGTTATCCTTGTTCTATCTCCCCTTCACCCGTGTAAAGCGCGGTCAGAAACGGGCCAGATGCCCCAAAACCTTCCGACCACATCGGTAGGCCTGATAGACGACTTTTTATAACTTTTGAGAGTTTTCCTACGGATAAGCCAAACATTGTGAAGTAGCGTCCTGTCGCACTTAGGCGGCGAACACGGATCGTCAATTTGCGCAGGGGATGTTATGGCGGTTAAGAATATCTTCCCGAATACCCTGGGATGTAATGGGATAGATGGCAACAGGCGACATGCCGAG
>NZ_NQKI01000111.1 GCF_002269125.1 Pseudomonas lundensis | reverse complement strand
AATCTTGGCCTCCTGGCTTTAATGGCGGTGTATTTTACAGAAAATCGTATTTCTTGGGTTTACGTACAGAGCCTAGGTCATTGATGTCATTTGATGAAGGATTGCTGCATGAAAACTGCTCTGAACCGTCACCGCGAAGGTGAAATCCGCGCCGCCCGTGGCACCCGTCTTACGGCCAAAAGCTGGATGACCGAAGCCCCGT
>NZ_NQKI01000110.1 GCF_002269125.1 Pseudomonas lundensis | reverse complement strand
ATGTGAGAGTAGGTCATCGTCAAGATTGAATTCCAAAATCCCTGTCTGCTCACGCAGACAGGGATTTTGTTTTTGTATAAGTACAAGCTTTGTAAAAAGCGTGTGCAGTTAATCGGGTCACTAACCTGATTAATAAAGAATAAAGTGGGGTTGACAGCAGCGTGTAACGCTGTAGAATTCGCCTCCCGCTGACGAGAGATCGAAAGCGCAAGTGGTTGATGTTACA